>NZ_JBYIRW010000029.1:0-74714 GCF_057708325.1 Nocardia sp. bgisy134
TCCCCCCCCCCCCCCCCCCCACAACCGGGGTCACACCTCAGGCGACCAGGTTCGCGTACTCGCCGTGGTCGGCGATGTACTTCTCGACGTACCAGCACGTCGGCACCACCGTGAAGCCGGCTTCCCTGGAGTCCTGGAGCGCGTACTCGACCACCTTGGCCGCGATGCCCTGCCCGCGGAACTCGGGGAAGGTCATGGTGTGGTGGAAGTCGCGGACCTTGGCGTCCTCGCGCTCGGCGTAGTCGGCGTACCCGGCCAGGGTGTCGTCGACGTAGATCTCGAATCGGGTGTCGGCGGCGTTGTGCTCGAGCCTGGTGGTCATGGTGATGCCAACTCCTTCATGCGCGGGAATGTTCCGGCCTGGTCGGGGGTGTGCCGAGTGTATAAGCCGCCCGCGGCGGTACCGGCCCTCAGAGGATCGCGCCCGGGTTAAGGATGCCGTGCGGGTCGAGCGCGTCCTTGATCCGCCGGGTCAACGCCATCACGTCCGGGCCGACCTGATCGGGCAGCCAGGCCTTCTTGAGCCTGCCGACGCCGTGTTCGCCGGTGATGGTGCCGCCGAGGGCGATGGCCAGGTCCATGATCTCGCCGAAGGCGTGGTGGGCGCGGGCCGTGTTGTCGGCGTCGGCGGGGTCGTGCACGATCAGCGGGTGGGTGTTGCCGTCGCCCGCGTGCGCGATCACCGAGACGGTCACGTCGTTGCGCTCGGCGATGGCGGCGATGCCGGTGACCAGATCGCCCAGGCGCGGCAGCGGCACCCCGACGTCCTCGAGCAACAGCGAGCCGAGCCGTTCGACCGCAGGAATCGCGAAGCGCCGCGCCGCGGTGAACGCCTCGCCCTCCTCGGCGTCCTCGGTGTGGAAAACCTCGGTGGCTCCGGCCTTTTCGCAGGCCGCGACGATGATCTCGGCCTCGCGCGCGGCGAATTCTCCCGGCGCGTCGGACCGGGCGACCAGCAACGCGGCGGCCTCTCGATCGAGCCCCATCCGCATCTCGTCCTCGACGGCGTTGATGGCGATGGCGTCCATGAACTCGAGCATGGACGGCCGCAGCGTGCCGGTGATGCCGAGGATGGCTTCGGTGGCGGCGGTGAGCGAGGCGAAACTCGCGACCACGGTGCTCTGCATCGGCTGCGCGGGCAGCAGGCGCAGGGTGAGTTCGGTGATCACGCCGAGCGTGCCCTCGCTGCCGACGAACAGCTTGGTGAGCGAGAGGCCCGCGGAATCCTTCAGCCGAGGACCGCCAAGCCGCACCGGAGTCCCGTCGGCGAGCACCACTTCCATGCCGAGCACGTAGTCGGTGGTGACGCCGTACTTCACGCAGCACAGCCCGCCCGCGTTGGTGGCCGCGTTGCCGCCGATCGAGCACATCTCGAACGACGAGGGATCCGGCGGGTACCAGAGCCCGTGCTCGGCGGCCGCCCGCTTGACCTCCGCGTTCAGCAGACCCGGCTGCACGACTGCGGTCCGCGTGACCGGGTCGACGGTGATCGCGCGCATCCGCTCGGTGCTCAGCACGATGCCGCCGTCCACCGCGGTGGCGCCGCCCGACAGTCCGGACCCGGCGCCGCGCGGGACCACCGGCACCCGGTGCTCGTGCGCCCAGCGCAGGGTTGCCGCGACGTCCTCGGTCGTGGTGGCGCGGACGACCGCCGCGGGCGTGCCCGCGTCCGGATCGCGGGCCCAATCCTGCTTGTAGCCGGTCAGCAGATCGGGGTCGGTGAGCACCGCGTGCTCGGGTAGCGCGGCGACGAGTTCATGCAGGTCCACGCCTGTCCACACTATGCCGTTCCGGGCGACTGGTACGGCCGGACTGGTAATTCGCGGCGCGTCGGGCAAGAATCGCGGGTGCAGGGGCTCGCCGTGCGCGGACCGGCCGTCGTCGTGACGGTGGACGCCCGCGGCCGACGGATCGTTCGACCATTCCGGAGACCTGCCACACATTCGGAGGGTTGACGGCATGCGGGTCGAATCACCGGACTACCGAGAGCTCGTCGGCGCGCTGTTCGCCGACGAGTTCGCCGACGGCGCCGTCGATCTGGAGGCGTTGCGCAGCATCCACGCGGGCGAGTTCGGTACCTGGCTCACCGCGCTGGACCGGTCCGGGTTGTTCGGCAAGGAGGCGCTGGCGACGGTTGCCGAGCAATGGCGCCGCGATCCAAGGATCCTGCTGGACGCGCTGCTCGCCGACGCCGACGACGTCACCCGCCGCCGCTGGCTGATGGCGTGGTCGAGCCTGGACCGCCCGGAACCGCTGGGCCAGATCGGCTGATCTACGACGCCGGATCGGCAGTACTCGAGATCCGCCGAGTCCCCGCCGGTTTGCCGGCAGCTCACCTGACGGTCACCTGCCGCTGCCATGCTGGCCGCGTGCCCGATCTGGCCGTCGCCACCGACTCCCTTGCCGACCGGTTCACCCGCTGGTGCGAGATCGTCGTCGCGCGGCTGCCGTTGGGGCTGGACCGGGTCGTCCCGCCGACGTTCCTCGGTTTCGCGCTGATCAACAGCTTCACCTTCGGGGTCGACCTGGTGCTGCTGACGTTGTTCCACGGCTGGTGGAACTGGCCGGTGCCGGTCTCGATCACGCTCGCCTACGTCTGCGCGTTCGGACTGGCCTTCGTGCTCAACCGCACCTTCAACTTCCACTCGCACGCCCCCGTCGGCAGGCAAGCCGCGGTGTACATCGTGGTCGTCGTGATCAACTACGTGGCCTTCATCCTCGGCGTCGGCAGCGGACTGACCGCCCTCGGCCTCGAATACCACCTCGCGCGCCTGCTCGCGGGAGCCTGCGAGGCCCTCTATATGTACAGCGCTATGCGCTGGATCGTCTTCCGCAACACCACCACCGCAGCCTGACCGCTCCTTTTCGCACTCCTCACACAGTCGGTGCCTATGCGAGGAATACATATGGAGGGAGCGCGGAGGTCAGCGAAGGATCTCCGCGCGGTCGCCGTCGACGAGGACCACCTCGTCGTCGGTGAGGGCCCAGTGCGGAATGCCCTCGGCGCGGTAGTCCGCCGCGAGCCGGTTGCCGAGGCCGTCCGGGTCGGTGGGGGAGTCGATGTGCGGGACGATCCGGCGCTCCACCAAATTCAGTCCGTCCCAGCGTGGTTCGACGCCGCAGGTCGGCGGTACCTCGCGGGGATCGTCCATCGTCTCCAGGCCGTGCAGGTCCGGGGCGAGCAGGCAGGCGCCCGCGCTGTACCCGGCGTAGACGAGCGCGTCGGCGGCGAGCAGCCGGGTGAGCGCGAGATCGGCTCCGCTGCGGGCGAATTGGGCGCGCAGCACGAAGGTGTTGCCGCCGCGTACCCAGATCAGCGGGAATTCGGCCAGCCGCCGCTCCAGATCCGCCGCGCGCCCGACGTAGTCGCGCAGATCGAGCACCTCGGGGGCGTATCCGAGCTTGCGCAGCGGCACCAGGTCGCTGGTCACCGCCGACGACCACGCGGCGGGCCAGGCGTCACAGGCGTTGGGGATCACGGCGACTCGGCCCGGCGCGCCGACGAGCGCGGCGAGCCGATCCGGATGTTTGCCGAACCGATAGGCGGCCAGGAACAGTCGCACGGCTCAGAGGGTGAAGGCCAGATGCCTGACCAGGCGGCCGCCGAGTTCCTCGTCGCCCGTGACCGCGATGTCGCCGAGGTGGTCGGCCGCCTGACGGCGGCCGCCGCCCAGCCGCACGAAAAGCCCGGAGTCCATGGTGATCTCGACATCGGCGGAGCCGTCGAAGGCGTCCACGAAGGAGGCGCGCTCGTCGACCGCGATGCGCAGGGTCTGCTCGAGCGCACCGGTCAGCACGAAGGCGATGCGAGACCCGGTGGGCGCCTTGCCGAGCTTGACGACCACCCGGGGCAGCGACCCGGAGAACTCGGCGAACGCCAGCTCCGCGCGCCTGCCGCCCTCGTCCACCCGGACGCCGAGCGCGTCGGCGATGTCGAGTTCGTGCATCCAGCAGTCGAACAGCCGCACCCGCATGAACCGGCCGTAGGGGACCTGCCCGATCGGCGAGACGGTCGGCGTCGTCCATGCGGCGTCGTCCGTCTCGCGCAGCGCCGCCAGCCGCCGGTCCGTGACGTCGCGGAACAGCTCCAGCAGGCGCGCACCGGGCAGCGGGCGCAGCCGGTCGACCCAGATCTCGTTGAGCACCGCGAGCTCGTTGCGGACGTGCGGCAGCGACCGGACGTCGGTCTTCTCGCGCATCGGATCGTGCGGCGGCGGCTTCTCCCCGAGCAGCCAGGATTCGGTGCCCACCACGTGCGCGACCACGTCGAACACGGTCCAGCCGGGCAGCCGCGACGGTGTGCGCCACCGGTTCTCATCCAGATCGGCGACCAAGGCCGCGATGGCGTCCCACTGTTCGGCCAGCAGCGCGGTCAGTTCGGCGCGGTCTGTCGTCTGGTCGGTCATGCCGTTCCTTCCTCGGTGCCCACATCCTGGGTGTCGTCCTGACGCGCGAGCGTCGCCAGGCCCATCTGGATGGCGGCGGCGGTGCTCTGCGGGTCGTGCGGCCTGCGCAGCAGGAAGCCCTTGGCGAAGCTGAGCTTGTCGCCGTGCCTGCGCGGGATGACGTGCAAGTGGATGTGCGGAACGGTTTGGAACGCGGCTCTGCCGTCGTTGAGCACAAGGTTCGCGCCGTCGGCAGCCAGACTGCTGCGTCGCATCGCCAGCGCGATCCGGTGTCCGGCCCGGAAGATCAGTGCGCCGACATCGGCGTCGAGATCCTCCAGTTCGGTCGCGTGCCGTTTCGGCACGATGAGCGTGTGTCCACGCGCGACGGGACGGATATCGAGGAACGCGCACAGCAGTGCGTCCTCGTAGACCTTGGTTGCCGGAGCTTCACCCGCCACGATGCGGCAGAAGACGCAGTCGTTCACACCCGCGACCATACGGCGTACGAGTGGCGCGGAACACCCCGAACCCTCCTTCGAACATGACGCCCATCACTCCGCGGCTCGGTCTCGAGCGCCTGACCAGTTCGCTGACGTACGGGTAAGTAAGAGACCTGGAGGTTCGATCTTGTGGCGCTCACCTGCGCGGACGACCATCACAACAGAGGCGATCGCCGCGGCGTGATGGGAACGGAGGTGTCGACGGGCCGCGTCGACGCGGTGCAAATCCGACATTTGGGCGGAAACCGACCCCGCCCTGTGATGGGCATCTCAGCTACGCTCACGGCGAGCCGGGTACAGTTGCGAGGATTTTTGGCGAACTTACTCGTAAGTAACTTCGTCCGGACATCGGTCGGTGGCCAACAGCCAGCACGAGAGGGAAGTCTGACAGTGGAGACAACGCAAAACGTTGGCGACTCGTCGCCGCGCGGAGCGCGTGTCGGAGTCGTTCGCGAGTCCAACGCGGGCGAGCGGCGTGTCGCTCTGGTGCCCAAGATCATTCCGGCGCTGCTGAAGCAGGGCGTCGATGTGGTCGTGGAAGCCGGCGCCGGACTGGGTGCGCTCATTCCCGACGAGGCCTACGAGGCCGCCGGTGCGACCATCGGCGATCCCTGGTCGGCCGAGGTGGTCGTGAAGGTGGCCCCACCGAGCGATGCCGAGGTGGCCAAGCTGTCGGACGGACAGACGCTGATCGGATTCCTGGCTCCGCGCAATGCCGACAACCAGATCGCCGCGCTGAAAACGGCCGGTGTGCAGGCTTTCGCGGTGGAGGCGATTCCGCGGATCTCGCGTGCGCAGGTGATGGACGCGTTGTCCTCCCAGGCGAATGTCTCCGGATACAAGGCCGTCCTCTTGGCGGCGTCGGAGTCCACGCGGTTCTTCCCGATGCTGACCACCGCGGCGGGCACCGTGAAGCCCGCGACCGTGCTGGTGCTCGGTGTCGGTGTCGCCGGATTGCAGGCTCTCGCGACGGCCAAGCGGCTCGGTGGCCGCACCACCGGCTACGACGTGCGCCCCGAGGTCGCCGATCAGGTGCGGTCGGTGGGTGCGCAGTGGCTGGACCTGGGCATCGACGCCGCCGGTGAGGGCGGGTACGCGCGTGAGCTGACCGACGAGGAGAAGGCCCGCCAGCAGCAGGCTTTGGAGGATGCGATCAAGGGCTTCGACGTGGTGATCACCACCGCGCTCGTGCCGGGTCGCCCCGCGCCGCGGCTGGTGACCGCCGCCGCGGTGGAGGGCATGAAGCCGGGCAGCGTCATCGTGGACCTGGCCGGTGAGACCGGCGGTAACTGCGAGCTGACCGAACCCGGTGAGACCGTGGTCAAGCACGGTGTCACCATCGCCTCGCCGCTGAACTTGCCCGCGACCATGCCCGAGCACGCCTCGGAGTTGTACTCCAAGAACATCGCGGCCCTGCTGGAGCTGATGCTGGTCGACGGCAAGGTGGCCCCCGACTTCGACGATCAGGTGCTGGCCGATTCCTGCGTCACTCGTGAGGTGAACTGATGTATACCGAATTGTTGGCGAACATCGCGATCCTGGTGCTGTCCGGGTTCGTCGGTTTCGCTGTCATTTCCAAGGTCCCCAACACTCTGCACACGCCATTGATGTCGGGTACCAACGCGATTCACGGCATCGTGGTGTTGGGTGCGTTGGTGACGTTGGGCCGGGTGGAGGATCCCTCGATCGGCATCCAGCTCATTCTGTTCGTCGCCGTGGTCTTCGGAACCCTGAACGTCATCGGTGGTTTCGTGGTGACCGACCGGATGTTGGGCATGTTCAAGGGCAAGAAGCCGGTCGCCGCGGTCGAGAAGGCGGGCGAGTAAACGTCATGGACAACTTGGTCAACATCCTCTACATCGTCGCGTTCTCGCTGTTCATCTACGGTCTGATGGGCCTGACCGGCCCGAAGACCGCGGTGCGCGGCAACTGGATCGCCGCGGTCGGTATGGGCATCGCGGTCATCGCGACCCTGATCGCGGTGCGCGACACCAGCAACTGGATCATCATCGTCGCGGGCCTGGTCGTCGGTGTCGGGCTCGGTGTGCCACCGGCCCGGTTCACCAAGATGACCGCGATGCCGCAGCTGGTGGCCGCGTTCAACGGCGTCGGCGGTGGCACGGTCGCGCTGATCGCGTGGGCGGAGTTCCTCGACACCACCGGGTTCTCGGACTTCCAGCACGGGGAAGAACCGACCGTGCACATCATCGTCGGCTCGCTGTTCGCCGCGATCATCGGTTCGGTCTCGTTCTGGGGCTCGCTGATCGCCTTCGGCAAGCTGCAGGAGATCCTGCCCGGCAAGCCGATCGGCATCGGCCGCTTGCAGCAGCCGCTGAACCTGCTGCTGCTGGTGGTCGCGATCGCCGCGGCCGTGGTCATCGGCCTGGGCGCCGCCGACGGTGGCGCACCGTGGTGGTGGATGGTGCTGCTGCTCCTGGCCGCCGGTGTGCTCGGCCTGATGGTGGTGCTGCCCATCGGTGGCGCGGACATGCCCGTGGTCATCTCGCTGTTGAACGCGCTCACCGGTCTGTCCGCCGCGGCGGCGGGTCTGGCGTTGAACAACACCGCGATGATCGTGGCGGGCATGATCGTCGGCGCGTCCGGCACCATCCTGACCAACCTGATGGCCAAGGCCATGAACCGCTCCATCCCGGCCATCGTCGCCGGTGGGTTCGGTGGCGGCGGCACCGCGCCGGGCGCCGGTGGTGGCGAGCAGAAGCAGGCCAAGGCCACCTCCGCCGCGGATGCCGCGATCCAGATGGCCTACGCCAACCAGGTGATCGTGGTCCCCGGCTACGGCATGGCCGTGGCCCAAGCTCAGCACGCGGTCAAGGAGATGGCCGAACTGCTCGAGAAGAAGGGTGTGGAGGTCAAATACGCCATCCACCCGGTCGCCGGTCGCATGCCCGGGCACATGAACGTCCTCCTCGCCGAGGCCGAGGTGTCCTACGACGCGATGAAGGAAATGGACGACATCAACGGCGAGTTCGGCCGCACCGATGTCGCCCTGGTCATCGGCGCCAACGACGTCACCAACCCCGCCGCCCGCGAGGACGCCTCCAGCCCGATCTACGGCATGCCGGTCCTCAACGTCGACCAGGCCAAGTCCGTGATCGTGCTCAAGCGGTCGATGAACTCCGGCTTCGCCGGCATCGACAACCCGCTGTTCTACGCCGACACCACCTCCATGCTCTTCGGCGACGCCAAGAAATCCGTTGGCGCCGTCACCGAAGAACTCAAGGCGCTGTAGAGCTCGAGGCACTGTAAACGCGCAGTACGGCGGCCCCCTGTTCCACTGGAGCGGGGGGCCGCTTCGTGTCGTCATGGGTTAATTCGGTGGACGCCGCCGGTCCGACACGCCGATCATGGTCGGAATGTTGGAACGCAAGGAACCACTTCGATTGATCGGGCCCGAGACGGGTCCGGCCGATCCGGCCGAGAGCCTGCGGTGGTCCGTCGCACTGGATTCGTACTACTCACCGCGCGATGTGCTCGATGTGCTCGCGCTGACGCCGTTCGCTCGAGGAGATCAGGCCCGCTACCGCAAGAAGCAGCTGGAACGGGTGCGGGCCGACGCGCCGCTGCGCCCGGCGGGTTCGCGGGTCGCCCGCGCCATCGAGGAGGACAACAGCCGGTCGATCCTCGTGGTCGGCGAGGGCTGGACGCTGCGCGCCGACCGGTGGGCCGACCGGTCCGCGGTGGTCGAGGTGACGGCCGTCACCGACGAATTGGCGAACGACATTCTGGCCGAATCGATCCGAGACGCCGAGGAACCGTCCGAGGTGGACGACGGCATCCAGATGGGGTTCTGGTACCTGCACGGGCAGCACGGTCCCCGGCGGCGTCAACACGACATCGAGACACCGGTCTGGTCGGATATCCGCCGCAATTACCCGGATCTTGCCGCGAGCGCGCTGGACCGGTTGATGGCATTGACGCCGAACGACATTCGCGGGCGGCTGCTGTTGCTGCACGGCCCGCCCGGCACCGGGAAGACCACGGCGTTGCGCGCTCTGGCGAGGGCGTGGGAGCCGTGGTGCCAGGTCGACTGTGTGCTGGATCCGGAGATGCTGTTCAGTCAGCCCGGCTACCTCATGTCGGCCGCGACCGAGGTCGACGACGAACGCCGCCGCTGGCGGCTGCTGGTGCTGGAGGACTGCGACGAGCTCATCAGGGCCGAAGCGAAAGCCTCGGCGGGCCAGGGGCTTTCGCGACTGCTGAACCTCACCGACGGCATGCTCGGCCAAGGCCGCGACGTGCTCGTCGCCATCACCACCAACGAGGACCTGTCCCGCCTGCACCCCGCCGTCACCCGCCCCGGCCGCTGCCTGGCGCAACTCGAGATCGGCCGCCTCTCGGCCGCCGAAGCGCGCCGCAGGCTCGGCCCTTCCGCCGCCACCATCCCCGACGAGGGCCTCTCCCTCGCCGAACTCCTCGCCCTGCAACACGGCGCGGGCCGCATCGACACCACCGCGGCCCGCCCGGAATCGGGGATGTACCTGTAGGCGCGCCAGGGTTGGGGCGGATTGGGGAAGCTCACCTGCGGGGACGGGACGCTCGTCGAGGCGTTCGCCGACCGCGTTGTCGGTCGGATCGTCGAGGGTCGACCACGGCATCCGGCTGACGGTCAACCACGAAAGCCGATCCGATCCGTGCCGCTGCCTCCGAGCTCAGGAACGCAGCATCGGTCGCGTCACTGCCGGGTACCGTCGAAGTGGTGCCAGCCATGACGGTCGACGGGCGGACTCGCCTCGCGCGGGGAGCGGTCTTCACGGTGTTCGGTCTGAACGGGTTCCTGCTGGCGATGTGGGTCGTGCACATCCCGGTGATCACCGATCGGACGGGTGTTTCCCATTCGACGTTGGGCATGTTCATTCTGCTGATGGCGGGTGCCGGCATCGTCGGCATGCGGATCGCGGGGCCGCTCGCCGACCGGTTCGGCAGCAGCAGGCTGGTGGGTGCGGCGGCGTTCATAGCGTCGGTGGCCGTGCTCGGTCCGGGGTTCGCGACGGGCCCGGTGTCGTTGGGTGCGGCGCTGGCTTGCTTCGGCTTCGGCAACGGCGCGCTGGACGTCTCGATGAACGCCCAAGCGGTGCAGGTCGAGCGGGCCTATCGACGCCCGATCATGTCGGCGTTCCACGCCCTGTTCTCCGGCGGCGGGCTGCTGGGTTCGCTGCTCGGCGCCGCCGCTCTGCGCGCGGGCTGGGACGTGCGCGTCACGCTGGTTCTGGCCTCGGTGGCTTGCCTGGCGCTGCTGGCAGGAAGCGTTCCGCGCCTGTTGCCCGGCGCCGCCACGCCACACCGGCCGGAGCCGCCCGGTTCGGAAGTGATCGGCCCGGCGCACACCGAGGACGCCGCCGCCGTCCCGGAACCCGGGCACGGGCGCAAGGTGCTGGCGTTGGCCGCGCTCGCCTTCGCGGTGTTGCTCGCGGAAGGCGTCGCCGCCGACTGGAGCACCCTGCACATGCGCGAACACCTCGGCGTCGACCAAGCCACCGCCGCGCTGGCGTTCGGCGCGTTCTCGGTGACCATGACCGCGGGCCGCTTCGCCGCCGACCGCGTCAGCGGCGCATTCGGCCGGGTCGCCGTGGTTCGCTACGGAACCCTCCTCGCCGCCCTCGGCCTCGGCCTCATCATGCTGTCGCCCTGGACGCCGCTGACGCTGATCGGCTGGGCGCTCTGCGGCCTCGGCCTCGCCGGCGGCGTCCCACAGATCTTCACGGCCGCAGGCAATCTCGGTACCCGCACCGCCGCCACCGACATGTCCCGCGTCTTCGGCCTCGGCTATCTCGGCCTGCTCGCGGGCCCCGCCATCATCGGCTGGCTCACCGAGCTGATCCCCCTCAGCACCGCCATGGTGGTCCCGCTCCTCGCCGTCCTCCTCTGCGCCTGGCAGGCGGGTGTCGTCGCCCCGGCCGAGTCGAAGCCCGCCGTCGAATCCCCCAGCGACACAAGGACCTCGGACGACGCCCACTGATCGCCACCATAGAGCCCGCTGCGTTGGCACCCACGGGATGGGCGTGCCGACGACTGAATCCGGGAGGCGCACCGACGAATCAGCCATGCGATCCCGTCCTGGCGCATGGGCGAGGATTCGGGTGCGAACTCCCGCCTTCGGCGGCGCTACCTTGCCTACGGTCGCTGATCTGCCCGTCGACGAGCCATCGAAGTCGAGGCTGCGGGCGATGTGTCCCATCGTCTACGCCGAGACCACCGTCGCGGCCCCGATCCGCCCGGCATCCATCGGGCTTCGGCCCCTGCGCCTCCGACCGGCAGTACTCGCAGGTGGCGGCACCGCCAGCATGCGCGGTGGAGCGGCGACCGCGCTAACCGGCCGACATGCCCGGACAAACCCCTCACGACCCCTCAGCACCCACCCACGGGGCCGGTTCGGGACATCGTCGGCCCGAGGTGGTCCGGTTGCGTGGCGCTCGCCGTTGAACTCCACGTCCGCGGGTGGGTACATTTCACTTCTGACAATTTCAACCGGTCTGCGGCGTCCGGTATTCCGGAGAATCGCGTTGTCCGGCGTGGTCGATTCGTCGATCTGTGCGCCACGCCTCCGCGCGAATTCCATGACAAATGCTAAGTATTCGGCGGGAACCGCGGCGCGGTCGTCGTCGGCTCGCACCTCCTTCCGGCACGGCTGGCACTCTCAGTGCACGGGCACCTCCGTTACCGCCCACACCCCGGCCGCCGCGGTCTCGGCGACGTACTCGCTGAAGTCCCTGGCCTCGCGCCCGAGCGCGCGCCGCACACCATCCGTGGTGGCGGAGTTCCGGCCGTCGAGCAGGGTGCCGAAGAGGTAGTCCAGCAGGCTGATCTCGTCCGCCGGAACCTGGTATTCGGTCAGGCCCGCAACGAAGTCGGTGCGGGTGATCGGGACGAATTGGATGTCGCGGCCGGTGGCCTTCGCGATCTCGGCGGTCGCCTCGGCGAAGGACAGCGCACGCGGTCCCGTGAGCTCGTAGACCGCGCCGTCGTGCCCGGATTCCGTCAGCGCGGCGACCACCACGTCGGCGATGTCGTCGGCGTGCACGAACGGTTCCGGCACGTCGCCGTTGGGCAGCGCCACCGCGCCGGACAGGATGTAGTCCGCGAACGCGCCCTCGCTGAAGTTCTGGGCGAAGAAGGCGCAGCGCACCACGGTCCACGCCAGGCCGGATTCCCGCACGATCCACTCGCACTCCAGCGCTTCGGGTTCGCCGCGTCCGGACAACAGCACCAGCTTGCGCACGCCTGCGGCCTTGGCCGCGGCGCCGAACGCCCGGATGACGTCCGGAGCGCCCGGAGCGGCGAGATCGGGCTGGTAGGCGAGGTAGACGGCGTCCATATCGGTCAGTGCGGGCCCCCAGGTGCTGCGGTCTGTCCAGTCGAACGGAATCTCCGCGGAACGAGACCCGATGCGGACCTCGTGGCCGCTCGCCGCGAGCCGGTCCGCCACCCGGGAACCGGTCTTACCGGTGCCTCCGGTGACGAGGATGCGGGGCTGGGCGCTGTCGTTGCTGTTCATGTATTGAGTACATCGCCCGGAGCCGAGACGGAACATGGTTCAGCCGCTCGCAACCATGCGTGTGCGTCTACTGTGGACCTGTGGATGCGCTCGCCAGTCTGCTCGAAGGTCCACGTGCCAGAGGCGCGTTCCTGATGTGTTCGCTGCTCGATCCGCCGTGGTCGTTGCGCATCCAGGACGAAGCGCCGCTCACCGTGCTGTCGATGATCCGCGGCACCGCCTGGATCGTCCCGGACCGCCCAGCGCCCGGCGCGAAGCCGAAATCGCAAGAGGCAAACAGGGTTTCGGGGACCAGCGAACCGCGCCAATTGCACGCGGGCGACGTCGCGATCTTCCGCGGCCCGCATCCCTACACCGTCGCCGACGATCCGGCGACGCCGCCGCAGATCATCATCCACCCCGGCCAGGTCACCAAGACCCCCGGAGGTGAAATCCTCTGCGAGACCTTGAGTCTCGGCGTCCGGCAATGGGGAACCGACCCGGAAGGCGCCACCATGATGGTGACCGGGACCTACGAGTCCGCGGGTGCGGCGAGCCAACGCCTGCTGCGCGCCCTGCCGCCCATCGCGGTGCTCCCGCACGGCGATTTCGACAGCCGCCTGCTCGACATCCTCGCCGACGAGGCCACCAAGGATCAGCCCGCCCAGGGCGCGGTGCTGGACCGCCTCCTCGACCTGGTGCTGATCGCCGCGCTGCGCGCCTGGTTCGCCCGCAACGACGCACCCGCCTGGTACCACGCCTACAGCGATCCGCTCGTCGGCAAGGCGCTGCGCCTGCTCCAGCACAACCCGGCGCACGGCTGGACCGTCGCGAGCCTCGCCGAGGCGGTCGGCGTGTCCCGCGCCGCGCTGGCCCGGCGGTTCACCGATCTGGTCGGCGAACCGCCGATGGCCTTCCTCACCGAATGGCGCCTCGCGCTCGCGGCCGACCTGCTCCAGGAATCGGACGCCACCATCGAGGCCATCGCGCGCCAGGTCGGCTACGGCTCGGCGTTCGCGCTCAGCGCCGCCTTCAAACGCCACTTCGGGGTCAGTCCCCGCGACCACCGGCAGGGCGCGGCCCCCGCTGAGCTATCGTCGGCCGGGTGACACAGCAGTATCCCGTGCTCTGGCCGGTACCGACTCGGTGGGCGGACAACGACCACTACGGCCACGTGAACAACGTGACGTACTACTCGTACTTCGACACCGCGGTGAACGCCTGGTTGATGCACGCGACCGGCACCGACATCAGGGATCTGCCCGCCCTCGGCGTGGTCGCCCAGACCTCGTGCCAGTACCTCGGTTCGATCAGCTTCCCGGACCAGCTCCAGGTCGGCCTGCGCATCTCCCGGCTCGGCCGCTCCAGCATCACCTACGACCTGGCGATCTTCCGTGACGCCGACGGCTCGCTCGAGCTCGCGGCCACGGGCGTCTTCGTGCACGTCTACGTGGACTCCGAGACGCGCAAGCCGGTCGAGATCCCCGAGGTGATCCGCACCGCGGCCGCCGAGCTCGTCACCGACTGACGGCGCCCCCGGCGATCCCGAGCTCGAGCTGTTCGGTCAGCCAGGCGCGGAACCGCGGGTAATCGGCGTGGTCGGCCAGGTCGACCTGGCACTCGCCCGGCACCATCCGCCCGATGTCGTGGCGAGAGTACCGCGCCCGCCGAGGTGACCGCCTTGATCGCCAGCGCGGCGGCCGCCTCGTCGCCGGGGATCGGATCGCCGTGCAGCAACTCGGTGTCGACGCCCATCGGGCAGACGCAGCTGACCCGAATCCCGCTGTCCCCGTAAGTGACCGAGAGCCATTCGGCGAAGCCGACGGCGGCGTGTTTGGTGACCGAGTACGGTGCGGAGCCGATCTGGGTGAGCAACCCCGCGGCCGAGGCGGTCACGACGAAGTACCCCTCGCCGCGCGCCGACCAGCCGGGGACGAGCAGGCGAGCGGCGCGAACGTGGGCGAGCACGTTCACCTCCAGCGCGGCCGACCACTGCGCGTCGGTGCTGTCCAGGCCGGGGCCGCCGCCGATGCCCGCATTGGCGAAATACAGGTCCACCGGGCCGAATTCGGCTTCGGCGCGGTCGATCAGCGCCTGTATCACGCGCTCGTCGGAGACGTCTCCGCCGACTGACACAGCCTGTGCGCCAAGTGATTCCGCTACCGTGGCAGCCGAATCCGCGTCCAGGTCGGCGACCACGACTCGCGCCCCGCGCTCGGCGAGCCGCCGCGCCAGCGCCGCCCCGATTCCCGCGCCCGCCCCCGTGACGATCGCGACCTTGCCCGAAATCTCCATGCCCGCACCATATGCACGGCCGGAGATGGGCGGGAGGAGCGCGGGCGGGAACTCAGCTGGTTCCGGCCAGCCTGTCCAGCAGCGGAGCGGTACGCGGACCCACGAGTTCCCGCATCACCAGCGCCATATTGGTGCGCTCCACGCCCGGAATCTTGAGGATCTGCCCGGCAATTCGATAGAGGTCGTCGGCATCCTGGGCGACGATCCGGACGGTGAGGTCGGTGAGCCCGGTCATGCCGCACACCTCGGTGACCTCGGGGACCTCGGCGAGTTCGTCCACCACCGAATCCAATTGGTGCTGATCGACGACCACCGCGACGAACGCGGCGAGCGGATACCCCAGCGCCCTTGGCTGCACCCGTCGTTCGAAGCTCCCGAGTACACCGCTCGCCTCCCACCGCGACAGCCGCGCCTGCACGGTGTTGCGGGACAGGCCGAGGCGGTTGGCCAGTTCCACGCCGGTCGCCCTCGGGTTGGCCACCAGCTCCAGCAGCAGGCGCGCGTCGGTGGCGTCCAACGTGGCGTCGACGGGTTCCTTACTGGACATACAACGCAGTATGACACCAATTGGACCGACCGATTTGAGCATTCTGCTCATTCGTATGTCGGCCACTTGCGCAGACCGCCTTCTCGTGGATGCTGTGAAGTAGGACACATTCGTGCTCGGCGCAGATGAGGAGGCGAGCGGTCATGGCGGAGAAGCCCACATACCCGGTGCAGTTGATCCAGCCCGACGGCCGCCGCGTTCTCGATCGCAAGCACGCCGCCCTCGTCGCCGACGTCGGGCCGGACCAGCTGCGCGCGCTCTACGAGGACATGGTGGTCACCCGCCGCATCGACGTCGAGGCGACCGCGTTGCAGCGCCAAGGCCAGCTCGGACTGTGGCCGCCGCTGCTCGGGCAGGAGGCCGCCCAGGTCGGCTCGGCGCGCGCCCTGCACGCCGACGACTACGTGTTCTGCAGCTACCGCGAAGCCGCCGTCGCCTACTGCCGCGGCGTCCCGCCCGCCGACCTCACCCGCCTGTGGCGCGGTGCGGCGCACTACTGCTGGGATCCGGGCGCGGTGAACATGACCAACCCGAACATCGTGGTCGGATCGCAGGGCCTGCACGCCACTGGATACGCCTACGCCGCGCACCTGGACGGCGCCGAGATCGCCACCATCGCCTACTTCGGCGACGGCGCGACCAGCCAGGGCGACATCGCCGAGGCGCTCGGCTTCGCCGCGAGCTGGAGCGCGCCGGTGGTCTTCTTCTGCCAGAACAACCAGTGGGCGATCAGCGCGCCGGTGCGGGTGCAGAGCGCGACGCCGATCGCGCGTCGGGCGTACGGGTACGGCATGCCCGGCGTGCAGGTCGACGGCAACGACGTGCTGGCGGTGCTCGCGGTGACCAGGCAGGCCGTTGCGCGGGCGCGCTCGGGCGGCGGGCCGTCCTTCATCGAGGCGCTCACCTATCGGATGGGCCCGCACACCACCGCCGACGACCCGACCAGGTACCGCTCCGCGGCCGAGACCGAGGAGTGGAAGCGTCGCGATCCGATCGACCGGGTGCGCAGACTGCTGGCGCGGGAGGGTCTGCTCGACGAGGACTGGGAACGGCGGGTCGCCGCCCATGCCGACGACGTCGCGCGGCAGGTGCGCACCGCGACCATCGAGATGCCCGACCCGGCGCCGATGGAGCTGTTCGACCACGTCTACGCGACAGCGCATTCGCTGCTCGACCAAGAGCGGCGGGAATACGCGGAGTACTTGACCGGCGACCCCGGTCCGTCCTCCGCGGGACAGGAAGGAGCACGCCCATGATCACCACCTTCGCCAACGCGCTGAACACCGGGCTGCGCCGGGCGCTGGAGGACGATCCGAAGGTCGTGCTCATGGGCGAGGACATCGGCAAGCTCGGCGGCGTCTTCCGGGTGACCGACACGCTGCAGAAGGACTTCGGCGACAACCGCGTCGTGGACACCCCGCTGGCCGAATCCGGCATCGTCGGAACGGCTTTCGGCATGGCGCTGCGCGGGTATCGCCCGGTCTGCGAGATCCAGTTCGACGGGTTCGTCTATCCGGCGTTCGACCAGATCGTCTCCCAGGTCGCCAAGATCCACTACCGCACCAAGGGAAAGGTGATCGCGCCCATCACGATTCGCATTCCGTTCGGCGGCGGCATCGGTTCGGTGGAGCATCATTCGGAATCGCCGGAGGCTTACTTCGCGCACACCGCCGGGCTTCGGGTGGTCTCGCCGAGCAACCCGGCCGATGCGTACCACCTTCTGCGCCAAGCGATCGCGCTGGACGACCCGGTCGTCTTCTTCGAGCCGAAGCGGCGCTACTGGGACAAGGCCGACGTCGATTTCGGCGCCCCGCCCGAGCTTCCGATGGATCGGGCCCGGGTGTGCGTCACCGGTGCGGACGCCACCGTCGTCGCGTACGGCGGCACCGTTTCTACGGCGTTGACTGCCGCGAAAATCGCCGCGGAGGAAGGACATTCGCTCGAGGTGATCGACCTGCGCAGCCTCGCGCCGATCGATTTCGACACCGTCGAGGAATCGGTCGACAAGACCGGCAGGCTGGTCGTCGTGCACGAGGCGCCCGTCTTCGGCGGGCTCGGCGCCGAGATCGCGGCGCGGATCACCGAACGCTGCTTCTATCACCTGGAATCGCCGGTGCTGCGGGTCGGCGGGTTCGACATCCCTTACCCCCCGGCTAAGCTCGAGAAGCACCACCTGCCCGACGCCGATCGCATCCTCGCCGCGGTCGATCGTTCGCTCGCCGCCTGACCATCGATCCGATCCGAGAGGCACTTCGTGGAAGACGACGGCCACGTTCTCGAATTCCGGCTCCCGGATCTCGGGGAGGGGCTCACCGAGGCCGAGGTGGTGTCCTGGTCGGTGGCCGTCGGCGACGACGTCGAGCTGAATCAGACCATCGCGGAGGTGGAGACCGCCAAGGCCGTGGTCGCGCTTCCCTCGCCGTTCGCGGGACGGGTCGAGGAGCTGCTCGCCGAGCCGGGGGAGACGGTCGAGGTGGGCGCGCCGCTGATCCGGGTGCGGACCGCGTCGCCGCCAACGGCGGTGGCCGCCGCCCAGATCGAGCCCGAGGCGGCCGGTGAGCCGTCGCCAGGACCCGACACCGCGGACGGCAACGGCCGGAAATCGGTGCTCGTGGGTTACGGGCCCGAAGGCGAGGCCGAGTCGCGCAGGCGCAGGCCCGCGCCGGAAGCGCGCGCCGCGGCGACGCCCGCCGCTCGCAAACTGGCCAAGGAACTCGGCATCGACCTGTGGTTCGTCGCCGGTTCCGGTCCGAACGGCGCGGTCACGGTCGAAGACGTGCGCGGCGCGGTGCCCGTCTCGCCCCCGCGGCCCTCCACGCACCGCACCGACCTCGCGCCCGCGCCGAGCCCGGCGCCCCCGGCATCGGACCAGGACGCCGGCGTGATTCGCCCCTCGGTGCGCGAGGAACGCGCACCGATCACCGGCATCCGCAAGCGCACCGCGGCGGCCATGTCGGCGAGCGCGCGGACGATCCCGCAGGCCAGCGTCTTCGTCACGCTCGACTGCACCGCGTCGATGGAGCTGCTCGACCACCTGCGCACCACCAAATCCTTTGCCGGACTGACGCTCACGCCGCTGGCCTTGGTCGCCAAGGCGACGCTCGCCGCGATCGCGGAGTTCCCCGGCGTGAATGCCTGCTGGGACGAGGCGAATCAGCAGATCGTCACGAAGCACTACGTGAATCTCGGCATCGCGGTGGCCACCGGCCGCGGCCTGCTGGTGCCCAATCTCAAAGAGGCGCAATCGCTCGGCCTGCGCGACCTGTGCCGCGAGATCGGCTGGCTGGCCGAGACCGCGCGCTCCGGCTCGGCGACCCCGGCCGACCTGCGCGGCGGCACCTTCACACTCACCAACGTCGGTGTCTTCGGCGTCGACGCCGGGGTGCCGCTGGTCAATCCCGGTGAGGCCGCGATCCTGTGCCTCGGCTCGATTCGGCGTCGGCCCTGGGTGTTTCGCGACGAGCTGGCCGTCCGCTGGGTGACCACGCTCGGCATCAGCTTCGACCACCGCATGATCGACGGTGAACTGGCCGCGCGCTTCCTCGCCACCACCGCAGGTCTCCTGGAAGACCCGCTCACCCTGCTCAGCCGGTAGCGGTGGCGCGCGTGCGCAGTGCCCAGCGCACGATCAGGCCCCCGATCAAGGCCCAGAACGCGGCCCCGATGCCGAGGAATCCGACGCCGGACGCGGCGACGAGAAAGGTGATCACGCCCGCCTCGCGGTGTTCTTCTGCGCGCAGTGCGCCCGCCAGCGCCGTGGCCAGTGTCGCGAGCAGCGCCAGCCCGGCCACCGTCTCCAGCGTGCCCTCCGGTGCGGCGGCCACCAGGGTGACCAGGGCTGCGGAGCCGAGGGCGAGCAGCACGTAGGCGACGCCCGCGGTGCAGGCCGCGATCCAGCGGCGCTTCGGATCCGGGTGTGCGGCAGGCGCGGCGGACAGGGCGGCGCTGATCGCGGCCAGGTTGATCGCGTGGCCGCCCGCGGGCGCGCCGAGGATGGTGCCGACACCGGTGACGGTCATGGCCGCCCGCCACGGCACCCGGTAGCCGAACGACCGCATCACCGCGGTGCCCGGGATGTTCTGCGAGGCCATGGTGACGATGTAGAGCGGGATCGCGATGCCGATCATCGCCTGCCAATTCCACTGCGGCAGGGCCAGTTCCACCGTCGGCGCCATGGCGGCGAGGTCGAGGTCGCGATGCTCGGCCACGATGCTCACGCCCGCACCGACGGCGGCGACGCCGAACGCGGCGATCACCGCCCAGCGCTTGGCGAACCGCTGGAGAACCAGCCACACCACGATCACCGGGACCACCACCGCGGGACTGGTCGCCACCGCCCGCACCGGCGCGAGGCACAGCGGCAACAACACGCCCGCCAACATGGCCTGCGCGATCTCGACCGGAATCGCGGCGATCAGGTTCCCGAGCCGCTGCCAGAGCCCGGTGATCAGGATCAGCACGCCGGTCAGCGCGAAAGCGCCGAGCGCGGCCCGCCAGCCGCCCGCGATCGCGCCCGTGCTCGCGAGCAGCGCGGCGCCGGGCGTCGACCAGGCCAGCGTGATCGGCATCCGGTAGTGGTAGCTGAGCAGGATGATCCCGATACCCTGGGTGACGCACACCGCGAGCAGTCCGGACGCGGCCTGAGCCGCGGTGGCGCCCACCGCCGTCAACCCGCTCAGCACCACCGCGAACGAACTGGTGAACCCGACCAGGGCGGTCACCACGCCCGCCCCAAGCGGCTGCGCGAGCCCGGCGGTGATTGCTTCCCGCGGCTCGGTATCGGGGTCGGTGGGCGCGGAAACCTTGGTCATTGTCCGGATACTGCCGCTGGTCACACGGCGTGTCACCGGCCAGTGCCCGGAAACTGGACCGACTTCGCGCGGTCCCTACCGGCGGGTATGTCGCGCGAGTGCGCACATCGGCGGCGCGCGATGCCTAGGCGTACCTCCGCCTTCGCTGCGGCCATGCGCGGGCAATCGACGGACCTCGTCCGACAGCGTCCATTATGGTGGGAGGGTCGGCGCGCGAGGGAAACTGGACGAGGAGCTGGGTTGAGCGCGGTACTGATCTCTGCGGGGGAACTTCGGGAAGCACTGGCGGACAGGCGGTTTCGCCTACTCGACGTGCGGTGGGCGCTGGGCGACCCGGACGGGCCGCAGCACTACCTCGACGGGCACATTCCCGGTGCGGTCTTCGTCGATCTGGAGACCGAACTGGCCGCACCGCCCTCGCCCGCGCGTGGACGGCATCCGCTGCCCGATATCGCGCAGCTGGAGAAGTGCGCGCGCAGCTGGGGTATCCGCACCGGCGACCCGGTGGTCGTCTACGACGCGACCGGCGGCATGGCTGCCGCGCGGGCGTGGTGGCTGCTGCGCTGGGCTGGTCTCGCCGATGTCCGCATCCTCGACGGCGGCCTGCCCGCCTGGACCAGTGCGGGCGGTGAACTGATCTCCGGCGCCGAACCCGATCCGGAACTCGGCGACGTCGAGCTGCGACCGGGCAAGCTGCCGGTGGTAGACGCCGACGCCGTCGCCAAGTGGAAGGGTGTGCTGCTCGACGCCCGCGCGGGCGAGCGGTATCGCGGCGAGGTCGAGCCGGTCGATCCGAAGGCCGGACACATCCCCGGTGCGGTGAGCGCGCCGACCGCCGAGAACCTCGACGCGGACGGGCATTTCCGCGCCGCGGCCGAATTGCGCGAGCGTTTCGCCGGATTCGGCTCCGGCCCGGTCGCGGTCTACTGCGGCTCCGGCGTCACCGCCGCCCACCAGGTCGCCGCGCTCGCCGTCGCGGGCGTCGAGGCCGCGCTGTATCCCGGGTCCTGGTCGCAGTGGTCCAACGATCCCAAACGACCGGTCGCGACGGGCGCGCAGTAAGTACTCGGCGCACGAGTCGCCGCCGGAGGGCGGGCGCGCCGTCACGGGCAAGTGCGGGCGATGTCGTGCAACGTCGCGTTGTCCGCCTCGGTGACAGGTAGGTCGTAGCGCACCGCGACGGTGAGGTAGCGGCCCGCGTAGAAGCAGTGGTCGGCGCGCGAAGGCGGCAACCACTCCGAGGGCGTACCGTCGCCCTTGGCCTGGTTGACGCGCGCCGAGGTGGCCAGGAGGTTGGTCTCGACGTCGTTGGCGAACAGCACGCGGCGCTGCGGCGGCCAGGTGGACGCGCCCATGTCCCAGGCGGCGGCCAGCGGATAGACGTGATCGATCTGCGCGTCGCCCGCGTCGGCCTTGCGGAAGGCGCGTCGATCGCCGGTGTACGGGTCGTCGAGGGTGCCCGACACGACGACGCAGTCGCGCGTGCCCTCCCGGAAGCGCACGTCGGTGAGCTGGGCGGCGAGCACGTTGTTGCGGGTGTCGCAGCCGTCGTGCCCGCCGGGGCCCTCGTAGTCGTCGGTCCAGGACGGGCCGAAGACACAGCCCTGTCCGTTGCCGCAGCCGCGCTCGTAGCCGCCGGGTCGCGTGCGCTCGGCGATCACCCTGACCTCGGCGAGCAACTGTTCGAGCTGAGCCCTGCTCGGGCTGCCCGGTGCCGGGGCGACTTGGCCCGCGGACCACCCTCCACAGCCCGCGAGCAGCAGCGCCGCGACGAGCGGCGCGAGCAACCGACCCTGGACGTGAGTACGCACGATGCCACTTGTACTCGTGTGCACCGACATTCGTGGGTCTTGCGACAAGCGAGCTGATCAGTTGTGGAGCGTGCGCGGCCTCACAACCAGGCGCGCGCCAGCAGGTCGTCGCCGGCGACCTCGGTCGCTCGCGGCGGGAATCTGGTGGCCGCGATGGACTCGGTGTGCATCCCGTCGTGCCCGATCAGCCAGGAGCCGCCGCGTTCCTCGCACTCGGCGATCTTGGCGAAGGTGGTGAGCAGGAAGGTGATCGCCACGTGCGGGTCCGGGACCTGAGCCAGGTGCTGTGATTCCCCTGGGCGTGACAGGTCGATCCACACGCCGCCCACACCGTCGAGACGCATCCCGACGATCTTTGCGGCGTTGACGAAGGTGAACTTGCGCCGCTCCCACGGCGTTGTAGGCGAGAAGCTCTGCTCGGTTACCTGGAGCAGAATTGTCATGCTGCTGCCCTCCGCTTCCTTGACACTCAGCTGTGATTCTCAGTCGTGACCAGCGGATATCCCAGTATGTTCCGCTCAGCGCCAGAAATCCAGGACGGCGCGGCGGCGAGATGTCGGACCCGCCTGATTGGATGGGCGGATGCTGCACGGACTGTGGTCGCCAGGGGCCGGTCTGCTGCTGTGGACCGACGACGGGGTGCCGGACGCACTGCCCGACCCGCTGGGCGGCGTCCTGCGCGCGTCGCGGTTCCGGCATCGGGCCGAGGTTCTCGTGCCCGCGTCGGGCGCGGCCGAGCGGGTCACGGTGCCCGCGCACGCGCTCGCGCCGGAGGCCGCCGCCGCGGCGCTGCGCCAGCCGTTGCCCGCCTCGGCCGTATCCGGTGATCTGCGCTTCCTCGCCCACGTCGCGCACGGTGTCGAGCGGTGGGTGCGGGCCGGGCGGATCGTGCCCGAATTGCGCAGGGACGACGGCCAATGGTGGGTGCGGTGGCGGTTGGTGGGCGGCGCACGTCAGCGTGCCTGGCTGGCCGAGCTCGCGGTGGCCGCCCCGGCCGCCCTGCACGTGGCCGGGCGGCCCGCCGCCGTGCTGGAGGATCTCGTCGGCGAGCTGACCGACCCGATCGCCAGGCGGTCGATGGACGCGCCGCCGCTGTCGCATCCGCTGCTGGCCGCGCTGGTCGGCGACAGCCCCCTCGGCAGCGGCAGCCATCAGCTGGCCGAGGTGCTGGAACGCTGGCGCGCAGGACTGACCGTGGACGAGCCGGAATTGGTACTGCGCCTGCTGGAGCCGGACGGCGAGCTCGGCTTCGCCGACGACTCGGTGGCGCTGTGGCGCCTGGAGGTCTGCCTGCGCACCGAGGGTGAGGCGCCCGCGCCGATCCCGCTGCACGGTGACCCGAGCCTGGTCCGCACCGTCATCGACAAGCTGGGGGAGGCGCAGCGCGCCTATCCCAGGCTGCGCGACCTGCCGACCGATCCGCGCACCATGGATCTGCTCTTGCCGACCGAGGTGGTGGCCGATCTCGTGGCGCACGGCGCGCACGCGTTGCAGGCGGCGGGCATCCGGTTGCTGCTGCCGCGCGCGTGGAGCATCTCCGCCCCGTCCATGCGGCTGCGGGTGGAGAGCGCGGTTCCCGCGGCGGAGAGCACCGTCGGCATGCGGGGATTGGTTCGTTACCGTTGGGAATTGGCGCTCGGCGACACCGTGTTGACCGAGGCCGAGATGGCGCGTCTCATTCGCGCCAAATCCGATCTCGTGCAGTTGCGCGGCGAATGGGTGCAGGCCGATCACAAGGCGCTCGCCGCCGCGGCCCGCTATGTCGCCGCGCACAGCGACGATTCGCCGATCACCTTCGCCGACATGATCGGCGAACTGGCGAGCAGCCGGGTCGAGCAGGTGCCGATCACCGAGGTCACCGCCACCGGATGGGCGGCCGAACTGCTCGATCGCGGGCACGACGCGGAGCCGGTCCCCGCCCCGAGCGGCCTGAAGGCGCAGCTGCGCCCCTATCAGCTGCGCGGCCTGTCCTGGCTGGTCACCATGAGCCGAATGGGTTGCGGCGCCATCCTCGCCGACGACATGGGCCTCGGCAAGACGGTGCAGGTGCTGGCACTGCTCGTGCACGAGCGGGAACAGTCCGCGGATCCCGGCCCGACGCTGCTGGTATGCCCGATGTCGGTGGTCGGCAACTGGCAGCGCGAGGCCGAGCGGTTCGCGCCGGACCTGCGGGTGCTGGTGCACCACGGCGCGGGTCGGCGCGGCGGCGCGGAACTGAATGCGGCGGTGGCCGAGGCCGACCTGGTGCTCACCACCTATTCGCTGCTCGCCAGGGACATCGAAGCGTTGAGCAAGCAGGACTGGGAACGCGTCGTGCTCGACGAGGCCCAGCACATCAAGAACGCGGGGACGCGACAGGCCCGCGCCGCCCGCGCGCTGCGGGCGCGACACCGCTTGGCGCTCACCGGAACTCCCGTCGAGAACCGGTTGGAGGAGCTGCGCTCGATCCTCGATTTCGCGATGCCGAAACTGCTGGGCAGCCCACAGACCTTCCGCGCGCGGTTCGCGGTGCCGATCGAACGGGAGGGTGATCAGAACGCGATCTCGCGGCTGCGGTTCGTCACCCAGCCGTTCGTGCTGCGCCGGGTGAAGACCGATCCCTCCGTCATCAGCGACCTGCCGGAAAAGCTGGAGATGACGGTGCGCGCCAACCTGACCGTCGAGCAGGCCGCGCTGTACCAGGCGGTGGTCGACGACATGATGGAGAAGATCAGGAACGCGAAAGGCATGGCGCGCAAGGGCGCCGTGCTCGGCGCGCTGACCCGCCTCAAACAGGTGTGCAACCACCCCGCGCACTTCCTCGGCGACGGCTCCGGCGTCCTGACCCGCGGCAAGCACCGATCCGGCAAGCTGGCCCTGGTCGAGGACGTGGTGGACGCGGTGCTCGCCGACAGCGAGAAGGCGTTGCTGTTCACCCAGTTCCGCGAGTTCGGCGAGCTGATCGCGCCGTTCCTCGCCGAGCGCTTCGGCGCCCCGATCCCGTTCCTGCACGGCGGCGTGCCCAAGCGCCGTCGCGACGCCATGGTCACCGGATTCCAGTCCGAGGACGGGCCGCCGTTGATGTTGTTGTCGCTCAAGGCCGGTGGTACCGGACTGAACCTGACGGCCGCCAATCACGTGGTGCACCTGGACCGTTGGTGGAATCCGGCGGTGGAGAACCAGGCGACCGACCGCGCGTTCCGAATCGGGCAGCAGCGCGCGGTGCAGGTGCGCAAGCTCGTCTGCGTCGACACGATCGAGGAGCGGATCGACGAGATGATCAACGGCAAGCGCAGGCTCGCGGACCTGGCCGTCGGGGCGGGGGAGAACTGGATCACCGAGCTGAGCACCGACGAACTGCGCGACCTGTTCGCCCTCGGCGCCGAGGCGGTGGGTGAATGACGTTCGAGGACTACAGCAAGTACGGCAAGCGACTGCCGGTCGAGGGCGGCGTCGCGGCGCGCAGCCGCCGCGGCGGATTCGGGCGCACCTGGTGGGGCAGGGCGCTGATCGACGCGGTCGAGGCGATGGCCGAGCCGGGCCGGTTGGCCCGCGGGCGCAGCTATGCGCGGTCCGGGCAGGTGGTGAGTTATCGGATCGAGCCGGGTGCGGTGGTCGCGGAGGTGCAGGGCAGCCAGCCGCGCCCGTTCACCTCGGCGTTCCGCGTGCGCGCGGTGCGCGAGGAGGAACTGGACCTGCTGATCGAGACGATCCGCAGCTCGCCGGGCATGCTGGCCGAGATCGCCTCGGGCGCGCTGCCCACCGGGCTCGGCTCGCTGCTGTTGCCCAGTACGGCGGCCGAGCTGGACTTCGACTGCACCTGTCCGGACCCGGGCTGGCCATGCAAACACGTCGCGGCGGTCTGCTACCTGCTCGCCGAGCGACTCGACGAGCGGCCCCGCGAGATTCTCACGCTGCGCGGACTGGACCTGGACACGCTCATCCGCGGCATCGAGCGGGACCCGCGACCGGTCCAGAGCGACGATCCGTACGGCGACGAGACGCCCCTTCCGGGCCTCCCGAAGGTCGAATTCCGTTCCGCGATGGACGATCTCGATCCCGTGCTGCTACGCAAGGCGCTTCGCATGAGCACCGAGGACGAGGCGAGCGCGGCGACCGGAATACGGGAGCTCGCCGCGCTGTATACCTCGCTGCGAGACACCTAGGCCCTGTGTCACACCTAGGCACTGTGTCACACCTAAGCCCTGTGTCGAACAGGCCCTGCGTCGAAGTCCCATCCGGCACCTCCGCGGATCGGATCGCCGCCTGGCCGCGTTGTCGTCGCCGATACAACCCCGATATCGGCTCCTCCTCCGCCTTGCCAGGTGACGATCCGAGCCACGGAGGCATCCGGCCGGACTTCGACACAGGGCCTGGCCGCGGGGCCGAGCCCGCCGCGGCATATTCGTGCCGACGAAAGCCAGCACCCGGCATCGAGGCTGGGCCCGCGTCTCCGGACTTCGTCGGGCGGATCCCGTCCGGTGCGCTGGGGCCGGTGTGTCTCGGCGCCGGGTGCCACTTCCCAGTCTGCTCCGTCGGAGTTGGCGAGGTAACGCCCGATTGCTGTCCGCTCACTGCCCTTGTGCCGAACCTGCGCTGCCCTGCCGTTCCGCCGACGGTCCGTCCCGTGAAGGGTCGCTGACCTGCGCTTTTCGTCTATTCCGTCGATGGGCGCGGCCCGGCCACCAGCACGGCCGCGTAGCAGAGTGTCGAGAGCCCGCCGAACGCGACGACGAGTTCGGGGAAGTACAGGCAGGAGATCCAGAACGTGCCGCCCGCCGCCGCCACGCAGATCCAGTTGAACAGCGACCAGCGCGCGATCAGCCCCGGCGCCGCCCGGACGGCCACCACCGCGAGCAGCGGAAAGAGAAAGCCGAACAGCCCCATGCCCACGCTGTAACCGGTGTTGAGCCCGAACACCGTCACTTCCCTGCCGCCCTCGAACAACGCCGTCGTGGTGTTCCTGGACAGCTCGTTGATCACTTCCTCACCGGCGACATCGGCCCCGTTGAAGATGTGCAGGGCGAGCTCGTGGCCGAAGCCGATCAGGCCGAGGAACACGGCGCCCGCGTAGTGGACGCGGATCGGCCATCGGGCGGTGGAGCTGCGGGGCTGGGCGGTGGCTGTCATAGCGGTCATCGCGACCTCCGGAGGTGAGCATCCCAGGAACAGAACAAAAATTATGTTATAGGGTGGTCTTCGTGGCGGGCAAGACCTCATGGCTGGCATCCGGGCTGTCGATTCTCGGCACGGCGGGGCCGACGGCGCTGACCATCGACAAACTGGTCGCGTCGACCGGGCTGAGCACCGGGTCCTTCTACCACCACTTCTCGGGCATGCCGGGCTACAAGAAGGCGCTGCTCGCGCACTTCGAGGAGGTGCAGACGCTGCGCTACATCCGCGAAGTGCAGGCGGCCGAGCGCCTGGACCCGCGCGGCAGGCTCGACCTGCTGATCGACCTGGTTCTCGCCGATGGGGAACCGGCCCGCCTGGAAGTGGCGGTCCGGGCGTGGGCGCTGGACGACCCGGTCGCCGCCGCGGCCAAGCAGCGCGTCGATGCCGCCCGGCTGGCGTTCCTGCGCCAACTGCTCGACGAGATCGGCTATCCGGAGCCCGCTGCCGAGCAGACGGCGCAGATTCTCTACCTGCTGGTACTCGGCGCGGGCAACACGCTGCCCGAGGTGCCGCCCGAGCGGCTGCGCGTCCTGTGTGACCGGATTCTGTCGTGAACGTCGTTCCGCCCCGGCATATCTCGCTGCGCGACGACCTGGGCGCCGAGGTGTCGATCGTCCGCCCGGTGCGGCGCGTGGTGTCGCTGGTGCCTTCGCTCACCGAATCGGTCGCGGCCACCTGTCCCGATTTGCTCGTCGCGGCGACGCAGTGGTGCACCCACCCGGCCGACCTGTCCGTCGAACGGGTGCGCGGCACCAAGAACCCGAACCTGCGCCGGATCGTCGAACTGGCTCCCGATCTGGTGCTGTGCAATCGTGAGGAGAACCGCCGCGCGGACGTGGAACGCCTGCGCGCGGCGGGTATCCCGGTGTGGGTCTCCAGAATCGAGACGCTGGACGCCGCGTTCCCCTCGCTCGCCAGGCTGTTCGTCGAGGCCATCGGCGTACCCGCGCCGCCCTGGTTGCATGCCGCCGAAAACGTTTGGGCCGCAGCGCCTCCGGAGCCCGAGCGGGCGACGGTCATCCCGATCTGGCGCAAGCCGTGGATGGTAGTCGGCCGCGATACCTTCACCGGCGACCTCGCGCGCAGGCTCGGGCTGCGCCTCGTGCACGCGGACCGCCCGGAGCGCTACCCCCGCGTGGACGAGGCCGAACTGACCCGCGGCGTCGAGCTGGCGATTCTGCCCGACGAGCCGTACGTCTTCACCGAAACCGATGGGCCTGAGGCATTTCCGGGCATTCCCTGCGCGCTGGTGGAGGGCCGCAGCCTCACCTGGTACGGCCCTTCCCTCGTCACCGCCCGCGAGACCCTGACCCGGCAGATTGCCGCCGCGACCACCCGCTGAGGAGCGCCCGCCGCGCTCAGGACGCCGCGGCGAACCGGTAGTCGGCCAGATCGAAATGACCGCTGCGCCACGTTGCCTCCACGGTGGTGGAAGGCCGCAGCGGCACATCGCCGTGCTTGTCGAAGTAGTAGCTGTTGGACACGGCGCAGGATTCCTGCCAGAACACCTGGCCGCCCCGCCGGGCCAGCATCTCCCGGAAGTAGCGATCGTTGGCTTCCTCGGTGACCTCGACCAGGGTCGAATCGGTCGCGCGGGCGTGCCGCAGGCAGCGCAGGATGTGGCGGACCTGGTTCTCGATCAGCGCGAAATACGACGAGCCGTTGTAGCCGTACGGGCCGATCACCGAGAAGAAGTTCGGGAAGCCGGGCACGCTGACGCCCTCGTAGGCCTGCAATCGGTGCTCGTCCCACCACTTCTCGAGATCCCGGCCGCCGACGCCGCGCAGATCGTAGGTCGGCATGTTGCCCGATTCCATCACCTTGAAGCCGGTAGCCAGGATCAGCACGTCCGCGGTGTGCTCCGTGGCGTCGGTCCGCACGCCGGTGGCGGTGATCTCGCGAATCGGGTCGGTCTCCAGCACCACGTTGTCGCGATTGAAGGCGGTCAGATAATCGTTGGAGAAACTGGGGCGCTTGCAGCCCAGCGCGTAACGGGGCGTGAGCTTTTCGCGTATCACCGGGTCGTGCACCTGGCGGCGCAGGTGGGCGAGCCCGGCGCGCTCGCCCACCGCGGCGGTCGGCAGCGACCGGTAGTAGTGGGCCGCGATGGGGAAGGTCAGCTCCACGTAGGCCTGGCTGATCAATCTGGTCAGTGATCGCCCGCCGGGCAGCCGCAGGGCCAGGCGCACCGGGGCGGGCAGCGGGAGATCGGGCCGCGGCAGGCACCAGATCGGGGTGCGCTGGAAGACGACGAGATGGGCTACCTCGGGGGCGATCTCCGGGATCACCTGCACCGCGGAGGCGCCGGTTCCGATGATCGCGACTCGCTTGGCGCGCAGGCTTTCCCGGTGATCCCAGCGCGAGGTGTGCATGGTCGCGCCGCCGAAATCGCCGACGCCGGGGATGTCCGGCAGCTTCGGCCGGGTCAGCACGCCGGTCGCGCTGATCACGAAGCGGGCGCGCAACTCGTCGCCGGAGCCGGTGCGCAGCCGCCACAGGTGGCGCTGTTCGTCGAATTCCGCGTCGGTGATCGTGGTGCGAAAACGGATGCGTGGGCGTAGTCCGTACTTGTCCACGCACGATTCGGCGTAGGCCTTGAGTTCGTGGCCGGGTGCGTAGACCCGCGACCAGTCCGCCCGCTGATCGAAGGAGAACTGATAACTGAACGACGGAATATCCACGGCCACACCGGGATAGGTGTTCCAGTGCCAGGTGCCGCCCGCGCCGTCCGCGTCGTCGACGATGAGGAAGTCCTCGAAACCGGCCGCGCGCAGCTTGATCGCCGCGCCGATGCCGGAGAACCCGGCCCCGACGATGATCACTTCGTGGTCGATGGTCGTCTCGTTCATCGCACCGCTCGCTCCATGAGTCCGGCTGCGCGGACGCATGTGATGTCGGGCGACATCACTGTCCGCACCTGCCACCTCATTAGGCGCGCGCCCCGCGCCTTTGTCAACGGGCCGCGACTCGGCGGAGCTACTCCGGCGCCTCGACGCGGTAGACCCGCTCGGCGGTGCCGCGGAAGATCTGGGCCAGGTCGACGGGTCCGCCACCGTGGGCGGTCACGGCGTCGGCGACCACCTGCGCGCTGTCGGCGATGCTCGTGATCGGTTTGTCCACCGGGAAGTTCGACCCCCACAGCAGCCGCTCGGGCCCGAAGACGTCCATCGCGTGCGTGACCAGCGGACCGATCCGCTCCACCAGCTCGGGCACCGGCGTCGAACTCCCGCGCGCGGGCACCGGATGCCCGAGTATGGGCATCATCAGTCCGCTGACCTTGGCGACCACATTGGGCAGGGCGCCCAGCGCGCTCAGGTCGTCGCGCCAGCTCAGGAACAGTTTCCTGCGCTCGCCCGGATTCGCGCCGGTGTACTTGCCGACCTTGCCGTACAGACCCGCGGGCGTGGCGAGGTGGTTCAGCACGATGGTGACCTCGGGATAGCGCTCGGCCAGCGCGGTCACCTCCGGCAGCTGGTGCGAGTACACCCAGGCCTCGAAGGAGAGCCCGCGCTCGGCGAGTTCGGCGAACCCGTCCAGGAAACGGCTCGCGGTGAGCGCGCCCGCGCTGCCCGCGAAGGACCTGATGCCGGTGTCGGGGTGGTGCGCGACCATCGTGCGGATGCCGCGGAACAGCGGCGACGCCGTCCGGTGCGCGTCGAGCAGGGCCGCGAAGCCGTCGGCGGCCGGATCGGCCGAGCCGATGACGGCGCCGAGCCGCGGTGTGTCGACGCCGAACGGCAGGCTGGCAACCCAGCGGGTCTCGTCGGCCTTGGCGGTCGGGCCGGACCCGGTCCACTCGACCTCGATGTGCACGATCGACTCGACAGGGACGCCCGTCGCGTCGGACCGGTAGTCCGCGGGCAGATAGGGATGCACGTATGCCGTTGGGTCGCCGACGAATTCACGGTCGCGGCGCGGGGCGAGCCGGGTGGCGAGATCGATCGGCACCGGCAGGTATTTGAACAGCCGGGCGAGGTTGCTGAAATCGCGCGGCGTGGTCAGCGGATCCCACTGGTGGATGTGCGCGTCGATCACGTGTAGGCCCGCGAGGTCCATCGTGTCCCTCCTGTCGTGGCGGATTACCCGGCGATTGTCACACGGCGGTGGCCGTGCGCGGGCCAACGACGAGCTTCGCCGGCCCCGAGCCTCACACGTTGCGCCGGTACTGTCCGCCGACCGTGAAGAAGGCGTCGGTGATCTGCTCCAGCGTGCAGACCCGCGCGGCGTCCATCAGCACCGCGAAGATGTTCTCGTCGGTGCGTGCCACCGCGTCCAGCCGGGCCAGCACCGCGTGCGCCGCGTCGCGATGGCGTTGCTGGAACTCGCGCACGCGGTCGAGCTGGGACTTCTTCTCCGCCTCGGTGGCGCGTGCCAGCTCGAGCACCCGGTGTTGCTCGGCGTTCGGATTGCGGAATGTGTTGACCCCGACGATCGGCAGCGAGCCGTCGTGCTTGCGCCGCTCGTAGAGCATGGATTCGTCCTGGATCTTGCCGCGCTGGTAGCCGGTTTCCATGGCGCCGAGCACGCCGCCGCGTTCGCTGATCCGCTCGAACTCGACGAGCACCGCCTCCTCGACCAGATCGGTGAGTTCGTCGACGAGGAAGCTGCCCTGGAGGGGGTTCTCGTTCATCGCCATGCCCCACTCGCGGTTGATGATCAGCTGGATGGCCAGCGCGCGGCGCACCGATTCTTCCGTCGGCGTGGTCACCGCCTCGTCGTAGGCGTTGGTGTGCAGGCTGTTGCAGTTGTCGTAGACGGCGATCAGCGCTTGCAGCGTGGTGCGGATGTCGTTGAAGTTCATCTCCTGGGCGTGCAGCGAACGGCCCGAGGTCTGGATGTGGTACTTCAGCTTCTGCGAGCGTTCGTTGGCGCCGTACCGGTCGCGCAGGGCGATCGCCCAGATGCGCCGCGCGACCCGGCCGATCACCGAGTACTCCGGGTCCATGCCATTGGAGAAGAAGAACGACAGATTGGGTGCGAAGTCGTCGATGTCCATGCCGCGCGCCAGATAGGCCTCCACGTAGGTGAATCCGTTGGCGAGGGTGAAGGCGAGCTGGCTGATCGGGTTCGCGCCCGCCTCGGCGATGTGATACCCCGAGATCGACACCGAGTAGAAGTTGCGAACCTTGTTGCGCACGAACCATTCCTGGATGTCGGCCATCATGCGCAGGCTGAACTCGGTGGAGAAGATGCAGGTGTTCTGGCCTTGGTCCTCCTTGAGGATGTCGGCCTGCACGGTCCCACGCACGGTGGCCAGCGTCCTCGCCCGGATGTCGGCGGCTTCGTCCTCGGACGGTTCGCGTCCCTCGGCGTCCGAGAAGCGTTGCATCGCTTGGTCGATGGCGGCGTTGAGGAAGTAGGCCAGGATGGTCGGGGCTGGGCCGTTGATCGTCATGGAGACCGACGTGGTCGGCGAGGTCAGGTCGAAACCGTCGTAGAGCGCCTTCATGTCGTCGAGCGAGGCGATCGAGACGCCCGAGGTGCCGACCTTGCCGTAGATGTCCGGCCGTTCGTCGGGATCGCGCCCGTAGAGCGTCACCGAATCGAAGGCGGTCGACAGCCTTGTCGCGTCGGCGTGCGCGGAGAGCACCTTGAAGCGCCGGTTGGTGCGGAACGGATCGCCCTCGCCCGCGAACATCCGCGCGGGATCCTCGTTGTCCCGCTTGAACGGGAACACCCCCGCCGTGAACGGAAAGCGGCCCGGCAGGTTCTCCGCGCGCAGAAAGCGCAGCAGCTCACCGTGATCGGTGTAGCGGGGGAGCGCGACGCGCGCGATGCTGCTGCCCGACAACGACTCCCGGCGCAGCGGCGTGTGTATCTCGCGGTCGCGCACCCGCACCACCTGTTCGTCGCCGCGGTAACTCTCCGCGATCGAGGGCCATTCGGCCAGCAGCGCGGCATTGTCGCCGGTGAGTTCGGTGCGTGCGGCGGTCAGCAGCTCGGCGACCGCCGCGTCCTCGGGCAGCTCGGCGAGCACCTGCTCGCACCGCTGGACGCGCTGCGCCGCGGCGACCTGCCGGGCGGTCTCGGCGTGGTAGCCGCGCACCGCTTCGGCGATCTCGGCCAGGTAGCGCACCCGGGCGGGTGGGATGATCTGTGCGAAACGAGTGGAGACCTTGGTGTCGACCCGCGGCAGCGTCCCGGGCTCCAGCCGCAGGCCGTGCTCGCCGAGCAGGCCGGTCAGGTGCTGGTAGAGCGCGGTCACGCCGTCGTCGTTGAAAGTCGCCGCGCTGGTGCCGAAGACGGGCATGTCCTCCGGGCGGGCGCCGAAGGCCTCGCGGTTGCGCAGCAGCTGACGCGACACGTCGCGCACCGCGTCGGCGGCGCCGCGGCGCTCGAACTTGTTGACGGCCACCACATCCGCGTAGTCGAGCATGTCGATCTTCTCGAGTTGGGAGGCCGCGCCGAACTCCGGCGTCATGACGTACATCGACACGTCGACGTGGTCGACGATGGCGGTGTCGCCCTGGCCGATACCCGGCGTCTCCAGGACGACCAGGTCGTACCCGGCGGCCTTGCACGCCGCGATGATGGTGTCGATGTTGCGCGGCAGTTCGTGATTGCCCCGGGTGGCCAGCGAACGGAAGAACACGTGCGCGCCGTCGAGCGCGTTCATTCTGATCCGGTCGCCGAGCAGCGCGCCGCCGCCGCGGCGGCGGGTCGGGTCGACCGCGAGGATCGCGACGCGGAGCTTGTCTTGTTGATCGGAGCGCAGTCGTCGCACCAATTCGTCTGTCAGCGAGGACTTTCCGGAGCCTCCGGTGCCGGTGATGCCCAGCACCGGCACGGCGCGCGCGTTCGCCGCGGCGAGCAGCGCCTCGCGGTCGGCGGCGGGCAGGGTGTCCTGTTGCAGGCAGGTGATGGCGCGGGCCAGCGCGGGCCGTTCGCCCGCGAGCACGGCCTCGGTCGCGGGGAACTCCTCGGCGAGGTCGTCATCGCAGGCGCGCACCAATTCGTTGATCATGCCGGGCAATCCGAGCCGCTGGCCGTCCTCGGGGGAGAAGATCCGCACGCCGACGTCTGCCAGTCGCTCGATCTCCTCGGCCACGATCACCCCGCCGCCACCGCCGAAGATCCGGATGTGGCCCGCTCCCGCCTCTTTCAGCGCGGCCGCGAGGTATTCGAAGTATTCGATGTGGCCGCCCTGGTACGAGCTGACCGCGACGCCGTGCACGTCCTCCTCGATCGCGGCCGCGACCACCTCGTGCACGGCGCGGTTGTGCCCGAGGTGGATCACCTCCGCGCCCTGGGACTGCAAGATCCGGCGCATGATGTTGATCGCGGCGTCGTGCCCGTCGAACAGGGCCGCCGACGTCACGAAACGGACGGGATGGGCGGGAGTGTGGAGCGCGCTGCTGTCGGCCACGGGAGTCCTCCGGCGAGTCCTTATGGCGCCCGATACTAGGACGTCAAAGTAATTCTACGGTGACGGCGATCACATCGCCAGATAATCGCGAGCCGCCACGCCGTGGCCTCCGCCGGATGTCGCGGTGATACTGGACCGATGGCTCATGGGCATCGGGTGGGGACGGCACTGCGCCGGCTGGTCGACGAGGGTGTGCTGACCGAGGCGCAACGGGATGCGGTGGCGGCCGAGGTGGCCGCCGAGGAGGCCGCGGCGCGGCCGTCGCCGGGCAAGCTGGTCGCCGAGGTCGCGGCGTACGCCGGTGCGGGACTGCTGCTCGGCGGGCTGGTGCTGTTCCTCGAGGCGTCGTGGGGCGATCTCGCGCAGGCGAGCCGGGTGGCGATCCTGGCGGCCGTCGCGATCGGGCTCGCGCTGGGCGGCATCGCGCTGGCCGGACGCGCGTCGCTGTTCCGTTCGCCGATGCCGACCGCGCGGACGCGCCTGGCCGCGGTGTTGTTCGCGCTCGCGGCGGCCGCGCTCGCCGGTGCGGTCGGGGCGGGCATCGACGATTCGGGATCCGACGAGGCATGGGTGCTCGCGGTATGCGCGGGTCTGGTCGCGGCGGTGCTCGGCTATGTGGCGCTGCCCTCGGTGGTCGGCATGCTCGCGTGCGCGGGTTTCGCGGTGCCCGTCGTCGGCGGCGTGCTCGGCACACTGTTGGAATTGGACGAACTCTGGGTCGGCCTAGGCTTTTTCGCGCTCGGGATGGTCTGGTTCGGGCTGACGCGCGCGGGTGCGTTCGTCGAGTTCTGGGCGGGATACGCGATCGCGATCGCCCTCGCGCTGCTCGGCGCGCAGTGGGTCGACTTCGAGGGGCGCGGCGTGTCGGCCGGGCTCACCGTGCTCGTCGCGATCGCCTGCTTCGCGTTGTACGCGACGCACCGTTCGCCGGTGCTGGTGATCGGCGGTGCGGGGGCGGTCGCGATCGCCATCGCCGAGGCGGTGTCGGAGTGGACCGAGGGGTTGGGCGCGGCCGGTCTCGTTCTGATCGTGGGCGCCGTGCTGCTGACGACGGGTGCGATCGTCATGGCGCGGTCGCCGCGCGGGTCCGATTGACCCTCGAACCGGTGGGATGAATCACATTCGTGTCCTGTCATGTAAATACTTGGACATCCAACTATAGGATGACCGCAGATCGCGCCACCGCGCGTCGACGACGACAGACAAGGACTGGCATGGTTCGCGAACTCACTCACTTCATCGGCGGGCAACACGTCGCAGGCGCCTCGGGCAACTTCGGCGATGTCTTCGACCCGAACATCGGCCAGGTGCAGGCGCGCGTGCCGTTGGCGAGCAAGTCCGAGGTAGCGGCGGCCATCGCGAACGCCGCGGCGGCCCAGCCGGTGTGGGCGGCGTTCAACCCGCAGAAGCGGGCCAGGGTGCTGATGAAGTTCCTGACCCTGGTGCAGGACGAGATGGACAGCCTGGCCGCGCTGCTCTCCGCCGAGCACGGCAAGACCATCGCCGACGCCAAGGGCGACATTCAGCGCGGGCTCGAGGTCGTCGAGTTCGCCACCGGCATCCCGCACCTGCTCAAGGGCGAATACACCGAGAGCGCGGGCACCGGCATCGACGTCTACTCGATGCGTCAGCCGCTCGGCGTCGTCGCGGGCATCACCCCGTTCAACTTCCCGGCCATGATCCCGCTGTGGAAGGCCGGTCCCGCGCTGGCCTGCGGTAACGCCTTCGTGCTCAAGCCGTCCGAGCGCGACCCCTCGGTCCCGCTGCGGCTGGCCGAGCTGTTCTTGGAGGCGGGACTGCCCGCCGGCGTGTTCAACGTGGTCAACGGCGACAAGGAGGCCGTGGACACGATCCTGCACGATCCCCGGATCAAGGCCGTCGGCTTCGTCGGCTCCACCCCGATCGCCCAGTACATCTACGAGACGGCGACCGCGAACGGCAAGCGCGCCCAGTGCTTCGGCGGCGCGAAGAACCACGCCATCGTGATGCCGGACGCCGATCTCGACGATGTCGCCGACCAGCTGATCGGCGCGGGCTACGGTTCCGCGGGCGAGCGCTGCATGGCCATCTCGGTGGCCGTGCCGGTCGGCGAGGAGACCGCCGATCGTCTGGTGGCCAAGCTGACCGAGCGGGTGCACAAGCTCAACATCGGCCGCTCCGACGACCCGGGCGCCGATTTCGGCCCGCTGGTCGGCAAGGACGGTGTGGACCGGGTGAACAACTACGTCCAGATCGGCATCGATGAGGGGGCCGAGCTGGTCGTGGACGGTCGCGGCCTGACCGTCGAAGGCAGCGAGGACGGCTACTTCGTCGGCGCGACGCTGTTCGACAAGGTCACCGCCGACATGCGCATCTACAAAGAGGAGATCTTCGGCCCGGTGGTCAGCGTCGTGCGCGCCAAGGACTACGAGGAGGGTCTGCGCCTGGCCAACGAGCACGAATACGGTAACGGCGTGGCCATTTTCACCCGCGACGGCGACACCGCCCGCGATTTCGCGTCCCGGGTGGAGGTCGGCATGGTCGGCATCAACGTGCCGATCCCGGTGCCGATCGCGTACTACACCTTCGGCGGCTGGAAGCGGTCCGGCTTCGGCGATCTGAACCAGCACGGCCCGGATTCGATCCGCTTCTACACGAAGACAAAGACGGTGACCCAGCGCTGGCCTTCCGGTCTGAAGGAGTCCAACGCGTTCGTCATCCCGACGATGGACTGAACCGGATGTTCATTCTGAACGAGGACGAGCGCGCGATCGGCGAGACCGCGCGCCAGTTCGCCGACGAGTTCCTCGCGCCCAACGCGCTGGAATGGGATGAGCAGAAACACTTTCCGGTGGACGTGCTGCGCAAGGCCGGCCCGCTCGGCCTCGGCGGCATCTACGTCCGCGAGGACGTGGGCGGCTCGGGGCTGCGCAGGCTCGATGCCGTGCGCATCTTCGAGCAGCTGGCCACCGGGTGTCCCGCGGTGGCGGCCTACATCTCCATCCACAACATGGCTGCCTGGATGATCGATGCCTACGGCGACGACGACCAGCGCAACCGCTGGCTGCCCGGCCTGACTTCGATGGAGTTGCTCGGCAGCTACGCGCTCACCGAGCCCGCCGTCGGCTCCGACGCGGCGGCGTTGAGCACCAAGGCCGTTCGCGACGGCGAGGACTACATCCTCAACGGCGCCAAACAGTTCATCTCCGGCGCGGGCGCCAACGACGTGTACGTCATGATGGTGCGCACGAGCGACGAAGGGGCGCGCGGCATTTCGACGCTGATCGTGCCCGCCGACACTCCGGGCCTCTCGGTAGGGCCGAACGAGCGGAAGATGGGCTGGAACGCGCAGCCGACCAGGCAGGTCGTGCTGGAGGACGTCCGCGTCCCGGTCGCCAACCGCCTCGGCGCGGAGGGCGACGGGTTCCGCATCGCCATGAACGGCCTCAACGGCGGGCGGCTGAACATCGCCGCGTGCTCGGTGGGCGGCGCGCAGGCGGCGCTGGACAAGTCGGTTCCGTACCTCGCCGACCGCAACGCTTTCGGCAAGCCGCTGCTGAAGAACCAGGCGCTGCAATTCGAACTCGCCGATATGCGCACCGAACTGGAGGCCGCGCGGACGCTGCTGTGGCGTGCGGCCGCCGCGCTCGACGCCGACGCGCCCGACAAGGTCGAATTGTGCGCCATGGCCAAGCGATTCGCGACCGACGTCGGCTTCGGGGTGGCCAACAAGGCGCTCCAGCTGCACGGCGGCTACGGGTATCTGCACGAATACGGCCTGGAGAAGATCGTCCGGGATCTGCGCGTCCACCAGATCCTCGAGGGCACCAACGAGATCATGCGGGTGGTCGTAGCCCGCTCGGTCATAGGAGCAGCATGACGGGGCGCGCGCGACGACACCTCGCTGACGCTCGGCTTTCGTCGCCCGCGCCAGGCGTTGGTCCGCGATCGGGGTCGCTTCGCTCGCCCGATCGACGTGAACCTACCCATCCGGGGAGGGCGCACCGTTCAACTGAGGAGCACCATGACGGAATCTGAAGTACTGATCGACAAGCGCGACGGCCTCGGGCTGATCACGCTGAACCGGCCCAAGGCCATCAACGCGCTGAATCACCCCATGGCGCTGGCCATCACCGACGCACTGCGCGCCTGGGCCGACGACGACGAGGTGCGCACCGTCGTGGTCACCGGCGCGGGGGAGCGGGGCCTCTGCGCGGGCGGCGACATCGTCGCGATTCACGCCGACGCGCGTGTGCTGAACGATCGCCCCGCGACGTCCGGTACCGCGAGCGCGGATTCGGCGACCGGCGTGTTCTGGCGGGACGAGTACATCCTCAACGCGCTGATCGGCCGCTACTCGAAACCGTACGTGGTGATCATGGACGGCATCGTGATGGGCGGCGGTGTCGGCCTTTCCGGCCACGGCAGCCACCGCATCGTCACCGAGCGGTCCAAGGTCGGCATGCCGGAGGTCGGCATCGGCTTCATCCCCGATGTCGGCGGTACCTACCTGCTCTCGCGCGCGCCCGGTGAGATCGGCACGCACGTCGCGCTGACCACCGCGCGGATGAGCGCGGGCGATGCCATCGCGGCAGGTTTCGCCGACTACTACGTGCCCTCGGAGCACATCCCGGCCCTGCTGGAGACACTGCGTTCCGAGACCGCGGAGGTGGCGATCGCGAAGTTCGCCACGGACGCACCGGAATCCGAGTTGCTCGCGCAGCGGGACTGGATCGACGCCTGCTACGGCGCCGACACCGTCGAGGAGATCGTGGCGCGGTTGCAGGCGGCCGAGGCGCCGGAGGCGACCAAGGCGGCCTCCGATCTGCTCGCCAAATCGCCTGTCGCGCTGAAGGTCACGCTGCGTTCGCTGCGCGCGGCCCGCGACCTGCCGAGCCTGGAGGCGGTGCTGAACGAGGAGTATCGCGTCTCCATCGCCTCGCTGGTCTCGCACGATCTGGTCGAGGGCATCCGCGCGCAGGTGATCGACAAGGACCGCAACCCGCAGTGGCGACCGGCGACCCTCGCCGAGGTCACCGACGCGCAGGTGGCGGCGTACTTCGCCGAATTGGGCGACAAGGAACTGGGTTTGGCGACACCGGAGGTGCGGCAGTGACGAAAAAGATCGGTTTCCTCGGCCTCGGCCACATGGGCGCGCCGATGGCGGCCAACCTGGTCGAGGCGGGTTACGACGTGCTCGCCTTCGACCCGGTGCCCGCGGCGCAGGAGCAGGCGCGCAAGGACGGCGCGACCGTCGTGGACACGGCCGTCGCGGCGGTCGCCGAGCGTGACGTCGTGATCACCATGCTCCCCAACGGCAAGCTGGTGCTCGACGTCTACGCCGACCTGCTGCCCGCCGCGAAGCCGGGCACCCTGTTCATCGACTGCTCCACCATCGACGTCGCCGACGCCAAGGAAGCGGCCGCGCGGACCGTCGCGGCCGGGCACCGCGCCTTGGACGCACCGGTCTCGGGTGGTGTCGCGGGCGCGGCCGCGGGCACCCTGACCTTCATGGTCGGCGGTGTGGCGGCCGATTTCGCCGACGCGCTTCCGGTGCTCGAGGTAATGGGCGGCAAGGTCGTGCACTGCGGCGGCGCGGGCGTCGGCCAGGCCGCCAAGATCTGCAACAACATGCTGCTCGGCATCTCGATGGTCGGTCTGTCGGAGGCTCTGGTGCTCGGCGAGAAGCTGGGCCTGAGCCATCAGTCGTTCTTCGACGTGGTCTCCACCGCGTCGGGCCAGAGCTGGGCGCTGACCAACTACTGTCCGGTTCCCGGCCCGGTGCCGACCAGCCCGGCGAACAACGACTACCAGCCGGGATTCGCCACCGCGCTGATGACCAAGGACCTCGGTCTCGCCGCGAACGCCTTGCGCGCCAACGGCATCGACGGGCAACTCGGCGCGCTCGCCGCGGAGATCTACACCCGGTTCAACCAGACGGAGGCGGGCAAGGACTTCTCGGCTATCGTCACCGATATCCGTAACCGTTCCGATCAAGAGGGTGCCTGAAGATGGATGCATCGCGAAGCGATTCAGTGAGGGGTGGCGGCCGGGTGGCGGGAGGGCCAGACTTCGAGACGATTCTGCTGGAGCGCAAGGGCCGGGTCGGCTGGATCACACTGAACCGTCCGAAGGCGCTCAACGCGCTGAACGCGCAGGTCCTCGATGACGTGATCGCCGCGCTGGACGAGCTCGAGCGCGACGACGCGATCGGCGCGGTCGTCATCACCGGCTCGGATCGGGCCTTCGCGGCGGGCGCCGATATCAAGGAGATGCAGCCCAAGTCGTACATGGACATGTTCATGGACGATTTCTTCGCGCGCTGGGACCGGCTGGCGAACTTCCGCAAGCCCACCATCGCGGCGGTCGCGGGCTACGCGCTCGGCGGCGGCTGTGAGCTGGCGATGATCTGCGACATCCTGATCGCCGCCGACACGGCCAAGTTCGGGCAGCCGGAGATCAAGCTGGGCGTCATCCCCGGCATCGGCGGCTCGCAGCGCCTGACCAGGGCGATCGGCAAGGCCAAGGCCATGGACCTGGTGCTGACCGGCCGCAACATGGACGTCGAGGAAGCCGAGCGCGCCGGACTGGTTTCGCGCATCGTGCCCGCCGCCGAGCTGCTCGACACCGCGCTCGAGGTGGCCGAGACCATCGCCGCGATGTCGCTGCCGGTCGCCATGATCGCCAAGGAGTCGGTGAACCGCTCCTTCGAGACCACCCTCGCCGAGGGGCTGCGCTTCGAGCGCCGTGTCTTCCACTCGCTGTTCGCCATCGAGGATCAGAAGGAAGGCATGGCCGCCTTCGTCGAGAAGCGGCCCGCGAAGTTCGGCAACCGCTGAGTCCCGCACACGGCTCGCGCGTGCGCCTTTCGGGGCGTTCGCGCGAGCCGTTGCCGACTCAGGGCTGGAACGACCGCGTGAGGTCCGCGGCGAACGCGGGCGGCGTGCGTCCGTCGACCGAGTAGCGATACAGCGCGGCCTGATACACGGCGGTCGCGGCCGAGACGAAGATCAGCGCGGCGATGAAGACGGCCAGGCCGAGCCACAGACCGATCGCCGTGCCGTACGGAACGCCGAGCCGCGCCTGCGCCTGCGCGCCCAGCGCGGCGCCGACCAGCGGGCACACCGAACCGCCCACCAGCACCAGCGTGTAGCCCAGCATGCCGAGGCGCGTGCTGCTCACCACGTCGGATCCCCATCCGCGTTCCAGCGCCGCCCGTGAATCACGCAGTGCGGCAATCGGATTGCGGTGCTCCAGCACGATCTTCGGCAGCGTCAGATCGGCCGCGTCCGCCCACGCGGTGCCGGGACGGCGGCCGCGCATCGTCCGCAGGTCGCGGAAGTCGTGTTCGACCAGCCGCAGCGCGGGCAGCACCGTCGCCGCCGTGAGCGCCCACATCAGAATCGCGGGCCACCGTGCGAGCGCCGCCCGCCTGCCCGCGCTCGGATATCCACCGCGCAGCACGATGTCGGCCTGCGCGATGAGGGCGGCATTGCCGAACGTGGTGACGATCATCGTCAGCAGATAGCAGGCGCCGACCAGCAGCAAGGGCGTGGCCGATGACCCGTCGATCACGTCGGCGCCGATGGACAGGAACGGGACGCCCATCACTACCGCGCCGGTGACGGCCGACCGTCTCGGATACGCGACCAGCGCGCGGTGCGCGGTCAGCACGCCCCATCCGGTCGTCAGCATGGTTCTCGCGGCGGCGAATGCCACGTGTACACCCCCGTTGTCGTGCGCTTGTGGTTCTCGCGCCATGCTAGCCAACGGGATGCGGTGAGCTCCGGCCTCAGTTGCCCGACGGCTGCGGGGTGGTGCGCAGTTCGATGTGCGTCGGCGTGGTCCCGCCGGTCGGGGGCCCCGCCGAATTCCGTTCCACGGCGAGCAGACCGGCGATGGTCGCGCCGAGCGCCGCGGTGACCGCAACGGCGGCGATGATCTTTCGGCGGCCGACGCCCGCGGGGGCGAGCGTCGGCAGGGCCGCGCCCGTCCGCAGACGCGCCATGCGCACGTCGCCGGACGGGCGTTCGGCGGCGAACAGCAGCGCGCCGCGCGCCGAGACGCATTCCGGCTCGGGGTCGTAGATCAGCGGCAGGTCGACCAGTTCGGCCAACTCGCCGCGCACGCTCGGGCTTCGGGTGCAGCCGCCGAGCAGTACGAGCGCCTCGGGCCGAACCCCGGTCTCCTCGATGAGCTGGCGGACGAACGACGCGGAGTGGTGGATGCCCGCGGCGCACAGTTCGGCCAGATCGCTGCGGGTCACCACGGCGCGCCCGCCGGAGCCGAGATCGGTCGCGGTGACCACCCGCGCGCTGCTGAGCGCCTCGCGGTGCCGCCTGCTGGTGAGCCGGTCGGTGAGCACGCCTTCGCGGGCCAGTTGCCAGCGCAGCAGCGCGTCGTAGCCGTCGCCGCCGAGTACGGTGCTGCGTTTGCTGGACAGGATGGCGTCGGTGCGGCAGTCGGCGTGCGTGACGGTCAGCCCGGAGCTGCCGAGGTCGTAGAGGATCACGGTGCCGGTGTCCGGAAGGCTGCCGGTGAAGCGCAGGTAGCGCAGCTGGGCCAGCGGCTCGTCGACGATGGTGAGCCTGCTGCGGCCCGCCGCGGACCGGATGGCGTCGGCGTGCAAGGGGCAGCGACAGGTGACCGCGGTTCCGGTGATCAGCTCGTCGCGCTGCTGGGCCGAGTGGCACATCTCACGGATCGCCTCGAACACCGCCTCCTCGACACCGGCGCCCGCGCGGCGCGGGACATGGCAGCGATCGATCGGGGGAAGGTGCGGTTGATCGGAATGCGTCAACATCGCGCGCGCGCCACCAGCGCCCGCCGATACCCCCAAGACCAGCACCATGGATCCATGGTGGACCTTTTCTTCTCCGCTGCCAAGGCAACGCCGCCGCGAATTCGCTACTTGGATGCCGGACTGTTACTCGGAGGTCGATTCCGTGGTGTATGAGACCGCCAGGTACGGAGTGGAGTTCAGCGTTCCCTGGTGTTCCAGCGGGCGGGCGCGTCGCCGGTGTCGAAGTCTCCCGCGGCGTGCCGGAATTCCGCGAGCAACTGCAAAAGCAGGTGCAGCCGATCCGGCCGCAGACCCGGATGGGCGAACACCTTCGCGTTCAGCTCCTCCGTGGCCTTGGTGACCAATTCCCTTCCGGCGTCGGTGATCTCGATGAGGGTGGCGCGGCGGTCGCTGGGATGCGGCACCCGCTCGACGAGGCGCGCCGCCTCCAGTCGGTCGACGGTGTTGGTGACGCTGGTCGGGTGCACCTGGAGCCGGGCGCTGGCCTTCGCCATCGGCAGCGCGCCGGTCTTGCTGAAACTCAGCAGCATGAGCAGTTCGTACCGGGAGAAGGTCAGGCCGGTCGGTTTCAGCGCGTCGTCCACCCGGGCCATCACGATTTGCTGGGCGCGGACCAGCGAGGTCACCGCCGCCATCCCGTCGGCGACATCGCCCCAGCCGTGGCCGACCCACTGGCGGTGGGCCTCCTCGATCGGGTCGACTGGGAGCGGGCGTGGCCGAGACATTCCCCGATCATTGCATGCCCGGTGGCCCTTTCCCCGTCGCGCGCTCGACGTTCCGACGATGTCGGCATGTGAGTCATCCGGACCCGAGTCGTGGCCGCATCGAGTCGTCTCCATCGTCCGAGCCGCCGCGAGGTTTTGAATCAGCTCGAGCCCAAGCCTGGTCGCGGGGAGCCCGGACCGGCATTCTCGAATGCGAGGCGGGCGTGGCTGAGTGGTTGAGGCAACGGTCTGCAAAGCCGTTTACGCGGGTTCAATTCCCGCCGCTCGCTCCAGGCAAGAATGGGTGCGCCGGTCGTCGGGGCCTCGGTTCGGTGTTGCGCCACCGCCGGACCGGGGCCCCGTCGATGTTTGCGCCCTGGGCTTTTGTCAGTTCAGGACAGGCCGGAAAAATCCCGCGCGACAACGTGGTTACGGTCGGCGAAAGTTCCGAGGGTGTAATCGGGCAGCAAGCCGAAGTATTCGCCGCGGGTGGTGCTGCTCCACCGCCGCGCGTCCTCGGCGCGTGTCTTGTAGAAGTTCACCATGTAGCCGCCCTCGTACACGCTGAGCAGGCTGTAGCCGCCCGGATACTCCTTCACCGCGGCCACCTCCAGGAATTCCACCGCGATGTTCGCGTCCGGCCGGGTACGGCGATTGCGGTGGGTGTGGCCGCTGTGGTGCAGGAAGACTCCGGGCGCCCGCTCGTAAAGGTGCTGGAGTTCGGCGCTGTCGGTGCCATCGAGGACGAAGGCCGGGCCCGCGGTGTTGGTGAGTCCCGATTCGATGGTCACCGGGTGGTGGCCGAAGACCAGGGTCGGACGGTCCGGGTCGGCGCGCAGCGCCTCGGCCAAGCGAGCGAACTGGGGTCGTTCGATACGGCCGCCCGCACCGTCGAGGTCGCTGGTGTCCACACCGAGCAGCCGCAAGCCGCCGACCTCGTGCTCGGCCAACTCCTGCCTGGCGAGGAAATTGTCGCCCCAGCAGTCGCGGTGCTCGCCGAGGTGCGTGCAGCCCCGGTAGTCGACGTGCGGGCGATCGTGATTGCCGCGCGACACCAGGTAGTCGCTGCCGAGCGCGCCCCACGAGTCGAGCCGGGCGCGGACGGCGCGTGACTCCTCCGGCGTCGCCTCGCTCGTCAGATCTCCCGCGACGACAAGATGATTCACGCTCCTGGCCCGCAGGTCGCCGAGCAGTGCGGAAAGCATGACCTCGGGATAGGGCGGCAGACCCGCCGGCTGGCGGAAGCCAGGCGGAAACGCGCCGACCACCAAGCCGCTCACCGTCTCGCCGTAGTGCACGTCGTTGGCCAGCGCGATGGTGCGCACCAGTCGGCCGGGCGGCGGCACCAAGGTGGTGAATTCGCCGGTGGTTTCCGGTGTCCCGGGCGACAGCGTGGTGAGCGAGAGCGCGGGCGTCGCCCGCACGCCCTGCGACCACGCCTCGAATCGGTAGCGGCGGCCCGGTTCCAGTCCGCCGATCTCGGCGTAGTGGAACGGCGTTCGATCGGGAGCGGCGAAGACAGGGACCGGCGGGCGCGGCGAATCGGCTGGGCCGAGCCGAACTTCGGCGTCGGAGGGGACCGGGGTCGGGCGTCCCGACCCGTCGGGCGCGACGGTGGTCCAGGTGAGCACCACCGAGCGGTCGGTGACGGTGACGACTTCCAGATCCGTCGCGACCAGTGAAACGCGCTGTGCCCGAGCGCGACTCGCGGGCAGCGCGGAAAGCAGTGCCGCGGAGGCGATCGCGCCGAGCAAAGTCCGGCGCGAGGGTCCGCAGCAGCTCATGATCGCGAGGTTACGGCAAAATTGTTACCGCGATCCGGCCTACTTCGCGCTGCGCAGCGCCTGGTGCTGCTGCTCGACCAGCCGGTGCGCGTCGTCCTGGGTCTTCGCCCAGATCTCGCCGACGAACCGGCCCGCGGTGACCAGGCAGAACCACGAATTGGCGCCGCCTTCCGGCCTGGAAAGGCAAGACGCGGACGGGATACCGGTCGGCGCCGACGCGGGCTGGTACGCGGGCTGCATCTCGCCGAGGGCCGCGCTCAGGCGCTGGGCTCCGGCGGCGTCGTCGGTGCGATAGACCGTGGTTCCCTTGTTGGCCATGGCATTCAGCCCGACCTCGCGGAACACGGTCGCCGCCCGCGGTTGGTCTTGCGCGAAAAGCAGCGCGCCGCGTAGGCGATACGCGCCCTGCTGCGCGTCGCCGTCGCCGACGGTGAGGGCGAAGACGCCCTCGGGGTCGTACGGCAGCTCGGGATAGTCGGCGGGCGGTGTCGGACGGAAGTCATCGAGCAGCGGACGCTGTAATTCCAGTGCGCGCAGCATGATTCGCTCCAGCTCGTCACGGGTTCCGGTCCGCACCGACGTGTAGATCACATACTCTCGAACAGCGGTGAAGGCCATGCCCTCGACGCGCCCCCGTTCTTCCTTGTGACTGAATTGCGCCTCCGGCGCGCCGGGCAGCGGTGCGGGCGTGCGGGATTGCGACTCCAGCAGACCGCGATAGTTCACCGAGCCGTCCGCGAGATCCTCGGCCGCCTTGCTCGCCGCCGCGGCATCCGGGAAACGCATCACGCCGTGCGTCAAGTCCTTTCGCCGCTCCCGATCCCCGTTGGTGCGATGCGTGATGAACCCGGTCAACAGCCCGTTGTCATCGGCCGCCGCCTTGATCGCATCGTTGTGCCCCGCCATCACCAGCAGCATCGCCGAAGTCAGCACCCCAGCCCGCCCGTACACAGTGACATCCGGATCGATATCCGTCGGCAGCGCAAGCACATCGGCCATCCGCGTCCCCTCCGCCAGAGCGCCTTGGTGACGCAGCTGATCCGGCGTAAGGACACTGGTCGGCGCCGCCGAAGTCGTCGTCGATACCGAAGTCGGAACATCATCGGGATAACAAGAACTCAGGGCGATCATCGCAGCCACAAGGGCCCCCACCCGCAATACAGAACGCACCGGGCCATCTTGCCAAAGATCGAGCGCGATGCCCATCAGCCGTTCACCGAGCCGACGACGGCACGATTATCTGCGCCGGTTACCTCTGCGTGTAACCCGCTGTGACGCAAAGGGTCTGGTCAGAGCGTTGGAGTAAGGTTCTGCCACCTCCTGTCGAGGGGCGGTGGACATGGTCCAGACACCCGCCCAGAGAGGAGGTGGTGGGGATGGCGAAACATCGCCGGAGGAAGCAAGAGGCCCCGGTCGATTACGGCATCTGCTTGATCATTGCTGCCGTGACCGCCGGGGCGCTCGCCTTGGTCCGCCGAGTGCGGGCTAGCTAACCCACCCGGTGGAGGCCGTCTTTGCGGGGCGGTCTCCACCTCTCGACATCACTCGCGTGATGACTGCATGGTATCAAGACTGCACGGAGACCTACACGAGTAGAGAGTTTCCGTGTAGCAGGCCAGCCGGCGTGTGGGGTCGCACCCCCACAAGACTTGCTGCGATTCGGAACATCCCCACAAAACCCAGCCCGCCCCATGGGGTCCCGGGGGGCGAAGCTCGCCGGGCGGCGTGTGGGGGTCGCACCCCCACAAGATCTGATGCGATTCGGAACATCCCCACAAAACCAGCCCGCGACGAGGGGGTCCGGGGGCGAAGCCCGCCGGGCGGCGTGTGGGGGTCGCACCCCCACAAGATCTGATGCGATTCGGAACATCCCCACAAAACCAGCCCGCGACAAGGGGGTCCGGGGGCGAACCCCGCCGGGCGGGGCGTGGGGGTTGCACCCCCACAAAACACTACGAAACGAGCAAGGCCCACGCCTTTTGTGGGCATGGGCCTGCTGCGAGTGGAGTGCCCTCGGCAGGATTCGAACCTGCGGCCTTCTGCTCCGGAGGCAGACGCTCTATCCCCTGAGCTACGAGGGCGGGATAGATCTCGGTCGGGCCGGTTGGTCCGATCGGGCGGGGCAAGCGTATCGCATCGTGCGCTGGACGCCAAAAAGGGCGTCGGGCCGGGGGCTTTCGTCCGGGCCGGCCCGACGCCGGGTCAGTTGAGGGGGAGCGGGGCGCCGCCGCGGGCGGTGAGCATGGTGGTGAGCAGGCGGGATTCGGCCTGCTGCGTTTCGGCCATGCTGGCGGCGAGGGTGCGGACGGCCGTGGTCGCGGCGTGCTTCGCCGCGTACTCCATCATCGGCATGCCGCCCTGGTGGTGGCGCAGCATGAGGCGCAAGAAGATGGTGTCGGCCTCCGCTGCGGGGGCCTGGCGCAGCGCCGCGAGCTCCTCTTGGGTGGCCATGCCGGGCATGCTCGCCATCGACCCGGACGTCTGGTGCCCGCCGCCGTGTCCGTGTTCGGAGCCTTGCTCGCTCATCCACCCCATGAAACCGTCGGTGCCCTGCGCGGGCTTGTTCCACAGTTGCAGCCAGCCCTGCATCCGGCCGACCTGGTTCTGCTGGGTGGTCATGATGTCGTAGGCCAGCCTGCGCACATCGTTGTCGGTGGAGCGCAGCAGGGCGATGCCCGCCATCTCGACGGCCTGCGCGTGGTGCGCGGACATGTCCTGGGCGAAGCCGACGTCGACCGCGGTGGGGTCGGGTTCGCCGGAGCCGCCGTCCAGGGGAAGGCGGACCAGCGTCCCGATGGCGAATCCGAGCAGGATGGCGCCGAGCGCGCCGAGGATCAGCAGCGCGACTCCTTGCCTGCGCACTTGCGCCTTGAAGCCGTTCTCCGTGCCGGATTCGGTCTCGATATCGGCTTCGGCCTGCATCTAGGGTGCCGCCGTCGGCTCGGCCGGCGCACCGGGCAAGCCAGGCATGCCGGGGGCGCCGGGCAGACCGGGAACACCGGGGATACCGGGCAGACCCGGGATCCCGGGAGGCAGTCCGCCGCCGAGCTCGGCCTGATCGGTCGGGATGCCGGTACCGTCCATCGGCACCGCGTCCGGCCCGGGCGGCGCGGGGTCGAACGGCTCCGGGTTCTCCCTGTCGAAGTACGGGTTGGAGCAGGCCGCGCCGACCTCGGGGTAGGTGTACTGGTTCTGCCGCAGCGCGGTGAGGAACTGGTTGATCCGCTTGTCCTCAGGGCTGTCCAGCTTCAGCTGATGGCCCCAGGATTGCAGCGAGATCGCGCTGTCCAGTCCCGGGTAGGGCGACATCAGCGTGTACTGCTTGCCTTCGACCTTCTTCTTCAGCGTGTCGATGCCCGCGGAATCCACCTTGTCGGGGTTGTAGGCGATCCACACGGCGCCGTGCTCGAGCGAGTGCACCGCATTCTCGGTGCGGATCGGCTTGGCGTAGACGACGCCGGTGCAGTCGGCCCACGCCTGATCGTGCGGTCCGCCGAAGGGCGGCTTCTGGTCGTAGGCCACCCGCTGCGTCGGGTCGACGTGCTTGCCCGCGCCCTGCGCGTAGTCCTTCTTCACCACGCCGGCGATCTGATCCGAGGGATCCTTCTTCTGCGCGCTGGGCGTGTACTTGTCCAGCTCGGCCTGTTCGCGGTATTTGGGGACCAGGCTGTAGGCGAGGGCACCGATCAATGCGATGATTACTGCGGCCGCGCCGACGGCCAACCACGGGATCTGGCGTTTCTTCGGAAGCTGGCCCTTGCCGCCGCCGCCCTTGCGGGAAGGCGACACCTTCCCCGCGGCTCGGACGGCCTTGGCCGACTTCGAGGCGCTGTTGCTACTCGGCATTGCTCGTTGCTCTCTCGATGTGATGAACCGCTGTGCTGTTCGTTACGGACAGATCCGGGGCGGTGCCCGCCCGACGGCGTACACCTGCCCAGACCATAGGATAGAGACTCGTGACTCCAGCTGACCTTGCAGATCTCCTTCGCTCCACCGCGGCGAAGGTGCTTGTCGAACGTGGACTGGACCCTGCGGTCCTGCCCGACGAGGTCAATGTGGAGCGTCCTCGCAATCCGGAACACGGTGACTATGCCACGAACGTGGCCATGCAGGTGGCCAAGAAGGCCGGAACGAATCCCCGCGAGCTGGCCACCTGGCTGGCCGACGCGCTGAGCGCCGCCGAGGGTGTGTCTTCAGCGGAGGTCGCCGGTCCCGGCTTCCTGAACATCCGGCTCGCCGCCGCCGCGCAGGGCGCGATCGTGCAGAAGGTGCTCGCGGCGGGCGCGTCCTTCGGCACCGCCGACGCGCTCGCGGGCACCCGGGTCAACCTGGAGTTCGTCTCGGCGAACCCGACCGGACCGATTCACCTCGGCGGCACCCGCTGGGCCTCGGTCGGCGACGCGCTCGGCCGCATCCTCGCCGCGCAGGGCGCCGACGTCACCCGTGAGTACTACTTCAACGACCACGGCGCGCAGATCGACCGGTTCGCCAACTCGCTGGTCGCCGCCGCCACCGGCGCGCCGACCCCGGAGGACGGGTACGCGGGCGCCTACATCGGCGAGATCGCCGCGCGGGTCGTCGCCGACAATCCGGGCGCGGCCGAGCTGCCCGAGGGCGAGCGGCACGAGCTGTTCCGCCGCGAGGGTGTCGAGCTGATGTTCGCGCACATCAAGGAGACGCTGCACGAGTTCGGCACCGACTTCGACGTCTACTTCAACGAGAGCTCGCTGTTCGCCTCGGGCGCGGTCGACAAGGCGGTCGAGGAGCTCAAGTCCGCCGGCAAGCTGTACGAGAAGGACGGGGCATGGTGGATCGCCAGCTCCGAGTACGGCGACGACAAGGACCGCGTGGTCATCAAGAGCGACGGCAAGTCCGCCTACATCGCCGGTGACATCGCCTACTTCCACGACAAGCGCGGCCGCGGCTTCGATCTGTGCATCTACATGCTCGGCGCCGACCATCACGGCTACATCGGCCGTTTGAAGGCCGCCGCCGCGGCGTTCGGCGACGATCCGAACACCGTCGAGGTGCTGATCGGCCAGATGGTGAATCTGGTGAAAGACGGTGCGGCCGTGCGCATGAGCAAGCGGGCGGGCACCGTGGTGACGCTCGACGACCTGGTCGAGGCGATCGGTGTCGACGCGGCGCGCTACTCGCTGGTGCGGTCCTCGGTGAACTCCAGCATCGACATCGATCTGGACCTGTGGACCAAGCAGAACAACGAGAACCCGATCTACTACGTGCAATACGCGCACGCCCGCTCCAGCCGTATCATCGACAACTCGGCCGCGTTCGACTTCGCTTCGGTGGCACCGGATTTCGGTCTGATGACCTCCGACCGCGAGGGCGAGCTGATCCGCACCCTCGGCGAGTACCCGCGAGTCGTCGCGACGGCCGCCGAGGTGCGGGAGCCGCACCGCGTCGTGCGCTACCTGGAGGAACTGGCCGGTGCCTACCACCCGTTCCAGTCCGACGACGACATGCGGGTGCTGCCGAAGGGCGACGAGCCGGTCACGCCGCTCAAGTCCGCCCGGCTCGAACTGGTGAAGGCCACCCGCCAGGTGCTGGCCAACGGCCTCGGCCTGCTCGGTGTCAGCGCACCGGAGCGTATGTAGTGCGCGAGCAAGTCGAGTCGAAGAGGTCGTATTCGTCCACGTGCTCGGCGCGTGCGGCAAGGAAGGAACAACTATGAGCGCGCACCCCGCCGGTCCACGCCACGCCGAGATTCCGCACGCCCCCAACCTGCCGGAGCGCCCCGGCGACCCGAAGCAGATGATCGACCTGCCCGCGAACGTGTGGCCGCGCAACGCCTCCCGCGACGCCGACGGCGTGGTGCATTTGGCGGGCGTGCCGGTGCACGACCTGGCCGCGCAGTTCGGCACCCCGCTGTTCGTGGTGGACGAGGACGATTTCCGCTCCCGCTGCCGCGACATGGTGCAGGCCTTCGGTCCCAACGCGCGGGTGCACTACGCGTCCAAGGCATTCCTCTGCGGCGAGATCGCGCGCTGGATCCGTGACGAGGGGCTCTCGCTGGACGTGTGCTCCGGCGGCGAGCTCGCCATCGCGCTGCACGCGGGTTTCCCCGCCGAGCGAATCGCGTTGCACGGCAACAACAAATCCGTCACCGAGTTGGAAGCCGCGGTGCAGGCCGGCGTCGGCCACGTGGTGGTCGACTCGCTGATCGAGATCGACCGCCTCGAAGCGGTCGCCGGGCGCGCCGGTGTGGTGCAGGACGTGCTGGTCCGCGTCACCGTCGGCGTGGAAGCCCATACGCACGAATACATTTCGACCGCGCACGAGGATCAGAAGTTCGGCTTCTCGATCGCGGGCGGCGACGCCATGGAGGCGCTGGCGCGCGTCTTCGAGGCCGACAACCTCCGGCTGGTCGGCCTGCACTCGCATATCGGCTCGCAGATCTTCGAGATCGACGGGTTCGAGATCGCCGCGCGCCGGATGCTCGGCCTGCTGCGCGAGGCCATCGACAAGTTCGGCGTGGAACGCACCGCGCAGATCTCGACGCTGGATCTCGGTGGCGGACTGGGTATTTCGTACCTGCCCAACGACGACCCGCCGCCGCTCGGCGCGTTCGCGGCGAACCTGCGCCGCCTGGTCGCCGAAGAGGCGGCCCGCGCGGGTCTGCCCGAGCCGATCATCGCCGTCGAGCCGGGCCGCGCCATCGCCGGACCGGGCACCGTCACCCTGTACGAGGTCGGCACCACCAAGGACGTCTCGCTGGACGCCGGCCTGCGCCGCCGCTACGTGAGCGTCGACGGCGGCATGAGCGACAACATCCGTCCCGCGCTCTACCAGGCCGACTACGACTGCCGCCTGGTCTCGCGCTCCTCGGACGCGCAGCCGGTGGTCGCGCGCGTCGTCGGGAAGCACTGCGAGAGCGGGGACATCGTCATTCGCGACACCTGGATGCCCGCCGACGTCGGTCCTGGCGACCTGGTGGCGGTGGCCGCGACCGGCGCGTATTGCTATTCGATGTCCAGTCGATACAACCAGTTGACCCGTCCGGCGGTCGTCGCCGTCCGCGACGGTCAGCCGCGACTGGTGCTGCGCCGGGAAACGGTGGCGGATCTGCTGAGTCTGGAGGTTGAGGCATGACCGAAGTAGCCAAGAACAGCATCTGGGGGACCGATCGCCCGATCGGCGTCGCGGTCCTCGGCATGGGCAATGTCGGCACCGAGGTCGTGCGGATTCTGCGGGATCACGCCGACGACCTGCACTCGCGGGTCGGCGCGCCGGTCGTGCTTCGCGGCGTCGCGGTGCGCAGCCTGGACAAGGATCGCGGCCTGCCCGCCGAACTGCTGACCACCGACGCCGACGCGTTGGTCGCCCGGCCCGATGTCGATCTGGTCGTCGAGGTCATCGGCGGCATCGATCCCGCGCGCCGCCTCATCCTGGCCGCGCTGAACGCGGGCAAATCCGTGGTGACCGCGAACAAGGCGCTGCTGGCCGACTACACCGGCGAACTCGCCGCCGCCGCCGAACGCAACCGCGCCGACCTGTACTTCGAGGCCGCCGTCGCGGGCGCCATCCCGGTGGTCCGTCCGCTGATCCAGTCGCTGTCCGGCGACCGGGTGAACCGCGTGGTCGGCATCGTCAACGGCACCACGAACTTCATCCTCTCGGCCATGGACGAGACCGGCGCCGACTACTCCGCGACCCTCGCCGAGGCCACCCGCCTCGGCTACGCGGAAGCCGATCCGACCGCCGACGTGGAGGGCTACGACGCCGCGGCCAAGGCGGCGATCCTCGCCTCTCTCGCGTTCCACACCCGCGTGACCGCGGCCGACGTGTACCGCGAGGGCATCTCGAAGATCACCGCGGAGGACCTGGAGACCGCGTCCGCGCTGAACTGCACGGTCAAGCTGCTGGCAATCTGCGAGCGCGTCGACGCGGGCCCGGGCGAGCCGAGCCCCGCCGAGGGCGGCAAGGAGCGCGTCTCGGTGCGGGTCTACCCGGCGCTGATCCCGCGCAGGCACCCGCTGGCCGCGGTCAGCGGCGCTTTCAACGCCGTGGTCGTCGAGGCCGAGAACGCGGGCAGGCTGATGTTCTACGGCCAGGGCGCGGGCGGCGCCCCGACCGCCTCCGCGGTGCTGGGCGACGTGGTGATGGCCGCACGGAACAAGTTCTTCGGTGGCCGCGCGCCGGGCGAATCGGTTTATGCTGAGCTACCGATCGCGCCGATCGGCGATACGCCCACCCGTTACCACGTGAACCTGCAGGTCGAAGACGTCCCCGGCGTCCTGGCCAAGGTGGCGGGCGAATTCGCCAAGCATGGGGTGAGCATCTCGACCGTCCGTCAGGAAGGGCACGGCGAGGGCGCTCGCCTGGTCGTGGTGACCCACCACGCCGTGGAGTCGGCGCTCGCGGACACCGTCGCCGCCCTCGCGGAGATGGCATCCGTCACATCAGTGACCAGCGTTTTGAGATTGGAAGGCACCGAGGAATGAGTACCATTGGCGTCGCCCCGCAGGCAGGAGTGCACTCCCGCTGGCCGGGTCTGATCGCGGCCTACCGTGATCGGCTCGCGGGTGCGGCCGACTGGGAGCCGGTCACGCTGTTCGAGGGCGGCACCCCCCTGGTGCCCGCGCCGTATCTGTCCGAGCTGACCGGCTGCGAGGTGTACCTCAAGGTCGAGGGCGCCAATCCGACCGGCTCGTTCAAGGACCGTGGCATGACCATGGCCATGACCGACGCCAAGTACCGCGGCCAGAAGGCGGTGCTCTGCGCGTCCACCGGCAACACCTCGGCATCGGCCGCGGCGTACGCCACCCGGGCGGGCATGAGCTGCGCGGTGCTGATCCCGCAGGGCAAGATCGCGATGGGCAAGCTGGCCCAGGCCGTCATGCTCGGCGCGCAGATCATCCAGGTCGAGGGCAACTTCGACGACTGTCTCGAGCTGGCGCGCAAGGTCACCGCGGACTTCCCGGCCGTCGGCCTGGTGAACTCGGTGAACCCGGCCCGCATCGAGGGCCAGAAGACCGCGTCTTTCGAGATCTGCGACGTGCTCGGCAAGGCGCCCGACGTGCACGCGCTGCCGGTGGGCAACGCGGGCAACATCACCGCGTACTGGCGCGGCTACCGCGAGTACTACGCCGACGGCATCACCAACGGACTGCCGCGCATGCTCGGCGTGCAGGCGGCAGGCGCGGCCCCGCTGGTCAACGGCGCTCCGGTGAAGGATCCGGAGACCATCGCCACCGCCATCCGCATCGGCGCACCCGCCTCGTGGAACGGCGCGGTGGAGGCCAAGGAGCAGTCCGGTGGCGCGTTCCGCGCGGCCACCGACGAGGAGATCCTCGAGGCGTACCGCTTGGTCGCCGCGAAGGAGGGCGTCTTCGTGGAGCCCGCGTCGGCGGCCAGCGTCGCCGGCGTGCTCGCGGCGCGCAAGGAAGGCTGGCTGGACGCGGGCCTGACGGTGGTCTGCACCGTCACAGGCAACGGCTTGAAAGACCCCGACACCGCGCTGCTCGGCATGCCGCAGGTGCAGCCGATCGCGGTCGACCCGGTCGCGGTCGCCGCCCGACTCGAGCTGGCCTGAGTTGAGTTCGCGCGAAAGCCAGTTGATGTCGCGGACACTGCCCGCCGGACTCGCCGTCACGGCGCGGGTGCCCGCGTCGAGCGCCAACCTCGGTCCCGGATTCGACTCGCTCGGTATGGCTTTGGGCATCTACGACGAGATCGAGGTGCGCACCACCGATTCCGGGCTGACCATCCGGGTCGAGGGTGAGGGCGCCGACGACGTGCCGTGGGGCCCTTCGCATCTCGTGGTGCGCGCGATCGAGCGCGGCCTGGAGGCGGCGGGCGTGTGGGCCGACGGCCTCGATGTGGTGTGCCGCAACGTGATTCCGCATTCGCGAGGTCTCGGCTCCTCGGCCTCCGCGGTGGTCGGCGGTCTCGCCGCCGGCTGCGCGCTGGCCGCGAAGCTGGACCCCGAACTGGCCGTCGACGCCGAGCGATTGGTGCAGCTGGCCTCGGAATTCGAAGGTCACCCCGACAACGCGGCGGCCAGTGTGCTCGGCGGGATCGTGGTGTCCTGGACCGAGACCACCGCCGACACGACCGAAGCGGCCGCGGCGATCCCCGAGCACGGCCGGGTGTACCGCGCCGTCCGGCTCGACCCGCACCCGTCGCTGCGCCCGGTGGTGCTGATTCCCGAGGTGCGCTCGTCCACCGCGCACACCCGTGGGCTGCTGCCGGAGACGGTGCCGCACGGCGACGCCGCCTTCAACGTCAGCAGGGCCGCGCTGGCCGTGGTGGCGCTGACCCAGCGTCCCGACCTCCTCATGCCTGCTACGGCCGACCGGCTGCATCAGGGCCAGCGTGCCCCCGCGCTACCGCTCACCACCCAGTGGATCGAGCGGCTGCGCGCGGCGGGCATCCCGGCGACCGTCTCGGGTGCGGGACCGACCGTGTTGGCCCTCGGTACCAGCGAATTTCCAGCAGAACTCCGCGAACTCGCGGCTGCCGACGGCCTCCGTGTGGTCGAGCCAGGACTCGCCGAGGGCGTCCAGGTCGACTGACGGCGCGTCTGTCTTGCCGAGGTTCACAGTTGCCAGCTATCCTGGGCAAGTCCGTACATCGTGCGCATCAGACGCCGGTGCTTCATCAGGGCAATCGCTCCAGCAGGCTCCAGGCTCGAGCCTCCAGGCCATGGGGGTACTGCGTAGCTGCGCAACTGGAATGATCTCTCCCACCTTTCACACCCGGTGGCGAAGCCTCCGGTCCGGCGGGGCAGGCGATACGGCAATACCGAGTCCGGCAGAGTGCCCGGACTGCGGGACGAACCCTCGAAACAGCACACGGCGGTCGAGGGAAGGAAAGGATTTCCGTGACAGATACGGACCTGCTCGCGACACCCGGGGTGGAATCCAACCCAAGTTCCTCGGGGGCCCGCGAAAGTGAATCCGGACAGATTTCGAAGATGAGCGAACAAACCGACGTCGCACGATCGGGGCTGACTGGAATGTTGTTGCCGCAGTTGCGCGCGCTGGCGGGAGAACTCGGTATCCGAGGCACCTCCGGAATGCGCAAGGGTGATTTGATCGCCGCCATCAAGGAGAACCAGGCCGGTAAACCCGCCAAGTCGGAGAAGCCCGCGCGCGCCGGGAAGGCCGAGCAGGCGGCCCTCGACGTGACGCCCGCGCCGGCCAAGGAGAAGGCTCCGGCCAAGGAGACCGCCAAGGAGAGCAAGGCGAAGGAAGCCGCGCCCGCCGAGAAGGCCGCCGCGCCCGCGCCCGAGGCTCCCGCCGATTCCGCTCCGTCGAAGTCCGAGAAGGCCGAGTCCGCGCCGACCGAAGCCGCCGCCCCCGCCGAGACCAGCGAAGAGTCCGGCCGCGACGGTGGCCAGCGCGGGCGTGGCCGGCAGCGTCGCGGCCGTGACCAGGCGCGTTCCGGCGGTGAGACCGCCGAGGCGCGTGGTGACGAGCAGAAGACGGACGCCGAACAGGGCGAACGTCGCCGCGACCGCGGTCAGGGCGAGCGTGGCCAGGGCGACCGCAGCCAGAACGGCGAGCAGCGCGGTCAGGGCGCAGGCGGCCGTGGTGACGGTGGCCGTGGCGAAGGCGGCCGTGGTGACGGTGGCCGTGGTGAAGGCGGTCGCGGTGGCGACGACGAGGAAGGCGGCCGCGGTCGCCGGGGTCGCCGGTTCCGCGAGCGTCGCCGCGGGCGCGATCGCGAGGGCGGCGCCGGGGAGACCCGCGAGCTCGAGATCCGCGAGGACGACGTCCTACAGCCGGTCGCGGGCATCCTGGACGTGCTGGACAACTACGCGTTCGTCCGCACCTCGGGCTACCTGGCCGGACCGAACGACGTCTACGTCTCGATGAACCTGGTCCGCAAGAACGGCCTGCGGCGCGGCGACGCGATCACCGGCGCCGTGCGGGCCCCGCGCGACGGCGAGCAGGCCAACCAGCGGCAGAAGTTCGACCCGCTGGTGCGGCTGGACACCGTCAACGGCGGCGACGTCGAGGTGGCCAAGAGGCGGCCCGAGTTCAGCAAGCTGACCCCGCTGTACCCGAACCAGCGGCTGCGGCTGGAGACTCAGCAGAACAAGCTGACGACCCGCGTGATCGATCTGATCATGCCGATCGGCAAGGGCCAGCGCGCGCTGATCGTGTCCCCGCCGAAGGCCGGTAAGACCACGATCATGCAGGACATCGCGAACGCGATCGCGACCAACAACCCCGAGGTTTACCTGATGGTGGTGCTGGTCGACGAGCGTCCCGAAGAGGTCACCGACATGCAGCGTTCGGTGAAGGGCGAGGTCATCGCCTCGACCTTCGACCGTCCGCCGAGCGATCACACCTCGGTCGCCGAGCTGGCCATCGAGCGGGCCAAGCGGCTGGTCGAGGCGGGCAAAGACGTTGTGGTGCTGCTGGACTCGATCACCCGACTGGGCCGCGCGTACAACAACTCGTCGCCCGCTTCGGGCCGCATCCTCTCCGGTGGTGTCGACTCGACCGCGCTGTACCCGCCCAAGCGGTTCCTCGGCGCGGCGCGCAACATCGAGAACGGCGGCTCGCTGACGATCATCGCCACCGCCATGGTGGAGACCGGTTCGACCGGTGACACGGTGATCTTCGAGGAGTTCAAGGGCACCGGTAACGCGGAGCTCAAGCTGGACCGCAAGATCGCGGAACGGCGCGTGTTCCCCGCGGTGGACGTCAACCCGTCCGGTACCCGCAAGGACGAGCTACTGCTGAGCCCAGACGAGGCGGCGGTGCTGCACAAGTTGCGCCGCGTGCTTTCGGGCTTGGACTCGCACCAGGCGATCGATCTGCTGATCGACCGACTGAGGAAGTCCAAGAACAACCTCGAGTTCCTGATGCAGGTCAGCAAGACCGCGCCGGGCGCGCTGGACGAGTAGCGGTACGAGTCGTCGTGCCTCCGAAGGGGCTTCGCTTTCGCGGAGCCCCTTCGGCGCGTACGGACGGAAGAAGATCAGGCCGATGGCGGCCGCGCCGACGATCATGCAGGCGAGGAACAGCGCCGTCGCAGGACCCGAAGCGCCTGCCGACCCGGGGGATCGCTCGTAGTAGGCGACCGTATCGGCGGGTGCGTAGACGGCGGTCTGCGTGGGCTCGGGCGTCGCAAACCAGCCCACCGCGACAGTGAGAATCAACAGAACGAAGACCGCGAGCGCGACTCGGCTGTTCATAGCGTTCTCCTTTCTGTCTCGGCACGCCGGTGTGCAGCAGGAACTCGATACCTACGAACTCTATGAACAGTGCTGTTCGCCTTCCCGAGTAGCCGACTACTCGACTTGAGAGTTCCGTAAGGGCGGAGAGTCCGCGTGCCCAGACTTTCTGGGTGCCGTGTCGTCGACGCGCCGGTGCGCGCGGCTGCGCGGCCCCATGGACGGGCCGTGAACGGGCTCGTCGGCCTCGCCCTCGGGGTGAGTACGCGGGTGGGCGGGTTGGGTATTGCTGCTGTTGTGCACATGCGATCGGCTCGTGGTTCGTGTGCGTTTTCCGCTCGTGTGTTGCGCGCGGCGCGTCCGGCTGGTGGCCGTGAGTGCGATGCGTTCCGCGTCGTCGTGAGCGCGTTGCGCTGGGTTCGTTGAGCGCGTGGCGCTGGGTTTGTTGAGCGCGTGGCGCTGGGTTTGTTGAGCGCGTGGCGCTGGGTTTGTTGAGCGCGTGGCGCTGGGCTCGTGGTCGTGAGCGCAGGGCGTTCAGTCAATATTTCAACGGGTTGTCTTAGATACACGAAACAGGGAACAAAATGGTTGCCTGATGTGTTTTGGGTGCGTAGTAGCGGTTCTGGCATACTGGACCGCTGTGCGTCTGCGTCCTGCAGACAATCCCGCCGACCTCTGCGAAGCAGAGTTTGGAACCAGCGGTTCCGGTTCACGTCCCCGTGGCGACCCGGCGACCACTATCGAGAGGACACCATCCATGAAGGCAGGAATCCACCCGACGTATGTCGACACCACGGTGGTCTGTGGTTGCGGCAACACGTTCCAGACCCGCAGCACCAAGGAGTCGGGACACATCACCGTCGAGGTCTGCTCGCAGTGCCACCCCTTCTACACCGGCAAGCAGAAGATCCTGGACACCGGTGGTCGCGTGGCTCGCTTCGAGGCGCGCTACGGCAAGCGTGCGGGCAAGAAGGCCGACGCCAACTAGCTTCCTCGCCGACGCCCGGTTCTGCATTGCAGGCCGGGCGTCGGCGCATTTGTTGGCCCCGGTGCGTCAGCGCCGGATGACGAGAAATGCCGACCCGGCGCCGCCCGGGAACCGAGAGAAGGAAGCATCATGACGCAGCCGTCCGCGATCGACGACATTCTGGCCGAGCACGCGGGACTGGAAACGCAGCTGGCCGATCCGGCGCTGCACAACGATCCGGGCGCCGCGCGCCGCGTGGGCAAGCGATTCGCCGAACTGGCCCCGATCATGGGCACCTACAACAAGCTGAAGACCGCGCAGGACGATCTGGCCGCCGCGCAGGAACTGGCCGATGACGACCCAGCCTTCGCCGCCGAGATCCCCGATCTGCGGCGCGAGGTGGAAGAACTCGAACAGGCGCTGGCCGACCTGCTCGCCCCGCGCGACCCGCACGACGGCGACGACGTCGTGCTCGAGGTGAAGTCCGGCGAGGGCGGCGAGGAGTCCGCGCTGTTCGCCGCGGACCTGGCCCGCATGTACATCCGTTACGCCGAGCGGCACGGCTGGAAGGTCGAGGTGCTCGGCGCCACCGTCTCCGACCTCGGCGGATACAAGGACGCCACGCTGTCCATCAAGAGCCGCGACGCGGTGCGCGACGGCGTGTGGTCCCGGTTCAAGTTCGAGGGCGGCGTGCACCGGGTGCAGCGCGTACCGGTGACCGAATCGCAGGGACGCATCCACACCTCGGCCGCGGGCGTGCTCATCTACCCGGAGCCCGACGAGGTCGAGGAGGTGCAGATCGACGAGTCCGATCTGCGCGTCGACGTCTATCGCTCGTCCGGCAAGGGTGGCCAGGGCGTGAACACCACCGACTCGGCCGTTCGCATCACGCACCTGCCCTCCGGCATCGTCGTGACCTGCCAGAACGAACGCTCCCAGCTGCAGAACAAGGCCCGCGCCATGCAGGTGCTCGCGGCGCGCCTCCAGGCGCTCGCCGAGGAGCAGGCCGACCAGGAGGCCGCGGCCGGTCGCGCCAGCCAGATCCGCACCGTGGACCGTTCCGAACGCATCCGCACCTACAACTTCCCGGAGAATCGGATCACCGATCACCGCATCGGCTTCAAATCCCACAACCTCGACGCGGTCCTCGACGGCGACCTCGACGCCCTCCTCGACGCACTCGGCAAGGCCGACCGCGAGGCCCGCATGGCGGCCGAATAAGCCGCACACAGTTCCGTACCGGCTCTGTGTGGCGTCCGAAGTACCGATTCCGGGAAGTGAACAATGGGCGCATCCGAAATCGGCGAGAGTGGGGTGGTGGGTCGCGTGTCTCTGCGTTCAGTGATCAATGAAGCCGTCGAACAATTGCAGGCCGCGGGTGTGCCGAGTCCGCGGGCGGATGCCGAGCAGCTCGCCGCGCATCTGCTCGGGGTCGAGCGGACTCGTTTGGCCTTGGTGCCGCTGGTGGATCCGGTGCTCGTCGCGGACTATCGCGCGCTGGTCGACCGGCGCGCCCAGCGCATTCCGTTGCAGCATCTGACCGGCGTCGCGCCGATGGGGGAGATCGATCTCGCGGTCGGCCCTGGCGTCTTCGTGCCGCGGCCGGAGACCGAGTTGCTCTTCGCTTGGGCGCTGGCGTATTTGGAAGCGCTGCCGCACGATCATCAGCCGATCGTCATCGATTTCTGCGCGGGTTCGGGAGCGCTCGCGCTGGCGGTGGCGCACGCGCGGCCCGACGCACAGGTGCACGCGATCGAGATCGATCCCGCAGCCCTGCAATGGGCTCGCCGCAATGCCGACGACCGGATCGCCGACGGCGACACCCCGATCACCCTCTACGCCGACGATGTCACCGATCCGGACCTGCTCACCGAGCTGAACGGCCGCGTCGACCTGCTGCTGTCCAACCCGCCCTACATCCCCGAAGGCGCGGTGCTCGACCCCGAGGTCGCCGACCACGACCCGCACCTGGCGCTGTTCGGTGGTCCCGACGGGTTGGACGTCGTCCGGCGGATGGTGCCCAACATCACTCGCCTGCTGCGTCCGGGCGGCGCGACCGCCATCGAGCACGACGACACCAACGGCTCCGCCCTCGCCACGCTCCTCGCGGACACCGGCGATTTCGCCGACGTCGTCGAACACCCCGACCTTGCAGGCAAACCCCGCTTCGTCGTCGCCACCCGCACCTGATGCCCCACCTGCCCCATGTGCCAGGATGGGGGCCGTGAGTACCGTCTACGACTGCGCGGATCCCGACTCGCGCGCCGCCGGACTGTCCGCCGCGACCAGCGCCTTGAAATCCGGGCGGCTGGTGGTGATGCCCACCGACACGTTGTACGGCTTGGCGGCCGACGCTTTCGATGCCACCGCGGTGAGCGAGCTGCTGGCGGCCAAGCGCCGCGGCAGGGACATGCCGGTGCCGGTGCTGGTCGGGTCGTGGCACACCATCGACGGACTGGTCTTCTCGGTGCGCCCGCAGGCGCGCGAGCTGATCCGTGCGTTCTGGCCGGGTGGTCTGAGTCTCGTTGTGCAGCAAGCGCCTTCGCTGGCGTGGGATCTCGGTGACACGCGCGGCACGGTGATGCTGCGGATGCCGCTGCACCCCGTCGCGCTCGATCTGCTGCGCGAGGTGGGCCCGCTGGCCGTGTCCAGCGCCAACGTCTCCGGTCAACCGCCGGCGAAGACCGCCGCCGAAGCGCGTGAGCAGCTCGGCAGCCTGGTCGGCGTGTACCTCGACGGCGGCCCCGCCGCGCACGCGGTCGCCTCCACCATCGTGGATCTCACCGCGGACCAGCCGCGCGTGCTGCGCGAGGGCGCGGTCCCGGTGGCCGAGATCGCCGAGGTGCTCGGCATGTCGCCGGACGAGCTGACCAACACCCCCGCGCGGTGAGCGGGAGAAAGGTCGCATGATTTCCGGCTCCGGCTCGGTCGTTCCGCTGCGCGAGCTCTTGCTCGTCCTGTTGATCTCGGCCACGGTGACCTTCCTCGCCACCGGCGGCATCCGGCTGCTCGCGATCTCGTTCGGCGCGGTCGCGGTGCCGCGCGAGCGGGACGTGCACGTCAAGCCGATCCCGCGGATGGGCGGTGTCGGCATGTACATCGGCGTAGTGGCGGCGGTGCTCTTCGCGCACCAGTTGCCCGCGCTGCGCCGCGGCTTCGACTACGCGATCGACATTCCCGCGGTGCTGGTGGCGGCCACCATCATCGTGATCGTCGGCATCGTCGACGACCGCTGGGGACTCGACGCGCTCACCAAATTCGCGGGACAGGTGACGGCGGCAGGCGTCATGGCCGTGATGGGCCTGAGCTGGTACGTCATCTACAACCCGTTCAACAATTCCACGGTGGTGCTGGACGCCTTGCAGGGCGGTCTGGTGACCGTGGCGGTGGCTGTGACGCTGATCAACGCCATGAACTTCGTCGACGGCCTGGATGGCCTCGCGGCGGGGCTCGGCTTCATCTGCGCGGCGGCGGTTTTCGTGTTCTCCGTGGGGTTGCTCTACGAGCAGGGCGGCGACGTGAACACCTATCCGCCCGCCCTCCTCGCGGCGGCGCTCGCGGGTGCGTGCGCGGGATTTCTGCCGCACAATTTCCAGCCGGCGCAGATATTCATGGGCGACTCCGGATCGATGCTGATCGGCCTGATGCTGGCCTCGGTTTCCACCGGCGCGTCGGGCCGAATTCCGCTGCAAGGCTATGGTCCGCGCGACATCGTGGGTCTGCTTTCGCCGCTGCTGTTGGTGGGCGCCGTGATGTTCATTCCGGTGCTGGATCTGCTGCTGGCGATCGTGCGCAGAGTGCGCGCCGGAGTGAGTTTTTCCACCCCGGACAAAATGCACTTGCATCACCGTTTGCTGCAGATCGGCCATTCCCACCGGCGCGTGGTGCTGTTGATCTATTTGTGGGTCGGTGTGCTTGCATTCGGCGCCGTCGGCACCTCCTTGATGGACCGCAGAATCGTGGTTCTGCTGATGGCGGCGGGCCTCGTCTTCGCGCTCGTGGTGACCGCCATTCCGGGGCTGCGGCGCGGGGAGTCTGCGGCCGATCATCAGGCTGCTGAGTAAAGTCGCACCCGTGAGCTTTACTCCGAACCCGGTCCCCGGTCCCGACGCGCCGCTGAAGTCGGCGCTGCGCTACGGCCTGATCGGGCTGGCGGTACTGGTGGTACTGAGCGCCTCGATCGCGACCGCTGTCGCCGGGCTGCCCGGGTTGTGGGGTGCGCTGCTCGGCGCGGCCATCGGCGGCGTGTTCATCCTCACCACCGCGGCTGTGGTGCTGTTCGGCGCGAAGCTGCCGCCGAGCACGGCGGGCCTGGTCATGCTGGCCAGCTGGGCAGGCAAGGTGCTGCTGGTGCTCATCGCCGTCGCGGTGCTGAACCAGTTCGATTTCTACAACCGGATGGCGCTGTTCCTGACCGTCATCGGTTCCCTGCTCATCGTGCTCGGCGCGGAGACGTACGGCGTTCTGCGACAGAAGGTTCCGTATGTCTCGACCACCGCGGGCGACCCGGATCCGGCTCCCGAACAGGATTGACTCACCCCCCTACACAGCGTCGTAGATAACTTGGTAAAGTGTTGGTAAGCAAGCGACCAAGCGAGGGGGGATCCCCACGATCCCTCCGAGTACCGCTATGCTTACTGCCGTGCCGGGCTCCGAGGGTTCCGGTTCTGCATGTCGACGATGTCGCCGACACACGTACAGACGCCGCCCGAGCGGTATTGCCGCGCAGCTGCTGACGAACTTCGAGCCGACCTGAGTCGACCCAAATTGATCGTCAATGTCCGATCGAACCGCGGGAATGACCGTACCCGCGGCCCGAACACGGGAGAGAACGCTGAGCGTCACCACTTTGGCGTCGGGTGAGTTCCACGCGCCGTCGCTAACCGACTTCTTCCCTCCAGCTGTGCTGTTCGAGGGAACGCCGTTCGAACTCGATCGTTTGATGCTGGTCCGGCTGCTGATGACCGCAGTGCTGGTCGCTGTCATGCTGCTGGCATTCCGGAGTCCCCGAATCATTCCGCGCGGCCTACAGAATGTCGCCGAAATCGGGTTGGTCTTCGTCAAGGAGCAGATCTCCGAAGAGGTCCTCGGCAAGGAAACCGGACGCAAGTTCTTCCCGCTCATCGCGACGATCTTCTTCACGGTCCTCTTTCTGAACTTCTCCGGCATCATTCCGGGATTGAACATCTCCTCGAACGCGCGAATCGGCATGCCGCTGGTGCTGGCCGCGATCGCCTACATCGCGTTCAACTACGTGGGCATCAAGAAGTACGGGTTCTTCACCTACCTGCGCAGCAGCATCGTGGTGCCGAACGTGCCGCCCGCCCTGCACGTCCTGCTGATTCCGATCGAGTTCGTCTCGACCTTCATCCTGCGTCCGTTCACGCTGACCGTCCGACTCATGGCGAACATGCTGGCCGGCCACATCATGCTGGTGCTGTTCTTCAGCGCGACCTGGTTCTTCCTGTTCGACGCCGCCGCGTGGATGAAGGTGTTCTCGCCGTTCTCGCTGCTGGCGGGACTCGGGTTCACGCTGTTCGAGATGCTGGTCATCTTCCTGCAGGCCTACGTGTTCGCGCTGCTGACCGCCGTGTACATCGGCCTCGCCGAGCACGCAGATTCTCACTGACCGCATTACCAATCACTGAAGACCTGCTACACCGCGCCAACCGGCGGGTGAGCAACAGAAAGGGAAAGAAGACTCATGAGCCTCTCGTACCTGGCCCAGGAAGCTGCCACCGAGTCGACTCTGAAGGGCCTCGGCGCCGTCGGCTACGGCCTGGCCGCCATCGGCCCGGGCATCGGCGTCGGCATCGTCGTCGGTAAGGCGATCGAGGGTATCGCCCGTCAGCCCGAGCTGCAGGGCACGATCCGTACCAACATGTTCCTCGGTATCGCGTTCACCGAGGCGCTGGCCCTGATCGGCCTCGTCGCCGGCTTCATCTTCTGATTCCGATGTACGAGTTCGCAGTACTCGCAGCAGAGGGCGGAGAGGATGTGAATCCTCTCGTCCCCGAAACGTACGACATCGTCTGGTCGGTGGTCTGCGTCGCGATCATCGCGGTGCTGTTCTACAAGTACGTCATCCCGCGCCTGACCAAGGTGCTCGACGAGCGTGCCGACAAGATCGAAGGCGGTATCGCCAAGGCCGAGGCCGCGCAGGAAGAGGCACAGCTCACGCTGCAGCAGTATCAGCAGCAGCTGGCCGACGCCCGCCTCGAGGCCGCGCGCATCCGTGAGGACGCGCGCACCCAGGGCCAGCAGATCCTTGCGCAGATGCGCTCGGAGGCCCAGGCCGAAAGCGACCGCATCGTGGCCTCGGGCCACGCCCAGCTGGAAGCCCAGCGCCAGCAGATCCTCACCGAACTGCGCTCCGAAGTCGGCCGCACGGCCGTCGACCTGGCCGAGAAGATCATCGGTCAGTCGGTTTCGGACGAAGCCAAGCAGGCGGCCTCGATCGAGAAGTTCCTGAGCGAACTCGACGAGACCGACGCCGGTATCGGGGTCGGAAGGTAACCATGTCTGAGCGGGTCAACGGCCGGAGGCGGAAGCGGAGCGTAACCACGCAGGCCGTCCCGTCCAGACGAGATTGGATACAGCGAAAGTGAGAAGCATGTACGCAGCGAGCCGCGAGGCCAGCTCCCGGTCCCGGGAGGCGCTTCGGGCCGCTCTGACCGGAAGCGACAGTGTTGCCGCCACGACGGGCTCGGAACTGTTCGCCGCTGTCGCCGTTCTGGACGACCAGCGTTCGCTGCGTGTTGCGCTCGCGGACGTGTCGGTGCCCGGTTCGGTGCGCGCCGAGCTGAGCGAGCGGGTCTTCGGCGGCAAGGTCAGCCCTGCCACCCTGGCGGTGCTGACCACCGCGGTGGCCCAGGACTGGTCGCGGACCTCCGACCTGGTCGACACTCTGGTGCTGCTCGGGCAGGAGGCTCTGCTGGAGTCGGCCGCCGACAGCGGCAGGCTCGACGCGGTCGAGGACGAGCTGTTCCGGCTCGGCCGCATCGTGGCCGACAACCCCGAGCTGGACCAGGCTCTTTCGGACCGCGGCAAGCCGGCGTCGGCCAAGCGCGAGCTGGTCGCCGGCCTGCTGTCCGGCAAGGCCGAGTCCATCACCGTGACCCTCGCGGAGCAGGCGGTGGCCCGGCAGCGCAACGGCATCGGCGTGGCCTTCGACGAGTTGTCCGACCTGGCCGCCGCCCGGCGTGACCAGATCGTCGCGCACGTGAGTGCCGCGATCGCCCTGACGCCGCAGCAGCGGGAGCGGCTGGCCGCCTCTCTGCAGCGCATCTACGGCAAGCCGATCACGGTGCACGTGCAGGTCGACCAGAGCCTGCTGAGCGGGCTGGTCGTGCGCGTCGGTGACGACGTGATCGACGGCAGCGCCACCGGCCGACTGGAGCGGCTGCGCCGCGAACTGGCGTAGCCCGGCTCAGCCGGCCCCGGCGCCAACCACCGACATTCGAGACCCTTACAGCGAGAGCAGGAAGAACATGGCGGAGCTGACGATCTCCTCCGACGAGATCCGTAGCGCGATCGAGAGCTACACCCAGAGCTACACCCCCCAGACGTCCATCGAAGAAGTCGGTGTCGTCACCGACACCAGCGACGGCATCGCGCACGTCAGCGGCCTGCCCTCGGCTATGGCCAACGAGCTGCTCGAGTTCCCGGGCGGCGTGCTCGGCGTGGCGCTGAACCTCGAGGACCGCGAGATCGGTGCGGTCATCCTCGGCGAGTTCGCCGAGATCGAAGAGGGCCAGCAGGTCCGCCGCACCGGTGACGTGCTCTCGGTTCCCGTCGGCGACAAGTTCCTCGGCCGCGTGGTGAACCCGCTCGGTCAGCCGATCGACGGCCTCGGCGAGATCGAGGCCGACGAGCGTCGTGTGCTGGAGCTGCAGGCCGCGTCCGTGCTGGAGCGCCAGCCGGTCGAGGAGCCGATGGCCACCGGCATCACCGCCATCGACGCCCTGACCGCGATCGGCCGCGGCCAGCGTCAGCTGATCATCGGCGACCGCAAGACCGGCAAGACCGCCGTCTGCATCGACGCGATCCTGAACCAGAAGGCCAACTGGGAGTCCGGCGACCCCACCAAGCAGATGCGCTGCATCTACGTCGCCATCGGCCAGAAGGGTTCCACCATCGCGGGCGTGAAGGCCGCGCTGGAGCAGCACGGCGCGATGGAGTACACCACCATCGTCGCGGCCCCGGCCTCCGACTCCGCCGGCTTCAAGTGGCTGGCCCCCTACACCGGCTCGGCCATCGGCCAGCACTGGATGTACCAGGGCAAGCACGTCCTGATCGTGTTCGACGACCTGACCAAGCAGGCCGAGGCCTACCGCGCCATCTCGCTGCTGCTGCGTCGCCCGCCGGGCCGCGAGGCGTACCCGGGTGACGTCTTCTACCTGCACTCCCGTCTGCTCGAGCGTTGCGCCAAGCTCTCCGACGAGATGGGCGCCGGCTCGATGACCGGTCTGCCGATCATCGAGACCAAGGCCAACGACGTCTCGGCGTTCATCCCGACCAACGTCATCTCCATCACCGACGGCCAGGTCTTCCTCGAGTCCGACCTGTTCAACAAGGGTGTCCGCCCGGCGATCAACGTCGGTACCTCGGTCTCCCGTGTCGGTGGCGCCGCCCAGACCAAGGGCATGAAGAAGGTCGCCGGTTCGCTGCGTCTGGAAATGGCGCAGTACCGCGAGCTGGAGGCGTTCTCCGCCTTCGCCTCCGACCTCGACGCCGCCTCGCTGGCGCAGCTCGAGCGCGGCGCCCGCTGGGTGGAGCTGCTCAAGCAGGACCAGTACTCCCCGGTCGCGGTCGAAGACCAGATCGTGTCGATCTTCCTGGTCGACGCCGGTTACTACGACTCGGTTCCGGTCGCCGACATCCGCCGCTTCAACGTGGAGCTGATCGAGGACCTGCACCGCAGCGCGGCCGACGCGTTCAAGTCGATCGAGGGCGGCAAGGTCCTCGACGCCGAGAACGGCGACGCCATCAAGGCGGCCACCGACAAGTTCAAGCAGGGCTTCCTCGCCTCCGACGGCAGCCGTGTGGTGAACGAGGCGGAGGCGGGCGAGCTGGACCACGAAGAGGTCGAGTCGCTGTCCGTCACCCGCAAGCACGTCGAGAAGTAATCGGGCGAGCAATGCGCTATTGGAATCTGGCGAATGAAGGGAGTGTGAACCGTGGCAAGCTTGCGTGAATTGCGCTCCCGCATTCGTGGTGTGAATTCGATCAAGAAGATCACCAAGGCCCAAGAGCTGATCGCGACCTCGCGAATCTCCAAGGCCCAGGCCAGGGTCGCGGCCGCCAAGCCGTACGCGGAGGAGATCACCAAGGTTCTCGCCGAGCTCGCGAGCGCGTCGAAGAACCTCTCCCACCCGCTGCTGACCGAGCGCCCCAACCCGCGTCGCGCCGCCGTGCTGGTGATCACCAGTGACAGCGGCATGTGCGGTGGCTACAACTCCAACGTGCTCAAGCGCGCCGAAGAGCTGATGACCACCCTGCGCGGCGAGGGCAAGGAGCCGGTGCTGTACGTGATGGGCAACAAGGGCCTGACGTACTACACCTTCCGTAACCGCCCGCTGGTCTCGTCGTGGACCGGTTTCTCACAGCAACCGAAGTACACCGACGCCTCGGCGGCCTGCCACCACCTGGTCGACGCGTTCATGGCGGGCTCGGAAGGCCAGGTGCCGCATCCCCACGGGACCGGCGACATCGAGGGCGTCGACGAGCTGCACATCGTGTACACGCGGTTCGTGTCGATGTTGACGCAGACCCCGGAGGTGCGCCGGCTGGCGCCTATCCAGGTGAGCTTCGTCGACGAGAACTTCGACATGGGCGCGGACTCGTTCTCCGATTCGCCCACCGCCGAACCGCAGGCGCAGTACGAATTCGAGCCCGACGCTGATGTACTACTGGCGGCGCTGCTGCCGAAGTACGTGAACACGCGTATCTACGCGTCGTTGCTCGAGGCAGCGGCATCCGAGTCCGCGGCTCGGCGCACCGCAATGAAGGCGGCCACCGACAACGCCAACGAACTCGCCAGCGTGCTTCAGCGCGAGGCGAACTCGGTGCGGCAGGCCCAGATCACGCAGGAAATCAGCGAAATCGTCGGCGGCGTGAACGCGCTGGCGTCGAGCTCGGACCGCGACTAGAAGCGCAGGAAGAGAACCAATCCAAATGACCGCAGCTGTCACTCAAGACAACACGAGCCGGACCGGCGCCGCCGCAGGCCGCGTCGTCCGGGTCATCGGCCCCGTCGTGGACGTCGAGTTCCCGCGTGGCGCGATCCCCGAGCTTTTCAACGCTCTGAACGCCGACATCAAGCTCGCGTCGGTGGCCAAGACCCTGACCCTCGAGGTCGCCCAGCACCTCGGCGACAACATCGTGCGCACCATCTCGATGCAGCCGACCGACGGCCTGGTCCGCGGCGCGACCGTCACCGACACCGGCAAGCCGATCTCGGTGCCCGTCGGTGACGTCGTCAAGGGCCACGTCTTCAACGCCCTCGGCGACTGCCTCGACGCGCCGGGCACCGGCCGCGACGGCGAGCAGTGGGGCATCCACCGCAAGCCACCGAGCTTCGACCAGCTCGAGGGCAAGACCGAGATCCTCGAGACCGGCATCAAGGTCATCGACCTGCTGACCCCGTACGTGAAGGGCGGCAAGATCGGTCTGTTCGGTGGTGCCGGTGTCGGCAAGACCGTTCTGATCCAGGAGATGATCACCCGTATCGCGCGTGAGTTCTCCGGCACCTCCGTGTTCGCGGGCGTCGGTGAGCGCACCCGTGAGGGCACCGACCTCCGCCTGGAGATGGAGGAGATGGGCGTCCTCCAGGACACCGCCCTCGTCTTCGGTCAGATGGACGAGCCGCCGGGCACCCGTATGCGCGTCGCCCTCTCGGCCCTCACCATGGCCGAGTACTTCCGCGACGTGCAGCACCAGGACGTGCTGCTCTTCATCGACAACATCTTCCGGTTCACCCAGGCCGGTTCCGAGGTGTCGACCCTGCTCGGCCGTATGCCCTCCGCCGTCGGCTACCAGCCCACGCTGGCCGACGAGATGGGTGAGCTGCAGGAGCGCATCACCTCGACCCGTGGTCGGTCGATCACCTCGCTGCAGGCCATCTACGTGCCCGCCGACGACTACACCGACCCGGCCCCGGCGACCACCTTCGCCCACCTCGACGCGACGACCGAGCTCTCCCGCCCGATCTCGCAGAAGGGCATCTACCCGGCCGTCGACCCGCTGACCTCGACCTCCCGCATCCTGGAGGCCTCGATCGTCGGCGACCGGCACTTCGCCGTGGCCAACGAGGTGAAGCGGATCCTGCAGAAGTACAAGGAACTGCAGGACATCATCGCCATCCTCGGTATGGACGAGCTCTCCGAAGAGGACAAGGTCCTCGTCGGCCGCGCCCGTCGTCTGGAGAAGTTCCTCGGCCAGAACTTCATCGTGGCCGAGAAGTTCACCGGTCAGGTGGGTTCGGTCGTGCCGCTGGAGCAGACCATCGACGACTTCGACCGGGTCTGCAAGGGCGAGTTCGACCACTACCCGGAGCAGGCGTTCAACTCCTGCGGTGGTCTCGACGACGTCGAGGCGGCCGCGAAGAAGATCGCCGGAAAGTAGTCACCGATGGCAGAAATGTCAGTCGATCTCGTCGCCGTAGAGCGACTGCTCTGGTCCGGACAGGCGTCGTTCGTCAGCGCGCAGACCACCGAGGGCCAGATCGGCATCATGCCGGGCCACGAGCCGCTCCTCGGCCAGCTGGTCGAGGGCGGCACCGTGAACATCGTGTCCACCGATGGCGAGCGGATCGTTGCCGCCGTGCACGGCGGTTTCTTCTCGGTCACCGCCACCACGGTGCGGGTCCTGGCCGAGTCCGCCGAGTTCGCCGGTGAGGTGGACGTCGAGGAGGCACGCAAGGTGCTGGCCGACACGTCCGCCACCGAGGAACAGCAGCGCGCGGCGCAGGCCCGTGTGCGCGCGGTGGAGCAGGTCGCGAACGCCTGAAGACCCTGACGGGTCGTGTACATCCCCATTGTCGGCGGCGAAGGTATCTTCGCCGCCGACAATGGTATTCAGCCCCAGGTGCTCACCCGTTTGTAGACTCGTGTTTGAATGTCGCAACGGATGGGTATCCGCCGCGGTTCGTGACGCGGATGCCGAGCGAAAGGACGGACAGCATTGCAAACCGGGATGGTTGTCTTGATCATTCTGGTGCTGCTGCTGGTCGCATTGGCGTTGATCTCCGTCTACCGACTGATCATGCTGCGCCGCGGCGGGACCGCCGCGATCCTGCGTGTGCTGCCCGCGAACGGCGGCCAGGGCTGGCGGCACGGTCTCATTCGCTACGACGAGGACCGTCTCGTCTTCTTCAAACTCACCAGTCTCAAGCTGGGCCCGGACGCCACCATTCGGCGCCGTGGCATCGAGGTCGGTGACCGTCGCGGACCCCGCGGCGACGAATACGACATCATGACCGACGAAATCATCGTCACCGAGGTGGCCGACGCCGAGGGCAACTACGAACTCGCGCTCGACCGCGGCGCCCGCGCGGCCTTCCTGTCCTGGGTGGAATCCCGCCCGTCGGACCGCACCCGCCGTATGCCTGGTCTATAGCGAGCGGAGAATCGCATGAGCGAGCGTCAGCGAGTGATTCATCGACACAGCGTGCCAACGCGCGCGACGTGGCCGAGCGTCAGCGAGGACGCGTCGTGAGTGTTCATCTGACGCGGATCTACACCAGGACCGGTGACGACGGAACCACCGGGCTCAGCGATTTCTCGCGTGTGTCGAAGACCGATTCCCGCCTGGTCGCCTACGCGGACTGCGACGAAGCCAATGCGGCCATCGGGGTCGCGATCGCCCTCGGCGCGCCGGACGAGCACCTTCTGACGGTGCTGCGCCAGCTCCAGAACGATCTGTTCGACGCGGGCGCCGACCTCTCCACCCCCGTGGTGGCCGAACCCAAGTATCCGCCGCTGCGCATCACCCAGGACTACATCGACCGGCTGGAAGGCTGGTGTGACGAGTTCAATGCCGAACTGGCGCCGCTGAATTCGTTCATTCTGCCGGGCGGCACTCCGCTCGCCGCGCTGCTGCACACCGCGCGCACCGTGGCCCGGCGCGCCGAACGCTCCGCGTGGGCGGCCGTCGCGGCGCATCCCGAGGACACCAGCGTTCTCCCGGCGAAGTACCTCAATCGGCTCTCGGACCTGCTCTTCATCCTGAGCCGGTACACCAATCCCGAGGGCGACATTCTGTGGCAGCCCGGTGGCGGCAAGAAATAGCCGGGATATCGCCCCTTCGGATCGTGTCGGAGCACACCGGGATCGCGTACACGCGCGTGCGCATCGTCGACGGTGGATAAGCTACCCAGTGTGAGCGAACGGTTTCTGGTCACCGGGGGCAATCGGCTCGTCGGCGAGGTCGCGGTAGGAGGCGCTAAGAACAGCGTCCTCAAGCTGATGGCCGCAGCCCTGCTTGCCGAGGGCACGTCGACGATCACGAACTGCCCCGACATTCTCGATGTGCCGCTGATGGCCGAGGTGCTGCGCGGGCTGGGGTGCGAGGTCGTCATCTCGGACGACGCACCTGGCGACCGTTCGGTGGTCACCATCACCACGCCCGCGGAACCGAAGTACCACGCGGACTTCCCCGCCGTGACGCAGTTCCGCGCCTCGGTGTGCGTGCTCGGTCCGCTGATGGCCAGATGCAAGCGCGCGGTGGTCGCGCTGCCCGGCGGCGACGCGATCGGTTCCCGTCCGCTCGACATGCACCAGGCAGGCCTGCGCCTGCTCGGCGCGACGAGCGAGATCGAGCACGGCTGCGTCGTCGCGCGCGCCGACGAACTGCAGGGCGCGCGGATCCGGCTGGACTTCCCCTCGGTCGGCGCCACCGAGAACATCCTCATGGCCGCGGTGCTGGCCGAGGGCGAGACGGTCATCGACAACGCGGCGCGCGAGCCCGACATCGTCGACCTGTGCAACATGCTGGTGCAGATGGGCGCCCGGATCAGCGGCGCGGGTACCTCGGTGCTCACCATCCAAGGCGTGAAGCGGCTGCGCCCGACCGATCACCGGGTGATCGGCGACCGCATCGTCGCCGCGACGTGGGGGATCGCCGCGTCCATGACGATGGGCGACGTGCGCGTCACCGGCGTGAACCCGAAGCACCTTTCACTGGTGCTGGACAAGCTGCGTTCGGCCGGCGCGCGAATCTCCTTCGACCTGGACGGCTTCCGTGTCGTACAGCCGGAGCGTCCGCGCGCGGTGAACTTCTCGACCCTGCCTTTCCCCGGTTTCCCGACCGATTTGCAGCCGATGGCCATCGGCCTTGCCGCCATCGCGGACGGCACGTCGATGATCACCGAGAACATCTTCGAGGCGCGGTTCCGTTTCGTGGAGGAGATGATCCGGCTGGGCGCCGACGCCCGCACCGACGGTCACCACGCGGTGGTGCGCGGTATTCCGCGGCTTTCCAGCGCGCCGGTGTGGTCGTCGGATATTCGGGCCGGCGCGGGTCTGGTGCTCGCGGGTCTGGTCGCCGACGGCACCACCGAGGTGCACGACGTCTTCCATATCGACCGCGGTTACCCCAATTTCGTAGAGCAGCTGCAGGCATTGGGCGGTTTGGTGGAGCGGGTCGGGGCGCCGGATTGATCTTGTCCGCGGTCCAGAACGATCTTGTCCGCAGGCGGTGTTGATCTCCGGTCGTCGAAAACCCGTATTGACCAGGCGATTTGACATCGTGAACGCAGACACGTAACTTTATTCAAGTCAGAGCGACACGGACACCGACCCGGAGCCGAGACGCCAAGCCGAGAGGCTGGGCGCGGACCGGGAAACGAGGTAGTACGAGGAGCGCCTGACGGTCACACTAGCTCGATTGGGACCCCGATTTGGTTTCGGGTTACTGGCCGCGCTAAGCTGTAAAAGTTGCCTCACCGATTGATCGGGGTTAAG
>NZ_JBYIRW010000030.1:0-71105 GCF_057708325.1 Nocardia sp. bgisy134
AGCACCACAACGCGACATCAAAGCAGACCCTCACCACTCACAAAGCAGATCAGCCACAACAACTTTGAGGACGCACCCTAGCCGGCTACGGCGCTGTCCGGAGCAGCCACACCGCGATCAATAGGGCGCACGCCCATGCCGTCATGCGGCGTCGAGGACTTCCATCACCTCGTCAACCCGCCAACGGAATTCGGGCTATCGCTTTCCACCAGTACCCGTGTTGGCGGCGTTCGAGCAGGACCATGACAACCTCCGCTACCTTTACGTCAACCCTGCGGATCATGGTGCTTGCTCTTTCAGACGTCGCAGCAGCCATTGCCGAAAGATCTTCGCTGGCTGGGTAAGCCACCGTTACATGTGGATCAGATGCCGAGTCTTTTATTGGCGCCTCGGGGAAGACAGATAAGGTTGCCGAACGTAGCGCGTCGCGAAGGCCTCGCACCCGCTCGGCTGGCGACACCTTGAATCCGATTGCACCACGTAGGTTACTGAGCTGCTCAATCGTCATCATAAAGGGTGATTGATCCTGGCCGACGCGGCGAGCAGCGGTGACTATCAAATCAAGCTGCTTCGGTGCATGCACTCCGCTGTATGAGATTCGGTCCAGCGTTAGATGCAGACCCTCCCTGGAGACGGGATAGAAGTACGTAGTTCCTATCGCTTGTTGGCACTCTTCGGTCAGCGAGTGGAGGTCCGAGGCATGCTCGAAAGTGATGAACCAGTAGTAGCCCAGGGTTCCTGCGCGACGATCGCGCCGTTCATCGTCCGCACTATTCATTGGGTCCACCAAGGCTATTCATACTCGCCAACGCCTCGCGTACAGCACGCAATTGTGCCGATTCTCCCCACCTGGCCGCGGCATCTTTCACGAACTCGGAGCCTCGGCGGCGGACTTGCAGCATCGGCTTACCCGGCGACACGTGGAGGGCGTCGAGCATGATCCCCGCCGCGGAATCCAAGTCAGCGTCTTTCGCTAGAACTTGCGACCGAGCCAAGTCGATCATGACGAGCGAACGACCCCACGGCGAGTTCGTGTCATTCATCTCGGGCAAAGCAAGCTCCACATACTGTTCGACCTTGTCCGGCATCGCCAAAGAGAGATACGAGGTGGCTGCGTTGCCGGCCACTTGTGCCGAGCTGTAACTCTCGAGCGAGATGCTGGAGGGAACCCCCTCCGGCGCACCGCTGTTCGTCAAGTGTTCGTAGGCCTGATCGACCGCGCGATGCACACCCTCTATATCGCCGAGCTTTCCCATTGCCCGCGCGACGCCATTGATCGCGAGGCGGGCACGCTGTGGCCCGGATCCAGCATGAGTCAGGCCGTCTTGCGCGTAGTGCAGCGCCCTATCGTACTGTCCCGCGTAGTACTCGCAGAAACTTTGCAGGCCGCGTGCCCATGCTAAGAGAGTGTTGTCCTGCGCATGCTCGCCGAGCTGGAAGGACTCCAGGCAATAGGCGCGGGCGAGCGAGAAATTCCCGCACCCCACAGCGACATAGCCGAGCAGCCCTGAGGTTTCGCATGCGATCTCGAACAGTCGACCCCGCTGTCCCGGATGACCGCACTCGTCGATGAGTTGATCGAGCCAGACCCGCTGCTTCTCGAGTGCCGGAACAAGCTCGGAGGGATCAACCGTTTCGTACTGGGCGATGCTCTCGCACGTGATGCTTTGCAACTGCCGAATGATCTCGGGATTGATCGACCGGCTCAGCTTGTGGACACGAGCGAGTATGGTGATCAACTCTTCACTGATTCCCTGATATGAGGGCGACGACTCACTCGCTTCCTTGTCCCTGGTGCGCGGCATGCTGATCATGTCGTCATCTGCAGGCGTCGCGCTTCCATCCGTTGGCCGACGGGCTGGACGCTGGTGCCGGATACGCCAGGCAGCCTCCCCTTCAGCGACGATCTGTTCGAACCGTATCCGGTCTTCGGGTGTCGCTTTGAAGTCGAGCGTGGTGTCCAGGATGGCCTGCGTGTTCGAACGCGGTTTTACAGAGCTGAGGCCAGTCCGCCAGTTGTTTACGGTTGTCGTCTCCAGTCCTAGCGAAGCAGCGAAATCCCGAACCGATCGCCTCATAGCTTCTTGCAGAGCTACGGCTTCGAAGCCAGTCCATGCCCGCCCTCTGACCATTGCCTTACCTTACGATTTGCGTCCTGACCTGGAGAAATGCGTACGTTAGGCCAACAGTATCCGACCATCACGCGGTTCCGCGTACCAACCACCAACGGGCACTTTTGAACGGTGCCCGGTACCAAGCCGACGCCGCACCCCGTCGGTCGGCGCACCCGCCCCGGTGAGCCGGAGCAGGTGGCGAAAGCCCTTGGTACCGGGCGCCTTGACCGATCCATTTGTCCGCAGGGAAGGTACTCCCCAATGCCCGACGCGACGCCCGCTATCCATCAACTCGCCACCATGACCCCGCCTGAAACCCACCAGGCGCCCAGGCAGCCCTTTACGATCGACCAGGCCCATGCGGTGATGCAATTCCACGTTGCTTGTCGAGCCAAGAAATGCCAGCGCAAAGCCGCTGCACTCCGTACTCTGATCGCAGATGGCCGAGTTGTGCCTTCCGCCAGTAGGCCACGGTGATCAGCATTGAGACTCCTCGCCCATCCCGGCGTATTCGGCACATCCACATCGAATTCGGCACCCTGACGTTGGACTACCAGGCTGGCGCCGAACAGGCGCAGAACGTGGCAGATCAACTAGCACAGGGCTTTCCGGAGCTGATGGTCACCATCGATGACGACGTGCGTGCCGATCTACCTCCGTTACCGTGTGCCGCTCTATGGGATTGAGCCTCCGAGCCTTCCACTTCATTGCCCAACGCCACCAGGTCCTCGCGGCTGATTCGCGAGCACTTTGCGCGGTCGCCCTGGAACGCTGCCGATCAAGACCTCGTCGCGGGCGCCGTGATCAACGGTAGGTTCAGTGCGGTCAATATCCCCGGCGGGGCCGAAACCACCGCGGGCACCGCGTTCACGATCCGCATGGCCGTCGCCAGCAGCGTCGCGTAGTTGTGGTCGCCGCGCGGGCTCGAGGTCACCAGATCCATGGCGTAACAAGGTTCGCCGGTGATTTCCACCCGGTAGGAGCCTTCGGGGTGGGCGGGCTGGGGCCAGTCCGGGCACAGGTCGGGGCGCAGCCGGGTGACGTGTTCCAGCACCGTGACGATGCGCTCGCCGATCATGCCGCGGACCTCGAAACGTAGTGCGGCGGCGGTGCCTTCGGCGATGTGACCGGTGGCGATGTCGAACGATTCGGGTGCGGGGACGCGCTCGTAGGTCTCGGTGACCGCGTCCAGCGTCACGCCGATGCCCGCGGCGAGCTGGCGCACCACGCTCCCCCACGCCAGCGAGAGCACGCCGGGCTGCAACAGCATCGGCGTCTCGTCCAGCGGTTTGCCGAAGCCCATGATGTCGACCATGACCGCGCGGTTGTCGTAGCTGGCGTAGTCGACGATCTCCATGCACCGCAGCTGATCGATGCGCAGGCAGGTGCCTGCGAGCGCGAGCGGCAGTAGATCGTTGGCGAAACCGGGATCGATGCCGTTCACCCAGAGCGACGAATTACCTTGCGCCGCAGCTTCTTGCACCGGCTTCAGCAACTCGTCCGGCAGCACACCGAACGGGTACTGGAAGAACACCGGCGCGCACGCGACCACGTTGACGCCCGCCGCGAGCAGCATCCGCAGGTCCTCGATCGCCTCGGGCAGCCGGTTGTCGGTCATCGAGCAGTAGACGACGCAATCGGGCCGGTCGGCCAGGACGGCGTCGACGTCGTTGGTGGCGGCGACGCCGACGGCACGGTCCAGACCGGCGAGGATTCCCGCGTCCGTCCCGGCCTTCGCGCCGGATACCCACACACCGGTCAGTTCCAGGTCGGGGTTGGCGATGATGCCCGCCAACGCGTGGCGGCCGACATTGCCTGTGCCCCATTGCACTACGCGATAGGTCATGTCACAGATCCGGGATCGGGAGGTCGAGGTTGGGGGTGATCAGGCCGCCGTCGGGCTCGAGCACCTTGCCGGTGAGGTACTTGCCCGCCGGGGACACCAGGTAGAGCGCAGCGGCGGCGATGTCCTCCGGTTCGCCGATGCGGTGCAGCGGCGTCTTGGTCTCCAGCTGGGTGCGCATGGCGTCGTTCGCCGCGACCACTTCGAGCGCCGAGGTGCGGATCGAGCCCGGTGCGATGGCGTTGACGCGGATGCGCGGGTTCAGGTCCAGCGCGGCAAGCCGGGTGTAGTGCGCGAGAGCGGCTTTCGCGGTGCCGTAGGCGGCGAAGGCACGGCCGGGCAACCGGCCCATGGTCGAGGTGATGTTGAGAATCGAACCGCCGCCCGCGGTTTCCAGGATATGTGGCACCGCGGCGCGCACCAGGGCGTGCGCGTTGCCGACGTTGAACGCGAACGCCTCGGCCATCGCCTCGGGCGTGGTGTCCAGCAGCGGGCACGGCAGCGCGCCGCCGACATTGTTGACCACGATGTCGAGCCTGCCGAACCGGTCCACCGCCGTGGCGGCCAGGCCCGCGGCCGCGTCGGCGTCGCTCAGGTCGGCGGGCACCACGTGGGCTCGCCTGCCCACGGCCGCGATCTGTTCGGCGACCTCGTCGAGCTGGCTCTTGGTCCTGGCCGCGACGAGCACGTCCGCACCGGCCTCGGCGAACGCGAGGGCGATGGCCCTGCCCAGCCCGCGTCCGGCGCCGGTGACGACGGCGACCTGCCCGTCGATGCGAAACCGATCGAGAATCATGCGCGCTCCGATCCGATGTCGAATATTCGACACTGATTGTCCTATATTCGTCATCGTAAGTTCGACGACCGGACCGGCACAAGGGGAAGACCGATGCAGCACACCGAGCCCGACGAAGTCGCGCCCCGATCGCCCTCGCCACCGACCCGTCGCGTGGTCGAGATCGTGTCGCTGCTGGCGAGCGCGACGGAGCCGCTGCCCGTCGCCGCCATCGCCGAACGCCTCGGCATCGCCAGGGCCACGGCGACCGCGGTGCTCGCCGAACTCGACGCCGCGGACTGGGCGGTGCGCGTGCCCGACCGCGGCTATCGCATCGGGCCCGCGCTCGTCGCGCTGACCACGGCCCGCCTGCCGCGCGGGATCGGCGAGGTTCTCACCGAGCTGACCGCGAAGACGGGCTGTGGTGCGACGCTGAGCCGCATCGAACCCGATCACCTCACCGTGCTCGACGTCCGGCACGGACTGGACCGCACGGTGCCGGGAATCCCTGTCGGCCACCGGATTCCGCTCCAGTTCCCGGCGGGCGCGGCGGTCATGCCGTGGCGTTCGGCGGCCGAGCAGAACACCTGGCTGGCCACCACGGCCGAACCGGACCGGCGCACCGCGAGCGCCTTGCTCACGCTGGTGCGCGAGCGCGGCGTCGCGCTGTTCCGGCCGCGCGCCGACGACGCGGGCCTGGTCGACCTGCTCGCCGATCTGCTCACGGCCGTGGGAAGCGAACTGCTGCAACCGAATCTGCGCGCGCGGGCGCTGCGCCAGCTGGCCGCGCTCACCGCGCGCCCGTTCACCAGGAGCGAGCTGGACTCCGACGCCGACCTACCGCTGAGCTATCTCGCCGCGCCGGTGTTCGACGCGAACGGATCGGCGGCGTTCGAAGTGCAGCTCGGTCCGCTGCGGACCGGCACGACCAAACCACAGCGCGACGACTACATCGCCGCGACACTGGCCGCCGCACGAGCGCTGACGGCGGCCATCGCGGCGCGGTGAACGATCACGCCCGGTGAACGATCAGGCGCGGCGAGGACTCAGCAGCGGTGACCGACAGGCGCTGTGAGCGCTCAGCGGCAGTAACCGATCAGCGGAGCGAGGATCAGCGACAGTGAACGATCAGACGCGGCGAGCGCTCAGTTGGTCAGCGCGTGCTCGGCGCCGCGGTGCAGCGGCACCGGCGTGGTCTCGCGCGCGGTATCCCTGCTGATGCCTTTGGCGGCCGAGTTCGCCTGTTCCAGTTGCGGTTTGCGATCGAAGAGGGTCTTGGTGAGCACGCACGCCAGGTCGGCGTCGAGGTCGTCGCGGACCAACAGGACGTTCGGGACGACGATGGTCGCCGCGTCGGCGGGCAAGCCGTAGGTGGCGGCGGGAATGGTGCCCGGTTCGTACACCGGGTTCACGGTGCGCAGGCGTGGGGCGAGGTCGGCGATGTCGAGGAAGCGGACCTTGTCGCGCGCCGAGGTGAACAGGTCGGTGATGCCGGGGGTGGGCAGGCCGCCGGAGAAGAACATGGCGTCGATCGAGCCGTCTTTCATGCCGTCGACGGTCTTGGTGAGATCGAGCCGCTGCGCGGAGATGTCGCGGTCGGGGTCGATGCCCGCGGCGGTCAGCACCCGCTGCGCGATGACCTCGGTGCCGGACTTCGGCGATCCGGTGGAGACGCGTTTGCCGCGCAGGTCCGCGACCGAATCGATGCCGGCCCCGGTACGCACGATCACCTGCGTGTAGTTCGGGTAGAGCCGCGAAAGCGCCTGCACCGGTTGCTTTTTGCCGTCGAAGCTGCCCGTGCCGAGCACGGCGTCGGCGGCGGTGTCGGCGAGCGAGAAAGCCACCTGGTAGGTGCCCGCCACCAGCTGCTGGATGTTCTGCACCGACGCGCCGGTCTCCGCCGCGGTGGCCTTCACCGTGCCGCCGGTGGCCTGCGCGACCTGCTCGGCGTAGGCGTTGCCGAGCGCGAAGTAGACGCCGGTGGCGTTTCCGGTCGCGATGCCGACGCGCGAATCCCGCGTCACCTCGCAGGTCACCGTGCCGCCCGCGTCGGTGCGCGGCGCGTCCTGGCGGCCACCGCAGCCCGCCAGCAGTCCGGCCGTCACGGTGGCGACGGCGACAATCGTTGCGACTCTTCTCACTTCGTCCTCCTTCGGGAGAGCATGGTGTACCCGGCGGCGGCCGCGAGCGCGGCGAGCCCGGCGATCAGCGCGGCGGGTTCCAGGTACAGCAGCGCCAGTCCGCCCGCCCCGGCGAGCACGCGCGCGGGCGCCGGGGCCGGGCCGATCCCCAGCAGCCAGCCGCCGCTCGCGGCGGCCAGGGCGGCGACGCCTGCACAGGCCACGACGCTCGTCCACAGCACGTCCAGCGCGGGGCCGGTGCCGAGCAGGTGTTCACCGGATTCGGTGAGCACGAACACGATCGGCACCAAGAACGCGGGCAGCGCGTACTTCAGCGCCTGCCACATGGTCGGCACCGTGCGGCCGCCGGTGACGGCCGACGCGCCGACCGCGGCCAGTGCGGTCGGCGGGGTGACCTCGGAGAGCACCGAGTAGTAGAAGACGAACATGGCCGCCGCGGGCGCGGGCACCTCCAGCGCGAGCAGCGCGGGCCCGATGATCGCCCAGCCGATGATGAACGAGGCGGTGACCGGCACCGCCAGACCGAGCAGCGCGAGGGCGATCGCGGCGAAGGCCACGGTGCACGCGAGCACGACGGTCTGGTTGTCCGACAGCGCCGAGGCGAATCGCACCAGCAGCGCGGCCAATTGGGCGCCGAGCCCGGTCTTGGTGGTCATCGCGGTGATCACGCCCGCGGCGGTGCACACCGCGACCACCGGAAGCGCGGAGCGGACGCCGTTGCCGAGCGCGTGGAAGACCGCTCGCGGCGAACGGGCCAGGCGGCGGGTGCGCGCGTCGAGGAACGACAGGGAGAAGGCCAGCGCGGTGGCGTAGACGACGGCCCGCGTCGCGCTGACGTCGAGGAGCAGCAGCACCACGATCACGATCAGCGACAGGAAGTGATAGCCGAAGCGGGCCAGCAACTTCCAGGCCGACGCGCCGCCGATCTCGACCGGACGCGTGCCGAGCCGCCTGGCGTCGATCTCCACCGCGAGCAGGATGCCCAGGTAGTAGAGCACGGTCGGGATCAGCGCCCACCCGAGCACGGTCACATAGGAGACCTCGAGATACTCGGCGACGATGAAGGCCGCCGCGCCGAGGGTGGGCGGCGACAGGATCGCGCCGACGCCCGCGGCGGCCAGCATGCCGCCCGCCTGCTCCGGCGGATACCCCGCGCGCCGCAGAATCGGCCAGGTCACCGCGCCCACGCTCACCGCCGTGGCGGTGCCGGAGCCGGACACCGTGCCGAGCAGGAAGCCGGAGGCCACCGCCGTGCGCCCGGCCGCGCCGCGCGAGCGGCGGAACGCCGCGACCGACAGATCGACGAAGAACTGCGCGGCGCCGGAGAATTCGAGCACTGCGCCGTACAGGGTGAAGAGCACGATGTAGGTGGCCGCGACGTCGAGCGGGGTGCCATAGAAGCCGCTGCCCGAGTTGTACAGCGCGTCGACGATCTGCGCGAAGTCCAGTCCCGCGTGCGCGATGGTCCACTGCTGCGGCAGCAGTCCGCCGTAGTAGCCGTAGGCGAGGAACGTCATGCAGACCACGGGTAGCACCCACCCGGTGGTCCGGCGACAGGCCTCAAGCACCAGCACCAGCAGCACCGCGCCCATGGCGACGTCCACGGGATCGAGCAAGCCCTGCCGATCCAGGAACGCGTCGTATCCGCCACCGCCGGAACCGATGTCGAACGGCAGCACCGGATACAGGCAGACCGCCAGCGCCAGCGCCGCCAGCGCCCAGTCCAGCGCGCCCGGCCCGGAGGACCGGTCGAGCAGCCGCAGGCCCGAGCGATAGGCCAGGAACACCAGCGGCAGCGTGCCCGCGAGGAACACCACCAGGTAGTACTGGCTCCCCTGCGGCAGCGGCCGAAACACCTGCCACACCGCGAGGATCGCGATCGCGAAGGCCGCGACCGCGACCACCCGCTCGGGCCACCCGCTCAGTTCGCGGGCGGGACGCTCGGCGTCGTCCACCTCGAGCGTGTCGAGTGACGGCCGCTGCCGATCATCAGGCAGCTCCTCGTCGAGCTGCGGGTCCCGCGTGTCGGACATCGTGCGACGATATCAACGCGTCCCGTCCGATTCGCCCGATTTCACGACGGAGATTCGCTCGCGGCGCGCTCACCCCTAAATCTTTGCAGAATCATAAGGTTCGTACAGCACGACCGACCACGGCTTGCCCGGCGTCGCTTCGAGCGCGGCGCGGCGCTCGTGCGGTCCGGTGACCGGGTCCGCGAGCGCGACGCCCGCGCCGCGCAGCGCGGTGACGGTGGCGTCGAGGTCGGCGACCTTGACCGACAGCGCGGCCGCGTCCCCTTCCCGGTCGGACCCGGCCACCATGATTCGCGACGGCCCGACGTCGAACTGCGCCCATCGATCGCCGTCGACGAAGGTGGGCGCGACGCCGAGCAGCGCGGTGAGCAGCGCGACGGTGGCGGGCAGATCGTCGGTGGGCAGGATCGTCCCGATCCGTTCGATGCTCATTCGTCGCTCCCGAAGGCTCGTCGGACGGCCGAAAACGCCGCGGCGGCAGCCGCTTCGGCGTCCGGCAGGTGATCGGCCATGCTCACGAAACCGTGAAACTCCCCGTCGTAGCGAACCGTCTCGGTGGGGACACCCGCCGCCTGTAACCGGGCGGCGTAGGCCTCCCCCTCGTCGCGCAGCGGATCGAACTCCGCCGTGACGACGTGGGCGGGCGGTAGTCCGGACAGGTCGGCGGCGCGCGGCGGCGCGGCGTAGGGGTGATCCCGGTCGCCGCCATCGCCGAGGTACTGCTCCCAGTACCACCGCAGGTGCGCGGCCGTGGTGAAGTACCCGTCCGCGTTGTCCCGGTACGAGACGGTGTCGCAGGCCGGATCCAGCATCGGGTAGATCAGCAGCTGATGCGCCAGCGCGGGCCCGCCGCGGTCGCGGGACATCAGCGTCGCCACGGCGGCCAGATTGCCGCCGGAACTGTCGCCCGCCACGGAGATTCGGGCGGGATCGCCGCCGAGCTCGTCCGCGTGGCCGGCGACCCAGCGCACCACCGCGTAGGCGTCCTCGGCGGCCGCGGGGAACCGATGCTCGGGCGCCTGGCGGTAGTCGACCGACACCACGATCGCACCGACGCCGTTGGTCATCGTCCGGCAGAACCGGTCATGGCTGTCCAGGCTACAAATCGTGAATCCGCCGCCGTGGCAGAAGACCACCACGGGCAGGCCGGGCCCGGCGTCGACGGGCCAGTAGATCCGCACCCGCACCTCGGGCGCCCCGTCCGGCCCCGGCACCGTCCGCTCCTCGACCCGGCCGACCGGGAGCGGCTCGACCGCCGCCGCGGGCCGCGCCGCCAGCAGGCGACGGGCCTCGGCAGCATCGAAGACCTCGGTGCCGAGCTTCGGGAAGCCGGCCGAGGCCAGCTCCACGATGGCGCGGGCTTCGGGTTTCAACGGCACGATCCGCTCCTTACTCCATGCCCGGCAGCTGCGCGCCGGGTGGAATGAACTGTCCGGCGGACAGGCCGCCATCGATCGCGAGTTCCGCGCCGGTGACGAAGGCCGAGGCATCCGAGGCCAGGAAGGCGACCAGATCGGCGACCTCGCCGGGCAGGCCGACGCGCCCGAGCGGAAGCGCCGGGAAGCTCCCCGGACCGGTGTTCAATCCGAGGTGACCGATCATCGGCGTGTGGATCGGACCCGGATGCACCGAGTTCACCCGGATGCCCGCGGGGCCGAGCTCGAGCGCCGCGGTCTTCGTCAGTCCGCGCAGACCCCACTTCGAGGCGCCGTACGCGGCGTGCCCCATCAGGCCCTGCAAACCGGCCTGCGAGGAGATGTTCACGATGGACCCGCCGCCCGCGGCGGCCAGCGGACCGGCCACGGCCTTGATGCCGAAGAAGGAGCCGACCAGGTTGACCCGCAGAATCCGTTCCAGCTCTTCGGCGCTGGTGTCGGTCAGCGCCTTGGTGGTGTAGATCGCGGCGTTGTTCACCAGCACGTCGAGGCGGCCGAAATCGCGTTCGGCGGTCTGCACCGCCGCCGCCCACTCGGCTTCGCTGCTCACGTCGTGCGCCACGAAACGCGCCGCGTCGCCGAGGGATTCGGCTACGGCCTTGCCTTCGTCGGCCAGCACGTCGGTGATCACCACGCGGGCGCCGAGCTCGACGAACAGCCGAGCCTCGGCCTCGCCCTGCCCGCGCGCCGCGCCCGTGATGATCGCGACTTTCCCGTCGAGGGAGGTCATCTCACTCCTCGTTCTTCCGGCTGTAGTGTCCGTTCCGGCTCGCTGCGCTCGCTCGGAAGTGCGGAATCACCGTCTCGCCCCAGTGCCGGATGGTCTCCAGGCAGGCTTCCTGCGGCACGGTGCCCATCTGGATCAGGCACAGGATCTCGTCGGCGCCCGCCGCCTTCAACCGTTCGACGTAGGCGATGGCGTCCTCCGGCGAGCCGTAGGCGTGCTCGGCGTTGAACACCGAGGTCGCGCCGGTCTTCACCGGGATCTTGGCCTCGTGCAGGTAGGCGACGTGGTCGTCGGCGGCCTGCTTGATGGCGGCCAGCTCGTCGGCGTTGGGGTCGACGGCCTCGTCCGGCACCGGGCCCGCGCCGTACCAGTGCTTGATCGACTGCGCGAAGAACCGCTGGCCGCGCGCGCCGATCTGCTGCGCCCTCTCGCGATCCTCCAGCACGATCGTCGGGCACAGCGCCGCGAAGTGATCGTTGACGACGGTGGAAACGAACTTCTCGCCGGTCCGTTCGGCGATGGCCTGGTCGTAGGTGCGGCGCAGTTCGGCGATCTCCTCGACGCCCGCGAAACCGAGGACCAGTGCGCCGATTCCGTAGTCGGCGGCCAGCTTCAGGGTGTCCTTCTTGGTGCACGCCATGAACAGCGGCGGGTGCGGCAGCTGGACCGGGCGCGGCAGCATCGGGTGCGGGTCGATGTCGAGCAACTCACCGTGCCACTCGAATTCGCCCTCGGGGTCCTGCCAGGCCTTGCCGATGATGCGCAGCGACTCCTCGACCTCCTGGTAGGTGCGGTCGGGGTCGACGCCGCACATGGAGGTTTCCTGCGGGGTCGCGCCGCGGCCCGCGCCCAGGTTCACCCGGCCGTTGGAGAGCACATCGAGCATGGCGGCGCGTTCGGCGGCGCGCACCGGGTGGTTGAAGTTGAACGGCATGCAGACCACGCCGTGCCCGATCCTGATGCGTTCGGTGCGCGCGGCCACCCAGGTGAGAAAGATCTCCGGGGCGCTCATGTGCGCGTACCACTTCAACCCGTGATGCTCCACGGCCCAGACGGTGTCGAAGCCCATCTCCTCGGCGAGCACGGCCTGCTCCACGCAGTCGCGCAGCACCTGCCGTTCGTGCTCGGCCGACGGGTCGGTCATCTGCGCCTCGAAGATCATCGAGAACTTCATGCATTGCCTCCACTTCTCAATATGCCTAGTAGAAATATTTCCGATGCTGCCGTGGAGGTCAGGTGCATGTCTCGCTGGCTGAGACTGCGCACCCCCGCGCCGATGCCGGAGACCTAGCTTCGAAGCGAGGCAGCAGAAAGGAAGGACCGCAGTGGGTCGACTCGAAGGCAAGGTCGCGCTGATCACCGGTGGCGCGCGCGGGATGGGCGCCGAACACGTGCGCCGCTTCGTCGCCGAAGGCGCACGGGTGGTGTTCGGCGATGTGCTCGACGAGCAGGGCGAGCAGCTGGCGGCCGAGCTCGGCGCGGCCGCGCACTACGTGCACCACGACGTGACCAGCGAAGCCGGCTGGACCGCGGCGGTGACCGCCGCGACCGAGACGTTCGGCAAGCTCGACGTGCTGGTGAACAACGCGGGCATCTTGCGCTTCCAGAGCATCGCGGACATGAGCCTCGCCGATTTCAGCACCATCCTGAACGTCAACGTGACCGGCACCTGGCTGGGCATCAAGACCGCGGCCCCCGCGCTCACCGCGGCGGGCGGCGGCTCCATCGTCAACATCTCCTCGGTCGAGGGTTTCATCGGCGCGGCGGGGCTCTCCGCCTACAGCGCGAGCAAATTCGCGCTGCGCGGCGTCACCAAATCGGCCTCCCGCGAGCTGGGCAAGGCGGGCATCAGGGTGAATTCCGTGCACCCCGGCGGCATCGCCACGCCGATGACCGCCAACGCCTCCTCCGGCGTGGACGGCGACAAGTTCTTCGCCGGACTGCCGATCCCGCGCTGGGGCAGGCCGGAGGAGGTCACCGAGGCGGTGGTCTTCCTGGCCTCCGACGCCGCAGGCTACTGCACCGGCACCGAGGTCGTCGTCGACGGCGGCATGCTCACCGGCGCAGGCTACTGAACGAGAAAGGCAGACCGATGTCTCAGCAGAAGACCACCGAGGCCGCCTACGACGTGGTGGTCGTCGGTTCCGGCGCGGCGGGCATGACCGCCGCGCTCACCGCCGCCTACCGCGGCCTTTCGGTGGTGCTGATCGAGAAGAGCCGCAGCTTCGGCGGTTCCACGGCGCGCTCCGGCGGCGGGGTGTGGATCCCGAACAACCCCGTGCTGGTGCGCGAGGGCGTGCCGGACAGCCCCGATCTGGCCCGCGTCTATCTGAAATCCGTGGTGGGCGACCGGGTTCCGCAGGCCAAGCAGGACGCCTTCCTGGACAACGGCCCTCGGATGATGACGTACCTGAGCGGCCGCACCCCGCATCTGGAATTCGTCTACGACCGCGGCTACTCCGACTACCACCCGGAACTGCCCGGCGGCCTGGCCCAGGGGCGCAGCATCGAGCCCGCCATCGTCGACGGCCGCCTGCTCGGCGACGACCTGGCACTGATCAACCAGCCGACGATGTCCGGCCCCAAGGGAATCGCCTTCACCGTCAGCGACTTCCACGATCTCAACATGATCGCGCGCACCTGGAAGGGCAAGCGCACGGCCATGAAGGTCGGCGCCAAGGCGGTCGCGAACAAGCTGCGCGGGCGCCTGCCGCTCAGCCTCGGCAAGGCGCTCGTCGCCCGGCTGTGGCTGGCGCTGCGCGACGCGGGGGTGCCGGTGTGGCTGAACACGCCGCTCACCGAGTTGCTCACCGAGGACGGCGCGGTGGTCGGCGTGCGCGCCGAGCGCGACGGCGCGCCGATCGTGCTGCGGGCCCGGCGCGGCGTGGTGCTCGCCGCGGGCGGCTTCGAGCACAACCTGGAGATGCGCAAGCAGTTCTTCGCCGAGCCGGTGAGCACGGACTGGACCGTCGGCGCCACCGAGAACGTCGGCGACGGCATCCGCGCAGGCGAAGAGGTCGGCGCCGCGCTCGATCTCATGGACGACGCGTGGTGGGGCCCTTCGGTGCGCAACCCCGACGGCCCGCCGTTCTTCTGCCTGGCCGAACGCTCGCAGCCCGGCGCCATCATGGTCAACGACGCGGGCGAGCGGTTCACCAACGAATCGGCCAGCTACGTCGACGTGGTGCACACCATGTACGAGCGGAACGCGTCCGGAATCGGCCACGTGCCAGCGCATTTCATCATGGATCAGCGCTTCCGCGACCGGTACCTGTTCCTCGGCACCTTCCCGAAGCAACCCATTCCGCAGAAGTACTTCGACGCGGGCATCATCAAGAAGGCCGACACGCTCGCCGAACTCGCGGCGCAGATCGGCGTTCCGGCCGACGCCCTCACCGCCACCGTCCAGCGGTTCAACGGCTTCGTGGCGGCCGGGCGCGACGAGGACTTCCACCGCGGCGAATCCGCCTACGACCGCTACTACGGCGACCCCACTGTCACGCCGAACCCGTGTCTGGCGCCGATCGACAAGGGGCCCTTCTACGCCGTGGAGATGGTGCCGGGCGATCTCGGCACCAAGGGCGGCCTGGTCACCGACGAGCACTCCCGGGTGCTGCGCGCCGACGGTGCGCCGATCGCGGGACTGTATGCGGCGGGCAACAATTCGGCCGCTGTCATGGGCAACAGCTACGCGGGCGCGGGCGCCACCATCGGCCCGGCCATGGTGTTCGGCTACATCGCGGCCAACCACCTGGCCGATCTCGACCAGGCCCAGGCGTGAAAGGACACGACATGGACAGAGTCAGCGGTAAGACGGTCATCGTGACCGGCGGGGCGCGGGGCATGGGCGCGGCGTTCGCGCGCAAGCTCGCGAGCCAGGGCGCGTCGGTGGTGATCACCGACGTGCTCGCCGAGGAGGGCAAGGCGGTCGCCGCCGAACTGGGCGAGCGGGGGCTGTTCCTGCCGCTGGACGTGACCGACGAAAGCGCTTGGCAGTCGGTGGTCGCCGAGGCCGAGCGGGCCTTCGGACCCGTCTGGGGCCTGGTCAACAACGCGGGCATCGTGCACGTCGACCCGATCGAGAAGCTCGCCGAAGCGGACTACCGCAAGGTGATCGACGTCAACCAGGTGGGCGTGTTCCTCGGCATGAAAGCCGTTGTGCCATCGATGCGCCGGGCGGGCGGCGGCTCCATCGTGAACATCTCCTCCATCGGCGGCATCATCGCCTTCTCCAACATCCTCGGCTACGTCGCGTCCAAATGGGCGGTGCGCGGCATGAGCAAGGCGGCGGCGCAGGAGTTCGGGGCGGACGGAATCCGGGTCAACTCGGTGCATCCCGGCGTCGTCGCCACCGAGATGACCGCCGCGTCGGATCGCTCGAACTCGATGGTGCACGATCAGCCGCTGCCCCGCGCCGCCACGCCCGACGAGCTGGCCAACGTAGTGCTGTTCCTGATCTCCGACGAGTCGGCGTACTGCACCGGCGCGGAATTCGTCGCCGACGGCGGCTTCACGACCAAATGACACGAGGACAACTGCTGTGAAGAACTTCCAGGACAAGGTCGCCGTCATCACCGGCGCCGGTGCGGGGATCGGGCGGGCGCTCGCGCTCGAATTGGCGCGCAACGGTGCGCGTCTCGCGCTGTCCGGGCGCGACCTGGCCAATGTCAGCGAGACCGCCGCGCTGTGCGAGCGGGAGGGGGCGAAGGCGCGCGCCTACAAGCTCGACGTCACCGACCGCGCCGCGTTCTACGCGCACGCGGAGGAAGTGCAGGCCGAATTCGGTCCGGCCAACCTGCTGGTCAACAACGCGGGCGTCTCGCTGACGGCCACCGTCGAGGAACTCAGCTGGGAGGACTTCGAATGGATCGTGAACATCAACTTCTGGGGCGTCATGCACGGCACCAAGGCGTTCCTGCCGCAGGTGATCGCCTCCGGTGACGGCCACATCGCCAATGTCTCCAGTATGTTCGGCCTGGCCGCCTGCCCGAGCCAAGGCGCCTACAACGCAACGAAATTCGGTATCCGCGGCTTCACCGACGCGCTGCGCCAGGAGATGAAGATCGCCGGGCACCCGGTCGGGGTGAGCAGTGTGCACCCGGGCATGGTGAAGACCGAGATCGCGTGGAAGGCCCGCGCGGGCGGCGACCGTGACCGCGATGCCCTGGCCGCCAACTTCGATCGGCTCGCCAAGACCACCCCCGAGTCCGCGGCGAAGATCATCCTGCGCGGCATCCAGAAGGACAAGGCCAAGATCCTCGTCGGCGCAGACGCCCGCGTCATCGATCTGCTCCCCCGCCTCTTCGGGTCCGGCTATCAGCGAATCATCACGGCTCAGATGAAGAACGAGGTCAACTGAGCAAACAGGGCGTTACGGGCGCGGCAACCGGTGGCAAGCTGGAATTGTGCGTGCTCAAGATGTCCGAATCGGGGAACTCTACGTAATCGAAGTGCCCCATCGGTTGCCCGCGCGCGCCGCCAGGGTGCGCGCCGGTGAGTGGGAACTGTGGCGGCTGCGCGGTTGTCGCTTCCGCGCGGTCGTCACCGCGCTCGACACCACCGTGCGGCCCGCCGTCGTCGAAGCGCTCCGGGTGACGCGCCACAGCGTCACCCGGGTCGACCTGTCCGCCGACCAAGCCGCCGCCCTCGGTCTCCCCGACGGCCGATTCCACTTGCTGGGCATGATCTTCGACGACGACGGCCACCCCATCGAACTGCCCGACCTCGAGCCGATCCACGCCTGTGTCCGCTGGCTCTACCCTCTCGCCGAACAACGCCCGCCCGGCACACACCGTGACATCGACTTCCACCCCGCGCTGTGAAGCACATCGAAAACGTTGTGCCCGTGGATCATTCATATCAGCAGCGGCCCACACCGGATGATTTCGCGCTGGACAGGAACTCGGCCACGGGCGGGAGCACGTCGCGGGAGCGGTCCCAGCAGCCTTGGTGGTCGGCGTCGGCGACGGAGAAGAAGCGCGCCTCGTCGGTGCGCTCGGCGAATTCTCGCATCGGCTCGTGCCAGGGATCGGCCGTACCGGCGTACATGAGTACCGGTATCCCGGCTGTGGCAACGCCGATATGCAGGCCGGGTTCACGAGAGAACATCGCGTAATTGGCGCGGAACGCATCTCGCACGCCGGACGCGATCAATGCGGCCTGGTACGGATCGGCAGCGGCGGCCTGCTCCATTACCGGGTAGGCATCGGTGTCCGGCGGCAGACCCAATTCGGCGAGGGTGGGCTCGACCGCGGACCGGAATCCGCCGACGGGATCGAAACCGCCCGCCACCAGGCACGTCAACCGCTCCGGTGCGTGGGAGGCGACCGCGTACCCGGTCATGGCGCCGAGCGAGTATCCCCAGAACGCGGCACGGTCGACACCCACGTCATCGAGAACGGCCGTCACCGACTCCACTCGGCGTTCCAGTCGATAGTCCTCGGCACGCGTGGGCGCGTCACTGTCGCCCAGACCCAGCGGATCGACCGATATCACCGTGAAATCGGAGACGAGAGCTCTGGTGTACCCGCTGATCTGGAACGCAACGGACTTGTCACCCGCACCGTCCATCCGGACTCACCACCCCGCGTCGAATACGCCACCACGCAACTGGTCGAAGACATCCGAGAACCGCTCGAAGCGCTGACCGACTGGGCCAGGATCGCAGCCCCCGCTATCAGCGCGGCACGCAGCAGCTTCGACAACCGAGAAAGAAACAGCTCCAACCCATTACAGGACACGACTTAGGCCGGATCGCCTGCGGCGCGAGGGGCTGGACTTCGGCGGTGCGGACGCGGAATCGGTCGGCGAGCTCGGCGGCATGGATCCGGTGACCACGGTGTGCCGGGTCTGCCACGGCAGGCGGTATCGCCCCGAAGTGCTCGGCTACACGGTGCGCGGGGCGTCGATCGCCGACGTGCTCGACATGACCGCGTCGGAGGCCCTGGGGTTCTGGCGCGGGCGCGACCGCATCCTGACGCCGTTGCGAGCCCTGTGCGACGTCGGCCTCGGGTACCTCACCCTCGGCCGCTCGCTCAGCTCGCTGTCCGGCGGCGAACGCCAGCGCCTGAAGCTCGCCGATCACCTGCACCGCCGCGGCGGGGTGTACGTGCTGGACGAACCGACGACCGGGCTGCACATGGCCGACGTGGACACGCTGATGGCGCTGCTGGACCGCTTGGTGGACGGCGGCAACACGGTGATCGTCATCGAGCACGACCTCGAGGTGGTCGAACGGGCCGACTGGGTCATCGACCTGGGGCCCGAGGCGGCAAGCACGGTGCCGAGATCGTTTTCGCGGGGACGCCGGGCGACCTCGTCGCCGATCGGCGGTCGATCACCGCGGATTACTTGCGCCGCCATCTCGCCACCGCGGCCTGACGACCTCCAACCGAAACCTCACGCACCCGCCGAGGGCGCCCGACACTCGGCAGAGGCGGGTCCGTCGAGCAGAACCGGGACACCGCGCAGACTGCCGGATTCCTGGTGGAGCGGCTCGAACGCACGGACTACATGGAGCGCGCGCCCCGAGCCGGCGGACGACGCGCGGCGGGTTCGGCTCACCGAGAGTGGCGCTCGTCCTGCTGAACGGGACGACGGGTACGCACCTCCGACGCGCACGGGCAGGCTGAAAGGCGCGTCGATGCTGTGCCATTCGCCCGGCACGCCGGTGTGCCGTTCATCAGGCACGCCGGTCGTCGGCCCGCGTCCCCGCCGACCGCGGTGGTGAGTCGAGAACGTGAACCCGAAGGAGTGACATGACGATCGGAGTGGAGCCCGTGGAGCGACCCGAACGCGCCGCCCTGGAGAGCACCGCACCGTCCGTTGCCGAACTCGACGGCACCTGCGCGCTGGGCCGTGACCGCATCGGCGGCAAGGCATGGAGCGTCGACCACATGCGGGCGCTCGGCCTGCCGGTGCCGCCCGCGTTCGCCGTCACCACCGAGGGCTGGGCCGACTTCCGCGCGCGGGGTGCGCTGAGCGAGGAGATCTGGCTCCAGGTGCGGGCAGGCGTCGCGGCGCTGGAGCGCGGCACCGGGCGACGCTTCGGCGACGCCCAGCGCCCGCTGCTGGTGTCGGTGCGTTCCGGCGCCGCGGTGAGCATGCCCGGCATGATGGACACCGTCCTCAACCTCGGCATCAACGACGAGGTGGAGCGGGCGCTCGCCGCCGAGACGCGCAACCCGGGGTATGCCGCGGACACCCACCGCCGATTCCGCTCGCAGTACCGCGAGATCGTGCTCGGCGACCCGCAGGGCGCGGTCCCGAGCGACCCGTGGGAGCAGCTGCGCGGCGCGGTCGCCGCGGTCTTCCGGTCCTGGGATTCCGCGCGGGCCAAGACCTATCGCCGCAGCCGCGGCGTCTCCGACGACCTCGGCACCGCGGTGACGGTGCAGGCCATGGTGTTCGGCAATCTCGACGCGCTCTCCGGCACCGGCGTGCTGTTCAGCCGCAACCCGAACACCGGCGAGCGCGTCGTGTTCGGCGAATGGCTGGTCGGCGGTCAGGGTGAGGACGTGGTCTCCGGCCGCACCACCCCGCGCCCGCTCGACGAGCTCGCGGTCACCATGCCCGACGTGCACGAGCAGCTGCTCGCCGCCGCCGACCTGCTGGAACGCGACGGCCGCGACATTCAGGACATCGAATTCACCGTGGAATCCGGCAGGCTCTGGCTGCTGCAATCGCGGCCCGCGAAGCGCTCGGCCCGCGCCGCGGTGCGCGCCGCGGTCGCCATGGCGAGCGAAGGGCTCATCGATCCGGCGACGGCGCTGCGCCGCGTCGACGCCGAGCAGGTGCGCACGGTGCTGCGACCGGCCTCCGGCGCGGAGACCGATCGGCCGCCGCTGGCCCGCGGCGAGTCGGCCTGCCCCGGCCTGGCCTCCGGCGTCGTCGTCACCGATCCCGACGAGGCCGAAACCCGCGCCGCGGCAGGCGAAGACGTTGTTCTCGCACGGCCGACCACCAGCCCCGACGATCTGCACGGCATGATCGCGGCGCGGGCCATCGTCACCGAACTCGGCGGCGCCACTTCGCATGCCGCGCTGGTGAGCCGGGAACTGGGCAGGCCGTGCGTGGTCGGCTGCGGCCCTGGCGTGGTGGCGGCGCTCGCCGGACGCGTGGTCACCGTGGACGGTGGCGCGGGCGCGGTGTGGCTGGGCGAGATCACCGGAAAGGCCGTGGAGCAGAGCGTGATCGAGGACGTGGCGCAGCTCGCCCGCTGGGCCGCGGTGGCTCCTGACGAACTGGTCGGCCTGCTCGCCGAACGGTCCGCCGACGCCGAAAACCCCTCTTCGGCAACGCATTCGACCGAGAATGGACGAATGACAGCAGGGACCTCGCCTGCGTCCGATCACGCTCTGCCGCACACCACCCCGCGCGACGGCCGGACGCAGCAGCACGCCACCCCCGTTCACCTCCCCGCCTCCGACCTCGACCTGCTCCGCCTGATCGGCATCAAGGGCCGGGTCAACCCCGACGCCGTGGCCGACAGCCTCGCGGACGCTGCGGCCGAGACCGCCTGTGCGGATCTCGTCGTCCGCGGACTGTGCGCGGCCACCCCGGTCGGCGTGCGGCTCACACCCGAGGGCCGCGGCGAGCTCGCCCGCCTGCTCACCGCGGAGCGCGAAACGGTGGATGCCACCGTGATCGCGGCGGCCTACGACGAATTCTGCGTGTACAACGCCGAACTCAAGGAGATCATCACCGCCTGGCAGATGAAGGACGCCGCGACCGTCAACGACCACGCCGACATCGCCTACGACACCGCGGTGCTGGACCGGCTGCGCGCCGCGCACGGCCAGGTCGCGCCGCTGGTGCGCCGGATCGGCGAGATCGCGCCGCGGTTGTCGCGCTACGCGGGCCGCCTCGAACGCGCGGTGGAGCGCATCGACGGCGGCGATCACACCTGGGTGGCGCGTCCGATCATGGACAGCTACCACACCGTGTGGTTCGAGCTGCACGAAGATCTCATCGGCCTGTGCGGGCTCAATCGCGCCGACGAGGCCGCGGCGGGCCGGGCCCACTGACGCCATGCACACCGACAGTTCCCCGCGGCGATGGGTCGAGTTCGCCGAGATCGACAACGTTCGCGACCTCGGCGGGCTGCCCGTGCCCGGTGGCGGCGTCACCCGCTTCGGCGCGGTGTACCGCGCCAGCACCCCGCAGCACCTGACCGAGGACGATCTGGTCCTGCTGACCGGCCGGGTGGGTCTGCGCACCCTGATCGACCTGCGCAACCCCGACGAGGTCGAGCGGGAAGGCTACGGCCTGCTCACCGGCGCCGACGTCCGGCTGGTCAACCTGCCCGTGCGCAAGGCGGCGGCGACCACCGTCACCCCCGCCGATCTCGTACCCGACGCCAAGCACTACGACCTGGTGTCGCTCTACCGCGAACTCCTCGACGGCAGCGTCGCATCCGTGCTCGCCGCCGTGCGGCTGATCACCGACACCGATCGGCATTCGGTGGTCTTCCACTGCGCCGCGGGCAAGGACCGCACCGGCGTCCTGGCCGCGGTGCTGCTGGACGCCGTCGGCGTGCCCGCGGAGGTGATCGCGGCGGACTACGCCCTGTCCGGCGAGCGGATGGCGCGGGTCCGCGCCCGCCTCGACGCGCTGCCGTCGTATCACGGGCTGCCCCCGGTGCGCACCGGGATCCTGGCGGTGCAACCCGATGTGATGATCGCGTTCCTCGAACGGCTCCGGGCCGACCACGGCGGCGCGGAGGGTTGGCTGCGCGCGCACGGCCTCGGTGACCGTGAGCTGGCGGATCTGCGCCGGGTGCTCGTCGAGAACTGACCGCTCGCTGGTTCCGCGCGGTCCGCGGCTCGGGCCAACCCGGCCCGCCGCGGCCCGCGCGGCGGGATCATGGTCATATGGCGACGCGCGAAGTGGTGCGAGCGGGCCGGTTCACCAGGATCTACGACCCCAGCGCGGGCGAGGCACACCCGTGGTACATCAACGACCACACGATCGTCCAGGACCGGGACGGCGGCTGGCACCTGTTCGGTATCACCCACCGCGAACCCGCCGATCCGTTCCACGAGATCGAGTTCGCGCACGCCACCGCGCCGGACCTGCACGGTCCATGGACCAAACGGGAGCCCGCGCTCCGGGTCGATCCCGGCTACCACGGCGAAACCCACCTCTGGGCGCCATACGTGATCCGTTCCGGCGCAACGTATTTCATGTACTACGCCGCGGGCGGCGCCGACCGGACCAGGGCGGCGATCAATCTGGCCACCTCCACCGACCTGGCCCACTGGGAGCGCGCGCCGGGCGGGCCGCTGTTCCGCGACGGCTACGACGCCCGCGATCCGATGGTGCTGCGCATCGGCGAGAAGTGGGCGATGTACTACTGCGCGACCGGCACGCCCGCGGGCGGTCATCACGTCGTCGCCTACCGGCTCGGCACCGACCTGTGGCACTGGGGCGAGCGGCACATCGCCTACGCCGATCCGACGATCGGCACCGAGGCGGGCAACACGGAGTCGCCGTTCGTGGTGCGGCACGAAGACCGCTGGTACCTGTTCGTCGGTCCGCGGCCCGGCTACGTCGGCACCGATGTCTTCCGCAGCGACAACCCTTTTCGCTTCCGCATCGGTGACAAGATCGGCCACGTGGCCGCGCACGCCGCCGAGGTCGTCCGCGACGCGGGTCGCTGGTGGGTCACCAGCGCCGGATGGGGGCAGGGCGGTGTGCATCTCGCGCCGCTGACGTTCCCGCCGCCGCCCGCGGGCGTCGCCGTGCCGCGCTGACCGAGACGCGCCGCGCAGGCTCCCCGCTCGGTGACGATCCCGGCTCCGATTCGCCGAAAGAGGCCGATTCGGCTGGGTGGCCTGGTATCTGTTGAACGAGTCGACTATCCGCCCACCCACCGCGGGGAGGTAACGGCATGGCCCGTATCGGCGTGATCAGTGTTTCCGACGGCCGCGACTATGTGCACACCGGCATCACGGACTTCATCCGGACCACCGAGGACCGCCTCGTCGACGCCCTGACGGCGGCGGGGCACGAGGTGGTGCGCGGCACGGAGATCATCAGCGACAACGCGCTGGCCGGATCGGTGGCGCGCGAGGTGTCCGCGGCGGGCGTCGATCTCACCGTGCTGCACTACGCGGTCTGGGCGTTCCCGCACTTCAGCATGCTCGCCGCGGGCGCGATTCCCGGACCGCTGCTGTTGCTGTCGAACATCGATCCGGTGCAGCCCGGCATGGTGGGGATGCTCGCCGCGGGCGGCGCGCTGGACCAGATCGGCCGCGCGCACACCCGGCTGTGGGGCGATCCGGCGGATGCCGCGCTGATCGAGGCGATCGGGGTGCGGGCCACCGCGGCCGCGGCCGTCTCGGCGTTGCGCGGCAGCACTTTCGGACGCATCGGTGGGCGGCCGATGGGCATGAACACCGCCGTCGCGAACACCGATCAGTGGCAGCAATTGTTCGGCATCGACGTCGAGGAGATCGACCAGTGGGAGATCGTGCGGCGGGCCGAGAGCGCCGACGCCGGTGAGGCGAAGGCCGCGCGGGCGTGGCTGGAGCGCCACGCCACGGTGCACTACGACGGCGCCAAACTCACCCCGGAGCTGCTCGAGCGCCAGATCCGCTCCTATCTGGCGATGCGCGAGCTGATCGCGCAGTGGCGGCTGGACTTCTCCGGCATCAAGGGCCAGCCGGAACTCACCCAGTATTTCGCGACCATGGACGTCACCGAGGCGTTCCTCAACGACCCCTACGACTGGAACGGGCCCAAGGACACCCACGTCTGCGCCACCGAGGCCGACATGGATGGCGCGCTCACCATGCAGCTGCTCAAACACCTCGCGGGCACCCCGGTGCTGTTCGCCGACGTCCGGCACTACCACGCCGACCGCGACATCTGGGATCTGTGCAATTCGGGCCAGCACGCGACCTGGTTCGCCGCCCGCAGCGCCGATCCGGCGGAGAACCTCGCCAGGGTGCACCTGTACCCGGAGGTGTTCTTCTTCCCCGCGGGCGGCGCCTCGGTGCACCATCTCGCCGCGCCGGGCACGATGACCCTGGCGCGGCTGACCCGCAAGGACCGCGACTACCGGATGCAGCTGATGCTCGGCGATTTCGAGACCTACGACGAGCAGACCAACGCATCGCTGATGAAACAGTCCACCAGAGAGTGGCCGCACGCGTTCGCCCGGCTCGACGCGCGCGCCGAGGATTTCCTGTCCCGCTTCGGCGCCAATCACATTCACGCCGTCCCCGGCGACCACCGCGCCGCGGTGCGCGCGACCTGCGACCTGCTCGGCATCACGCTCGACGAGTTCTCCCGCGTCCCGTCCGGCGATCCGCGATGACGCGCGGTCGCGCGGAACGGCGGTGAGCCGATGTTCCTCGGCGTCGATATCGGCACCTCGGCTTCCAAGGGTGTGCTGGTGCGCGCGGACGGCACAGTCGTCGCGAGATCCGAACGCGCCCACGCCGTCTCGACTCCACGCCCGGGGTGGGTGGAGCACGACGCGGAGACGGTGTGGTGGTCGGAATTCGCCGCCATCACCGCGGATCTGGTGGCGGCGGCCGACGGCGAAGGGATCGACGGGCTCGCGGTCTCCGGCATCGGGCCGTGCCTGCTGCCCGCCGACGGCGCCGGCAATCCACTGCGCCCGGCCATCCTCTACGGCGTCGACACCCGCGCCACCCTCGAAATCGCGGAACTGAACGCGGAATTCGGCGCGGACAGCGTGCTGGAGCGCGCGGGCTCGCCGCTGACGAGTCAAGCGGTGGGGCCCAAACTGCGCTGGCTGGCCCGGCACGAACCGCAGGTCGCCGCCCGCACCGACCTGCTGCTGATGGCGAGTTCCTTTCTGGTGCACCGGCTCACGGGCCGGTACGTGCTCGACCACCAATCCGCCAGTCAGTGCGTGCCGCTCTACGATCTGCGCAAGCGGGCGTGGGCAGCGGACTGGGCCGAGGCGGTGGCGCCGTGGCTGACGCTGCCCGAGCTCGCCTGGCCCACCGAGATCGTCGGGCGGGTGAGCGCGACCGCGGCGGCGGCGACGGGACTTCCCGCGGGCCTACCGGTGACCACCGGAACCATCGACGCCTGGGCCGAAGCCGAGAGCGTCGGGGTGCGCGCGCCGGGCGACGCCATGATCATGTACGGCACCACCCTGTTCCTGGTGCAGGTGCTGACCGAGCCCGTCCCGCATCCCGGCCTCTGGGGCACCTGCGGAACCTGGCCCGGCACTTACACTCTCGCCGCGGGAATGGCCACCTCCGGCGCGGTGACCGAATGGCTGCGCGATCTGGTCGGCGGCGACTACACCGAGCTGGTGACCGAGGCCGCCGCGGTGCCCGCGGGCAGCCGGGGCCTGCTCGCGCTGCCCTACTTCGCGGGCGAGCGCACGCCGCTGTTCGATCCCGACGCCCGGGGCGTGATCGCGGGACTGACACTGCGCCACGGCCGCGCCGAGCTGTACCGAGCGGCGCTGGAATCGATCGCCTACGGCGTCCGGCACAACCTGGAGGCGATGACCGAGGCGGGCGGGCAGGCCAGGCGGCTGGTCGCCGTCGGCGGCGGCACCAAGGGCGGACTGTGGACGCGGATCGTCTCCGAGGTCACCGGACTGCCCCAGCAGCTACCCGCCGACACGATCGGGGCCTGCCTCGGCGACGCCATGCTCGCCGCCACCGCGGCCGGTCTGGACACCTCGGCGTGGAATCCGGTGGCCGACACCGTCGTCCCCGATCCGGCCCGCACCGCCGCTTACGAGCCGTACTACCGGCGCTATCGCGAGCTCTACACCGCCACCGCCCAGATCGCGCATTTCCTGGCCGCCGAACAACACAGGGCACACCCGCCTTCCTGATCCCGGAGCGTCGTGCCAGGATGCTTGAGGCAACACCGGCAGGGAGGACCCGCATTGCCCACAGTGACCTTGACCCAACACAACTTTCACCAAGTCGTCAGCAGCAACCACATCGTGCTGATCGATTGGTGGGCGGGCTGGTGCGGGCCGTGCCGCCACTTCGCGCCCGTGTACGAGGCGTCCTCCGATCAGCACCCCGACATCGTGCACGGCAAGGTCGACACCGAGGCCGAAGAGGCTTTGACGGCGACGGCCCAGGTCGACCGTTTCCCGACGCTGATGGCCTTCCGCGAGGGCCTGCTGGTGTTCAACCAGCCGGGTTTCCTGCCCGCCGCCGATCTGGAGGAGGTCGTGCAGCGTGTGCTCTGGCTTGACATGGACGAGGTCCGCAGAGAACTGGCCGCGCAGGGCGGAACCGCGCCGCAGGCCGAGCCGGTCGCCGCGGCTCCGGTGGGCGCGGCGCGCCTCGCGGGACCGGCCCGCGGGCCCGCGCAGTACGGCTGGCCGGGGCTGTGACCGCGGCCGGGTCGCCACAGGAACTGTGGCGGCTCGACGCCGCCCGTACCCGGTCGATCAGCGCCGAGAACCCCACCGGTGCACCCGGCGCGGGAGCCCGCGCCACGGAGGGCACCGGCGCTCATGCCGCTCGCCACCTCGGCCCAGGATGGAAGGTCTCGCCGTCCATCCACTTGGAGCCCGGCGCCACCGCCACCCTGGCCGACATCGCGGGCCCCGGCGTGATCCGGCACTTCTGGCTGACGACCGACCGCACCGCGCTGCGCGAACTGACCCTGCGCATGCACTGGGACGACGCGCCGCGGGCCGCCGTGCGCCTGCCGCTGGGCGACTTCTTCTGCAACGCCTGGGACGAGCTCGCGCTGGTGAACTCGGAGATGGTGGTGGTGGCGCCGGCGGGCGGACTGAACAGCTACTGGCCCATGCCTTTTCGGCAGACGGCGCGGATCGCGCTGCACAACGGCGCCGACCGCGCCGTGCCGGTGTACTACCAGATCACCTACACCGAAGAGGACGTGCCGGAGGAGGCAGGCTACCTGCACACCCAGTGGCGGCGCAGCGCGCCGTTGGGCAGCCCGGCGGTGCACACCATCCTCGAAGGCGTCGCCGGACGCGGCCGCTATGTGGGGACCTATCTCGCCCTCCGGCCGGGCGATCCCGGGTGGTGGGGCGAGGGCGAGCTGAAGTTCTACCTCGACGGCGACTCCGAGCACCCGGGCATCTGCGGCACCGGCACCGAGGACTACTTCGGCGGCGCGTGGAACTTCGACATGGACGGCCGGTACCGGACCTACTCGACGCCGTATCTCGGCCTGCCCCAAGTACTTCCGCCGGACCGGTGCTACGAGGCCGAGCAGCGGTTCGGCATGTACCGCTGGCATGTGCGCGACCCGATCTGCTTCCACAGCGAACTGCGCGTCACCGTGCAGGCGCTCGGCTGGTCCGATCCGGGCACCTACCTTCCGCTGGAACGCGCCGAGATCGCCACCACCGCCTGGTGGTATCAGGGCTGACCGGGCAGCTCCGGCGCGGCGGCGTCGAGTCCGTCCATCAGCTCGTCGGCGCGCGCCAGCGCCAGGTCCAACCCCGCCCCGAGATCGTCGAGCATCGTCAAACCGCCCAGCAGCCCGGACAATTCGCTGCGCACCCGCTCGAGCTCCTCGATCGCCGGATCGACCGGCGACCACACCACGCCCTCCGACCAGCCCGACGCGTCGTCCAGCCAAGCGCACAGCACGTCACGCACCAGGCAGTGATCGGAGGTGAACACCTCGAAGCGCCGCGGGTCGTCGCCGCGGCGGTGCTGGAGTTCGTACATGCCGTCGGACAGGCGACGGGCCCGGATCCACTCCCGTTCCCCCCTGGCCATCTCCAGGAACGGCTGCTCGGCGGCGCCGCGTTCGGCGGGCGCCGCCGTCGAATCGAGGTCACCGGCTGGTCGACTGGGGTCCGCACGCACCGGGTCAGTCTGCCCGATCGTGGCCGCGAATACTCGAAATGCACCGCCGCACGCCGGTCCGGGTGCATGGTAGATGGATGCGCGCGGTGGTCATCGAGACGCCAGGTCGTTGTTCCGTGCAGACCGTGCCGGACCCGTCGCCGGGTCCGGGCGCGGTGGTGGTGCGTGTCGCCGCGGTCGGCATCTGCGGCACCGACGCGCACATCATGGACGGCGAATTCCCCCCGACGCCGTATCCGATCGTGCCGGGACACGAATTCGCGGGCGAGGTGGTCGCCGTCGGCCACGAGGTGGTCGGCGTCGCGGTCGGTGATCGGGTCGCGGTGGATCCGTCGCTGTTCTGCGGCGCGTGCCACTACTGCGCGATCGGCCGCGGCAATCTGTGCGAGCGCTGGGGCGCGATCGGCGACACCGTGGACGGCGCGATGGCCGAGTACGTCGCTGTCCCGGCCGCCAACTGCCACCGTCTGCCGGACGCGGTCTCGCTGAGTCACGGCGCGCTGGTCGAGCCACTGTCGTGCGCGGTGCACGCCTTCGACGTGCTCCCCCGCGCGCTCGGCTCGCACTATCTGCTCTACGGCGCGGGCACCATGGGCCTGCTGATGTTGCAGTTGGCGCGGGTGGCGGGCGCGGCCTCGGTGTCGGTCGTGGATCTCGATACCGCGCGGCTGGCGGTGGCCGAGAAGCTCGGCGCCGACGCGGTCGGCACCGACGCAGACGACTTCGATCGCCCGCACGGATGGGAGGTCGTCATCGACTGCACCGGCGCGATCGCCGCGATCGAGGACGGCGTGACCAGGGTCCGGCGCGGCGGGGTGTATCAGCAGTTCGGCGTCGCGCCCGGCGCGGCGACCGCCGCCATCTCCCCGTTCCGCGTCTACAACGACGAGATCACCATCGTCGGCTCCATGGCGGTGTTGCACAGCTTCGGGCGGGCGGTGGAGTTGATGGGTAAAGGCGTGATCGACGCCGACACCATGATCACCCACAGTTTCGCGCTCGGAGAATTCGGCGACGCGTTCGAGGCATTCCGCGCGCGGGCGGGCCGCAAGATCCAGATCCGGCCGGATCGGTCCGGATGACGCGGGTGGCCGGGGTGGACAGCTCCACCCAGTCGTGCAAGATCGTCGTCTGCGACGCGGCGACCGGCACGGTGCTGGAGCGAGCCACGGCCCCGCATCCCGACGGCACGTCGGTGCCCGCCGAGGCCTGGTGGGACGCGCTCCATGCCGCGGGCGACGGGCTGCTCGATCGGGTCGACGCGATCGCGGTCGGCGCGCAGCAACACGGCATGGTCGCGCTGGACGCCGACGGCGCGCCGGTCCGGGACGCGCTGCTGTGGCACGACACGCGCTCCGCGTCGGCGGCCGAGGAACTCGTCGGCGAGCTCGGCGGCCCGCAGCGGTGGGCCGACGCGGTGGGCAGCGTGCCGGTCGCCTCGTTCACCGTCGCCAAGCTGCGCTGGTTCGCCGATCACGAACCCCGATTGGCGGACCGTACCCGGCGGATCCTGCTGCCCCACGACTACCTGACCTGGCGGTTGCGCGGCCCCGACGCCGAACCCGTCACCGACCGTGGCGACGCCTCCGGCACCGGTTACTGGTCCCCCGCCGAGGGACGCTACCGAGAAGACTTGGTAGCGCTGGCTTTTCGCGGACGTACCCCGCAGCTGCCGCGGGTACTCGCGCCCGCCGAAGCCGCGGGCCGCACCGCGACGGGCGCGCTGGTCGCGGCAGGCACCGGCGACAATGCCGCGGCCGCATTGGGATTGGGCCTCGAACCCGGCGACGTCGTGCTGTCGCTCGGCACCAGTGGCACCGCCTACGCGTGTGCGGGCGCCCCCAGCGCCGACCCGTCCGGCGCCATCGCCGGGTTCGCCGACGCGACCGGCGCGTTCCTCCCGCTGGTCTGCACGCTCAACGCGGCACGAGTGCTGAGCTCCGCCGCGCAACTCCTCGGCGTCGATCTTCCCGGCCTGGAAACCCTTGCCGCCCAGGCTCCTCCGGGTGCGGACGGATTGGTGCTGCTCCCGTACCTCACCGGCGAGCGCACCCCCAACCTGCCGCACGCCACGGGCAGCTTGCACGGCCTGTGCCCGCGCACCATGCTCCCCGGGCACCTCGCGCGCACCGCCTACGAAGGCATGCTGTGCAATCTGGCCGACGCCCTCGACCGCCTCGTGGCCACCGGCATCAGCCCACGCCGCATCCTGCTCATCGGCGGCGCCGCCCGCTCCGCCCTCGTCCGGGAGATCGCCGCGCAGATCGTCGGCCACCCGGTCACCGTTCCCGAACCCGAGGAATACGTCGCCCTCGGCGCGGCCCGCCAAGCTGCCTGGGCCCTCGCGGGCACCGCCGCTCCCCCGCGCTGGCCGACCCGCACCGCCGCCGAAATCCCCGTCTCCGCGGACGACGCCGCCACCGGCCGCATCATCCGCGACAGCTACGCCCGCGCCAGGGACGCGCTCTACGGCTGAGCCGGTCCGATGCCCTCGAGCAGGGCAGATCTCGGCCGATCCGCGATACCGCAGCACCCGACGGCGACGCGCGGCGGCGTCGTCGTCCGCGCGCCCGTCGCCGACATCCCGGCCCGCGCCGAGCACACGCACAACCTGCTCGACATGGCGCAACGCCTCGGCGTCACCGGCGCGCTGCACCGCTTCCCGGATCTGGCGCTCGAATACCAGCTGACCCGGCCGGGGCCGGGCCGCGATTCCTCGCCGCGCTGCTCGACCCGCTCGACGAACACCCGGAACTGCTCACCACCCTCTACTGCTACGTGGCCCACGGCTTCGACCGGCGACGCACCGCACGCGCGCTCCACGTGCACCCCAATACCGTCGACCTCCGTCTCGAGCGCATCGCCCAGCTGACCGGCCTGGACACCGCACCCGCCAACGGAATGTGGCACCTGCGCTCGGCGCTCATCGCCCGAAGCTACCGAGCACAGTCGGACGCCTGAGTATCGTTCGCGCTATGCCCGAGCTGATTGCGCCCACCACACGCCTGCACGCCGCCTGGCTCGAGGCGCACCAGGAGTGGGGGCCCGGTGTCCACGAGGACGGTTTCGGCCTGCGGTTGTCCGACCAGGTCGGCTCGCTCGAGGGGTTCGCGGCCTGGGTCGCGCGGTTGTCCGGCGCACCGGACCCGGCAAAGGTCGTCCCCGTGCGCACCGTCTATCGGTGGATCGTCGACGGCGACCGGGTACTCGGCGGTATCGCGCTCCGGCACGGGTCCGACGAAGTCGTCGAGCGGACGGGCCATATCGGCTACGGCATCCGGCCCTCCGCGCGCCGCCGCGGGGTCGCGACCTGGGCGCTCGGCCGGATGCTCGACGAAGCCCGGGTGCTCGGCATGAGCCGGATACTGGCCATCTGCGCGGCCGACAACATCGCCTCGGCGAAGACGATCGAACGGCACGGTGGCGTGCTGGAGAGCATCCGGGACACCGATCTCGGGCCCGCGTGCCGCTACTGGATCGAAATCGGCGGGCCCAGAGCATGATTCGGCGCCCCGGTTGGGTGCGGAAGCGAATACGCCGAGCGTAAACGGCGCGCGATCGCCTGATTCCGTCGCGACGCCGCGCCCGGCAATCGCTGACCCGGCAGACATCCACCGACCGAGGTCTTCTCCCGTTCCGAACGAGGGCTAGCGCAGAACCACCGAATTTCGCCACGGCGCAGCCGACCACGACTACGCCCGAAGTGTCCGCTTCGTCCTCCCCGGCGCCGTCGGGTCACTTCGCCCGGACAGTGGACTCGTCGCGTCCGCCCGACGGCATACCTTCGTCGTGACGGCCGAGTCCCGGACAACCAGCAGGTGAATCGACCTGATGATGCACGCCGAATCGAACGCGCTGGTCTAGGGTGTGGGTGCGGCGAGGTCGCACAGTCAGTGATGCGTGAACAGCGAGCGGTACGTTCCGTGGTTTTTCCACCGAATCGAAAGGCGCTGCATGTCTGGAGACTTGACGCAACTAGAGCTTTTGCGGGAGCTGGAGCCGGTCGTCGCGACCAATATCGACCGGCATCTGTCCACCGCCAAGGAATGGTGTCCGCACGACTACGTGCCCTGGGACGAGGGCCGCAACTTCGCCGCGATGGGCGGCGAGGATTGGCATCCCGAGCAGTCGCGGCTCTCGGAGGTCGCCAAGGTCGCGATGATCACGAACCTGCTCACCGAGGACAACCTGCCGTCCTACCACCGCGTGATCGCCGAGAACTTCTCGCAGGACGGCGCGTGGGGCACCTGGGTGGGCCGCTGGACCGCCGAGGAGAACCGCCACTCCATCGCCATGCGCGATTACCTCGTCTGCACCCGCGCGGTCGATCCCGTCGCCTTGGAGAACGACCGGATGGTGCACATGACCCGCGGTGTGCATACCCCGCCGGGCTTCGGCGGTGTGTGTGATCAGGTCGCGTACGTGACGTTCCAGGAGCTGGCCACCCGGGTCAGCCACCGCAGCACGGGACGGGTCTGCGAAGACCCGATCGCCGACCGGCTGCTGCAACGGATCGCGGCGGACGAGAACCTGCACATGATGTTCTATCGCAACGTCGCGGCCGCCGCGTTCGACATCGCTCCCGACCAGACGATCGAGTCGGTGACGCCCATCGTGAAGTACTTCGCCATGCCGGGCGCCGGCATGCCGAACTGGCGACGCAATGGCGTGTTGATGGTCAAGCACGGGATCTACGACCTGCGGCAGCACCTGGACGAGGTCGTCATGCCGATCCTGCGCATCTGGAACGTCTTCCACCGCACCGACTTCACCGCACGCGGCGAACGCAGCCGCGAAGAACTCGCCGAGTACATCGAGAAACTCGGACGCGACGTCATCCGGTTCGAAGAACAACGCGAACGCATCCTGGCTCGCGAAGCGGCGCGCGTCGGATAAGGCAAGCCATCGATCATTGATCCGACTGTTCGGACCGGCCATACCGGCCGGTCCGAACAGCTGTGTACGGGTACCGAGATCAGGGACGAACCGCCACGTTTCCCGGCCCGCACTCGACCCCGAGTCCTCCGATGATTATTTTTCGGTTTCGTACACTGTCGGCTCTTCGATGATCCGCGTGCCGACGCGAGATTCCACGGGATCGAAGCCCATTGTCGTCCTTGCGAGACAACGGAGTTCGCGCGGTCCATACTCGGATCGTTCACGCGGGCACGGTGCGGCGATCGGGGTCGTCACACGGTGCGTGGCGAAATCAAGCACTACGTCCATCGCAGGGGTTGACGGTGTCGGCATTCGAAATGATTTCATCGACCATCGCGGCTGTGGCAGTCATAGTCAATATCGCGGCACTGCTATTCCTCGGCATGCAGGTCAGGCAGGGCGTGCACAATGCTTCCGCTGCCGAGGTCACCAGGAAAGAGGAATGGGCCCAGCAGCGCAAAGAGGCGAGCATGCAGTTCTATATGACTACGCTCGAGCGCCGCGAACATCACAGAAGAGAGCTGCCACCCGACCGGGATCGTGAATCCATTCGGCGCATCCTCGCGGAAACCAAGAACGACCCGGCAAAAGACGCCGCAGTCCGCGGGTACCTCAACTACCTCGAGATGCTCGGCACCGGTGTCAACACCGGCATCCTCGACCTAGAGGTCATCGAACAGTTCGGGGGCGGGACCATGATCGCGGCCTGGAACAGTTACGGATTCTGGATCGTCGAAGTCCGCAAGGAGTTCTCGGCGCCCGATATATACCGCCAGTTCCAGATCATGGCTCGAACAATCGCCGATCGACGCGGCGTGGAGGTATGGAGCCCGGAGTCCGAGCCTCGTTCTCCAATGCCGACGAACGCACCCGACGAAGCGGCCCCCGAAGCCGACCCCGTCCGAGAATCCACCGCGGCAGCCTCCGGCGGCCGGTAGACCTACGCACCCTCCGCGGCGTCACTCCCGACCGGCTTCTCTCCGCACCCAGAAGGCGAACCGTTCCGCCGGGCGTCGGTAGCGCCTGGAAGGATTCGGGACATGAGTACCACCGGGGACGATGTCCGTGCCTATGCCTTGTCGTTGGCGGAGACGAACGAGCAGTTCGCTTGGGGGATGCCGATTTTCCGGGTGGCCGGGAAGTTGTTCCTGACATTGCCCGAGAACGAGACATCGATGGCGGTGCGGTGCCCGGCGATCGATCGGGACGAGCTGGTGGTGGCGGAGCCGGAGAAGTTCTGGATCGCGGCGCACGAGGCGAACAATCCGTGGGTCCGGGTGCGGCTCGCGGCGCTGGACGACCGGGACGAACTCGAGGCGATCGTGCTGGACTCGTGGCGGCAGGCCGCCCCTCGCCATCTGCTCGACGACGCGGAGTGAACGACAGCGCCGCCGCCCATGCCGAGGGGCGGCGGCGCTGTCGAACTGGGCGCGGCTCAGTGCTTGGTGAGCAGCTTCGCCTTCACCGCGTCCAGGGTCGCCGCGTCGATGCCGAGGCCCTCGGACAGGAAGCGGTCGAAGGAACCGTAGGACTGCTGGACCTGGTCGAAAGCGGCGTCGAGGAAGTCGCGCTGCACGCCGACGATGGGCTCCCAGAGCGCGCGGTCCTGCACGAGGCCCTGCTGGACGAGGGCGTCGAGCAGCGCCTTGTTGCCCGCGGCGAGATTGTCGTTGGACTCCAGGAAGTCGTTGTAGATCTGGCCCTTCGGGACGTCGAGGGCGCTCATGAGGATGGCGGTCATCCAGCCGGTGCGGTCCTTACCCGCGGTGCAGTGGTAGAGCACCGCGCCCTGAGCGCCCGCGATCTCGCGGAACGCCGAGGCGAACTGGCCGCGAGCAGTCGGGTCGGTGACGAACCAGCGGTAGTAGGTGCGCATGATCTCGGCGCCCTTGCCGTCGCCCAGCACCCGCTGCTGCTCCTCGGGACCGGCCTGGATGAGCCGGGAGACCATGACGAAGAAGTCGTTGGCCGGGTCGTACACCGGCAGCTCGGTGCGCCGCACGCCGGACGGGATCTTGTCGGGATCGCGGCCCGCCTCGATAGGGCTGCGGAAGTCGATGACCTGAGTGATGCCCAGCTCCACCAGCTTCTGCTGTTCGCCTGCGTCGAGCTTGGCGAGCGCGTCGGTGCGGTAGACGACACCGCTGGCGACGCGGCTGCCGCCCTTGGCCGGGTAGCCGCCGATGTCGCGGGCGTTGGGCGCGTGCGCCAAGCCCATCGGCCGGTCGGCCTTGCCCGGCGATTCGAGGACCGGGACCGCCGGGCCCGCGAGAGCGGGCGCGACGGTGACCGGCAGGACGCCGAGGAGTACCGCGGCAGAGGCCGCGACGAGGCCGCGCATGGCGCGTGAAATGGTCACAGGGAGTGTTCCTTTCGATCCTGGGACGGAGGTTTTCACGATCAGTCGGCGAGCAGCGTGACGGTGCCGGCGGCCCCGTCCACGCGCACCCGCTGTCCGTCGGACAGGCTGGTGGTGGCGGTCTTGGTGTCCACGACGCAGGGGATGCCGAATTCGCGCGCCACGATGGCGGCGTGCGAGGCCGAGCCGCCGATGTCGGTGACCACGGCGGCGGCGTAGGCGAACATCGCGGTGTGCCCGGTGTCGGTCACCGAGGCGACCAGAATGTCGCCGGGTTCGATGTCGTCGTCGAGCGAGAGCACCAGCTTCACGGTGCCTTCCACCACGCCGGGGCACACGCCGATACCGGTGAGGCTCTCGTCGGCGGCCAGCGCGCCCGCGTCGGCGACCGGTTCCCACTGTCCGGCAACGACATCGGGCATCCGGATGTCCCGCAGGCGTTTGCGCTCGGCGCGGCGGCGGCCCACCCGCTCGGCCGCATCCGCGGGGAGGCAGAAGATCTCGTCCAGGCTGAGGTAGCAGGCGTCGTCGGTCTCGCGCAGCAGACCGGCTCGGATCAGCCGGTCGGCGCGCTCGCGCACCGCCATGCGCAGGCAGTGCGTGATCCGCACGACGGCGTCGCGGGCCCGTTCCCTGGCGACCGTCGCGCCCGCCGCCATCCGCGCCGTGCGGCTCGTATTCGCCGGAACGGGTTCGCGCGTCGGCGCGGGCATTTGGGCGGCCCGCGCGGCAGCGGTCACCAACAGCGCGGGACGGTCGCCGAAGGTCGGATTGATCAGTTCGCATTCGCCGGGGCCGCGGTGGCCGATCCTGGCGAGTTCCTCCTCCAGTGCGGCGGCGAAGGCAGGCGAGGCGGCCCGCGCCGCCGCGACGTCTCCCGTGCCCGCGATCTCCAGCAGCGCCGAATCGGCGCGGCAGAGGGCGGCCAAACGCTCCACCGCGAGCATCGGTTTCGCCGATTCCAGCCGGTTCAGGTCGATCGCGACCTCGCCCGCGTTCTTGCCGCGGGCGTGCACGGCGGTGGCGGCGCCGGTCATCATGACGCCGATGGAGGCCGCCTGCCATGCCTGGTGCAGCCGGTCGCGCCAGAGCAGCGCCCGCACGTGCAGTTGCTCGTCGGTGAGGGCCGCGATCTGTTCGGCCGTCAGCGCCTCGGTGTGCGAGGCGGCGTTGATCAGTTCCGCGGTCGCAACGAAACGACGGGCGGTGGCGATGACCCTGGAGGTGGCGCGCCAAGTGGCGGCGGTGCTGGCCAGGCCCGTCGGCATCGGCGGCTTCCCGTGCGGCTGTAGCGGAATCTCGTCCGGGATGTTGCCGTAGGCGTCGCGGCGGATGCTCTCCTCGTCCCAACCCGGCATGTTCTCGGCGGCCAGCACGCCGATCGAGGCGTTGATGTAGATGTGGTGGCCGAGCACGGTGGTCACCCGGCTCGTCCAGTGCTCCAAAGCGATTCCGTCGAGCGCGATCATGGTGCCCATCGCCTCGTTGGCGAGCCGGATCGCACCCGCGTGCAGGTCGATGGTGAGCGGCGTCATCGGACCGGGCAGCGCCTCGGAGGTGTTGGTGGCGGTATGCACCGGGTAACGCGGGTCGACGCGGTCGTCGAACTCGCCCTCCAGCCCCTCGGGGGCGACGTCGACCAGACGGTGCCGGTCGGAGGTGGCGGCGCGCGAGGGAATCACGTGCGCGGGCAACGGGATCGCACCACAGCGCGTACGGAAGGAACCGCCCGACGGTTTGCGGCCGACCAGGCCGCGCACCAGATCGGCCGCCGTCTCCGCCGCGGTCCATCCGCAGCGGAACCCCCAGTCCTGCTGCGCCACCGAGGAATTCAGCAGCGGTCGGCGCGCCGACCAGCCCGGAACCCAGGCGGAGTAACGTACCCCGGCCGCGCGCATCAGCGCCCGCACTTCGTCGGTCGTCACCACGCCCGGTGCGGCCAGCTCGACCACGCCGATCCGAGGCGAGGTCGCCGCCACCACCAGGAAACGGTCCAGGTCGTCGCTGTGCAGCAGCTGGAAACCACCACCGGACTTGGCGCCGAGGATCGGTTCGAGCGCACGGCGGGTCTCGTGACCGATCCGGCGTCCCGCGACCTGCGCGGTGCGCACCAGCAGGTGGTCGGCGCCCGATTCCCGAAGCCGTTCGGCGACTTCGGATTCCGGTACGCCAGCCGAGCGCGCCCCCGCCACGACCGGAACCACCACGCGCGCACCGGCATTCCGCGCCGCCGTGGCCATCGCACCGACGCTCGGGCCTGCCAGGTGGACGACGGTGTCGCAGCCCGCGACGGCCTCGGCGCAGGCCGCGGCGTCGGCCGGATCGCCCGCGGTGAACCGCACGCGGGGGTCGACGAAGCGGTGCCACCGGCGGTCCAGGCCGGCCACGTCGTGCCCGGCGGCCAACAGCATGCGCGCCACCGCCCGACCGCTCGGCTCGGTGATTCCGGTGATCAGGACCCGCATCGATATCCTCTCCTCACTGCGCCACCACAAACGTGACGTCGTTCACACACCTTTGCCAGTACGCGACCGCACCAGCCGGTTCAGTCCCACTGAGCGGGAGGTGGCAATCAGCTACCGAGATGATCGGTATCGGGTCGCCCGCTGAGGGGCGACTGTCGCAGGCATGAGCGAACGCAGTGAGCGAATCGTGTGCCGGCGCGCATCGCGCATGCCGGAGCCGAGCGTCAGCGAGGCCCGGGCATGAGCGAAACTCTGGACGCTCGCCGCTCGGTCGCGCCGCGGCCCGCGGCGGAGGTCGACGCCTACGACATCGACACCGACGTTCTGGTCGTCGGCTACGGATGTGCCGGAGCGGCAGCGGCTTTCGAGGCGGCCCAGGCGGGCGCGCGGGTGCTGGTGCTGGAGCGCTCTGGCGGGCCGGGCGGCGCCTCGGCCATGTCGGGCGGCGAGATCTACCTCGGCGGCGGCACACCCATCCAGCAGGCGTGCGGTTTCACCGACACCCCCGAGCAGATGGCGGCGTTCCTGCGTGCCGCGCTCGGCCCCGGCGCGGACGAGGCCAAGATCGAGCGGTACTGCGCCGACAGCGTCGAGCATTTCCACTGGCTGGTGGCGCGCGGCGTGCCGTTCCAGCCGACCCTGTGGGACGCGCCCGCCTGGGTGCCGCCCACCGACGACGGACTCATGTGGCTCGGCGAGAACAGCTGGCCGTTCACCGAACTCGCGACGCCCGCCCCGCGCGGACACCGGCCCGCCGCCAACGATTTCGGCGGCAAGCTGCTCATGGACGTGCTCACGGCGGCGGCCGAACACGCCGGTGTGACAACACAATTCGACAGCTACGCGACGAATCTGATCAGCGCCGAGGACGGCACGATCACCGGCGTCACCGCGCGCCGCTACGGCCGCGAGTTCGCGGTGCGCGCGCGGCGCGGCGTCGTGCTCACCACGGGCGGGTTCGTCGACGACGACGGGATGCTGGCCGCCCACGCGCCCCGCCTGCTGCACCACACCAAGGTCAGCGCGGGCACCGACGACGGCAGTGGCATCCGGATGGCGCAGGCGGCGGGCGCGGCCGTGCGCCACATGTCCGCGGGACAGGTCGGCATCGCGCTGATCCCCGGATTCGCGGCCCGCGGCATGGTCGTCAACGGTCGCGGCGCGCGCTTCGTCAACGAGGACACCTACCCGGGCCGCATCGGCCAGGCCGCCCTGTTCCGGCAGGACAACATGGACGTCTGGGTGGTGCTCGACGAACAGGCCTACGAGGCCGTGCCGGAACCGCAGCGCTGGGGCGTGCGCCCCACCCACGTCGCCGAGACCGCCGAGGAGCTCGAGCAGCTGATCGGCACCCCGCCCGGCGCGCTCGCCGCGACCATCGCCAGGTACAACGAATTCGCCTCGCGCGGTGTGGATCCCGATTTCCACAAGGCGCCGCGCTGGCTGCGTCCGCTGACCGCTCCGCTGGCCGCCATCGACGTGCGCGCGGGGGTGCGCCCGCCCGCGGAGACCGGCGACCGGCGCGGCACCGGCGCCTCGGTGTTCACCCTCGGCGGCCTGCACACCACCGTGGACGGCGCGGTGCTCGATCTCGACGGCACGCCGATCCCGGGGCTGTTCGCCGCGGGCCGCGCCAGCTCCGGCCTGCACGGCGAGGGCTACATCAGCGGCACGTCCCTCGGTGACGGCACGTTCTTCGGCCGCCTCGCGGGCCGCGCCGCCGCCGGCTGAGCGCCGGAAATCCCAGCTCACATGGTTCCGATCACCGGGACTGACCTACCGGACGCGGGGTGGACCGCCCTAGCGTCACCACCATGGCGGGGGCCGCGCGTGCGGTTCCCGGCCCGACGAAACACAGGAGGACACCCGTCATGACCAACAAGGTGCTCGATCGGGTCCGTGACCTGCTTCCGGCGATCCGCGAGCGCGCCGCGGACACCGACGCGCAGCGGCGGGTCCCGGTGCAGAGCATCCGAGAGCTGACCGAGGCAGGCGTGTTCCGGATGCTGCAGCCCGCCCGGTTCGGCGGTGACGAGTCCTCCCCCGTGGCCTTCTACGAGGTGATCCGCGCGATCGCCTCGGCGTGCCCGTCCACCGGCTGGGTGTCCTCGGTGCTCGGCGTGCACCCGTGGCAGCTCGCGCTGTTCCCGCTGGAGGCTCAGGAGGAGGTGTGGGGCGCCGACTCCGACACTCTCATCTCCTCGTCCTACGCGCCGACGGGCATCCTGACCCCGGTCGAGGGCGGCTACGAGGTGAGCGGACGGTGGAGCTTCTCCTCCGGCTGCGATCACGCCGAGTGGGCGTTCCTCGGCGCGCTGGCGCCCGACGAGAACGGCAGGCCCAGCGACTATCTGACGATCTTGGTGCCGTGCGCGGACTACGTCATCGACGACGTCTGGCACGTGGTCGGCCTGTCCGGCACCGGCAGCAACGACATCGTCATCGAGAAGGCGTTCGTGCCGCACCACCGCGCCTACAGCGCGACCGAGCAGTCGCAGCTGCGCGGGCCGGGCCAGGAGGCGAATCCCGCTCCGCTGTACAAGATTCCGTTCGCGGGTGTCTTCTCCAACACCATCACCGCGCCGATCATCGGCGCCGCCCAGGGCGCCTACGAAGCGCATATCGAGCGGATGCGGGAACGGGTCCGGCTGTCCTACGGCGGCCAGAAGGTGGCCGAGGACGCTTTCGCTCACGTCCGGGTCGCCCGCGCCGCCTCCGAGATCGACGCCGCGATTCTGCAGATGGAGCACAACATCTCCGAGCAGCTGCGCTATGCCGAAGCGGGCGAGCCGATTCCGGACGAAGTGCGCCTGCGCACCCGCCGCGACCAGGTGCGCGGCACCGAGCGGGCAATTCAGGCGATCGAGCTGCTCTTCGACAACTCCGGCGGCCACTCGATCCGCAAACCGAATGCGATCGAACGGCATTGGCGCGACGCGCACGCGGGCAGCGTGCACGTGATCAACGACGTGGAGCGCGCGCTGGCCATGTTCGGCCGCGGCGAATTCGGCCTGACCGTCGAAGATCGGATGGTGTGACGGTGGCGCTCACCGCGGAGGAGACCACCCGCTGGGTGACGGTCGACGGACTGAAACTTCGCTACCACGAGGCGGGTTCGGGTCCGCCGCTGGTGCTGCTGCACGGATCGGGTCCCGGCGTGTCCGGCTGGGCCAACTTCGGCGGCAATCTCGCGGCGCTGTCCGAGCATTTCCGGTGCCTGGTGCTCGACCAGCCGGGCTTCGGCGCCAGCGCGCGCCCGGAGGTCTACGACCGCAACTATCTTCGCATCTCCGCCGACGCCGTGATCGGCCTGCTCGACAGCCTGGAGCTGCCGAGCGCGCACCTGCTCGGCAATTCGATGGGCGGCGCGGTGGCCACGCTCGTCGCCCTCGATCACCCCGGGCACGTCGACCGGCTGGTGCTGATGGCGCCGGGCGGGGTGGGGGTGAACGTGCTGGGTCCCGAACCGTCCGAAGGCATTCGGCGACTGCTCGACTTCACCGCCGACCCGACGCGCGAGCGAGTGCAGGCATGGCTGCGCACCATGGTCTTCGACGAGCGGATCCTCACCGACGAGCTCGTGGACGCACGCCTGGCCGCCGCGGCGGAACCCGCTGCCATCGCCGCCATTCGCGACGCCTACGCCACGTTCGCCGATCCCGCACTGGCCGAACGGGTTCCGCTGTGGGCGCGGCTGCGCGGCCTGCGCAACGAGGTGCTGATGCTGTGGGGCCGTGACGACCGGGTGACCCCGGTCGAGGGCGCCCTGCTCCCCTCGCGGCAGCTGCCGAACGTCGATCTGCGGCTGTTCGGGCGCTGCGGGCACTGGGTGCAGATCGAACGCAAGGCGGCCTTCGAACGCGCCGTCGCCGATTTCCTCCGGCACGGGCTGTAAGCCGCGGTGCGGGCGTGCCCACCGGCCCGCCCGCACCGAAAATCGAAGGCGCCCTTCCCGACCGGACGATAGCCTCGGCCCATGACGTGGACCGCCCCCGAGATCGAACGGACACCCACCCCGCTCGTCGCCGACGAGCGACCCATGCTGCAAGCCTGGCTCGATCGGCACCGCGAGACCTTGCTCTGGAAGTGCGCCGGTCTGAATGCCGAGCAGCTGCGCTCGCGCCCGCTGGCGCCGTCCGGCCTCTCGCTGCTCGGCCTCGTCCGTCACATGAGCGAGGTGGAACGCGGCTGGTTCCGCATCGCCGCGGCCGGTGCGCCGCTGGACTACCTCTACTGTTCGGAGGACAACCCGGACGGCGATTTCGACGACGTCGCCGACGCCGATCCCGAGGACGCCTTCGCCACCCATCACCGCGAGGTGCGCGCCGCCGATGCCGCGGTCGCCGCGCTCACGCTGGACCACACGTTCACGCACCCACTGCGCACCGCCGTCTTCAGCCTGCGCTGGGTGTATGTGCACATGATCGAGGAGTACGCCCGCCACAACGGCCATGCCGATCTGCTGCGCGAACACATCGACAGTCGCACGGGACACTGACCACACCGGCACGGCGCACTTACGATGCTGATCGTGTCTGATGTTGTGCGTGACGGTGATTCGGGCGCCGGGCCGGTCGGGCAGGGTGCCTGGTGGAGGGATCCGGTGTTGCTGGTGCGTGGGGATTTCGAGCGTGTGTGGGGGCTGCTCGATTCGGCGCCGGACGCTCAGGCCCGCTCGGTGGCGGCGGTATATCGGGCATCGGCACATCTGCACGGTGACGCTTCGCCTGCGGTGCGTCGGCAACTGCTGGCGCTGGACGCCGCCCGGTACGGACACCGAGAGCTGGCCGCCATGATCACCGCCGTACCTGTGGACGGGGGAGAACACGCGCGGTGGGGGGTGGAGTGGGCCACTGCCAGCCAGGTCGATTCCCGTTTTCGATACGCCCTGACCGGCTGGAAGGTGCCGTCTGTGGCGACAGCCGTGGTGGATGGGCGTGCCGTCGCCGTGGGCCCGTCGTGGAGCGGGGGCAACAACAGCAGGGCACTTCGGGTGTGGGACCTGATGACCGGCGAGCAGATCGGCGAGCCCTTGGTCGGCCATGACGGTTCGGTGCGAGCGGTGGCGACGGGAGCGATGAACGAGCGCCCTGTCGCCCTCACCGGAAGCGAGGACGGAACGGCGCGGGTGTGGGACCTGTTCGGCCACAGGCAGATCGGCGAGCCCCTGGCCGGCCACGACGGCTGGGTGCTGTCCGTGTCGACGGCCCTGGTGGACGGCCGCCTCGTTGCGGTCACCGGCGGTACCGACCACACGGCGCGGGTGTGGGACCTCGGCACCGGACGGCAGATCGGCGTTCCGTTGGCAGGCCACAGCCACTGGGTGGTGGCGGTGGCGACAGCCGTGGTGAACGGCCGTCCCGTCGCCGTCACCGGCAGCTGGGATGCCACGATCCGGCTATGGGACCTGCGTACCGGAGTGCAGGTCGGCGATCCGCTGACCGGCCACACCGATCAGGTGCTGGCGGTGGCGACGGCCGTGGTGGACGGTCGGCCGGTCGCCGTCACCGGAAGCAATGACAAGACGACAAGAATGTGGGATCTCACCACCGGTGAACAGGTCGGCAATCCTCTGACCAGCCACTCTCACAAGGTAGGGGCCGTCGCGACAACCATGGTGAACGGCCGCCCGGTCGCCCTCACCGGCGGCGGGGACGCCACGGTCCGAATGTGGGACCTGACGACCGGCGAGCAGTTCAGCGACCCGCTGACCGGCCACACCGATCAGGTGGGCGCCGTGACGGTGGAGGATGTGGACGGTATCCCCGTCGCCGTCACCGCCGGTGCGGTCACCGATACCGATCACACGGTACGCACGTGGAGCCTGCGGGAGCGCCGCCGGACCGCCGAACCCTCGGATGGGCCCAGCGGCACCGTGGTCGCGATGGCGACGGCGACGGTGGACGGGCGGTCGGTCGCCGTCACCGGCAGCGGCGACGGCACGGCCCGCATATGGGATCTCGCCGCGGGTGAGCGCATGGGCGCCCCCCTCACCGGCCACACCGGTGAGGTGCACAAGGTGGCGGCCGGGACGGTGGAAGGCCGCCCGGTCGCCGTCACCGGCGGCCACGACGCACTCCGGCTGTGGGACCTTGCCACGGGTGACCCCCTCGGCGAACCGCTGACCGACCCCGACGGACCCACCATCGCGCGGGCCATGGCAATGGTGGACGGCCGTCTCCTGGCCGTCACCAGCGGCGGCCATCGCAGCGGCAGACCCCTGCGGGTATGGGACCTGGCCGCCCGCGAGCCGATCGGCGGATTCCCCGCAGGCCGCCGCCGCGGCTACGCCGACAAGGTGATCGCGGTGACGTTGGGGCAGCTGGACGGCAGGCCGGTCGCCGTCACAGGCGCCGACGACCGAACGGTACGCGTGTGGGACGCGACCACGGGGAAGCAGCTCGGTGAGCCCCTGATCGACCATGACTGCTCGGTGCGGGCAGTGGCCACGGCGGCGGTGGAAGGCCGCCTGATCGTGGTCATCGGCAGCGACAACATGACAGCGCGAACAGCAGACCTGACCACGGGCCTGCTGATCGGCGAACCTCTCCGCGGCCACACCGACGTGGTGTGCGCGGTGGCCGCGGGCACGGTGGACGGACGCCCCATCGCTGTCACCGGGAGCTGGGACGCCACGGTGCGCGTGTGGGACGCCATGACGGGCGAACAGATCGGCGAGCAGCTGGTGTTCCCCGCGATGGTGAACGCGGTCGCCGTGACGCCGGATGGGCGCCTGGCAGTCGGATTCGGCACGGAGCTGGCCATCCTGGCCCCGCGCTGACCCCGTCCTCCTCAGCCCTCCCGGCAGGGCCGGGACCTAGCGCAGATGCTCGGCGACCCAGCTCGCGATCTGGGTCCGGGAATCGAAACCGAGTTTGGTCATGATGTGGTCGACGTGGCTTTCCGCCGTCCGCACCGAGATCACCAGTTCGGCCGCGACGCGTTTGTTGCTGTACCCGGCGGCGACCAATTTGGCCACGTCCTTCTCCCGCCGCGTGAGCGCGTCGGCCGCAACGGGTTTGGGGGCACGCTCGACGACGATCGGCGCGGTGCCCAGCGCGTAGCGCACCGCCTCGTCGGTGTCCAGCGCGGCGCCGCTGTCGAAGGCGGCGCGAAACTCCTTGTCGCCCATCGCCCGATGCACCTGGTCGCGCACCTTGTCGCCGACCACCTCGGTCATCGCGTGCGCCAGCCGCTGCTTGCTGCCGTGCCGCACCGTGGACGCCGCGCCCATCAGTCGCGCCGCCCGCACCCGATCGCCTTCGGCGGCCGACACCCAGGCCAGCCCGTCGAAACCCGAAGCGGTCCAGACACATCGGTCGAACAGCCGGAACTGCTCGACCGCGTGCCGCAGGTCGACGGCGGCGCGGTCCTGTTCGCCGTGGCGCCAATGATTCGTGCCCACCGCCCAATACGCGAGCCCGCCGAGCAGATGCGAACCGTGCTCGGCGGTTCTGGCCAGGAAGTGTTCGGCGATGGCGTCGGCGCGCTCGTCCTCCAGCACGAGCGCGCACACGTAGGCGAAGGCGAAGCTCTCCATCTCCGTGCCGTGGTGGGTGACCTCGCCCGCGCGTTCGGCCGCCGTGAGCGCGATCTCCAGCGCGCGGTGCGGATCGTTGCCGCTGAAGGCCAGCAGCGCCGAGAGCAGCGTCGCCTCCACCAGGACCTCGGCGGCGTCGAGTTCGATGGCCAGCTCGACGCATTCGCGGGCGTAACGGGTGGCCTCGGCGTTGTCCGACAGCATCGCCGCGATCACCGAGGCGGCCGCGAGCGCCCTGGCCCGATCGACGGTGTGCGCCTTGTCCTTTGCGATCGCCTCCACCAGCCAGCGGTAGCCCTCCAGCAGGAACCGGTAGTGCTCCCAGAACGGGCGGAGTTCGGTCGCGATCTCCAGCGCCCGATGAGCGCCGTCCGGATCGGACAGCGAGAAGTGCAGCGCGGCACGCATATTGGCGTGCTCCCTGGTGACGTCGCGGAACCAGGTGACGTCCTCGCCGCCCCAGTAGGCGGTGCGGCCGCGGCGGGCGATGCGGTGGTAGTGATCGCGATGGCGGATGCGCACGGCCCGTTCGTCGCCCGCGGCGGACAGCCGGGCCAGCGCGAACTGCCGCAGCGGCTCCAGCATGGTGTAGCGGCCGCTGCCGTCGCTGTCGTGCCGGTGCCCGAGCACCGATTTCTCGACCAGCCCGGTCAGCGCGTCCACCAGCGCGTCGGGCGGATCCACCACGCACACCGCCTCGGCCGCGTCCAGATCGAAGCCGCCCGCGAACACGGCGAGCTGCTCCCACAGCCGCTGCTCGTCGGGCGTACACAGGTCGTAGCTCCAGCTGATCGCGGCTTCCAGCGTCTGCTGGCGGCGTGGTGCGGTGCGCAGGCCCGTGGTGAGCAGCCGCATCGCGTCGTCGAGGCGGGCCAGCACCTGGTCGGGGGTGAACATCCGCAGCCGCAGCGCCGCCAGTTCCAGCGCCAGCGGAATGCCTTCGAGCCGACGGCAGATCGCCGCCAGGACGCCGAGATTGGCTTCGGTGACCCGGAATTCGGGGTTGGCGGCCGCCGCGCGGTCGATGAGCAGGCGCAGCGCCTCGCTCTCGCCCGCGACGATCTCCCCGGTCAGCTCGTCGGCCGCGGGGACGGGCAGCGGGGCGACCGGCATGACCTGCTCGCCGTCTACGCCGAGCGGCTCGCGGCTGGTCGCCAGGATCCGCACGCCCTCGGTGGCCGGGATCAGCCTGCTCACCAGCGCCGCGCAGGCGTCGATGAGGTGTTCGCAGTTGTCCAGGACGATCAGCAGGTTCTTGTCGGCGAGGAACTCGACGAGCCCGGCCAGCGGAGCGCTGGTGTCGTCGCGCAGGCCGAGCGCCTGCGCGACGCTCAGCGCCACCAGATTCCCGTCGTGGACGTGGGCCACCTCGACCAGCCACACCCCGTCGGGAAACGCCCGCCGGACCGACTCGCCCACCCGCCGTGACAACCGGGTCTTGCCCACGCCGCCGGGCCCCGTCAGGGTGAGCAGCCGTGTGGTGGACAGCAGCCGTTTCGCCGCGGCGACCTCTTCCCCACGTCCGACGAAGCTCGTCACCTCCGCGGGGAGATTTCCTGTCACGTGCCGCACCACGCCGATTACCTTCGCACGTGCGGCCGACACGGCGGGCGTTTTGCCGCTATTCGGGCGCCGATGCCATGCGGTTGGCGGCCCGCACCAGGGCCGCGAGCGAGGCCGCGAGCACGGAGTCGCCGCGACCGCAGCACCAGCCGGTCCGCTCCCCCGCCCGGTATTCCAGATAGGCGATCGCACCGCCATCGCCTGCCGCGCCGATCGTCTGCTGAGTCAGGGTCAGCACCCGCACCGGCAGGCCCGCCGCCGCCAGCGCGGCGGTGAGCGCCTCGACCGGTCCAGCGTCGCGGTGCTCGCTGGTCGACGTCTCCCCGCCGACGGTGAGCGTGATGTCCGTGGTCGTGGCGCCGGTGTTCCACTGCTTCAGCACCACCGGAGCGGATTCGGCGTCCGCCAGGTACGCGGCGGTGAACAGCTCGTGCAGCTCCGCCGCGGTGATCTCCAGTCCGGTGTGGTCGGCGTGTACTTGGACGCGGCGGGCGAACTCGATCTGCCACCGCCGCGGCAGGTCGAGGCCGTATTCGGTGTGCAGCAGGTAGGCGATGCCGCCTTTGCCGGACTGGGAGTTGACGCGGACGACGGCGTCGTAGGAGCGGCCGAGGTCGGCCGGGTCGATCGGCAGATACGGTACGCGCCAGTCGATCTCGCGCTCCGGCCGCCCGGTCGCCGCGGCGCGGGCGCGGTGTTCGGCCATGCCTTTCTTGATGGCGTCCTGATGGGTGCCGGAGAACGCGGTGTGCACGAGCGCGCCCACGTACGGGTGACGTTCGTGGATGGGCATGCGGGTGCAGTACTCGACCGTGCGCGCGATCTCGTCCACATCGGAGAAGTCGATCATCGGATCGACGCCCTGCGCGTGCAGGTTCAGCGCCAGCGTCGCGAGATCGACGTTGCCGGTGCGCTCCCCGTTGCCGAAGACGCAGCCCTCCACCCGCTGGGCGCCGGCCAGCACCGCCAGCTCGGCGCAGGCGACGCCGGTGCCGCGGTCGTTGTGCGGATGCACCGAGAGGATCACGCTGTCCCGGCGGGACAGGTTGCGGTGCATGTACTCGATCTGGTCGGCGTACACGTTCGGGGTGGCCACCTCGACGGTGGCGGGCAGGTTCAGCACGACGGGTCGTTGCGGGGTGGCGTCCCACAGGGTCGTCATGCGGTCGCACAGGTCGAGCACGAAATCGGGTTCGGTCAGATTGAACACCTCCGGCGAGAACTCGAATCGCACCGAAGGCAGGTCACCGGCGAACTCGAGCACGTCGCGGCCGCCCGCCAGGATCAGCTCGCGCAGCGCGTCGCGGTCCTTGCCGAGCACCACCTCCCGCCAGGTCGGAGCGGTGGCCGTGTACATGTGCACGACCACCTCGTTGCGCAGGCCGCGCACGGACTCCACCGTGCGTTCGATGAGATCGCGCCGCGCCGGAGTGAAGACGACGATGGTCACGTCCTCGGGCGCGAGATCGGTGTCGGCGAGCAGTCGTACGAAATCGAAATCGGTCTGCGAGGCCGACGGGTAGCCGACCTCGATCTCCTTGTAGCCCATAGCGACCAGCAGTTCGAAGAAGCGCCGCTTCCGGTCGGGGTCCATCGGCTCGGCGAGCGCCTGATTGCCGTCGCGCAGGTCCACCGGGACCCAGAGCGGCGCGGCGGTGATCCGCGCGTTCGGCCAATCACGCTGTGCCAGTGGGACATCCACACGGTCGTAGACGCTGCGATACCGGTGCGACGGCATCCGCGAATGCCGCTGTCTGTTCCAGTCCGGCGCACCGGCGGCGAAAGGCCCGGCGGGGGTATCGATGGTGGGGAAAACGCTCGTGGTCATGGAGGTTTCTGCTGCTTTCCGGCCGAGGCGGCCTGCGCATACGAAGCGATGACCGGCCACGACGAAGCCCCACGGCGGGCGGCCGGTCGGTCAGGCCCCGCCGTGGCGGCTAAGCAGAAGCATGCGCGTCATGATGGCTAGACTATACACAACTCCTCAGACAAGTAGAGAGGTTCGGATGGTCTCGCAGGTTCGCCGCCACCCGCTCGCCGCACAGGCGGCCGAGCTGTTGCTGGCCCGTGTGCGCGCGGGCGAATGGCCGCTCGGACACCGCCTGCCCGGCGAGACGACGCTGGCCGCGCAGCTCGGCGTCGGCCGGTCGACGCTGCGCGAGGCCATCCGCGAACTGGCGGGCAAGGGCGTGCTCGACAGCCGTCAGGGCGCGGGGGTGTTCGTCACCGCGCTGGACGTGACCGAGGAGTGGGACGCGGTGCTGCGCCGCGCCGCCATCGCGTCGGTGATCGAGGCCAGGATCGCCATCGAAGCCGAGGCCGCCGCGCTCGCCGCCGCCCGGCGCACGCCCGCGGACCTGCGGACGATCCGGCGCGCCCTGGCCGCACGCGAGGCTCGGGGCGAGCCGGTCGATGAGCACGTCGACGCCGACATGGCGTTCCACCGCGCGGTCATCGTCGCGGCGCACAACGACGTGCTCACCCAGCTCTTCGACAGCTTCCTGCCCCGCCTGCGTCAGGCCATGATCGACATGCTGAAGATTCGCCCCGTGCCCTCCGAACCCGAGGACCACGAGGCGCACATCCGGCTGGTCGATGCCATCGCCCACCGAAATCCCACGGCCGCAGCCGAATTCAGCCGCGCCCATCTCACCGCACTGAAAGCGGCGTTCTCGTGACTGCCGAGGAAGGAACATCCGTGACCACACCCGTGCTCGAGCTGACCGACGTGACCTTCCGCCGCGACGGCAAGCAGATCATCGACGGCATCTCGCTCACCGTGCGCGCGGGCGAACACTGGGCACTGCTCGGGCCCAACGGGGCGGGTAAGAGCACGCTGCTCGGATTCTGCGGCGCGGTCACCTTTCCCACCTCGGGCACGGTGCGCATCTTCGGCGAGCGAATGGGGCGCGTCGAACTCGCGGCGCTGCGCCACGCGATCGGCCACGTCAATCCGCGCCATCCGCTGCGCTATTCGCTCACCGTTCGCGAGGTCGTGCTCACCGGCCTCACCGCCACCATCGACACCCCGATGCGCTGGACACCCACCGCGGAGCAGTTGCGCAGGGCCGACGCCATGATCGAGTCCGTCGGCCTGAAAGGCAAGGGGGACAACACCTGGCCGACCCTCTCGCAGGGTGAGCGCGGGCGCACGCTGATCGCCCGCGCGCTCGTCGCCGAACCACGGCTGCTGCTGTTCGACGAGCCGACCACCGGTCTCGACGTGGCCGCCCGCGAACAGCTGCTGGAGACCATCGACGGCCTCGACCGCACCCATCCCGAGGTCGCGTCGGTCCTGGTGACCCACCATCTCGAGGAACTGCCGACCAGCACGACGCACGCCCTGCTCATCGCGGAGGGCCGCACCGTCGCCGCGGGCCCGGCCCGCGACACCCTCACCACCGGCACCGTCTCCGCGGCCTTCGACCATCCCGTCGAGGTCGCGTACAACCGCGGACGCTGGACCGCGCGCGCGAAGGTCGATCCGCTTCGCACCTTCGCCCAGTGACGCGGACACCAGACCACGGAGCGCTCAGTCCCCGTCGCGGCGTGCGGCGTCGAGGCGAGCTTCGGCCTCGGCCAGCTCACGCAGTGTGAGCAACTGCTTGCGGGTCATGAAAACGTCACCGAAGGCGAGCGGCCGGGCGACGATTCGCGGTGTACCGAAGCGCGCTCGAACCACGAGCCGAGTGCCCGCCCCCTCCGGGCGCACGGCGTAGGTCACGGCGATCCGTCCGGCGACCAGCGTGATGTGTCGACCGAGGACGAACGACTTCAGGTCGAAGGCCGACATGAATCGCTGACCGACCTCGAGTTCGGTGAGATGCGGGTCGCGCTCACGCGGGCTGCGCTTGCCCCAGTTGTCCAGCAGATCGTAACTGTATGGCGCGACCCGCAATTGACACAGCCAGCTGTAGACCAAGCACGGCGACGCGGCGATGCTGATGGCCCGATCGGCTTGCAGCCCACGGGGTTCCAGCTCGTCGCACGGCAACGGAGCGTCGCGCTCGGCTTCGGTGGCGCCCCAGACCGTTCCGCTGATCATGCCGCGGCCGCGATTCGGCCGAGCATGCGCCGCACCACGAACGCGTGACCGCCGCTGCCGACCACCAGCGCGCGATAGATCCTGCCGTGCAGACCGGGAAAATCCCCTCTGCTCACGGCCCGCACCCTGGTCCGGCTCGGCCCCTCGTCATCGAGTTCGAAGATCAGCTCGTAACGGGAGAACCAGTGCTGCCCGTGCATCGCGAACCGGGCCGGTTCCTCGGCGGTGTCCAGGACGAATCCGGAGGGAACGGTGGCTGGGTCGTGCGGGTCCTTGCAGACGACTCGAAGCAGCGCTTTCCAGGTCCGGTCGCGATTCGCGTCGACTTCTCTGGCATGCTCGTCGATATAAGACAATCGCTCCATATAGAAGGAACGTACTAGTAGATGGCGCCACCCCGCAAGCACGACACCGATGTGATCCTCGACGCAGCGCGCGCCCTCGTGCTCGCCGACGGACCGCGCGCGGCCAGCGTGGCGGCCATCGCCAAAGCCAGCGGCGCGCCGGTCGGCACGCTGTACCACCGCTTCGGCAATCGCAACGGCGTGCTCACCGCCGCGTGGATTCGCGCGCTGGATCGCTTCCAGCAGCGGACCTTGGCGGCCGCGGACCACCCCGACCCCGTCGAGGCCGGGGTCGCCATGGCGGGCGCGGCCATCCGTTTCGGCCGTGAGCTGCCCGAGGACGCCAGGCTGCTGCTCGAGCTGCGCCCGCGCGACCTGCTCGACGGCGGCCCCGACGCGGAATTCCGCGCCCGGCTGGACCGGATGAACGCGCCGCTGATCGACCACCTGCGCCGCGTCACCCGCGACCTGTTCGGGACAGAAGGGCACCGGGAGATCGACGCGGTCAGCCGCGCGGTGGTCGACCTGCCCTACGCCGCCCTGCGCAGGCACGCGCACGCCCCGGCGCTGCCGGACTGGCTGGACGCCGACCTGGCCGCCGCCACCCGAGCCCTGCTCGAGTCGTACCGCCGCTGAGCAGCGTGTTCAGTCGCCCGCGACCAGCGCGGGGGTGAGTTCGTCGAGCCCGCCGATGACCTGAGCGGCGAGCGCGACGGCATCGGGGTCGAGCGGATACTCCGGACGCGGCGCGGCGATCACGCGCATGCCCGCGGCGTGCGCGGCGCGCAGCCCGTTGCTCGAGTCCTCCACGGCCGCGCAGTCGGTCGACTTCTTGCGCAGGAAGCCCGCGACCGCCACGTACACATCCGGCGCGGGCTTGCCGCGATCGACCTCCTCGGTGGAGAACGTCACGTCGAAGAACTCGATCAGCCCGGTGCGGCCGAGGACGGTGTCGATCAGCGTCCTGGGCGAGGAGCTGGCCACCCCGAGCGGCCAGTTCTCGCTCATCCGCTGCACCGCGGACACGGCGCCGGGCAGCAGCGGCACCGTCCGGTCGTAGTGCGCGGCCATCCGCTCGATGACGTCGTCGGCCACCCGTTCCGGCGGCTCGCCGACCCCGAGCTCACCGCTGAGATATTCCGACCACTCCCCCGTGCTCATGCCCATCAGTCGCTTCTGCGTATCCGGTAGCCAGCGGCCGCCCTTCTCGGCGACGTACTCGCGCCGCACCTGCTCCCAGACCGGTTCGGAGTCGATCAGCACGCCGTCCATGTCGAACACGACTGCCGTAATACGCATCGGTGCAACGCCTTTCGCCGTTCACGAGGGCACGCCCGCCGGGCCGTCACGGACCGGCCGCGCCGAGCTCGCGTGGTGTATCGGTAGACCTGATGGGTGAACGGGTACCCAGCGTAGGGGTGTCCGATTCCCCGCGCGGCCCGGGGCCGCCGGTAGGCGCCTCCCCCGCCGCGCGAGCATCCCACGGGCTACCGATAACTTGTTCTCATGAACGAAGAGCAGGCCGGCGCCCCGCTGCCGAACCAGGAGCACCACGAGGGCGGGTTCCGGCCGATGACCGAGTTGATCGACGCCGCGGCCAACGAGGTCGACATCTCCCGCGGCGGGCCGCACTACGGCGCCTTCATCGAACAGGTGCGCGGCCTGATGGACCGGGCCCGGCTCTCGTCGCCGTCCGACGAGCTGGCGCTGGAGACCATCGCCGTGCTCAAGGAGCTCAACGACAAGCTCGACGCCGCGGTCGTCGACGAGTGGTCGGCGCCCGCCTGGACCCGGGTCGACCTGCCCGCCCGCGGCAACGTCACGCTGCCGCCCTTCGTGGTGGACCGGGCGGACCGGGACGGCGTCGAGGCCCGCATCACCTTCCGCACGTACCACCTCGGCGGCAACAAGGCCGCGCACGGCGGTCAGATCGCGGTCGGCTTCGACGACCTGCTCGGCATGGCGGCCGCCGTGCACGCGGGCGGGGTGACCCGTACCGCCTCGCTCACCATCGACTATCGCTCGATCACCCCGTTGAACACCGAGCTGCGGCTGCGCGCGTGGGCCGAGCGCAGGGACGGCCGCAAGGTCTACGTCCGGGCCACCCTGCACGACGGCGATCGGCTCTGCGCCGAAGCCAACGGCCTGTTCATCGTGCTGAAGCCCGGCCAGCAGTAGCCGGGGGCCCGCCGGGCGCGGTCGCGAACCGATAGTTGGCCGGGTCGGGCGTGCGCTGCATCAGCGCGCGATGCCGGGCGGGGGTCCACGGCCACAGTTCCGGCTTGCCGTCCTTGCCGAGATACCAGCTCTGGCAGCCGGTGGCCCACACCGTCTTGGGCAGGGCGGCGCGCAGTCGCGCGTAATAGCGCTCGGTAGCGGCCTCGGTCGGTTCGACGGTGTCGAATTCGCCCGCGCACCAGCGGCGGATCCAGCCGAGGATGTGCTCGGCCTGCGTCTCGGCGATCAGCGTGAGCGGGTAGTTGCCCACCGGGCTGTGCGGTCCGATGAGCAGAAACATGTTCGGAAAGCCGGGCAGCGCAACGGTTTCGAAGGCCTGCGGCCCGTCCGCCCATGCCTGGTCCAGGGTGCGGCCGTCCGCGCCGACGATGCCCATCGGCCGCATGAAGGCGTGCGCGTCGAAGCCGGTCGCCAGCACCAGCACGTCCAGTTCGTGCACACGGCCGTCGGCCGTGACGACGCCGCGCGGCACGAGGTGGTCAACGGCGCTGGTCACCACGGCCACGTCGGGACGCTGGACGGCGCGGTAGAAGCCGCCCGAGATCACCAGCCGCTTGCACATCGGCTCGTACTCCGGCGTCAGCGCGGCGCGCAGGGCCGGATCGCGCACCGTGCGCAGGTTGGCCCGGCAGAACCCGGCGACCATCTCGCGCCTCGGCCCCGGCTCGATGAGCGCGCCCATGAGGAACTCGAAGATCCGGTGGGTGACCGCGTAGCCGAGTTCGTCGAGCACCGGGAAACGCCGATGCGCGGCGCGAGTGAGCCGGGAGTAGCGGCCGTTCGGCAGCGGCGCGACCCACTGCGCCGTGCGCTGGAACAGCGTCAGCCGCCCCGCTTTTCCGGCCAGATCGGTCACGATCTGCACACCGGTCGAGCCGGTGCCGAGCACACCGACGCGCTTGCCGGTCAGCTCGATGCCGTGATCCCAGCGCGCCGAATGGAAAGCCGCGCCCGCGAAGTCGTCCAGGCCGGGCAGGTCCGGCGTCCTGGGGTGGTGCAGGATGCCGGTGGCGCACAACACGAAGTCGTAGCGCTCGCGCGCGCCCTCGGCGGTCGTCACCGTCCACCGCCCGTTCGCGAACTCCGCGCCGCACACCTCCGCGCCGAACCGAGTGATGCTCGGCAGCCCGTACTCGTGCGCCACCCGCGTGAAGTACTCCTCGATCTCGGCCCCCGGCGCGAAGAACTGCGACCAGTCGGGGTTCTTCGCGAAGCGGAACTGATAGAACCGCGACGGCACATCGCAGGTCAACCCGGGATAGGTGTTCTCGCGCCAGGTGCCGCCGAACCGGTCCGACTTCTCGAAGATCGTGACATCGCGAAAACCCGCGCGCAGCAACGTGATCGCCATGCAGATTCCCGACATCCCCGCGCCGATCACCGCGATCGCGGGCTCGCGCGGCGCGCTCATCGGACGCTCCGCCCAACGAGACGACCGCCGCCACGGACCAAATCACGCATACGACACCGCGTCGCCTCCCGGTCGGCGGCCACCATCAGGCCGCGCCGACCCGGCGACGGCCCAGCCCAGTCCGCCGCCCGCACCGACCACAGCCGGGCGATGGCATCGGCCGTGACAAAGCACCGCGGCTTCGCTCTCATACTTCAACGCTATGGCGCGCGACCGTCCTGCGGAAGGCCTCGCGACGACAGGAGTCCGGAGAACCTCGCTCACCGCGTGACGACGAATACCCAGTACCCGATGATCAGCGCGGTCAACACCGCCGGGATGGCCGCCACGCTGGGGGTGACAGCCGCGCGGGCGAGGTCGCGGATCGGTCGGCCGGAGTCGGAGATCATGTCGAACGGGTGCGGGCCGGATGGCGACGGGGTCTGTAACTGCTGCGCTACGGAGGCGAAGAGGCGCCGGTAGCGGCGTTCCAGGCTCAGGTAGTACCCGTCCAGGCCCCAGAAGATCCACGCGGGCGCCAGCGCGGGCAGGATCAGCTCCGATCGATACTGGGCCTGCGCGGTGAGCAGCGCGAAGATCACCGAGACGAGGGTCACCGACCACCCGCGCACAGTGAACGACTGCTGACTCAATCGCGCGATGATCGTCTGCAATATCTCGAGATGCTTGACTCGGTAGTCGGTATTCATATGGGGCCGATCTCTTTCTGACACAGGGTGATTCGTCCACACGCCGGCGCGGCGGCCATCCGCCCTTTCTCGATATGCCGCACGGTTTCCGGCGGTACACTCGCGGAAACCGAAGGGTTGCTGGTGGCGCCTTCGGCACGCCCGCGGCGGCGCGGGCGCGACGAACGACGCTGTCGTGCAAGAAGTTCTGCGACCGGAGACGGTGGTTCTGGGGAAAGTGATGACACGAGCTGAATTCGGCCGAGAGCTGCGACGACGTCGAACCCGGCAGGGGTTGACCCTCGGCGAGCTCGCCGAGCTGGTGCACTACAGTCGCAGCCATCTGAGCAAGGTCGAGAACGGGCACAAGTCGCCTTCCGCGCAACTGTCGCGCAAGTGCGACGCGGTCCTGTCCGCCGGTGGCGAACTGCACGCGATGGCTCCGGCGGACACCCGGCCGGAGAGCGACACCGGGCCCGGCCCCGACGCACGCGAATACGGGCACACGCAATGGAACCTGCGCCTGTATTCCGATGGCTCCGGGACATTCGAGATCGGTGAAGCCGGCGCGCCCGCCGTGACCGAGCTGCCGCAGCCCGCCGCCGCCTCCGCCGACACGCTGCCCGGCCTGGCCGCTCTGTTCGAGGAGACGAAGCGCCTCGGCCGCACCAGCAGCCCCAGCCTGGTGCTGCCGATGGCGATCACACAGGCGCACGTCGCGGACTCCTCGGCCCGGCAGAGCACGGGTGAGGATCAGCGGCGGCTGCTGCGGCACGCCGCCCGCACCGCGGAGTTCGCCGGGTGGATGGCGCAGGAGTGCGGTGACGACCGGGGTTCGCTGTGGTGGACCGACCGCGCGGTCGTGCTGGCCTCGGTTGCGGGCGACGAACACATGACCAGCTATGCCCTCGTCCGCAGGGCCGTGGTGAGCCTGTACCGCGGGGATTCCTCCGCGACGACCGGGCCCACCGAGCAGGTGCTCGCCGACGACGCCATCCACCCCCGCATCCGCTGGCTGGCCGCGCTGGGCGCGGCGCAGGGGTACGCCATCGGCCTGGACCACGCCGGCGCGATGCGCGCCTTGGACACGGCCGCAAGCCTTTTCGAACAAGCGCAGCGTCTCGAGGGTGACGAACAGCTCGGCCCGTCGGCCATGCACGGTCGTCCCCTCCTCATCGAGGCGTGGTGCCAATACGATCTGGGCAACCTCGCCGCGGCCGCCGCGCTCTTCGAGCGGGCGATGTCGCGGCCGCTGCCCTCGGACCGCGATCACGCGCGATTCGGTACGCGCCACGCGCTGGTGTACGCCGCGCTGGGCGAGCCGGATCGGGCGAGCGAACTGATCGGGCCACTGCTCGATGTCGTGCGCTCGGTCGATTCGGCGACGATCCGCGCCGACCTGCGCGACTTCGCCCGCACGATCACTCGTTTCCGTGGGCACCCCGGGACTCATGACATCCAGGCTGCCCTGATGGCGGCTCTGGTCAAGCGCTGAACAGCGCGTTGTCCGTTGCCGGTCGATCGGGCAACGGACAACGGCTGTCGGGGCGCCGCCCGCTGCCGGATGCTGGAGCAGAGCCAGGATCGGCAGCCGCGGGCCGGGCGTATGCGCTTGCGACCGTGCGCCGTTCGCGATTCGCCTGCCCGGAACAAGAGTGATCTGCCGGTAGATCGGGCTCGGCGTCCGAGACCTGGATGTGGCAACGACGTCTGTTCGGACTGTGACCGCATATATACGGACCGGTGAGGATGGCGGTGGACGAATTGCAGCATTTATCGACTCCGGCACGAAATATGCGCGCACCGGGGCGCCGGGGTAATAAACCGACCGGCACCTTTTCGAAAGTCGGTGTGCGACCCTTCATTTCGTCGGTCCACCCGATACCCGCGTTCACTCGGCAAAATGCTGGCTACAGGTGCAGAATGAAACCGATCCAGCGGTGGGCCGGTAGTCCGGCGCGGCGCTGCGGGTATGCGTGGCCCGAAAGTGGAGCGCTCGAGGAGGGGGTACAGCGAACTGGTCGCCTGCTTTAACTTTCGCCCGCCCAGCAAGGCTCGGTCGCGCACAGAATCCAGCCGTGCGGAGAGACGTTATTTCGAGGGATTACCCGTCATATGAAAATTTTTCTGAATTATCGCACGATCGACAGCGTATACGCCGTCGGTCAGATCTCGAAGCAGATGGCGCGCCATTTCGGCAGGGTGCACGTCTTCCGCGACCAGGAATCGCTGGCGCTGGGCGTGCTGTACTCCCGTCGCATCCGCGCCGCGCTCGACGACAGCGACGTGATGGTGTCGGTGATCGGCCGGCACTGGCTCGATGCCCGTGACAAACGAGGGGTACGGTGCATCGACAACGAGCGCGACTGGGTGCGCATGGAACTGCGCACCGCGTTCGAGCGCGGTATTCCGGTCGTTCCGGTTCTGCTGGACGACACGCTGCTCCCGGTGCCGGGAAGCCTGCCGGAAGACATTCGGAAACTGACCATCTCGCAGGGGTGGCGCATCCGGCACCAATCGCTCGACGCCGATATCGCCGGTCTGATCGAGCGGTTGTCGCCCGGTACCGAGCCGCAGGATCCGTCCGCGTCCGGGCCGGCGCAGGCGCCCCCGCCGCCGGCGCAGACCAATTCCGCGACCAGCGGCGGCATCGTGGTCGCCAATCAGAACGGACCTCAGAATGTCACGTTGAACGATCCCAGCGGGAGATGAGGTGCGCTTCTTCCCCGGATCGAACAGCAATGTCAACGCACAGAATCAGGTAAATATCGCGAAGCGCGGCGGCACGGTGGTTTCCAGTCAGAACGGCCAGCAGACCGTCAATATCTTCCACAGCAATGCGGTGCGCAGAGTCCGCCTGTGGTACGTGCTGGCGGTCCTACTGCTGGTCGACATCGTGTTCATCTGGTACGCCCAGGCCGCCTACACCGGAGTTTCCGGCGACGGTGGCGACCAGTTCCGTGCGGCGACGAGCCTGCTGCTGATCGTCGCCACATTCGCGCTGGCGCGGCGATGTATCCGCGATCTGTTCGGCCGCTGGAAATAGAAGTGAACAGGTTTTCGTCGGGCACATCCGCGCGCGATGCACAATCTGGTGAAGGAATAGTTCATGAGCATCACATTCGATCACGAGGACGGCGTGTGCGGGATATCGAGGCGACCGGCCCTCAGTGGTCGCGAGATCGAGGTACTGCTGGCGTGGCTCGCTTCTGACTCGAAGGTGGAAGTCGGCCAGCGCCTGTATATCTCACCCGGCACTGTCAATACTCACCTGTCCCGGATCAGAGACAAGTATGCGGCCGTCGGCCGGCCCGCGCCCACCAAAGCCGCGCTCGTCGTGCGGGCGTTGCAGGACGCGCTCATCGGCATCGACGACTTGTAGTTCCCGGTGCGCTGTCCGTCGAATGGCCGACAGTGGAATCGGTTGCGCGACTGTAGTGTTCGGCGTGCTCGGGCGAAGCGGGAAAGGGAGTGTGAGCTGAATGAACGAACCGAAGGCAACCGTGCTGCCGGTCTATTTCGTTGCCGACGAGTCGTATTCGATGGCCGACGATGTGGGCGATCTGAATGCCGGGCTGGTCACCTTGTTCGACACCTTGCAGGGTGAATCGATGGCCGCGGCGAAGGTCAGGTTCTGTGTCCTGGGATTCTCCGATGACGCGCTGTGCTACCTGGAGCCGAGCGATCTGCGGTACGTGGACGGCGTACCGGAACTGCGTGCCCGTGGTTCGACGTCGTTCGCCGCGGCCTTTTCCGAATTGAGCAACCGTATCCCGCGCGATATCCGGGCACTGAAGTCCGACGGTTATCTGGTGAACCGGCCTGCGGTCTTCTTCCTGACCGACGGCGCCCCGAATCCCGGCGACGGCTGGGAGGCGGCGCACGCGCGACTGATGAGTTTCCCCGCCCGCCCGAACATCTTGGCTTTCGGCATCGGACAGGCCGACGCCGATGTGATCCGGCGAGTGGCGACCAACGCGAAGTACGCGTTCATCGCCGCGGCGGGGACCGATACCGGTGTCGCGATCTCGAAGTTCGTCACCGCACTCACCCAGTCGGTGATCAATTCGGGTACGGCGCTGGCGACCGGGCAGGCGACGTTGCAGGTGGAGAAGCCCGACGACTTCGTCTCGCTCGATGTGGATACCGTCTGATGGGCTGGTTGGGCAAACGGAACAAGCACGACGAGCAATCGGCGGCGGATTCGTCCCCGGAAGCGGAGGCGGAAGCCGAAGCGGACGTGGCGGCGCCCGAGCTCGCAGGCCGCCCGGACGCCTCGGGGGAGGCACAGGCGCCGGGCTGGCCGTCGAGAGGGCCGATCGTCGTCGGTGCGCCGACGCCCGCGTTCGAGCCCAAGGCGGTGGACAAGGAGTACGGCAGGACGCCCTATCGGGCCGACACCGTGATCGATGGCTGGTCCAGCGGTGCGTTCACGGTGCGGGCGGCATCGGTGCGGGGGTATCTGCACCGGTACGGCGGCGCGCCACGCCAGGACGATTTCGCCATCACCGTCGACCCGGAGCGTCAGCGCCTGGTCGTCGCCGTGGCCGACGGTGTGTCGTCGGCCAAGTACTCCCACGTCGGTTCGTCCACCGTCGTCCGCTATGCCACCCGATGGCTGGAGGAACCGCCGGAACCGCTCGACGACGGCGGCTGGCACACCCTGTTCAAGAGCGCCGCGTGGACGCTGACCGAACAAGCGGCGGCGGTGCTGTCGCTGCCGGAGGCCGACGCCGAACAGGCGGAGCGGATGCTCGCCACGACCCTGGCTTGCGCGGTGTGCGAACCCCACCCCGACGGCGGCCTGTCGGCGGTGGTCGCCGCCGTCGGCGACTCCGGTGTCTGGTTGCTGACCGACGGGACATTCGTCCCGGTACTCGGTGGCAAAGAGCAGTCGCCCTCGGGGTTGTCGTGCTCGGCCGTGGTCGGTCTGCCCAGGGTGCCCAACGACGTCGCGCCCCAGCCGGTCATCATCGAGCCCGGTCAGGTGCTGCTGGTGGGAACCGACGGATTCGGCGATCCCCTCGGCAGTGGGGAGGGCGGCGTCGGCGCGCTGTTCGCGGGGTTGCTCGGTGACCGGGTGCCCTCACAGATCGAATTCGCCCACGCGTTGGACTTCTCGCGGGAAACGTTCGACGACGACCGGACGCTGGTGGCCATATGGCCACCGAGCAGCTGACGGAGCCACCGTGGCGCAGCAGCGTTTGAAACGCGGGATGCTGGGGGCGGTGCAGAAGCTGGCGTCCGGGGGCCAAGGGGTGGTCTACCTGGCGCCGGGTGTGCAGATGGCGCACGCGAAAACGATGGTGTTCAAGGAGTACAAATCCCCGGTGTTGCCGAACATCCGGGTCGACGTGCTCGAGGACATGCCCTCCTACCTGGAGTCGTTGCCGTTCAACGAAGGAATGGAACTGCTGAAACGGGCGGCGTGGCCGTGCCGGCTGGTCGAGGAGGATCACTCGGCCACCGTGCTCGGATTCGTGATGCCCGCGATTCCGGACGAGTTCTTCGTCGACATGGTGACGGTGGCGGGGACTCGGCGAATGACCGCCGAGTTCCAGCATCTGCTCAACGACGACGTCTACCTGGCCAAGCGCGGCATTCCGCTGTCCGATCGCGCCAGGTACGAACTGCTCGGTGACGCGGCGGAAGCGCTGACGCTGCTGCATCGCCATCACATCGCGGTCGGTGACCTGTCGCCGAAGAACCTGCTGTTCTCGCTGCGACCGGAACGGCAGGTGTACTTCATCGACTGCGACGCCATGCGGATGCGCTCCCGATCGGTCAGCGATCAGTTCGAGACACCCGACTGGGAGGTCCGGACGGTCAGTGCCGGTGAGGAATTGGCGACCCCGCAGTCCGACGCCTACAAGTTCGCGCTGCTCGTGCTGCGCCTGCTGGCCGGTCACCAGAGCACACGGGACCCGGACCGGCTGCCCGCCGGTGTGCCCACCGCGGTGCGTCAGCTCGTCCGCACCGCGCTGTCCGCCCCGGTCGGTCAGCGGCCCCGCCCGGCGGACTGGCTCCAGGCGCTCAACGCCGCCGCCGCGGGCGCGGGCACTCGGACACCGGTGGCGCCGCCCCCGGTCGTCCAGCCCAGGACCGGCCATCCGCGGCCGCAGCAGGCCGGCGGGGGATACACCCCGCCGCTCATTCCTTCGCCACGCCGCAACCCGTGGTGGCAACGGGTTCCGTTGCGCGTGCGTGTGATCGGCGCCATCGCCGCCGTGGTCGTGGTCGCCGGATTGCTGACCAGCATCACCTCGAGCGAGGACGACCCGCCCCGCGCCGGTGGGTCGCTGCCCGTGGCCGCCCCGGCGGCGGTGAACACCACGATCCCGGTCGGTGTGCAACCGTGGGGGGTCGCCGTCGATACCGGGACCGCCACCGTGTTCGCCACCAACAGTCTGAGCAACTCGGTGTCGGTGTACGACACCGAGACCGGCGCCACCGCATCGATCACCTCGCCCGACTTCGCGAAACCGACTGCGATAGCGGTCGATTCGGCGGCCGGCCTGGTCTTGGTGACCAACGCCGGCAACGGATCGGTGTCCGTCATCGGTGCGCGTGACCGAGCTGTCGTCGGCCGGATCGCCGTCGGCGCTGGCCCGTACGGGATCGCCGTCGACCCGGCCGGACGGACCGCCTATGTCACGAATTTCGAGGCGGGCACGATGTCGGTCGTCGACCTGCGATCCAGGGGCGTCGTCGCGACGATCCCGGTCGGCAGTCACCCGTACGGCGTGGCCTTCGATCCGGCCACACGTAGCGTCTTCGTGGCGATCGCCGGCCCGCCCGAGTCGGTCGACCGCAGGGTCGCGGTCGTGGATGCCGTGGCGCTGTCGGTGGTTACGTCGATCCGAGTGGGCAACCAGCCGTGGGGCGTGGCGGTCGACACCGACACCAGTACCGCGTACGTGACGAATCATGCGGACGGCACGGTGTCGGTGATCGATACGCGCACGCGCGCGGTCACCGCGACCGTGCGCGTGGGAGCCGGGCCGGTCGGCGTCGCGGTGGATCACGCGAGCCGGACGGTGTTCGTGACCAACCACGGACTCGACGATGTGCGGTCGGAGAATTCCGTCTCGGTGATCGACTCCCGCGACAGCGTCACGACGGAGACGATCCGCGTCGGGGCCCGCCCGCACGGGGTCGCGGTGGACCCGGCCGCGGGCCAGGTCTACGTGTCCAACTTCAACGGCGGCACGATGTCCGTCCTCGGAAACAGGGGCAGATGACCTTCTTTCGCAGTGGGAGCCGGCGTGTGTCCCGGGTGGGCGTGGTCGCCGTATGCGCGGTGGCGCTGGTGTCCGGCGGCGGTTCGGTGCCGCACGAGTCCATGGTCGAGGACGCCGCGGCACACGAATCCGCGGCGCTGGGCCGGATCGCGGAACCGATCGTGCGCGAGGTGCTCGACGCACTGCTCGTCCCGGCGGCGGTGGTGCACATCCGCACGCCGAATACGTTCTGGGAGGGGGCATTCGGGGGTCGCGCTCGCGGGAGGGACGATCCAGTGCGGGTGCACGACTTCTTCCGCGTCGGCTCGACCACCAAGACCATGGTCGGCACAGTCGCGCTACAACTCGTCCGCGAGGGCAGGCTCGCGCTCGACGATCCGGTGTCGCGGTACCGCGCCGGTGTTCCGAACGGAAACAGCATCACCATCGCCGAATTGCTGAACATGCGCAGCGGTTTGTTCAGCTACAACGAGGATCCGTCGTTCGCCGCGGCGATGGACGACGATCCCGGCCGGGTATGGCAGCAGGACGCGCTGTTGCGGATCGGGTTCGGCTCGGCGCCGTACTTCGCACCCGGCACCGACTTCCGGTACTCGAACACGAACACGATCCTGTTGGCGGCGGTGCTCGAACAGATCACCGGGCAGGACATCCGCACGTTGCTGACCGACCGGATCTTCGTTCCGCTCGGCATGTCCAAGACGTCGTACCCGGAGCCAGGCGATGCCTCGCTGCCTGCACCGTCGCCGCGAGGATACCTCTACGGCACCAACACCTCGGCGCTGGTCTCGGCGGTACTGCCCGACGACCAGATCGCCGCGGCCCGCACGGGCGCCCTGCTGCCCACGGACGTGACGAACCTCGACCCCTCGTGGATCGGTGCGGCGGGTGGTGTCATCTCCACCGCGCAGGACCTCGCGCACTACGTGCGCACGCTGGTCGGCAGCGACGAGCTGATCGGACCGGTGTTGCAGCGCGAACGCCTGAACAGCGCTGCTCCGCTGGACCGGCGGGATCCCGCGGGCATCCGCTACGGTCTGGGGCTGGAGTCGTTCGGCCCGATGGCCGGCCACGACGGCGCCATTCCCGGCTTCCAGACGTTCATGGGCTACGACCCTGTCACCGACGTCACCATCGTAGTGCTGTGCACACTGCGCGACGGGCCCGCGGGCGGGCGGCCCGCGAACGAGATCGCCTACCGCTTGGTCAGAGCCTTGATCGGGGATTGAGCCGGTGGCGCCGTACGCCGGTCGTCCCGCGGTGACCTCTTCGCGACGCGATTCATGAGGGGTTTGTCGACGCCGTGAAAGATGGCGGCGGCGGCGAGGATCGATGCGAGGAAGCTGACTCCGGTCCACATCGCCCAGCCCCCGATCGAGTACCGATGCCCGCCGATGAACAGCCGGGCGATGAGCACCATCACCGGGAACTGGATCATGTAGAACGCGAACGAGATGTCACCGAGCCAGACCAGTGGCCTGCTCGCGTTGAGGCCGGAGACGCCCGCCAGATCGCGGGCGGCCAGGGTCGCCACCACGGCGGCCATGGGGGCCACCAGCAACGCCGACATCTTGTAGTTGAGCGGGACGAACCAGGTCGCGCCATAGGCGAGGGCCAGGGCGGCCAGCGGTGTTCTCAGCCGGGTGTTGCGCCATACCTCTTCGGCGACCATGCGGGCCGCGAGGACGCCCACGTAGAACTCGGGCAGTCGCGATGCGGGAAAGGGATAGCTGAGCCAGTACGAGGCCGGGATGGGGATGTCGGATTGCGCGAACCACTGTGGTGAGACATGGATTTCGAACTCGGGTGAGACGTCACCGGGGAGCAGCCGGGCCGCGAAGACGTTGGCGGTGTCCTTCGGTCCTTCCACCCAGAGATGAAAGCCGGTGTGCAACATCATGATCGTTGCCAGCAGAACGGCCGCGGCCACCCACAGCCGATGTGTCGGGATCCGAGCGACGAGCGGCAGCGCGAGTGGAAAGCTCAGGTAGAACAGCAGTTCCGCGCACAGCGACCAGGACGGCACGTTGAGCCCGCCGAGCGTGGTCCACTTCGGCACCCAGGTGTGCACGAGCAGCAGGTTCGGCAGCCACACCACCGGGCGGGCCAGCGGCGCCGCGACCACGAGCACGAGCACCAGCGCCGAAATCACATGGGTGGGATAGATCTTGAGGATCCGGCGCAGGTAGTACCCGCGCACCGGCATCCCCCTGCGGAACGACCAGCAGATCACGAAACCGGAGAGGACGAAGAAGAAGGTCACCCCCGCCGCGCCCTGCTGCATCGGGACGACATCGTGGATGGCGCGGAACAGTTCGGACTTCTGGAACGGGTAGACCGGCAGGAACACCAAAGCGTGCAGGACGAAAACCGCTGCGGCCGCCCACCATCGCGCACCGGTCAGCGCGGGCAGTCGGGTGCCCGGTGCGCACGGAGCAGCGGGCACGGCGCTCAGAGCCCGAACCGCTCTTGGACTTGCGCGGCGACCGCGGCGTTGCCCTGCGCGTTCGGATGGATGGGCGCGCCGTCGAACAGCGATTCGGCGCCGTCCAGGCCGCTGATCCACGGTTCGGCCGAGCAGCTGCCGTGTCCCGCGGTGATGGCGCGGACATCGATGAACTCGACGCCGAGCAGCGCCGCCGCTTCTCGCTGCGCCTGCTGGATCCGGTCGAGGTAGGCAATGTAGCCTTCCGCGCGCGGTTGCACGACCCGCCCGATTCCGGCGAGATCCATGCAGGCGGCCTGCTGTCCCGACAGGAAGACCTCCGGGTATCCGACCAGGGCCACCCGCGCATTCGCGGCGTGGTATCGCACGAACGCCACGACGTCGCGCACCCGATCCGCGTAGCCTGCGCCGGTGACAGCGCGGTAGTCGGGCAGCCGGTGCTGTTCGGTGGCGTCGAATCCGCACCCGGCGACGATGTTGAGCAGACAGTCGGTCGAGGGGAAGGCCGTCCCGGTGGAGGCGCCCCACACGTCGTTGAGTCCCATCTGGATCAGGACGACGCGCGTGTCTGCGCCGAAAGCGTTCTGCGCGGAGGCTTTCCGGGCCTGGTGGACCAGAGTCCAGCCGTGCCCGGTGTCGATCGTGCCGCCGTTGCAGGACACGTCCACGAACCGCGGGGTCTCCGCGAACCGGCTGGCTCGCGCGAGTTGATTCGGCCACGAGGAGGGTGATCGTGTGCACCCGTCGTCGGCGTGCCCGATGACGGGTGCGGTGGCGGTGAACGAATCGCCAAGGACGACCGTCGTCGCCCCGCCGGGCGGATCGGCCACCGCGGTAGCCATCGCGGGCAGGGTGACCGCTGACATCGCGGTGAGCACTGCGGCAGCCGAGGACCTCGCCCGGCGGAATCTCATGGGTATCCAATCGCTGTACGGCACAACGCACTTCAGTATTGCCTCGCGGCCGCGGTGGCGGTGTCGGTCGAACGGACGACTGCGGCGGCCCACGCCCGCGGTTAGCCTTGCGCCGTGTCCGTCCAGAAATACCGAATTCGCTGGTCCACGGTCGCGCTCGCCGCGGCGCTGGTGCTCGCCGGCTGCGGTGCGAGTTCCGATCCGGCGCCTGCCGAATCCCCCGCGGTCGCCACGAATTCGGGGACGAGTGCGACGCCCGCGCCCACGCAGGCCCCGGCGGCCGTCGCCGCCGATGATGTGCCCGACGTCGGGGACCCGCCGGAATCCGCGCCGCCGAACGCGGGGGCAGGCGCGCCTACCGGCGCTCCCGAACCGCAGCCGCGCGTTGTGCCGCACACGCAGCAATCCGCGCCTCCCGCCGAGCCGCCTCCCGCCGAGCCGCCGTCGCTGCCCGACCCCGGTTTCGAGCCGCGCGCCGGATACTGACGCACGGCGGTATTGCACGTCACGCTGAGGAACTCACGCCTCTCTCGAAGAGCGGCGGCGCCGCCGACCGACCCCGACACCCAGGTGGCGGTCAACCGGCAACCGCGGTCGCGCAAGACTCGGGATGAAGACACGCGTTTCATCGGTGGCGGGTTCGGCCACCGAGGCGGTACCGTCGTGGGAGAAAACCACCGCGAACGCCGATGTCACGCCAGGGTTGCACTCAGCGCAACTGCGCACTGGATGTCTTATCCAGAATGGAATCCGGCACTCGTGGGCCGAAAGTGGTTAATTCGCACCACAATTCGTGAGTCCAAGCCCGATCTCAGCCGAAATTGCATGCGATGCAACTTTGCACGGCATGTCAGGTTTGCCGGTCGACCGCGCGGGCCGACCGGCGAAACCCTCAGCGATTCGGGAAGTGCACCGCTCGGTACTCGCCGAACCGTTCGTCGACCTGATCCACTGTCAGACCGAAATCGTCGAGCGTGTACTGGTGCGACGGACGCGCCGCGCCCGTAGTGCTCTCCGCGTGCAACGCCGCCATCGCCGCCTCCGCGTCGGCGCTCAGCGGGAGACCGAAGTGCCGGTAGACGGAGCGCACCGTGTCGATCGGGTCGGCGACGAAGTCGTCGTAGTACACGTCGACGAACTGATCGGCGTTGTGCCGCTTGCGATCTTCCAGGAAACGCTGCGCGCCGCGGGCCCACAGATCCAGCTGCGTCCGGCCGACCACCGGACCGCGGAACTTCTCCGACCACCCCGCCGACGCCTGTTCGTTGAGGCTGCACACCGACGCGATGATCGTGCGCGGATCGCGGTGCATCTGGATGATCAGCGCGTCGGGGTACACGTCGAAGATGGCGTCCAAGGCGAACAGGTGGCTCGGATTCTTGAGTACCCAGCGACGATTCGCGTCCGGCAGCCCGATCAGCTGCAGGTTGCGCCGATGCCTGCGGTAGGCGACGGTCCAGTCGCGGCCCGCCAGCCATTCCGAATACCCGGGCAGGTAGGCCAGGCATTCGTAGGACACCGACATGGCCGACTGCCGCAGCAGCTGCCAGCACTCCTCCACCTGATCGGCCGAAATGTGGTGCACGCCCATGAATTCGGGATGCTCGACGTGATGCTTCTCGAACGCCGCCTCGATGCGCTGGTACACCGGATTGTCGGCCCAGGTCTCGCGCGGCGGCCGCGGCTGCGGCATCTCGGTCAGCCACATCTCCAGGCCCTGGTGCGCGGGATCGGCATTGAGCAGCCGGTGCACGGCCGTGGTCCCCGAGCGCGGCAGGCCGGTGACGAAGACGGGCCGTTCGATCGCGACGTCGGCGTGTTCGGGGTGCCGCTGCCAGGCGTTCTCGCTGAGCAGCCTGGCGATCAGCGCGCCGCGCAGGAACGCGCGGTTGACCTTGTTGCCGAACGGCGTCAGCTCGGCGTCCGCGGCGTAGGAGTCCAGGAGCACCTGGAGCCCTTCGCGATAGTCGTCGTCGCCGAAATCGTCGAGCCCGACCACCTTGGTCGCCGAGGCGTGCAGATCCTCGACGGTGCCGACGTCGTCCCTGCCGATCATGCTGTGCTCTCTCCTCATCGGTGGTGTTCGATCAGTGGTGGTACTCGCCGCCGTTGACGTCCAGACATGCGCCGGTGATCGCCCGCGCCAGCGGCGAGGCGAAGAAGACGACGGCGTCGGCGATCTCGTCGGGCTCGGGCAGCTTGCGCAGGTCGATGGTCGACGCGGTCTCGGCGTAGACCTCTTCCGGCGTGATCCCCCGCTGCTGGGCGAGGTAGTTGAAGTACCACTTCAGGTTGTCGGCCCAGATGTAGCCCGGCGCCACCGAGTTCACCCGGATGCCCTGGGGACCCAGTTCGGTCGCCAGGCTCTGCGCCAGCGCCAGCAGGCTGGACTTGGCCATCTTGTACGGGCCGAAGGTGCGCCGGGAGTGGCGCAGCACGGCCGAATTGATCATCACCACCGAGCCTTTCGTCTCGGTGAGCGCGGGCACGAACAGCCGGGTCAGGCGCAGCGCGGCCAGCACGTTGGTCTCGAACCCGGCGCGCACCTGATCCAGGTCGACCACGGCCAGATCCGCCAGCGGCGGAATGGCGAAGGCGTTGTTCACCAGCGTGTCGACCCGCCCGAACGCGCCGGTGGCCGTCTCGACCAGATTCGCCACCGCCGCTTCGTCATTGATGTCGGTGGGCACCACCACCGCGCGCCTGCCGACCTCGGCGATCTCCTTGGCGACCTCGGTCAGCCGCGATTCGGTGCGCGAGGCGAGCACCACGTCCGCGCCCGCCTTGGCCGCCTGCACCGCGATGGCCCTGCCGAGCCCCGGCCCCACACCGGAGACCACAACCACCTTGTCCTGCAACAACATCAGCCGAGCATCCTCTCCGCGACGGCGACCTGACGGGCCGCGATCCGTGCTTTCCATTCCTCGGGCGTCACCCGCGCCTGCTCGTAATAGGGCAACCGCGTGGGTAATTCGTCGACCGCCACGATCTCCACGGCCGGCCCGTCCTCGGGTTTGAGGTCGCGGGAGAGCCGCTGCCAGCGGAACTGGAGGTAGCCCCTGGCGTGCCCGGTGCGCTCGATCCAGTTCGCCAGGCCGGGGTCGCGCTCGCTGACCACCAGCCGGATCATCCCGTCCGGATCGACGCGGGCTTGGTCGGCGGTGAGGCTGGTCTGGTGGTTGATGTAGTCCAGCGACAGGTACCACATGCTGCCCAGCTGGAAGCCCTGGTAGGGCGCGTCCGACTCGGGCACCGTGATGATCATGGCCTGGTCGTCGGCCAGCTCGTAGTGCCCTGCCGAGGAGAACTGGGTGGTGAGCCCGCCGGGGGTGGAGCGCGGTTCGGTCATGGTGTTCACCGGCAGGTTCAAGTAGAACCACTCCGGGAAGGCCAGGAACGTCTTCAGCCGGGACAGCAACATCTTCCCCGCGATCCCGTAGCGCTTGGTCAGCAGATCTTTGGTGAGCGGGGGCGGCGCGTCGCCGATCGTGTCGACGCGCTGGATGCGCAGGGTGCCCGGCTTCTCGGTGGCCCAGTCGCTGAAGACCTCGCGCACCACCAACATGGCCGAGTCGGGCGCGAGGTGCACGTAGCCCGGCCGCGCCTCGCCCGGCCCGAGCCGCAGCTCGTAGGAGCCGTCGGCAGCCACGTCCAGCGCGCGATCGTCGAAGGCGGTCTCGCTGTCGGGCACGTCCACCGGCGAGTAGTTGCCGTTGAGCACCTGGAAGCTGAGGTCCCTCGTGGTGCCGCGGGTGCCCGTCACCAGGTATTCCGCGTCCGGCCGCAGGTAGGCGTGGAAGTACAGGGTGTCGGGGTTGTCCAGGCCCATCTTGGTGTAGGGGCCGGTCGACTGGACGAAGAACGGGAAGTCCCGCTCGTAGGCCCACGCCATCTGCAGGGCCGCGCGAATGCTGCCCGCCAGGTAGTCGTAGCCCTCCACGAGGTCCTGTTCGGTCCTGATGTGCGGCGCTTCGGTGATGATCTGCTCGGCGGCGGCGATCGCGTCCGCGAACGGCTGGGTCAGCAAGAGGCTCTCCCGGGTGGTCCAAATATGTACCGCTCTGGTACATTTCGATACGAGCAAGATTAGAACGTGTTCTAGGAGTTGTCCATGGTCGCGCGCCGATCCGCCCCCACCGAGCGGGTGGTCCAGGTACTGGATTTCCTCGTCGAGCAGCGCGGCAAGCGCTTCGGGCTCTCTGAGCTGGCCCGCGAGCTGACCATGGCCAAGCCCACCTGCCTGGGCATTCTCACCGAGCTGACCGCGGGCGGCTACCTGGTGCGCGATCCGCACACCCACGTCTACGGCCTCGGACCCGCGCTCATCGCGGCGGGCCGGGTGGCCCAGGACGGCTTCGCCATCCCGGCCATCGCCCGCGCCGAGCTGGCCGAACTCAGCGCGCGCTACCGCACCACCTGCACCGCGTCGGCCGTGGTCGGCGACCGGATCTCGGTAATGGAGAGCACCGGCCCCGGCATGGTGAAGATGGGCGCGTCCTACCACTTCGCGCCGCCCGTCGGCTTGATGTACGTGCTGTGGGACACCGACGCCGCGTTCGACGCATGGCTGGCCATCCCGCCCACCGTCCCGCTCCAGCAGGACGAGATCCGGCTGCGCCAGGTGGTCGCCGAGTGTCGCGAGCGCGGCTATCTGGTCGAAAGCCTGACCGCGGCCGGGCGGCGGCTGTACTCGCTGCTGGCCGGCGTCGCCGCCCGCGATCTGCCCGACGAGCTGCGCGAACTGGTCGGCGAGCTGGTCACCAGCCTGGGCGAACGGGTGTATCTCGGCGCCGATCTCCGGCCGCGCAAGGAGCACCCGGTGAGCCTGCTCGCCGCGCCGACCTACGGCGGTGACGGCAGGCAGAACATGGTGCTCACGATGTACGTCGGCACGTCCATCACCGGCGCCGAAATCGCCCGCCGCGGAGCGGCATTGGTCGCCGCGGCGGACGCGGTGACCAGCGCGTCCGGCGGCCGCAAAACGCCCGAAGACCGCACCGCGGGCCGACCCGGATAGCCCGGAGCGGGGGGGGGGGGGGGGGGGGGGGGGGGGGGG
>NZ_JBYIRW010000031.1:0-66393 GCF_057708325.1 Nocardia sp. bgisy134
GCGGTGGGCCTGCTGATCGGAGCGCTCGGGAATCGTCGCGGCGATCCCGCGCCGACGCAGGTATCCCCGGATCTCTTTCGAGGAGTAACCCTTGTCGGCCAGCACACGACGCGGCCGGGTCCAGGGTCGTCCCCGCCCGGGTCGTGGCATCCGGATACCGGCCAGCACCCGGGTGAACACGGTGCAGTCGTTGATCGATCCGACGGATGGCACGCCTGCTCGGCGTGTCGGCGTCGGGCTACTACATGCATGTGAAGCTAGGGCGGCAACGGTTTCGACGCCACGTCAGCAGCGTCGTGCCGATCTGACGGTGAAGATCTTGAACGTGCACGCCGCCTCCGACGGTACTTACAGTTCTCCGCGAATCACCGCCGAACTCCGCGAACGGGGCGAGGTGGTCAGTGCCAAGACCGTCGCGGCGATCATGGCGCGGATCGGGATCGAAGGCATCAGTCCACGCACCTTCAAGGTGAGAACGACCTTGGTCGATCCGGCGGCGTCGTTCCCGCCGGATCTGGTGCGCCGTGACTTCGACCAGGGGCGCCTGGATGCGGTCTGGACGACCGATTTCACGTATCTGACCTGCGGCGAAGGCGACATGTACTTGTGTGCGATCTGGGACGGGCATTCCCGCCGCGTGCTCGCCCACGTCATAGCCGATCACATCGGTTCCGACGTGGTGTGCCAGGCGATCGACCAAGCCGTAGCAGTGCGCGGGCATCCGGTGGCCGGGACCGTGCTGCACTCCGATCGCGGGGGCGAGTTCACCGCGGGATCGACGGTGCAAGCCTGCCACCGTCACGGGCTGAAACAGTCGATGGGCGATACCGGAATCTGTTGGGACAACAGCCCCGCCGAATCATTCTGGTCGACCTACAAACACGAATCGTACTACCGACACGTCTACGCTACAAAGGCTGAACTCGTTGCTTCGGTTGACAATTGGATCCGAAGATACAACCATGATCGGCGGCACTCCGCCCGCGGGATGCTCGGCCCCGTACGCTACGAGCAATCCCTGACAGACGCAGCCAAGGCTGCTTGAAACCCTGTCCACCATTCGGGGTGAACCTCACGCATCCGACTACAGAACGGCCGCTGTCAGTCGACCCAAAGAAACTTCCCACTCCCCGCCGCCACAGCCAACTTCCGCGAACCGTGCACGTGCTACACAAGTACACCTGACGCTTGGTTCAACCAGGAGAACCACGGAAAGATCCATCAATGAGAAGCAACGGCACGGCCCCGCCCAGCACGTCCGAATGCGCAGGTCACCGTCGATTCTGGCCCGAGACCGTCACATCGGCCGCATCCCAACCTGCGTATAGGGGCGTTGACATCTCCCGCGACCATGGTGTTCTCGGCTGGGCACCTGGAGGGAGCACTTGATGTGCCCGAACGCAGCGATCTCTCCACAGCGGTTGATAGATGGCGTTGATATCCGGCAGAGATCGTCACGGTCAACGACTTTGTCGTGCAACGTCTTCTGCGATCCAGGCCGCAATCTGCGCACGGGAGGTGAATCCGAGTTTGGTGAGGATGTGTTCGACGTGGCCTTGGGCTGTGCGTTGGGAGATCACAAGTTTGGCGGCGATCTGCTTGTTGGTGAGGCCTTGGGCGACGAGATCTGCGACTTGACGCTCGCGCTTGGTCAGAGCCGCGTCTGGACCCGATGTCGGCGTGGTTTCGGTGGGTTGCTCGCCCAGTGCATAGGCCACAGCTTCGTCCATACCCAGCGCTCGGCCTTTGAGAACGGCCATATCGAATCCGCGTGGCCCGAGGGCGAAGCGCGTCGTCCGGACGCATTCGTCGTGATTATGCGACATCGGAAGGATCGCCGCAGGGTTGGCCATGGACCGCTGTAGTTCCTCCGCGGCGCCTATCAGTACAGCTGAGCGCTCGGCGTCACCATCGGCGCAGGCAACCCAAGACAACACTTCGAGACCGAACGCGGCCACGAGCGGGCTACGGAGCCGCCGGTTTATCCGCAGTGAATTGTGGAGCAGCTCGATCGCCGAGGATCGTTCACCTTGCTGCCAGACCGCACTGCCCAGACCCCACAGTGCGGACGACCGGAAGAGCGATTCGCCGCACGCTTCGGTGATCGAAATCAGCTGCCGATAACATTCGATCTCCTGATCCGTATCACCGGCCCGCTCGTACACCATACCGAGTGCGGACAAAGCAGAAGCGTAAAGGAATCCTTGACGGTTCGAGCTGAGCATCTCGACGGCGAGTTCGACCGATGAGGACGCCAGAGCGAGTTCACCACGACAGAGCGCCGCGATGCCCTCGGCGTGGGCGATCAGCGCCTCGGTCATCGGGGTGGGAGCCTGCTCAGCGAGCACGCGTCCCTCCTCGACGAGGGCGTTTGCCGCCAGCAAATCGCCCTGCATCGCAGCCATAATGGAGCCTGCGTGGAGCGCCCTGACACGGTCTGGAATCGATTGCCCAGCAGGGTGATCGAGAAGGCGCTCGATCCAGTGGCGACCTTCGCCATACAGACCCCGGAACGTCCAGAACACGAATAGCGCTGCGGCGGTTTGTAGACCTGCTTCGGCCGCCTGCTCGGTGTCTTCGGCCAAGCTGCATTCGAGCGCCTCGCGCAAGTTGGGTTGTTCACGCTCGAGCCTGGCGGTCCAGTAGGGCTGCCGGTCACTCATCCATTCGGCCTCCGCGGCCAACGCCAACCGCTGGTACCAATCCCGGTGCCGACGCCGTAGCTGCTGCTCCTCGCCGGACTCCCCCAGTTTCTGCCTGCCATAGTCGCGCACGGTCTCGAGCATCTGGAACCGCACCGGACCATTCGACCCGTCCCGGATGAGTATCGACTTGTCCACCAGCGAGGACAGCACATCGAGCGGACTGTCTGCGGCCAGGTCGGCGCCGCACACCTCTTCCGCGGCATCGAGTTCGAAACCGCCGGCGAATACCGACAGCCGCGCCCACAGCCGCTGCTCGGCCGGAGTACACAACTCGTAGCTCCAGTCGACACACCATCGCAGAGTCTGCTGCCGGCTGGGCGCGGTGCGGCTGGCGCGGGTCAACAGCGCATACCGATCGTCGAGCCGCTGCAGGATCTGCTCGGGCGACATCGTGCGCATCCGTCCTGCCGCCAGCTCGATCGCCAGCGGTAATCCGTCCAGCCGGGCACAGATCAGGGCCACGGTTGCCTTGCTGTCGTCGGAGAGTTCGAGGCCCGGCACCACCGCACTTGCGCGGTCGGCGAACAGGGTGACCGCGTCGTATCGGGCCAGTCCCCGCAGCGACGGCTCGCGGTCCGGATCCGGGACCTTCAGCGGCGGCACCTGCAGTACGACCTCTCCGGCGATGTCCAGCGGTTCGCGCGTGGTGACCAGGATTCGCAAGTTCGGACAGTCCCGCATCCAGGTCTCGACCAGTTCCGCCACCGCCGCCACCAATTGCTCGCAATTGTCCAACACCAGCAGCGACTCCCGAGTCGACAGGAACTCGACCACCACCTCCGGCAACGGCCGCGCCGGATCATCGCGCAACCCCAGCGCCGCCGCGACCGCGTTGACCAGCAGCGCAGGGTCGGAGACGTCGGCCAGCTCGACCAGCCGCACCCTGTCGGCGAGTTCCCGGCGTGTGCTCGCCGCCGCTCGCAGCGCCAGCCGTGTCTTGCCGACCCCGCCGATCCCGGTCAATGTCACCAATCGGGCCGAGGTCAGCAGATTCTTCACCTCCGCCAGCTCGGTGCGGCGGTCGACGAAACTGGTCAACTCCGGCGGCAAAGTCCCGACACCCCGTGGAGTCGTCGTCACCGGCGGACACCACCCTGGCGGCGTAGCCGGCTTGCGGTCCCGGCGCTCACGGCCCGATTCGGTGTGCAACGCCATCTCATCGACCGTGAACCCGTGGCGGCGCTGCGCCTGCTGGATCGCCTCCCCCAACGCCGCCGCCGACGGCCGCTCGCCCGGATCGCGGCTCATCGCCGCAGCAACCAACCCCGACACGTCCTCGGCGACGCCACTCGCACGCAGATCCGGCACCGGTTGAGAAGCGATCCGCAAAAACTGGGTCACCACGTTCTCCCCGCTGCGCCGCTCGAACGCCGCATGCCCGGTCAGCGCACAGAACAGCGTGGCACCCAGCCCATAGACATCCGTGGCCTCAGTCGGAGCCTGACCCTCGAGCACTTCCGGGGCCGTGAACGCCGGCGACCCGGTCACCGTGCCCGTGTCCGTCTTGAAGGCACCCGCAATCCGCGCGATACCGAAATCCGTCAGCGCGGGCTCACCGTAATCGGTAAGCAGGATATTGCCCGGCTTCACATCCCTATGCAGGATGCCGAGGCGATGCGCGCTCTCCAGCGCCCCGGCGATCTTCACCCCGATCCACAACACGGTCTCCGCAGGCAGCGGACCCTGCCCGCGGATCCGCGCGTCCAGGGAATCCAACGGGTGATACGGCATCACCAGATACGGCCGTCCACTCGCGGTCGCACCCGCTTGCAGCACCGTGACGATGTTCGGATGCCCGGTCAGCCGGCCCATCGCCTGCTGCTCCCGGAAGAACCGCGCTTGATTCTCTGCGTTCAGCTCGGCGCTGAGGATCTTCACAGCGACCGTTCGATTCAGCTCCGGCTGCGTGCAGCGATAGACCACCCCGAAACCGCCCCGCCCGATCTCTTCCGCGTCCTCGAACCCCACCGCGCTCAGTTCCGCGGTGACCCCCGTGGGGATCTCGCGGGCTGTCTGGAAAGGATCGTCCTCGCTCATCGGCTATAAACCTTCGGACAGTGCATTCCCTGCGACGGGTAGCGTTGCGTCAACGCTTCGTCAATCGTCATCGTATCCCCGGAACAGCGAGCGTTTTTGTCGTGAGGACGGTTGAGGATCGCTTGGCGACACGGATTCGAGCAGCCGAAAGGAGGAACCTTCCGCCGTATCGGACGGAACCGCGGCCGATTTCGACACTCACGACGTGCCGTATCGGTCGTAATCATCACAGTGCGCGGTTCGTATGCTGTACCGATCACTCGTATCCAGCGCTTGGGGACATGCGAACTGCATTTCGCGAGTCACCACTGACTACGAAGACCGGAAACCGGTCCTGGCGGGGACGTGGCTGCAACTGCACACGCACGGGAGGACTCGAGTCCACTGGGACGTCCCCCTCGATGGATGTGTAGACTCAGGGACCCTCGTCGAGTTCGACGATAGCGATCGTCAACGGTGTCGGCTCACCGCGCGTACCATCCCCGGCGCGCTCCACCACCCGCCACGAAACGATCGAGCCAGCGCCGGAGGAAGGCACCCACTCGAGGTCCTCGGATGCGCAAGAGAAGCACCCCGCGGTCAGCGGCGAAAACAATCTGTCGCACTCCGCGCAAAACCGGATCATCAATGTATCTTCCTCGCACCGGGTACTGTCATCGCTGCCGCTGTCCCTGTGTTGCGGATTTAGTGTGGACATGGACGCCTCCGCGGAACCGTGTTGATGGATTCGCTTCAGCATCATCGGTCCGAGGTGTTGGGGCGATGGCCGAACAACCAGGGTACATACCTATCTTTGGCCGAAGCGGCCCCCTCGTCGGCTCGCTCGTAACGAGCATTAGCAGTTGATTCTGCTCACACCCGTGTTGTTTGGACAACCACACGTCGTGTGCAGATTTGACCGGTATCGATGTTGATCGAATCGGTCGCGGGTGAGCTCGGTGGATCGCTGCCACCAAGCGGCCGCACCGTGCGGGCAGAATGACAACAGAGTGCCGACGCACTCTGTGTCTCTTCGAAGTGGCATCGGCGGTGAAGATTTCGTTGGCCAAGCCAGTGATGACACCAGGTGCGCGACGCTCATCGTATTCGCGGCGTTTGAGCCGACGACTATCGGATGGCTCCTGGGTGACCTCAGGTCGAGGTTACACACGCGCTGATACCAACTCATCCGACGACTTCGACCCCGTCACCGTTGCCGTCGATTTTCGACGACCACTGGGGATGGCCGCGGCGACCGCTGCCGCGGCAAGAGCTCCTGCGCAGCCGACCAGCATGGCGGTGCGAAAACCGTTCTCAGACGGCAGATCTTGGCCGCCGAACTGGACAACCATCTCTGAGAGCAAGACGGCCGTCGATGCGGAGGCGATCGCCGACCCGGCGGTACGCATGAGTGTGTTCAAGCTGGTGGCCGCCGCGGTCTGCGACCGTGGTACCGCCTCCATGATCAGGGCGCCCAGCACCCCGTAGGCCAGACCGGAACCCGCGCCGCACAGAGATGTAACCATGAGCAGGCCCAAAATCGAGTCGGATAGGGCTAGGTAGGAGGCGTATCCTGCGGCGAGAATCAGACTGCCGGTGACAAGAGTGGTCTTCGGACTGTATGCAGCTGACATTCGAGGCACGATGGGCGACATCGCCAGGGTCATCAAACCGGCTGGTGCCAGCAGGATTCCGACTGACAGAAGGGACTGCTCCAATCCGTATCCCGTGCTCGCTGGCAGTTGCAATATTTGCGGCACAACCAACAGTTGCACGTACATCGCGAATCCCAGCAGTATGCCGGCGACGTTGGTCAGCAGCACCGGCGGCTTCCGTGTGACGCGCAAGTCAACGATCGGGTCGGAACAGCGAAGCTCCCACAATCCCCACAGCACCAGCAAAGCCACTGTTGCTGCGAACAATCCCAGGACAGCTCCGCTGTTCCAGCCCCAAGACGGACCTTTGGATATTCCGAGAAGTAGGCATACCACAGCACCGCCCAGCCCGAGCGCTCCGACAAGGTCGAAGCCATGCTTCGTGCCTTGGCCTCCGTCGGCAGGGACCCCGATCGCGACGATCACAGCGACCACAGCAGTCAGTACACCCGCTCCCCAGAACATGTAGTGCCAGCTCCCGTATTCAGCAACAGCGGCCGAGATCGGCAGACCCAGCGCAACGCCGACCCCCATCGCTGCACTGGCAGATGCGATTCCGAATCCCAATCGGTCGTCCGGAAGGACGTCTCGGAGAATGCTGATGCTCAGTGGTATGACACCAAGACCCATCCCTTGGAGACCACGGCCAACGATCATCGGGACAACCGAGGCGCTCAGCGCGCAAACAACTGAGCCGACGGCGATCGGCACCAGGCAGATCAGAAGCACGCGGCGCTTGCCACAGATGTCGCCGAGCCGACCGGCGATGGGCGTACTGACCGCCGACGAGAGCAGGGTCGCCGTCACCACCCACGCAGCGTTCGATGTCGTGGTATTCAGTAGTCGCGGTAGCTGTCCGACGAGTGGCGTTATCAGCGTCAACATGATTGCCGACAGAATGCATGCTGCACAAAGAACAGCGAGTATTCGATTCGGCTTGGTCGCGGGCACCGCGAGGGCCATCTGATCCCCTATCTGTGCCGACGTGGCACTGCCGTAGCGAGACGCGGCCGGTGCCGCATAATGCCGTATCGGTTGGTGTCGGCAACATATCCACGAATTGCTTTGCGCGAGTCAATAACTCACTTTGGTGGCCGCTGCAACTGCAGCGGCGCAAGGCGAATACCCGAGGGGTAGTAACGGAAGATCGTGGCACCCTCAGCCGTGAGAAGTACCTCGATGTCGCTGCTCTCGCCGGATGCAGCGAAGTGTGATGGCAGTTCACCCCGTCCGATGGTGATCCGGTCCCCCGAGTCCGACGACTGCACGCCGTTCCCTGTCACGCTGATCGTGAACGAATTCTGGGAATACGATATGTCCAGCCAGGGTTCACGAACCGTGACATCAAGCAGGCCCTGGTGGGCGATGAATCGAATGCCGCCCATGAATTTCAGTATCGTGCGGCCAGCATTCGACTCAGCTGCCTCGCAGGGGAATGTTGCCGTACCCGTCTCCACCTGTGCAGGTTGGAGAGGAATCACTGCCCCACCCACCTCCCGGATGTACGTGTGGAGTGATTCCTTGACGGCCCAGGTCAGTGAGGCGTACATCAGCGAGACGTCATGACACTCGCCGAGGTCCCGTGATCACCTGCATCTCGGTGAATCCTCGCAGGCCCCAAATACCGTTCTCCGTGCCGATTCCACTCCACTTGCGACCACCGAACGGCAGATGCGGACGTACACCGCGGCCGTGACTGTTGATCGACACCTGGCCTGTGTCGAGCTCGAGCCCTATCCGCGCCGCGCGGTTTGGATCACCGGACCATACAGACGCCGTGAGACCATAGGTGGAGTCGTTGGCGCGCCGGACCGCGTCGAGTTCGTCGCGGAAGGCAACAACCGGAAGGACCGGTCCGAACTGTTCCTCGTCGACAATACGGACACCGTCTTCGACTCGATCGATGATCGTCGGCGCAAAGAAGTAGCCTGGTCGATCCAACGACCCGCCGCCCGCGACGATTCGGGCACCACGTTGGCGCGCGTCCTCGACGAGCGATGTCACGCGATCGAGCTGCGGCGCGTTGTTGATCGGTCCGAGTTGTGCCCCAGCGACTGTTCCGTCATCGACTTTGACGGACTGGGCAATTTCGGCGAGCGCGTCCACCAACTCCGCGTGCACACTTTCGTGCGCGTAAACGCGCTTCACCGCAAGGCAGATCTGACCCGTGTTTTCGAACGCGCTCCAGAACAGTTGTTCGGCAACCTTGCCAATGTCGATATCGTCCAGCACGATCGCGGGGTCGTTGCCGCCGAGTTCTAGCGTCAGACGCTTGAGGTCGTCGGCGGCGGCCGCCGCCACCTTCTTTCCGGTGGCAGTCGAACCAGTGAAGCTGACCTTTCGCGGAACCGGGTGGCCAACCATCTGTGCCCCCAGCGGATCCGGTCCGCTGATGACATTGAGGACGCCCGGGGGCAGGATGTCCCGCAGCACGCTTCCCAACGCGAGGGTGGACAGCGGCGTGTACGGCGAGGGCTTCAGCACCATGGTATTGCCCGCGCGCAGGGCGGGAGCGATCTTCCACATCGCCAACGTGATCGGGAAGTTCCACGGTGCAATGGCAGCGACTACGCCGAGGGGGCGGTGCAGAATTTCCTCGTATCCCTCGTGGTCGTCCTTGATCACTTCTCGCGGCAAGTCCAGGTCTGCGTAGTACCTCAAATACATTGAGGCGCTGGAAATCTCAATCTGCGATTTATCGAGCGGCTTGCCCTGTTCGGCGGTCAGAATGCCGACAAGATCTTCGGCTGCCGCATCGATGGCGTCTGCAGCTTCCAGTAACCGTTGCCGGCGATACGCATCGTCCTGTTTCCACTGTTCGAACGCCTGTTGCGCGGCGCCGAAAACGACATCGAGTTCGGAGGGATCCAACGCGGGCGCCGTGGTCAGTAGCTGACCAGTCGCGGGATTGATGACGTCGAATGTGCGGCTGGTCGGGTGGTCCCGTCCGTCTACTGTCAACGCAAAGTCGGCGATTGTCCTACCGGAATATTTCATAGTGAGCTCCACTTCAGCGTGGGAGAAGAACGGGCTTGACTGTTGCTCCTGACAGCGAATCAGACTCCGCCAGAGCGATATCGGAGAGCGGATAGGTCCGGATCAGCTTGTCGAAAGGAAATAATCCGCGCTGCCAGAGATCAATCAGCCGTGGCAGGAACAATCTCGGAACCGCGGCACCTTCGATCGCATAGGTGACAGTCCGGCCGACGAGCATCGCTGGCGCGATCCGAAGATCGTCCTGCGCAGCGCCGACCAGCACCGCAGTTCCCGGGATGTCGAGGACTTCGACCGATGCCGAGACGACGTTGGCCACACCGGTTGTGTCGCAGGAAAAGTCGACGCCACTGGTGCCATTACGCACAAGTTCGACCAAGTCCGGCGAATCACCGCGAACCGTGTGAGTCGCGCCGAGCTCCTTGGCGAGATCGAGACGGCTGTCGTGCAAGTCGATCGCCACAATGTCGCTGGCACCTGCGGCTTTCGCCGCCATCACGGCAGCCAATCCGACCGCTCCCGCGCCGAACACGGCGATGGACTGCCCCGCGGACAAACGCATCACATTCAACACGACGCCGGCGCCGGTCTGCAGGCCACATCCCAGTGGGGCCAGCAGTTCCAGCGGCAGGCTCTTATCGACAACGACGACATCGCGTTCGGCCACAATCGCGTGTCGCGCGAAGGAAGACTGCCCAAACCAGCGGTTGCCGATCGAATCTCCCTCAACCGAGCGCGCGTCCACCGACCCATCGGCGCGCCGACCGGTCACGTTCAAGACCTCGAAATGACGACAGTACGCAGGGACGCCTCGTACACACTGATCGCATTGCCCACAGGAGGCGAAGCTGAGCACGACATGATCGCCAACGCTGACATTCGTCACGGAGGCGCCGACCTCGAGCACAACACCGCTGCCTTCGTGTCCGAGAATCAGCGGCGTCAAATTCGCCCCGAACTCAGGGACTTTCGCCAGAAGATCAGTGTGGCACATGCCGACTCCCGCGACCTCGACAAGAAGTTCGTTGGGACCGACGCCGCTGAGCTCGACTTGTTCGAGTGTGAAAGGCGCGGTCGGTGAGCGCAACACTGCTGCAGTAGTTTTCATGGGATTGAGTCCTTGTTTTTCGTTCGATGCGGTCTCAGCAGGGCGCGACTGATGACTGCTTATCTTTGGTCGGCAGGTAGGTCAGTGCGTCCGCGCGAGTGCCGCGCTGCTCGATGACTCTGCGGAACTTCATGATCAGGCGCCGCTCGTTCAGTGTGGCTGCGCCCACGACGTGACCCCCATCATGGAACAGTGCAGCAAATCGATCGGATGCGGGACTCCCGGATACGAATTCGACTGTCCCCATGGGAATTCCGGCAAACTGGATTCGGTTTCCGTACCAGTCGCTCCAGTAGTAGGGCACGCTGAGAAATGGCTCGCGAAGGTCTGGGAACAAGGCGTTCTCCGCGGCACGCGCCCCTTGCTCGGCCGCGTTGGTCCAATTCTCGGACCGCATAGTGATGCCGTACTGGACGTTGTACCAGGAAGCGACATCGCCTGCCGCATAGACGCCGTGTACAGACGTTTCCAGGAATTCGTCGCATACGATTGCGTGATCTCGATCGTCGCGAACAAGCCCGGATCTTTCGAGCCACACGGTTTCAGGCGCGGCCCCGACGCCGACTACGACGAGGTCGGCGTTGAGCACACGATCATTGGACAGAGACACCCGCGCGGTCTCGCCGTCCAATTCAATCGAGGTCACCTTGGTGGCGACGATCACCTCGGTGCCATTTCGGTGGTGCAGGTTGGTCAGTGCCTGGCCCACGACCGAACCGACCGCGCGAACAAGCGGTACTGGAGCAGTATCGACGATCGTCACATCCGATCCGCGAAGGCGAGCAGACGACGCGACCTCCGAGCCGATGAAGCCGCCGCCGAGGACGACGACGTGACGTGCGTCCGCCAACCTTTTGTTGAGCCGGACGGCGTCGTCGAGAGTTCGAAGCTCGACTACGGGGCGGGTGGCAAACTCCGGTATCTGAGGCAGCGTGCGCGGACGGGCGCCGGTGGCGATGATCAGTCGGTTGTAGCGAATGGCATCGTTCGCCAGATGTACGGTGCGTGTCGCGGGGTCCAGCCGCGTTGCCGGCGTACCGAGCAGCAGTCGAACCTCGAGGTCGCCTGAAATCTCCTCTCGGGTTCGAAAGAACGTCCCCTGCGGGGCGCCAGTCAAGAATTCCTTGGACAGTGGCGGTCGGTCATACGGAAGATGCGGTTCCGCTCCGATCAACGTGATCGGCCCGCCGTAGCCGTGTCTCCGAGCCGCTTCCACTGCACGCAATCCCGCCAGCGAGGCACCGACGACAACGAGGCCCGCCTCGTGTGATTGATGATCCATCGATTCAGTCCTCAACCAGGGACAGCGCCAACGCCGGACAGCTGTGCACGGCGCGCTCGACTCGTGCATCGATAGGACCGTCAGACAACAGTCGTAGCGTCCCGTCGTCGTCGACCTCGAAAACCTCCGGTGCGATCGACTCGCAGATGCCGATGCCGGTGCAGCGCGATCGGTCCACACTGATCTTCATGAACTGGTTCCTTCTTTCTGTTACTCGTGCCCGTTCAGTTCGTGTGGACGTGCAGGTGGCGTATGCCGTTGATGAAAGTGCCCCCGAGAGGCTTCGGCTCGCCGACCACTGACAGGTTGGGAAGGAGTGTGAAGATCTCGCTGAAAAGGGCACGCAATTGCGCCTTTGCGACGCCATTGCCCAAACAATAATGGATTCCGCCACCGCCGAAACCGATATGCCTATTCGCCTCCCTCGCGAGGTCGAATCTATGTGGGTCGATGAATCGGCTTTCGTCGCGATTTCCAGAACAATAGAAGACGCACACCTTGTCGCCGGCGGCGATCTGCTGTCCGCCCAACTCCAGGTCCTGCGTTGCGGTTCGCGCAAATTGCATAACCGGCGACGCATGACGGATAAATTCTTCGATTGCCGTCGGGATCCGGGACTCGAAGTCCGCGGCAAGCCATCGCCGCTGAGCGGGGTTTCGGTCCAGAGCGTAGACCGTCGCGGTGGTCGTTTGCTTGGTCGTGTCGTTACCCGCGACGCTCAACAGGACCATCACCGAGCCGATCTCGTCTGCGTTGAGTCGCCTGCCGTCCCACTCGTACTGCGCCAACGCGGATACGATGTCGTCGGCGGGATGCTCGCGCCGGAACTCGACGAGGTCCACGCCGATCTGCTGCAAGATGCTCAGCTGCATATGCATGAACTCGACAGCAGATACGCCGTTCGGGAGTTCGGTCTCGCCGTCGAGACTGAGCAGAGTATTGCCGGCGTTCGCAAACGTCTCGACCAGAGACTCAGGCACGCCAACCATGTCGGCTATGGTCAGCATCGGAAGCTTCGACGACACCTCTTCGACGAGGTCGATCTCTCCCGCGCCGACGACGTTGCTCACAATCTGGTGGGCCCGCTTGCGGATCATCTCATCGAGTCGCCGGACCGCCTTGGGAGTGAACGCGGCAGCCAAAGCCTTGCGATAGTGCGTGTGCTTCGGTGGATCGAACGTCAAGAAGGTCTTGTACTCGGGCGCCCCAGGCGCAACGGGATCCAAGCCCACCCCACCGATCTCATTGCTGAACAGTTCGTGGTTCTGGCTCACGAACTCGATGTCGTCCGCGAGCACCACTGCCCAGAACCCGGCCTCGCCGTGTACTTCCGGCGATACGAACGGCGACTCCACGGATGGATGCCAGCTGACGGGCGCGTTGCGACGCAGCCAGGCGAAGGTTTCATCCCGCTCCGCGAAAGGGCGCGCCCAGAAAGAGAGGCTGGATATGTCTTTATCGGTGGTGGCTGAATGATTGTTTCGAAATATTTTCATGCTCGATTTCCTGCTGTCTGGCAACTTAAGAAAGGGCAGGGGGAACGACTCTTGGGCCTTTCGGATTAGAAGCCATCAGAACGCGTTCTGATCCGAGTGTGAGTCAGTGCACAGCCTCTTGTCAACCCCTAACCTCGATACGACCGCCGGAGCAGGTCAGAACGTGTTCTGACATCAGATTTCTGCAGGACACTCGGCTTCCGCCCTCGGATCGACGCCACCTCAGATGTCACGTCGTAGTCCGCGGCTGCGTGACCCGAAGTCGACCGTTGCGGATACGGATCAGAACGGGTTATGATGCCGACGTTGCAGACGCTGGAACAACGCGCACTTCGCAACGATCTTTATCTTCCCCCAAAACGAGGACTTTCTATGTCTCCCTTGGTCGACCGCGAGTTCGACGAGCGTCCACAGCCGCCGGATACGCCATTGGTTGGGGCCTGGCTTCTGGGCCAGCATGATCCCAGCAGGCCCGCGATCGTGGCGGAAGGCCGCACAACAACCTTTGGTGAGCTGATCAGCAGGGTCCATCAGCTCACCAACAAGTTCGTCGATCTGGGCCTGCGCCGAGGAGACGTCGTTGCGGGTCTGCTGTTCAACGGAGTCGAGTACTACGAGATCGCACTCGCTTGCTTGCAAGGTGGTTTGTACTTCGTTCCGATCAACACCCACCTTGCCGCGCCGGAGGTCGAGTACATCGTGCGCGATTGCCAAGCGTCCGTCCTCGTAGCGCACGCAGAGCTGGCCGGCAAGATCATCGGCCGGATAGAGGACGTCGTGCCGCACCCAGTGGCAATCGGTGCTGCGCCGGCCAACTGGTGCACGTATGAAGCCTTTTCCCGCTTCCATACAGACGAACCGCCCGCCACGCGATCGCTTGGCGCTCTGATGCTGTATACCTCAGGCACCACTGGACGTCCGAAGGGTGTCAGGCGGCCGATATCCGATGTGGCGCCCGAGAGTTCGCTCGACACGGTCAGTTCATTGCTGTCGACAGTAGGGGTACCGGAAGGCCCCGGCCGCCATCTGGTCTGCTCGCCGGTGTATCACGCTGCGCCTGGCGGGATTTCGCTGAACCTACTGCATGCGGGACACACCCTGTACGTTCTGCCGAGCTTCGATGCCGAAACTGTGCTTCGAACGATCGGCGAAACTGCGATCACGTCGTCACATATGGTCCCTACGCATTTCCATAGGCTTCTCGGGCTACCGGCCGATCTTCGAGGCAGTTGCGATATCTCGAGTATGCGTAGCCTGATCCATGCCGGCGCCCCGTGCCCCCCTGCGACCAAGCGCGCAATCATCGATTGGTTCGGGCCGATCGTATGGGAGTATCTCGGCTCCACGGAGGGCTTCGTGTCTTCGTGCTCCACGCAAGAGTGGCTCGAGCACCCGGGTACGGTCGGGCGACCGAAGCCTGGTGTCGTTGCACCCCGAGCGCCGGATGGAGATCGCGCTCTGCGCGGGGTGGAAGGCACTATCTACTTCAGAGCCAGCCCATTCGAATACCTTGGGGATTCAGCCAAAACAGCGGCTGCGCAATGGGGTGACTACACCACCGCGGGAGACCTCGGGTATCTCGACGACGAGGGCTACCTGTACCTACTGGATCGCCGCGGCGACTTGATCCTGACCGGCGGCGTGAACGTCTACCCGGCGGAGGTCGAGGGCGCGCTGATCGAGCATCCCGCCGTTGCTGATACCGGAGTTGTCGGTGTGCCAGACCGCGATTGGGGCCAGCGGGTGGTCGCGGTCGTCCAGACAGCACCCGGATTCGACGGCAACGAAAACCTCCGCGCGGAGCTGGACCAGCACGTACGCAGTCGGCTCGCGGGATTCAAACGACCTCGCGACTACATCTTTGTCGCGGATTTTCCGCGATCGGCCGCTGGCAAAGTTCCGCGTCACCAGCTGCGGGAACTTGTCGCTCACCAGTCCGACGCAGTCGCCTCGACCACACAGCAAACCGCCGAGGACTCGGCGACCAATGGAAGGAACGAATGAACATGGGATCACTCGACGGCAAGGTTGCCGTGATCACCGGAGGCGGGCGCGGGATCGGCGCAGCAGTCGTGCGATTGCTCGCGGCCGAAGGCGCCGCGTTGGTGATCAATGACCTGGGCTCCGGTACGGATGGATCTGGATATGCAAGCGGTCCAGCGTCGGAGATCGCCGCTGAGGTCGTCGCAAACGGAGGCCGAGCAGTGTACGACGACGCAGACGTCGCAGACGTCGCGACGGGACAACGATTGATCAACACGGCCGTAGAGCAGTTCGGCAAGCTCGATATCGTCGTCAACGTCGCAGGTATCCTGCGGGACCGGATGATCTTCAATTTGTCCGAAGCCGATTGGGACGCCGTAATCCGCGTGCACTTGAAGGGTCACTACAGCACTGTCCGGCCCGCCGCAGCGTACTTCCGGGAACAACGTAACCCGGACGGCCACTATCGCATCATCAACTTCACGTCGGGTTCTGGCCTCCACGGTTCTCCAGGGCAACCCAACTACGCCGCAGCGAAGATGGGAATCGTAGGACTGACCTACTCCCTTGCTCAAGGGTTGGCTCGCTATGGGGTGACAGCCAACGCGATCGCACCCGCCGCGATGACTCGACTTGTCGCGACCGTCCCGGACGAGAAGATGCTTGCGGCCCCCGAGTTGAGTCAGATGGCCCCGGAGGACATCGCGCCGCTGGTTGGCTACCTGGCCGGCGAGCGTTCGGATTGGCTCAGCGGAAGGGTTCTCTTCGCGCAGGGACAGCGGGTCGGTCTTTACAACAATCCCGAGGAGATCGCGGCGGTCGAATCCGCATCGAAGTGGACGTCGGAGGAACTTGCCCACCGACTCGAGCAGGAGTTCCGACCGCTCGCCGACGGACTGCCCACCAACATGTTCACCAGCCAGGCCGGATAGCGCCGGGAGCAAAGCATGACACTCAATCTGGATGTCGTAGGCCGCCGTTTCGAGGCGGTCGAACGTAGATGGACGAGCAAAGACGCGCTGCTCTACTCCCTCGGCATCGGGGTGGGCATCGATGACCCCTATCGAGACCTGCAGTTCAGCACCGAGAACTCGATCGGCATCGACCAAGCGATGCTGCCGACCTTTCCGGTACTGCTCATCGGACCGGGTATTCCGCTGGGAGACTTCCCGTTGTCAAGGGTGCTGCACGCCGCCCAGTCTGTGCAGCTACTCGCCGATCTCCCCGTCGAAGGCCACGCTCACGTCACCGGTTGTGTCCTCGAGATTCAGGACAAGGGGGAACACGCGATGGTCGTCATGGAGTCCGATATCGAGTCTGCGGACCGCTCACGGACCCTGGCACGTACGCGCTCAACGATCTTCATTCGTGGTGAAGGTGGCTTCGGTGGAGACCGGGGAAAACCCGATGACTGGATGGCACCTGATACCGCTCCCGACTTCATCGAACGATTCACGACCCGACCCGACCAGGGTCTGCTGTACCGACTCAGTGGCGACCGCAACCCCCTGCACTCCGACCCCGAGTTTGCGAAGACGGCAGGTTTCGATAGACCAATCCTGCACGGCTTGTGCACATATGGATTCACCGGCCGTGCGCTGTTGCGGACGATCGGCGACGACGTTTCGCGATTCGGGATGTTCGAGGCTCAGTTCCGCAGGCCGGTGTACCCGGGCGACGAACTCGAAGTACGGATCTGGGAACAAACGGGCGGGCGCAAGGTGTTCCAGACCGTGGTGAGCGGTCATGTGGTACTCGACCGTGGCGTCTTCGAGGAGCGTGGGGCATGACCTGCTTCCTTCCGGAACCGACACCACAGACTGCGCCGTACTGGGCTGGGGTACAGCAGGAAAAGCTCATGATTCAACGCGGCAAAGAGTCTGGAACGTACTACTTCTATCCGCGCTCGTTCAATCCGGCGAAGCCCGACGAGCCGGTGGAGTGGGTTGAGGCGTGCGGACACGCGACTCTCGAATCCTATGTCATTACCATGCGACCAACACCCGGGGTCGAAGTTCTGTCGCCAGTGATCGCGTTGGTCCGGCTCGACGAGGGCCCGGTCCTCATGACGAATATCGTGGAAATCCAGCCCACCCCAGATCAGTTGAAACTCGACATGCGGCTGAGTGTGCGGTTTCGCCAACTTGGTTCATTCAAGCTGCCAGTTTTCGGTCCGATCGAGATTGCGAGCGTATGACCATGCACAACGGCGAAATCGCTATCGTCGGTGCGGCCGAGACAACACGAATCGGCACAGTTCCCGACATGTCCGCAATCGAACTGCATGCCGAAGCCGCGCTGAACGCTCTCGCCGATGCCGGCCTGCACCCTGACGACGTCGACGGCATCGCCTCCACCCTGCCCTCGGTCGAGGATGTGTCCCACTACCTAGGGCTCACACCGCGCTGGTTCGACGGCACGATGGTGGGCGGCTGCACTCCGCTGGTGCAAGTGCGCCACGCAGCCGCCGCCATCAGCGCTGGCGCTGCAGAGGTGGTGCTCATCACGCACGGCGAATCCGGCCGATCCCGAGTAGGCGCCCCGGCTTGGACCAGGGCACCGTCCTCGTTGCAAGGCCAGTTCGAACTGCCCTTCGGCGCGTTGGCACCGCACTCGACGTTCACCCTTCCCGCACTGCGGTTCCTCCATGACCGGGGCATGACGGTTGAGGCACTCGCAGAACCGGTCGTGGCTCAACGCGAATGGGCTGCAATGAACAGCAGGGCAGCCAGGCGAACGCCAATCGACATCGATGGGGTGATGGCGGCGCCGATGATCACCTACCCCTTCACCCGAGACATGTGCTGTGTCGTCACCGATGGCGGAGGCGCTCTGGTAATGATGTCAGCGCAACGAGCCGCCGACATCGAAGCGAGCGACAAAGTGGTCTATCTGCACGGTTCGGGAGAGGCCATGGACTCACCGCTCATCTCGCAGATGCCGGACCCCGGTTCCTTCCAGGCCTTCCGAAACTCGTCCGCCGCAGCATTCCGGAGCGCGGGGATCAGTCACCGCGACGTCGACCACCTCATGATCTACGACGCGTTTGCCCACGTTCCGCTCTATGGACTGGAAGATCTCGGCTTCGTCGGCCGCGGCGAGTCGGCCGCCTTCATTCAGGAAGGACACACCAAGCCGGGCGGTAGTTTGCCGATGAACACCAACGGCGGTGGCATGGCGTACACCCACACCGGCATGTACGGAATGTTCGCGATCCAGGAAGCGGTTCGCCAACTGAGAGGCCAAGCCGAAGCGCAGGTGCCCGGCGTTACAACGAGTTTCGTTCAGGGCGTGGGGATGTTCTTCTGCGCCGCTGCCGCTCTCGTACTGTCCAACCAGCGAACCTTTTAGCCCCATAGCGAGCATCGAGTCGGTGTGAGTGATCCTCGGAGGCGAGGCGCTTACACCGGCTTGCGGCGCAGATCCGTCGTTACCCGTGGACAGTGCTCGGCGGGGAGATTGCCAACCGATGTGCGGCAAAAACTGCTCATCAATAGCCTTCTGGCCGAGCGTCCCGTTCAACCAGCTGTACCCGGTCTCGATCGTTCACCGATCGATGCGAAAATAGGGAAACACACAAGTGAAAATCACAAAATTGGCCGCCACATCAGCAATGGTAGCTGTCGGGATAATTGTTTCTACACAGACAGCATACGGAACTCCGGCGCCCGAGACCCCAGCAATCGGCGCCAGCGCAGACACTATCAACTACACGGCCCACAACAACGGTAGCTCTGCCATCGTTACAACCGATGCCGGCACTTTGGCGGTCATAGACGGACAATTCCAGATCAAGGCCGCCGACGGTCGCATCGTCGGCGGAATACCGTTGAAATTGCACCTGGACGAGATTGCACTACCGATCAGTGCCACGATCGAAGGCAACACTGCCACATTGACTCCCGATGTTTCCCAGGCTCGCTTCTACCCCGCGCTACCGTCGCCGGTTGCACTGCCGTTCGAGGACTATGCGCCGTGGAAGACGCCATACGACCGCGAAGTGGCGGCCTGGGCACGTCTGACCAGCACCATTTCGACGGGAGCTGCCGTCGGCGTCATCATCGGCGCAATCGGCGCTGGCACAGTCGGCTGCCTCGCAGGCGGAACGCTCGGCGCAACAGGCGGATTCGCCTTCCTTGCCGCGGGCGCCATCCCAGGCGCAGCGATCGGCTGCCTCACAGGTGCGGCCCTGTTTGCACCCATAGGCACACTCGTCGGCGCCATCTTTGTCGGCGCCCCCGTGGCCATTGCGGCGGCAATACAGTACTTCAGCACCGTCAATGCACCCTTCGACCCACCGAGATAGCAGTCGGCGCGCTTTCGGCCCGGATCGTCAACGGCCCATCGCTCGAGGTCGCGGTCGGCCCGCAACGGTTCACAACTCGGTCGGTAGGCGGCTTTGCTCACGTCACCCCGCGAACCTGCGAGGTAACCGACGCCGCGGCGGTGACGGAACGGATTAGCACAGCCGGGCACGACTCGCCCGGCAGGAAAAGTTGCAAGGACCGCTTACAGCGGTGGTAGCCCGCAATAAGAGCGCGACGCCGAGACACGGTCCTCAAGTACATCCGAGGAGCAGAAGCAGACGGTCCGGCGATTGCCGCGGGACGCTCTCGACTTCCTTGCCGGAGGGTCGGCGCAGGTGATGGCACTCCAACCGACGCACGCTTGCACCGGCTTGCGGTGCAGAGAGCCGTCGTTACGCCGTACGATCCTCGGCGGGAAGATCGATCAACCGATGTGCGGCAAACGAGAACTGCTCACCAATAGCCTTCTGACCGAGCGTCCCGTTCAACCAGCTGATCAGTGCAGTAACAAACACCGAGCTCAACGCTCGCAGGGCCATCTGCTGTTCGCGCGTAATCAGGTGATCCGGCCCCCACGTCGCTAACGCAACAACCTCCTCGAACTTGCCGAAATCTGGTCCCTGCGTTGCTTCGTCATCGAACTCTGGATTGAACGCCGCGGGCACGTGGTAACACGTCGCCACAGCATGCGCAAATCCGCGGTTGTCGTGCAACACCCGAAAAGCGCGCATCAGCGCGGTCGCAGCACGATCGCCCGGAGTCTTCCCAGAAGGCGGACGAGAAATAACGTCCAAGCGCAACCTCTCCACTTCCGCCGTCGACGCAATCAGGATTATGTCATCCTTCGATGGATAATATCGATACAACGTGTGCAGCGACATTTCGGACAGTCGAGCGATCTCACGCATCTGAACAGCATCATATCCCCCTTCGGCCGCAAGTTTCATGACTGCGTTGATTACTCGGACAGTGCGCGAAAAATGAACAGACACGGGTTCTTTCAACTGCTCCGTTCGTCTCATCACCTTCCCCCAATCAACGCCGTAACCTGCTATTCCTCGCGATCATAACACGTTCCCGCGACGGCGAATGATTGCATCTACCAGACGGCCGGCACCTCCAGACGGCAGCTGCCCCGTTCGCGACACTCTGCAGCAAAGAGCTTTTCCAAGCTACGCCTGCCCACGTCCGTGCTCCGAAGGCCGTACGCTCAGCATTCGCGCCGACACGTCGGCCAAGAACTCGCGCCGGGACGGCGCGAACGGACACGGACACGCTGACGCGCAACAACTTCGACACTCGACCACATGCAGCCAGTCGACATCGTTGGGGTGAGAGTGCCACCGATGACCACCTACCACTTGACGCGGGCCAAGTGCTTTGTCATCACCCGACAGCAGTGGTGCCCCGAGAAGCGGCAATGGCCAGCAGGGCGCATTCATCCGACAACAGAACGGCTGCTGTCCGTCGAGCCGCACAAACCTCCCACTCCCCTACCGCGACAGCCAAATTCCGCGAGCCGTGCACGCGCTACACAAGTACCCCTGACGCTTGGTTCGACCAGGTGAACCACGGAAAGATCCACCAATGAAATGCGACGTCGCAACTCCGCTCAGGACGTCCGAATACGCAGGTCAGCAGTGCTGCGCCTGTGGCGCACCGTGGTGCGCGAAGATGTGCAGGCGTTGCGTTTGTCCTCTGGTCGCCGGGGTTGGTGACCGGCGAGGCTTGGAGGGTTCGTCGCGGTCGACCCCGAATCCTCTGTAGTGCCGGTGAGCCTGTAGGTCAGCATGGTGGTGGAGGGCTTCCACGGGAACCGTGGATTGGTGCCTTCGAGCCCGAGCGTCAGACTCCTGTATCTCCCTGCCCTCCCCGCGGCGGACGCCGAATGGTCCGTCGACGGAAATAGAGGTGGCAGGGATGGAGATCGTTCACACCCGGTGCGCTGGGGTGGATATTTCGAAGCGAGACGCCAAGGTCTGTGTCCGGGTCGCCGGTGCGGGTCGCCGCAAAACTGTCGAGACCGTGACGACGTGGGGGTCTATGACCGGCCAAATCCTCGCTCTGCGTGAGCATCTGGTCGCCCAGCAGGTCAGTTGCGTGGTGCTGGAGGCGACCAGTGACTATTGGAAACCGTTCTACTATCTGCTCGAAGACGCCGGGTTCGAAGTGTTGCTGGTCAACGCGCGTCATGTGAAGAACCTGCCGGGCCGCAAGACCGACGTCTCGGATGCGACGTGGCTGGCCCAGCTCGGTGCCCATGGCCTGGTTCGGGGGTCGTTCGTGCCACCTGAACCGATCCGGCAACTGCGGGACCTGACCAGAGCCCGCACCGCGGTCACACGCGAACGCAGCCGTGAGGTCCAGCGCATGGAAAAGCTGCTCGAGGACGCCGGAATCAAGCTGTCCTCGGTGGCCTCCGACATCCTCGGGGTGTCCGGGCGGGGGATGCTCGAGGCCCTGATCGCCGGGCAACGCGACCCCGCCGTACTGGCCGAGCTGGCCAAACGCCGGTTGCGGTCGAAGATCCCGGCTCTGACCGAGGCATTGTCGGGCCGGTTCACCGACCACCACGCCTTCCTGGCTCGGGTGCACCTGAACCTGATCGACCAGCACACCACCGCGATCGCCGAACTCACCGAACGGATCGAGGTGATGATGGAACCCTTTCGCCGGTTCCGGGAACTGATCTGTGACATCCCCGGAATCGGGCCGATCACCGCCGATGTGATCGTCGCCGAGACCGGCGCCGACATGACCAGGTTCCCCACCGCCGGGCACCTCGCCTCCTGGGCCGGCACCTGCCCCGGCAGCAACGAATCCGCCGGACGGGTCAAATCAACCCGGACCCGGCCCGGGAACCCTTACCTACAAGGAGCACTCGGAGCCGCCGCGATGGCGTGTGCGCAGAACCCGGGAACCTATCTCGGAGCCCGCTACCGGCGGATCACCTCCCGACGCGGGCCTCAGAAAGCCAACGTGGCAATCCAGCACTCCATGCTCACCGCGATCTGGCACATGGGCACCACCGGCACGCCCTACCACGACCCGGGCGGCGACTACTTCAACCGACTACACCCCGACCGATCCAAAACCCGTGCAATACACCAACTCCAAGCCCTCGGCTACCACGTAACCCTCGACCACCTCACCTGACTCACAAGCCCGCCACGAGACGAATCTTCGCGTCAGAGGCGATTCTTGCCCGATGCCGTCACATGAGCCGCATTCGAAGCTGCGTATAGGAGGGTAGACAACTCGGGCGAGGGCCAGGTTGGTGTCAGGCATTCCGCGGTCCGCCGCGGGGTTCGTTCGGGTGTTATTAGGTCAGGACCTTGGCAAGAGGGTGATCGTCGAACATCCTCTCGATATCCTCGGCGATCTGTTTGCGCTGCAGCAGAACCGCTTTCAGCGAGTCGGCCAGTTTCGGCAGCACGGTCTGTGCGGCCTTCGTCCCGGGAACGGTGACCGTTTGCGCGGGCAGCGGCCAGGATCTCCTCGACCAAGCGGGCGCCCATGCGGGGCGCATGCTTGGTCGCGATGGCGGTGAGTTTGCGCCTGCCCGCGGCGCGGATTCCCGCGGGTCCGCCGCAACGCGAGAGGATTTCCAGGACCGCCGGGTGCGCGACGCGCGGCGCCAGAACGCGTTCGAGAGCGGGATGAACGCTGGTCAGCAGGCCGCGGATCCGGTTGCTGGTGCGGGTCGCTTCTCCGGCGAGATCGTCATCGAATCCGACGAGAACACCGAGCTCGGTGAGGGTTTCATCGCCGACATCGACCCGGCGCAGCGTGTGCGGCATGGTGCGGGCCGCGTCGGCGATGATGCGCGCGTCGCGGGCATCGGTCTTGGCTTGACCCGGATAGAGATCGGCGATGCGACGCATCGACAGGCCGGGCAGATAAGCCACATCGTGGCCGCAGGCACGGGCAACGGTGACCGGCAGCGCACCGATGGTGTTGGGCTGATCGACCACGATCAGCAACGGCCCCCGAGCTGCGAGCTGGTCGAACACCGCCCGCAGCCGGGACTCGTCGTTGGGTAGCGCCTTGTCGAACAACCGTTTGCCACTCGGGTCGAGACCGACCGCGTGGTGCTCGCCTTTACCCACATCAATGCCGCAGAACACGGCGTAGGCCTGTGTCACTTGCCATCTCTCATCGCATCGGCACTATCCGGACGGCCGCCGATCCAGCGTCGACGCCCGGCACCCACGTACGAAGAGACCTACCAGCGGCCCTGTCCCCATCAGCGGTCCATCGACGCCACCAGACCGCGGCGACACCACCCCCCGGATCATGCGTGAGACAGGGGCAACAAGTCATACCGGGCCTGGCGACCGTAGCCCCGTTCAGGAGCTACGAAGAAGGTAACGGGCACGGTAGCCAAGCCATATTGGCCCGGAACTTGTTTGACGGCCACCGGCTTGGTGTGGCTTGATTGCGACCGACGGCAGGGCTTCCGCGGCAGTAGTACGAACTTTTGGGGCCCGTGTGATCGGCTATTCGAGAGGGCGGGCCAGATGCAACTGTGCACGGCGTGTGGCGCTGAGCTTTCTGCCGACGAGCTGAGCAACTGTGCTATCTGCCGCTCCGTGGAACTGGTGCCTGGCGGACAACCCAAGACCGACAAAGGGTTTCGCCTGAGCTTCACCGTCTTTGGCTGCGCGGACTGCGGCAAGGTTTTCGGTGTCGCGGAAGGCCGCGCCGATCAATGCTCGGAATGTGGATCGGAGCTGCAGCTGGTTGATCGCAGGGCAGAGCTTCGCACGCAGCACTACGGAGCGGATCTGGTTCGCCTGCAAGAACGGCTCGAGTTCGCGCAGAATCTGGAGACTGCGGATCGCGGGAACCGGATGCCCGCCGAAGAATTTCGACAGTGGTTGCCGACAGCATTTGAAACCATACTGGAGTGGGCCGATCGCCTTCCGAAACGTATGGGAGAAGGTGACTTCGATGATCCTACTGCCGCAGACACAAGGATTGCCTGGTCGAGCCTGCTGGAACTCAGCAACGAGATGCTCGATTTCGCAGTGGATCTCAAGTCGAATCCAGCCCCGCCGGTGCTGCTGTCAACACATCGCGCCCTGATACGCGGCGTAATGCTCTTCGGAGCCGCGGCGGTGGGGTTCTTGACCACACTGACCGCTCCGACTGCGGGCATTGCCCGCAAGCGGATGCTAGACAGCCAGGAGATACTGGATTCCGCCTGCGAGGTAACGATCGCGGCGGCCAACCTGATGGCACCGGTCGATCTCGACGCGGTCACCGTGCTGAGCGGGTCATCACTCGGGTCGATGTTTCCCGAACTGGCCGACATTGCCAGGCGCGACCCGGTAATGCTCCGCCCTTTGATCCCACTCGTCATGATCGCGAGAGGGATGCACGACCAACAGCGGCGGTCACGTCGAGTAGCGGCAGTCCATGCCGCGTTCGACGCCGCGTCTGCTGCGCAGCCGCAATGGATCGGCGACTTCGACTTCCTGCTGGCGACAAGCTCGGCGGCATGGCGAAAGCTCATCGACCAGCACCAGCGGATGACTCACATATTGAGTACGCACGACCGCAAGCGACCAGGATGGATCGATGAGGTACTCGACATCGGAGCGAAGGCTGTAGAGGGTCCGTATCGCGCGTACGGAAGTCTCGTGTTGGCAGCGCTGAAAGTGGCAGGAGGCACTATCAACGCACTCGACAGCACCGCCACGGGTAACAGCGGGTTTGGCGCTGTGCGCAATGGTCTGGCTGCCGAGTACCCGGAGTTGGCCGAGGACATTCACCCGATAATCCGACATGCGTCCGCGCACTATGACTATCAAATCCACGGCGAAGTCGTTCGCATACAGCACCTTCCACCTCGTGGCGGCGGGGCACCGATAGTAGAGACGCACAGCTTCGATGACCTGCTCACGGCTGTCTCCAACCTCTCCGAGCACACCACCGCAATGGCGATTGGCGTGATGAGTTGGGTGTGGTCGCATAGTCCGGTTTCGGACCGCGAACGATTTCGGCGCGACTGGCTGTCGGCTTGAAATGGACTGCCCCCGGTTTGGTTGATTCCTGATCTGTGCGGACTTCGTCCTCGATGGAAGGATGTCCACCATGCCGAAGCCGTATCCGGAGGAGTTCCGCCGCGATGTCGTCGCCGTCGCCCGCAAGGGCAACACTTCGATCAAGCAGGTCGCCAAGGATTTCGGGATCTCCGAAGCCTGCCCTGCACAATAGAGCCGTCGAAATAGTTCCGCATTGTCGTACGAAGGAACCCACCGATATCCAGTGGAATGCTGCCCGCTGACGGCGTGTCAGCACCGGCCGAGGTTCTTGGTCGCCAAGTGCTTGCTCGCGAGCTCGCCGGGATTTGGGCCTACCGTGGAACAGTCATCCTTGGAGCACCTTGTTGAACTCGATGGCGGATTGGCAGTCCGGCAATTCAAACACATCCATCCTGGATTCTGTCTGTCCACTACGCGTTTCAGCAGCGTCATCAGGTCCGATGGCTGAGCCGAGACTATGTGCTTGATCACTGCTTCCTGCACATGGCCATCGAGATCGTCCAACAGTTCGCGGATCTGACCACTGGATTCGTCTCCGCTCATCGGGTTGATCGTCAGCGCCGCAACAACACGCAGCACGGGGTTGTCACTTCGCACCCAGCACTCCGGCTCGGGTATTGACTCCAGCGATGCCAACGCCGAAGCGGCAAGTCTTTGGTGACCCGGCCGCGCTGTCAGTGCGGATACCTGCTCCCGCAGTAGCTCCGCCGCATGAGCAACGGGAGTCCGCCACAATGACTTCGCCGCGAAACGTGCTTGGCGGATCCCCAGGGTGAGCATGGCCAACAGCAGCAACAGCGCCGCGTCGGGATCGCTGACCGCGGACCAGTCTGTTTCCGAGCGTTCCTGCGCGTTGTCGAACAGCGCGAAGTAGGGGGCATTGCCACCGAAGCGCTTCATTCGAGCCAACGCAATCTCAGCCTCAGCGGCGAGTACAGCGTGATCGAACCCGTACAGCGATACTGTCAGCCCGATCAGTTGTCGAAGCATGGCATCGGGCCGCCTATAGATGTACCGCTCGGCTCCGCCGTCGTTCAGATCCAGGGTTTCGATGAAATCCGCCAGCTCGTCGAGACGAATCGCTTGGATCGTCGACAGCTCGGTCTTTTCGTGGTCAGCAACAAGGCTCAGGAAGTCCCCGTATACGGAGTTGTCACGACCGGAGAGCCACGATTCAAACCTCGCGAGCCCGCGTGCGTGATCTTCGAGAATCGGCTGGACCTCGGCGCTGAGTCCTCGTTCGGTGAGCAGTCGCACGAGCGAATCTTGAAGGCCGCTGGGCGCCGCAGCGGCACACGCCGCGATCAGCGGTGCGGTGTGCACGTCGTGATCCAACAGGAGTCGCGCCGCCCGCTCCTGTGTGGCAATGAGTGTCTGATCGACAGACCAGGTGATGACATCGATGAGTCTTTTTGCGGCCGGTGGCCGGATATCCGGCAGCGAGGGGATGGCGAGTACTTCTTTCAGCAGTTCTACCTGCTGGTCGGTCAGGACCGTGGGATTCGGGTAGAAATGGAACTCCAGCGACGCGCGGGCAACGGTGTTGTGCTCGGTCCCGTACTGCGCTGCCGCGGCTTCCGCAGACGCACGGAGCTCGCTCGGGATCGGCAGCGACAGCAGCACTTTCCAGCTGCTCCAGCCGAAGGAGGTTCCCTCGGCGATGTGCGCGATCAAGCGCTGGCAGACCCCTCGAACGATGTCGTCGTCCAGCGTGGCCCCTTCGCTGGACGCTTGGGCGAGAACCTTCGCCACACGCACATCGGCTGTGTCTGCTCGTAACGTGTCGTAGACGACGCGTGCGACAGCGCTGTTCAGGGTGCATGCCAGCACGAGCGGTTCGAACTGCTCACTGGCAACACGGGCCTCGACCCATTGTGGAACCTCGTTCGGACACGACACGACCCGCATCGCGTCTCCGATCTCGGCGAAGAGCGCGATCCGGGGCGCCACGGTCTCATCGGCACCGGAGGCGACGAAGATTCCGGTTTCGTCGAAGAGCCGCACGGCTGCCGCCGCGGCGATGTTTGCTCGTGCCGGTGGCAAGCCCCAGCTCGGGCCGAGCGCGGCAGCGACTGCATCCATCACCGCCTTTTTGTCGGCCCGGCCCTGGCTGTTCAGGATTGCGGCGGCTTCGCTGGTGAACGCCTCCATAGTTGCTGTCGGCAAGTCATCGCCTTCCAGAGGCCCGAAGGCAAGGTCGGCGACGCGTGCTGTTTCTCGGGTGGCGACCATATCCTTCACCACGGCTTCCAGGATCTTCGCGCGGTTTTTGGGAAGTAGATCGGGTGACCGCTGGGCAGCCAGCAGTGCCAACAGTGTCGGGATGAGCGGTGTCTCGTGCAGTAGCTCATCCTGCGCCAGCGCTGCTTGCACCCATTCCACGCGTTCGGAGACCCACTCGGATCGGTTCGCCGCCACCGGCATCTTCTGTTTCGCGGCTGCTTCCAAGACCGCGGTCACCGCATCCAGTGCTTTCGACGGTGGCCGCAAGCGCAGAGCTGGCCAGCCGAGAGTGGCGGCTTGGCCGTAGGCGACGTCACGAGTCGTAACGAGGATGCAGACACCGTCGGGAAGATCAGCAACCAGGTCGTACAACTCACTGATCACCTTTCCGCGCTGATTATAGGTCTCGTCCAACGCGTCGAGGAGCAAAGCGATGCCACCTTCCCCATCGAGGCGTCGATTGATCTCCTGGGTGAGAATTTCCTGGTCCCCGACTCTTTCGTCGCGAACAGCCGCGGCGACCAATCGTTCCCGAAAACCCGTCTGGTGGGCTGCGGTATTGATTTCTCGAAGCGAGGCGCGTACAGGAAGGATGTCTGTCGGATCTTGCGCCAACTGGGCCGCCACATGTTTGAGCGCGGTAGTTTTTCCACCGCCGGGCAAGCCGGTCAGAACGACACGGCCGCGTCGCAGGAAGGCCCCGATCAGATCGGATCCGAAGTGATTGTCGTCCTGCTCCGTGGTGACGGTGACGTCCGCGTCGGCTTCTGCCAGAAGGAGGTTGGGCAACTCGGCGCCCAGCATTCGCAGGTCGATCTCCGTACCTTGCCGGATCAGGCGATCGCAGTACCGTTTCAGTGCCAGTCGCCGTGTTTCGAGTACTGCTGCGGGCGTATCTCCGGTGCTCGCAAGCTCAACGCCCGTACCTCGCAACCCCTCCGACCAACCGGCGAGGTCGTGGCCACCCCGCAACCGAGCGATGCGACCCGAGATGTTCATCAGGGATTCCCACGCCGTGCGCGTCGCGTCGGGTCTCTTGTCGGCGACGACAGCCCGCAAGTGGGCCATGGCCAATTGTGCCCCAGGCTCGGCCTGTTCCTCTACCTGTAGTTCCCAGATCACCGCGCACTTCAGGACCAGTTCCCGCTCGGCGTCGCTCAACTCGTCCAAGAGATCGTGGACAGTCGAGAGGATCTTCGCTTCGCCTTCGGTGGGAGGCCCCGGATGAGTTGTCCGGTTACGGTTCAGAACGCCCTGTAAATTCCTCGTCGGGCCATTGAGTGTTCCCGTGACGATCACCAGTCGGTCCATTTCAGGGCAGAGCCCCGCCTTGACCGCCGGAATCCACTGGGCAACAGCCTTCTTCAGCGAAGCGCCAGCCTCCAGGGATCGCTTGGCCTGGAGGTATGCCCGATGGCCCGATTCGAAATCGATCCTGATGTCATCGACCGCATCGTCGGTCTCCAGCGACACCGACGCCACGCGGGCGTGCGCAGGTCCGAGTTCGACTCCTGGCAGGGACACTCCCGCCAGACCGTAGGCCACGGCATATGCTACGACGCCGCGCCGGTACTCCGTGCCCGCGTCGCCGGATGCGCCCGCGACACTCCCATGCCCCGCCCTTGCGCTACCGACCACCACCCCATGAATTCTAAAGATCGCGATGTAGCCTCGCCCGCATCTGCGAGAGAGGATGGCCAGAGCCGTCACACACGGCTCCACCATTACGGTTCTCGACTGTTCCCCGCTCTCGCGATCGTTCGGATAGAGAAGTGCATGCGGATACTGCTGACCTCCGAATGTTCGAGTCAGCCGCTGATCCGGCCCCGACGCGTCCCGTCCACCGGCAACCACAGCGCTACTTCTTGCTTGGTGGCGATCGTGGTGAGTTTGCGATTGCGTTTGCTCGCGGCTCGGATCCCTGCTGGGGCCGCCGCACCGGGACAAGATCTCCAGAACCGCAGGATGTGAGATCCGGGGCCCCGAGGCGCGTTCGAGAGCTGGGTGGAGCTGGACAGCAGGCCACGGATGCGGTTGTTGGTGCGAGTGGCTTCGTCGGCCAGGTCGTCGTCGAAGCCGACCAGGACGCCGAGCTCGGTGAGGGGTTCGTCGCCGGTGTCGACCCGGTCCAGCGTATGCGGCATGGCGCGGGCGGCGTCGGCGATGATATGCGCGTCAGCGGGGACTGGCGACAACGGTCAGCGCGATGGTGGTCACTACGACCACGACCGGAACCAGCACGGCGGCGAGGCCGGGCGCACGGCGGCGTATCGGGTCGGGGCGGCCGGCGGGTCGTAGCGCCAACCACTGCTGGTAGGTGTCGTGGCGGAACTGGTAGGAGATACCGGTGACGCGCAGCAGGCCGGTATTGCGTGCCCAGTTCAGGAACGGAGCGGGCCGTGGCGCGAAGGTACCGGTCACACGGAACAGCACCGACGCGATCGCGTACCGGCCTGCCGTGAGACCGATCGTAGTGCCAGCGGTCGTTCCCAGCATCAATCCGAGGAGTAGTCCGACATCGAGCCCTTGCTCGAACTGGGGCAGCATGGTTCGGGCGAGCTGAGCTCCGGACAGGTGATCGGGGATTCCGTATAGCCGAAGAACGAGCCAGCTACGAAGCAGGAATCTAAGGCCGGTCAGGATGCCGACCGTGAGCAGGACCGTGAGTCCGACGACGATGGCGGCGGTTCGGACGTCGCGGATCACCCGCTGTTCGTCCACGCCGAGTGCGAACCGGTCTTCGCTGGTCGTGCCCAGTGCCTTCATGACCGCGATCGCCACCCCGAGAGGTAGTAGGCACAGCGAAATCGACCAGCCCGCAATAGCGATCGCGCCGGAGGGGCCGCGCGGCTGGAAGTACCACATCCAGGTCGTCAGCGTGAGCGCGAACGCGATGATCGCCCCGGCGACCAGCATGCCTTGCAGGGTTCTGCGGCCTCGGGATCTGCCCGGGATACGCCAAGCCAGACGCGGTGGCGCGGCGAGTTTCGGAAAGAACCGTGTCAGGACAGACCAGAATCCGAACCACAACCCCAGCCACAGCCACAGCCAGGTCAGTATCGCTGTCTCGCCGATGAGATAGGCGCCGGACAACAATCCGGTCGCCGTGCTGTAGAAGAGCCCGCCTCCCAGGACGAACGCAGATAGCGTCAGTGATCGGGTCGGCCGCACACCGGCCAGTTCCCAGATACGGTCGAGGGTGATATCGGTGCCGCCACGTCCCCGAATCCGCTGTGCCTGGAGGTGCTCGGCGAGGTTGTGCAGCCAGATATCGACAGCGCGTTCGGTGTAGGCGCGGGTCGCCGCGGTGCGTTCAGTCGCGGCGATCGCCGCCGGAATCATGCTGGCGAACAACAGATCACACACCGCCGTGACGGTGGAACACGCGGCCAGCGCGTCGGCGGTGTCACGGCCGCCGCCATGTAGAGCGGGCGCGGCCAGTCCGAGCAGCCACGGTGTGCGCAACGCGGTGGCCAGCGGTCCGTCCGGATCCTGCTCGAGCCGCGCGGTCACCGACCCCCACGCCTGTTCGGCAACTCCGAGCTGGTCACGGTAATCATCGAGATAGCAGTAGATATCGGTCGTGGTCAGCGTTTGCACCGTCACCGTGGTCGCACCGTGCAGACCGGCATCGCCACGCAGACCGGTGATCCTGGCGAACACCGGAGTGCGGCACAGGACGACGAGACCACGGTTGCGCCAAGGGGTTTCGTTCAACCGATCCAACACGGTCCGCGCACGTATCGATGCGCCATCGAGAGGATCCATCTCGTCCAAGCCGTCCAGCACCGGCAGGATCCGGCCACTGTCGATCAGGGCTCGCGCCACACGCGCGTGCAGGGCGAAATCGAGGCACAGTCTCGTCGCCAACCAGCCCGAGAACGATTCGCTGCCATCCCATCCCGAGGCATTGACGCGAACAGGCACCGGCGCGGCCGCGCGCAGCGAATCCGACAACAGCGCCCGATCACGCAACTGATCGAGGACCAGATGGATCGCCGACACTGTCTTGCCCGCCCCCGCCGCACCCAAAACCACCAGCCGACGCTGCGTCACCTTCTCCCGGTAGTAGGTACCGATATTCGCCAGCACACAACGAGCGTCATCGCCCGAACGCCGCCGTGACGCGATCCGGAATTCCAGATCCATCACCGTGCCCGGCCCCGCCCTCAGCTGATCACGCAGCACCGTTTCCCGCCGCTGGACCGCCTCTGCCAAACCGTCGGCATGCCCCGCCAGCGCCGACCGCGAGATGTCCGGTCGTACCCGCCGCAACAGCCAGCCACCAACTGGCTTCGCCAGTCCCGCAACGGCTTTCACCGCAGCGCCTTCCAACCCGCTCGTCACGATTTCCGAGCATGACACCGCGCAGCGCGTTTGTCTGCGTGTCGCGCCCGGGGCGGCAAAGATCGGGCGGATCTTACGTAAACCGCTGATAACGCTTGATTTTCGGGCTCTCGTGCTGCACATCGTGGTCGACTGGTGTTCGGCGTGACTCTTCGTCGATGTTGCTGGCGCCGGGTTTCACCGAGTCTCCTGGCAGTCCATGCGGCCCTCGTCGGACAGCCTTGCCAGACGAGGACCGACGTACTGGGATCGCTACACCGAGTCGCCGTGCACACGAATCATGCAGGGCATGCTCGTCGAAACCAACGGCCTGCGTAAGCCCGTCCTACACGCGGCCGATTACGCCGATCTCGGTCTCAGCGGGGTCGGTCCGCAACTGGTCTCGATCCGGTCTGATCGCGAGCATCGACACGGCTGCGCCGGCCACCAGCAACAATCCAGCCAGATCGAATGCCATCGCGAAGCCGACCGAGGGGCTCGGTGCGGCGTCGATGAGTCTGCCGGTGACGTAGGGTGCCAGCAGGCTGGCCACTGCGGCTACCGCGTAGGAGGTTCCGAGTGCCGCGCTGCGCTGTCGGTCCGGGCAGATGTCGGCGATCGCGGCGTTGACCAGCGGTGTTTGTGCGTTGCCCGCCGAGAAGGCGATCACGACGACGAGCAGGACCAGCGGTGCCACGTCCAGCCTGGTTACTGCCAGCATGCAGATGCCGGCCAGTGCGGCGACGGCGCCGCCGAGCACACCATGGGCGAGCCGACGGGAGGCGCCGCGCCGGGCGGCCCGCTGTGCGATGACACCGACGGTCAGTACAAGGGCGATGGCGACCACACTCGGCAGTCCGATCAAGCCGCCGACCGCGGCCTCGCTGAATCCGACCTCGTCCGCCAAGTACAGCGGCAGCCAGGCGAGCCCAAGCGCGAGGGACCACATGACAGTGAAGGTCGCGAACGTCCCACCGAGCCAGGTTCCGGTGGCCACGATTCGGAGAAACGGCACTTCCTTCTGAGTACTCGAATCAGCGTTGCCACCAACATGATAGGGGCCGGTATTGCCCCAGCGCAGCCACGCCGACAACCACAGTAGGCCCAGGATGCCGAGCAGGCCGAAGGCCGCGCGCCAGCCCAACGCGCTGATGGTCACGATGATCAACGGACCACCGAGCACCGCGCCGAGCGCACCGCCAGCGGTGATCACCGCCGATGGCAGTGCCCGCCGCTGCTCTGGAAACCAGGTGAAGGCAGTGTGGTTGGCCAGCGGGAATCCAGGACCTTCACCGGCGCCGAGCAGGACGCGAGTGCCGAGCAGGATCGCGAATCCGGTCCCGGGAACAAGGATCGGGAGCTGCGCGACGGACCAGATGAACACCAAGATGGCGAGCAACAGGCGTACCGGCACCCGGTTGCCGAGGAATCCGACCAGCACCGCCGATGCGCTGAACAGCAGGTAGAAGCCTGCCGCCACCATCCCGAATCCGGTCGCGGAGAGTCCGAGTTCGTTCATGATCGGGTCGGCGGTGAGGCCGAGCACGGCCTTGTCGGCGAAGTTGATCATCATGAACAGCATCAGTAGGGCCAGCACGCGGTTGGCCCGGCGTGTGGCGCTCACAGGCTCAGACGGGTGTCGAGCCAGTCGAAGGTTCGCTGGTTGAACAGCAACGTCGCACCCTCGTGACAATGCTCGCCGCCACCGTCGGCGGACGCGAACACCATCAGTTCCTTCTCGCACCGGAGCGCGTCGTAGACCTGCCGAGGCTGGCCGCGGAAGAACTGGTCGTTCTCCGCGTCGAGGACGAGGGTGGGGCAGGTGATCTTGTCGGCGATGCCGTCCACGGTGAACGGCCGGGTGATTCGGATGTATTCGGCGGGGGACGCGGCCCCGAACGTCCACATGCCGTTGCGCACCGCCCATCGGCTTTGGGTCGACATCATCATCAGTTCGAGGACCGGGTTCGCGAGGTCATCACGCTTGTCGAGGATCCAGTCGTACAGGAACGGTGGCATCACACTGCGGTAGGCGTCATGGAAGCTGTAAACGCCGTCGTGCAGCACGCAAGCTGCGAAGCGGTGCTCGAAGGCGGCCGCGCGGGCCGCGAGGTATCCGCCGAGACTGGTGCCGAACAGGACAAGACGGTCCCGATCGACTCCGGGCAACGTCAGTGCGTGGTCGAGAACTGGAGTCACCACGTGTTCCCAGTCGGGTCGGAACACCAGCCCCGACTCCCGCCGGGCCGAGGCCTGGCCGGGCCCCTCGAACCCCAGCACGTTGTAGCCGCGCCGCAGGGCACCTTCGGCCGCGAAGAAGTACAGCTCTTCGAGAGTCGAGTCGAAGCCACCGTGCAGGATGACCGTGGGCCGAGCCTTGTCCGAATCATCCACGCGGAACAGGTATCCGGGCAGTTCGCCGCCCTCGTAAGGGATGGCCTGCGGGATCGGCGGAACGTCGAACAGCTCGGCGGCTTCGGCGAATGTCTGCCGTGACAGCCGAGCCAGGCGGGCCGATTCGGCGTCGTTGTCCGGGTCGAGCCTGCGGTAGAAGTCCGCGTTTCGGTAGTAGTTCGACGCACGCAGGAGAGCTTCCCTGGCGCTGACTCGGCGGCCGGCGGCGAGAGCGGTCCAGGCGATCCGATGAACGCGCTCGGCAGTGGCCGACCATTCCCGGCACCACGCCTCTTCGTCGCCCTCGGGGATGTTCTGGCAGGTGGCCAGCACTTCGCCGAGCTCGGCCCCGCCGTAGGCGCCGTGTCCGGCAGTCCGCAAGGCTTCGAACGAGAACGACTCGTCGTCGAACAGAAACTTCATTGTCCCTCCATGCAGGCAAACACGGAACGGAACCGTTCCGTTGCGTTCAGGTTTGCGAGCGTAGCCCTGATAGCATCGGAACGCAACCGTTCCGTTCTTTTGAGGGGTATCGAATGACCAGCCGCCGAGCCGCGGGAGCGGCAGCCCTTCGGGAAACCGTGACCGAAACGATCACTCGTGCTGCCCTGGACGAACTCGCCGAAATCGGGTACGCGCGGATGTCGATGGAGGCGGTGACTCGCCGCGCCGGTGTCGGTAAGGCGGCGCTGTACCGGCGGTGGCCCTCCAAGGATGCGATGCTGATCGATCTGATATCCACCGCCGTGCGTGCGCACAGTCCCGCCGACATCGACACCGGATCGCTGCGTGGTGACGTCGAGGCATTCATCCGCGACGTCGTCGGCGCCCTGACTCATCAGCTGGTGAGCCGGATCGTTCCCGACCTGTTCGCCGAAGCGGCCCGCAATCGCGACCTGGCCGACGCGTTACGCGCGGCAGTGGCGGCGCCCCGCCGCGCGGCGGCCGCGCAACTCCTCCAACGCGGCATCGACCGCGGAGAATTGCCCACTCAGCTCGACTTCGAGCTGGGGATGGACCTTCTCGGAGCTCCGCTGTTCTTCCGGCTGCTGATCAGCCGCGGGCCGGTGGACGACGGCTACATCGCCCGCCTGACCAACGCCACGCTCGCCGCTCTCGCCGCCGCCGCGTAATTCATTCGTCCGCCTCGATCGCGGCGCCGAAGGCGCGGAGTGCTCGCTCGACGCAGGAGCGGATGAATGCCTCGTCGACCAAACCGCCGGTGACGAGAACGCGCAGGTAGATCGGAGCAATCGCGAACTCGGCCAACTCCTGCGCATCGGTCTGAGCGGGGAGTTCGCCGCGGGACATCGCTTGTTCGACGAGCGCGGCCGAGGATCGAAAGCGGGTCGCCCAGAATCGGCGGCGTGCGGCGTCGACGCCCTCGACGGAGTCGGCGATCGCGACCTGAACCCGGAGCAACGCGAGCAGTGGCGGCTGAGCGAGCACGGCCGTGACCTCGTGCAGCAATTCGGTCAGGTCGCCGCGCAAGGAGCCGGTATCCGGGACGTGGATCTGTTGCTCCATGTGTGCGAGCATCGCGTCGGCGACGAGGTCCTGCTTCCCCTGCCAGCGCCGATAGATGGTCGTCGGATGGACTCCGGCGTTGTGGGCTGCGTCGGGGATCTCGAAACCGTGGTAGCCGCGCTGAATCAACAGTTCCAGTGTCGCTTTGCGCACCGCCTCCACTACACGGGCGCTACGTCCTCCCTGTCTCGCCTTGGCCGCCCGGGCTTCATGTTGTGTCACGACGAAAAGCTTGACATCCGGCCAGCGGCCGCTCAAACTTCGCTAACGCATTTTCAAATGCGTTAAGTGGCTCCCTTGGCCGAATCCCGCTCAGGCCAACCACGAAACCATCATCGCCGCAAGGGATTGGACCCCCGGCGGGCAACACCATGCCACCGCACAACCCGATCCGGGCGTTCGGTCATCCCCTTCCGGCTTTCACCGCGGAATCGGGGCATCAGAGGAGGAATTATGAGAACTCGTAGGCCAGTCATCACCGCACTGCTCGCTGTGTTCATCGTCGAGGTGGCCGCCACACCGGCCGATGCGGCGCCCGAAACGCCCGAACCTGTGCGATATCACGCGGCATTGTCCGGGAATGCCGTCGTCACCACGCTCGACCGCGGTGTTTTCACCGTCGCCGCTGACTCACAATCCCTCAGCATCCGCGACATCAGCGGACAGTCTCTCACCTCTTTGCCCTTGACCTTCACTGTCGACGGGCAGCGCCTGCCGCTCCAGCACCATATCTCCGCTGATGGGCGCACCCTCACCCTTACCCCCGAGACGAGCGGCCTGCGTGCGGACGCCGTGCGTCCGGTCGCCTCCCCCCTCGAAAACCAGTTGGCGATGAACGATCTCATCAACGCGGTGAGCATCGGGACGTCGATCGGCAGTCTGATCGGTACCGCCATCGGAGCCGTCATCGGGGTCGGCGTCGGATTCGCTGTCGCGGGGGCCTCCTGCGTGGTGCTCAGCGTCGGCTGCGTGATCGCGGTGCTCCCGATTGTCACCCTCGTCGGCGCGGTCGGCGGCCTCACCGGCCTCGTTCTCGGTGGTGGGCCCACCGCCGCGTACGCGCTCTACGAATACGTCACGATTCTCGGAACCGCTCCGGGAGAGAGCAAGTACGCCGAGCACCTGTCCGCCAAGCCTGGCGTTGCCCCGACACCAGCGCCCGCCGTCCGTTGATCGCGATCCCCGAGCTGGAAGTGGAATCGGAATGAAGTACCGCACAACAACTTCGGCAGTTCTCGCGACGGCCTGTGCGGTCGTTGCCGCGGCGGCGCCCAGCGCGGCCGAAGCGCCAGCGCCGGTCGGATACCGCGCCGCGGTCGTCGGCGAATCCGTGATCGCCACCCTGGACAGCGCCGCATTCACACTCGCGCCGGACCGGCAGACCGTCGCCGTTCACGCCAGTGACGGGCGATTGGTATCGACGCTGCCGCTCACCATTGAGCTGGACGGGCACCGTGCGATGATCCACGAGCGCATTTCCGCCGACGGGCGCACGCTGACCCTCACCCCCGACCTCACCGATATTCGCTCGGACGGACCACGTCCCGTCGCCTCCCCGATGGAGGAGCAACTAGCCTTGAATGAGTTGGCCGACAACATGATTCGCGGTCCGCTGATCGGCACCGTGATCGGCACCGTGCTGGGCGCACTGATCGGCGCCGCGATCGGTCTCGGTTCCTGTCTCATCGTTGGCCCGGGTTGTCTGGCCACGACCCCCGCCGCGATCGCCGCGTTCGCCGGAGCCGGCGGACTGGTCGGCACCTTGGTGGGCGGTGGCGCGGTCCTGGTCGACGGCCTGTGGAAATACCTCACGACGGTGCAGGCTCCGCCCGGCCAGAGCCCCTATGCGAACCAGGACGGTGTGCTTGATCCGCGAGGTGGCGGCGTTCCCGACGCACACCTGCGCCTACCGAGCGGATCGTCGGCCGGGCTGAAGGCTGGATCGGCCAGATAGCGAGCGTGTTGCATGGATGGCGGTGCGGGCCCCTTTCTCCTGCACCGCCAAGCCGCGTGCCTGCTGGCGGACCTGAAAAGCCACACCCGCGGCTGGTCGGCGATCGTGGTCGGTGAAGGGACGCGCTGCTGGTTCGGCAACCAGTTCAGACTTGTCGCTATTCGATCCTCGTCGCCGCAAGGCGATCGACCGAGGACTCACCCGGCAGCTGCGCAGCGGGCGGGTGATGCGCCACCCCAAACGCGTGCGCCAGCCGGACGGGCGAGGGGTGATCAAGGATCTGGTTCTGATCAGCGAGCGCCCGGCCGAAGTCGAAAACCGTATGGTCGCTGGCCCTCTGGGGCGCGGTCGCCGACTTCTACGACATCCGATTCCACGACCGGGCGACCGAGGTGCTCGCAGATGCGACGATGCCGGGAGCATCCTGATTTCCCGGCGCCACGCTCAACTACGGCATGGGTGGGTTGTGGTGGTGGGTGCACGCGCGGTCGGCGCGCGACATCGTCGAGACCTTCGCCGAGACCGTGGTCGTCGAGGATCCCGGGCGGTTGGCCGACGCCCCGACATGGGAGCTGACCGAGGTCGATATCGATGATCGCGACGACCTGGCCTTGCAGGAGTTGCGGGCGCAACGCGAATCCCAGTGAGACAGACCGGGTTTCGGCGTACCGGCCCGGCCTACCGGCCGATCGCGCTCGGCAAAGACATTGTCAGATGCACATAGAACCATTCCCAAATTTTGTAAGAGCACCTCTATATGGCTGCCGTTGACGATTACACAGCCCCAGCTCCCGGCCTCGGCTGTTACAGGCCCAGCAGGGCGCATTTCATCCGACAACGCAACGGCTGCTGTCCGTCGCTCCGCAGAAACTTCCCACTCCCCTGCCGCCACAGCCAACTTCCGCGAGCCCTGCACGCGCTGCATAGATACCCCTGACGCTTGGTTCAACCAGGACAACCACGGAAAGATCCATCAATGAGATGGAACGTCGCGGCTCCACTCAGGACATCCGAATGCGCAGGTCAGGGCGCTTCTCGCTAGATGCCGTCACAGTAGCCGCGTCCAACCCTGCGTATAGGGGAATTGACAGCTCTCGCGACCTCCAATCGGAACACTCACGCGAACCGACTGCCACCGGCACCATCAACCAGCCCTCTCGGCTGGGTACTTACGGGCGCCAGCCAGCGCCGCATTTTGTAGCGTGACCATTAGATGGATGCCTGACTCTCGACATAGCCGCGCCAGCTCGAGGGCTTCGAGCAGGCGGTGGTAAACGGCTTCTCCTTGAGCACATGGGCCCCGCGCTCACGGCCGCGGCGTTGCGTTGGCCGTGAGTCGGTACGTGCAGTCACTCCTTCCCGGAGAAGAGGCAGGCGAGGACGATCGCAACCAGGGAATCGACGGGGCGGCCAGGACGCCGCGGTCGTCGAGGTCGCGCAGATGATTGACCGCGGCCGTCCTCTCGCGCACGCACTGCATTGAGATTCTCGCCGGACCCCGGAGGTCCGGCGCGCTGCAGTACTTCACGAACGCCATCAAGCGCGCGGGTTGTTGAGATTCTCGCCGGGCTCGGAGGTCCGGCGCTGCCCTGAGGACGTTCGCGCGCTGTATCCTAGTCAGCGGTTAGCCGTCTGCTGATCGACCTGCGCGCCACCGCTGGGACGTTGCGGGCATAGCTCCTCGAACTTCCGCACTGCTCGCGCCGTGGCCTCGGCTGACTGCCGTGCTCGCGGCGGATTACAACGCGTGACTTCACCGTCTCGGCACCATTGCCAAACTTTGACATTCGGTGGAGATTGGATCACACCGCCACAGTGGCGCGTTACCGTCCGCTGACGGCGTCATCAGACCGCGTAGACCCACGAGCCGTCCGGCCTGCACAGCCGCGATCTCGATTGCCCCGCCTGCAGGTCACCGCCGCGGACGGCTGCGTCTCCACGTCGATACGCGGCAACTGCCTTGACCCGAGGTAAACCTTGGTAGACGACTTCGAAGGTTGATGAGCCGCGCGCAACACGCTGGTCGGTCCGCAATGCGGCTCGTTTCGCTCATATAGAGGGCGCAGCTATCAAAGCATCTACTGCGGCCGCGGCCGGAATCCCTAGGGAGTCGCGCTACTCCGGACCGGCCGACAAATTTCGCCAGCCTAACGGTGTGCCATACTGGTCTACAATACGGACCGACTATCCCGAACGATACGAAGGAGCGCGCAGTGAGGAGCGTGCGAACGACATTCCAGATCCTCGACGCCGTCGCGGACAAGCAGCCAATCGGCCTCAGTGAGCTCGCGCGCCAACTCGGTCTACCCAAGAGCACCGTGCAACGCAGCCTCGCCACTCTCGCCGAGCTCGGCTGGATCCGTTCCGACGGACGTGAAGCCACCCGCTGGGTGCTCGGGGAGCGGGTGCGTGTTCTCAGCGAGAAGATCGATGATTTGGGTCGCCTTCGCGAGGTGGCTCCCCCAGTCCTTGAACGGCTCAACAGCGAGACGCTCGAGACAATCCACCTGGCCGTGCCTGAGACAGACACGATGCGACTGGTGGAGCGACGGGAGAGCAAACATGCGTTGCGACTGGTTCAGCCGATCGGCACCCGATCTCCGCTGCATGCCGCTTCGACTGGGAAATCCGTACTCGCTTACCTCACGGCGTCCGAGATCGATGAATACCTCGACAGGGAGCTGATGTCGCTCACGCCTCATACGATTACCGATCCCGACCAGCTCCGGGCTGAGCTCGCAACCATTCGAGAACGCGGCTATGCCATCTCCGAGCAAGAGATGACGGACGGTATCATCTCCGTCGCAGCCTGCATTCGCCAACTGGGCGGTCGCCCGATCGCGGCGCTGAGCATTTCGGGGGCAGCTTCTCGAATGTCACCGGATGTGTGCGAAACGTACGGTCGTAAGGTCGCGGCTGCGGCTGCTGAAATTGCCGCAAGCATCCGGTGACGCTGAGTCCCTTGTATTCGCAACCTGCGGCATGTCACTGATGTTTGGCGCTAGGGTTGGCCAACGCTGCGGCGATCGGACGGCAGCGCCAGCCACCTAGTACTCCAGCACGACTTCGTAATCGGTGCTGGTTGATGGGGTCATGTGGTGGGTCGGCCGCAGCATTTCTTGTATTTGGTGGTAGATCCGCACCAGCACGGTGCGTTTCGCGGGGGTGGCCAGCTGATGGCGTGGCCTTCGGCGATGATCTCGTTGATGCAGGCCAGGCGGGTGTCGGAGTCGGTGGGGTCGCCGCCGGTGCGGATGGTGTGGTCGAGGAGTTTGGCGACGGTGAGGGGCACCATGGTGATGCGGGGGATGCCGGAGTCGGCCAGATCACGGTTGGCTTTTTCCCGCTCGGCGATGGTGGCGTCGGCGTCGATGGTTTCGACCAGTTGCGGCCAGGTTTCGTGTGCGCGGGGAATTTCCGGGCGGGGCCAGAACAGCACTCGCATTTCACGCGGCGGTTTGGGTGTGGTTGCCGCACGGGTGAATTCGTCGGCGTGGCCAGCCATGGACTGGACCGAGTCGTCGAGGTCGTCGGGGGGTAGTTCCAGCGCTCGGCGGACGCGGTGGCGGCCGGCGATGACGTGGTTGGCGTAGCAGAGGAACCCCAGTTCGGTGTCGCGTTCGGCCGTCTCGTCGTCGGACAGCCGCGACACGGCCATGTTGAACCAGGTCAGTGCCTGCTGCAGGTCACCGCGTTCTTCCAGTAGTTCGGCGGCCATGTGATACGGAGCAGCGGAATCGATCCGGTCTCGTCGTAACGCGTCCAGCTGGGCGTTCGCGTCAGCATCGCGGTCGAGGTCGAACAGGATTTCCGCCAGCGTCACCCGGGCGTTGCCGCCGTCCTCACCACCCAGATCGATCCCCTGGCGCAGCAGGTCGATGGCGCGGTCATGGTCTGCGGCGTGCCACCATTGCACGGCGGCTTCGAGCAGGATTTCACCACGCTGGTCGGGGTAGCGGTCGAGATCGGCTTCCAGTTCGGCAGCCAGAGTCGCCGGTCGAGTGTTCACCCGGGCACTGTAGTTGCCGCGCCGCGTCGACGGTAGTGACAGACCCGGGACCGGTACTGATGTCGTCGCCGCCAGTTCGACCAGTGCAGCCGGTCGATCATCACGCGAACGGGTTGCGCCACCAGCACCGCGAACAGATGACGGATCTCGTTGCGGGTGAACGGGATCCGATCTGAGGAGACGGCGGCGAGGGCATGCTCGCCGACAGCCAGGACAGTGAGGAAGGCGTGGGCGAGCATTGCCAGCAGCGTCCAGCGGTGCCAGGACCGCCACCCCCGCACTTGATGCTGGTCCAGGCCAGTCAGTGTCTTGGCGGTCTGGAAATTCTCCTCCGTCGACCACCGGCGTCCCGCCACTTTCACCAGCCGGGCCAAGGTGACCGGTTGCTGGTTCCAGCAGCGGTAGTAGGCCATTTCCCCGGTGCGCTGGTTGCGGCGGATCATCAGCCACCGGCACCCGGGCACGGCGTTGTTCTCATCGGTTCCGATCTCGATCCAGGCCCAGTCGTAGGTGCGGGGCCCTTTGGCGCCATCACCGGCCGACAACGACTGCCAGGCCCGCCGCGGCAAAGCGCGAGCCAAGACATCGGCGCGGACACGGCCGGTCACGGTCGTGACGCGATGGTCACAGGCGACGGCGAAAACGTAACCAGTACCGCGAGATTCGAGCTCACCACGCAGCTTCGGATCACCACCGTAGACCTCATCCCCGGTCACCCACGGTGCGGGGACACCGGCATCGAGAGCACCGATGATCAATCGTTTCGCCAGGGCAGGCTTGGTGGCGAACCGCACGTCGGCAGGCACCCCGGCCTGCATGCAGCGGACCGGGTCACCTGTCCAGGACTTCGGCAGATACAAGGCGCGGTCGATGAACGCGTGCCCGGCACGAGTGGCGTAGGTGAGATACACCGCGACCTGGCTGTTTTCGATCCTGCCAGCCGTGCCGGTGTACTGGCGCTGGACCCCGACGGTGTGCACCCCCTTCTTGAGATCGCCTGTTTCGTCGACCACGAGCGTCGCATCGGTGTCGCCCAATGCTCGATCACATAATCACTTAGGTCATCTCGCAGCCCGCCCTCATCCACCACAGCCGCCGACAGCAGATGCTGCATCCGGCCCGGACCGTTATCCCCGGCCTGCTCCGCCAAGGTCCAACAGTTCTTACTCGGCAGCTCCGACACCATCCCGGCCAGCATCTTCACCACCGTGCGACGAGTCTCCACCCGCCCGAACCGCGCCCCGATACCCGCGGCCAGATCCTCGAACTCACGCTGCCATCGACCACCATCAACACCAGCCGACACCACCAAACCCGTTGCACCACTCACGAGCACGACATAATCACCCCCCAGCCGCCACCCGAGCAACCAAGCACTCCACCATCGATCACGAAGTCGTGCTGGAGTACTAGAAACAACGGTGGACAGACGGATGATCCCGCGTCTTCGAACCCGATCAAATCGATGAATGTACTTAATCACTACGGCATCCGCAAAAGCGCTACCGTCGTACCAAGCGCGCTGGACAGGTTGGGCGAGCGGCGCTGCCTTGGGGGTTGGGGTCAACCGAATCCCATGGCACTACGGGATCGCATTTCCGTTGCTCTTGGGCGGATCCTGGGGCTGCTGGTCTGCAATGCCGTCGGCCTGTGCCACGGCCGCTACGGCCGCGGCGACGGCAGGCGCGACCCGCGGGTCGAGCGGGCTCGGGACGATCCTATCGGCGGCCAGCTCATCAGCGACGACCGAAAAGATTGCCTGCGCGGCCGCGAGCTTCATGCTCTCGGTGATGCGGCGAGCGCCCACGTCGAGCGCACCTTTGAACACACCGGGAAAGGCGAGCACATTGTTGATCTGATTCGGGAAGTCACTGCGGCCGGTGGCGACGACAGCAGCGTGGCGAGCGGCGACCTCGGGATGGATTTCTGGATCCGGGTTCGACAGCGCGAAGACAATCGCGTTGTCCGCCATCTCCGCAACGACTTCCTCCGGGACAGTGCCGGCCGAGACGCCGATGAATACATCTGCGCCGCGCATAGCCTCGATCGGCCCGCCATATCGGCCCGCCGGATTGGTGCGAGTGGCCAGATCGATCTTGCTCGGGCCGAGGTCGGTACGGTCGCGGGACACGATTCCTTTCGAGTCGAGGACAGTGATGTCCCGGATGCCCACGGCGAGCAGCATATTCGCGCAGGCCACACCGGCCGCACCTGCCCCGGAGATAACGACTCGCAACGCGCACAGATCGCGTCCCTGCAGCGTGACCGCGCCCTTGAGGGCGGCGAGAACGACGATGGCGGTGCCGTGTTGATCGTCGTGCATGACCGGGCAGTCGAGCGCCTCGATGAGACGCTTCTCGATTTCGAAGCATCGCGGGGCCGAGATGTCCTCGAGGTTGACTGCGCCGAAACTCGGACGAATCCGGACGAGCGTTTCGACGATCTCGTCCGGATCCGTGGTGTCGAGCACCAGGGGAATGGAGTTCAACCCCGCGAACTTCTTGAACAGGGCAGCCTTACCTTCCATCACCGGCAGGGACGCGCGCGGGCCATTGTTCCCGAGGCCGAGGACGGCGGTGCCGTCGGAGACGACGGCGACGAGCCGGTCGGTCCATGTGTAGCGGCGGGCAAGAGACTCGTCCGCGTGGATGGCGCGGCTCACCTGGGCAACGCCCGGGGTGTAAGCGATCGACAGGTCGCGCTGGCTCTCCAGCGGCGCAGTCAGCTCGACGGACAGTTTGCCGTCGATGTGACTGTCAAAGATCTCCTCGTCAGTCAGTGCGACTTTTCGAGCAGCTACAGATTCGGACACTCTTGACACGTTGAAACTCCTGACGGTTGTGGCGGCGACTTCTGGAACAGCAAGGCTGGGTCGCCATCCTGGCTCCGGTGCGCGATATGGACATAGATCAGCCGAGGCCGAGTTACGAAGGGGGAACGGCAAGTACCGGTATTGCCTCATCAAACCGTCTGATTTGTCGGCAAGTTCAGGCCCATGGGGGGCGCAGTGAGTCGGCGCCTGACACATTCGGCGGGTCCAAGCCGCTGCTACAACGGCAGACCGGGCGTCCATGGTCAGCGCCCACTCTCATGGGAAGGCGGGACATACAGTGTCCGCTTTGCTCAGCCGCCGTGCGGAGTCGGAGTGCATATAACCTGCGCTTGGTCGATGACACCTTTTCTGACCAGATTGTCGATATCAGTGTCCTCGTAGCCGAGTTCTCGTAGAACTTCCCGACTGTGTTCCCCCAGCGAGGGCGGGTGATTCCTGATCGGAGTGGGGCTGCCGTCCACCCACAGGGGCCCGCGGAGCAACCGGTCCTCGCTGTGTTCGTTCCGCACTGTCTGAACGAGCCCGAGTGCTTGCACCTGCGGGTCATCGAAGACTTGGTCCATGGTGTAGATGGGGCCTGACGGAACCCCGGCGGCACGCAACTGCTCCAGCCACTCATTCGCCGGCTTCTTGCCGAAGAGCTCGTTCAGCTCGGCGGACAAGGCGCTCCGATTGGCGGCTCGCAAGGCCGAAGCCGAGTACTCGGGGCGCCTTGTGAGTTCGGGTGCACCCAGAATCTCGCACAGCGCCGACCACTGGGCATCCGTTCCGATCGCGACATTGATGCTCGAGTCTTCCGCATGGAAGGTTCCATACGGCGAAATGATCGGGTGATCGTTGCCTTGTGGTTGTGGCACTTCCTGGACAGACAGATAGCGCTGCGCCTGAAAGGTCATCAACGAAATCGCACTTTCCAGGAGCGATGTGTTCATCCGAATTGCCCGGCCTGAAACGGCGCGGCCCACGAGCGAAGCGACGATTCCGATCGCGGAGAACATACCGGCGGCCATGTCGACGACAGGTACGCCAACGCGCATCGGCGTGTGCTCACCGGCTCCGGTCACTGACATCAATCCTGACATCCCTTGAGCGACCTGGTCGAGACCGGCGTCGTTCCGCAGTGGACCGATCTCACCGAACCCAGACACGCTCGACAGCACCAGATCGGGCCGGTCGACCTGCAACCGCTCAGGATCCAGGCCGAGCTTGGCGAGCACGCCAGGCCGGAAGTTCTCCACGAGCACATCGGCCTCCGCGACCAAGTCAGCCAGGATGGTCCGGGCCTCCGGGGTGCGAAAATCCAATGCCAACGAACGCTTGTTACGGTTGGTGCTCAAGTAGTAGAGGCTGCGCGAGCCGTCGAAGGGGGGCCAATTCCGCGTCGCGTCGCCATTGGGAAGACCCTCTACCTTGATCACATCTGCACCTAAGTCGCCCAGCAGCGCTGTACAAAAGGGACCCGCCAGCGCCCTGGTGAGATCAACTACCCGGATACCGCTGAGCGGGCCCGAACCTGATTTCGACTCAGCCATGAAAACCCCTCCGGTTCCGGATCTCGCAGTAGTCAAGGCGCGCGATAGCCTTCCCGCGATTCACGAGAAACGACCGCGTTCCCGAAGTCGCGCTCCGGGTCGATCGATTTTCGAGAATAGACATGGCAACTCCGTTCACTTCACGTTTTGCAGTCGGGCCGGATTCCCGCCCCAGGCAGGTGTCTGGGATGGCACCGAAATTCGTGGGAAAGATGCCCACCGCACCAGCGAGATCACAGACCCGCCGTTCGTTGCGCTGCATTGCGAATCAATTTGCGGGTCGCAACCATCGTAGAAGCGTCACCCCGAAGTACTGCATCGGTAAAATTTGTCACTAGCTCGTCGAGCTCACTACTACATTCATCGACCAGACCGATACGCGCCGCCTGCGCCGCATCCAGGCGTTGTGCGGTGAACAACATGTGTGCCGCACGGCCGGATCCCAGGAGTTCGACAAGCCTTCCGATTGAGCCCCTGTCGTAGACGATTCCGTGCCGAACCGCGGGAATCGCAAAGAATGCGTTGGAATGTGCGAACCGAATGTCGCAGGCCAGCGCGATGCTGCATCCACCGCCGATGCACGCACCCTCGATACTCGCCACGCTTGGCACCGGAAATTCAGCGATGGCACAAAGAGACCGAACTACAAGTTCGTGGAACGAGGCCGAGGCCGTGCCGTCGGACCGCTTGACCTCGCCCAGGTCGGCTCCAGCGCAAAATGCGCCACCGCTGCCCTTTACCACGAGTACGCCAATTTCCGGCCTGCCCGACGCCACCGCGAGATGTGCGAGAATGGCCTCCCACATATCCCATGAGACCGCGTTGCGTTTCTCCGGGCGACGCAACTCCAGTACGGCAACTCCACCGTTCACATCGAACCCTACAAATTCGGACAATACCTCCTCCGTCATTGAGCCGGCCAAATCGCCACCGTCCCCAGCATGCCGGTGCTCGCCGTCATCAACTGCACCGCCGGTTCGCGGCAAGCGGCGCAGCCATAGGGCACTTCACCTGAAAGAACATGCCAACCTTTCCAGATCGGTCCATCTTACGGACCGGGTGGACCATATAGAGGAACATTACCGCTTCTTCGGGGATCGAGTCAACAGTCCTTCTGCTATGACAGTTAGGTTCTATGGCGCGCAAACAAAGCTTCGCCGATAGGCGGTCCATAATACGGACCGACTATCGCCCGCGGCTCGGATCCACGTGTTCGACAGACAACGTCACGGACCCACAGCGCACCGAGTTACATCGCGTGCACCCTGATCGACATGGCAGCTGCATGCGGAATCGCCGTGGGCCGATAACGCAAAGAACACGTCGACGACTGCCAGCCCGGGACCGAAACTTGGTAGCCGTCCGCTTCAGCCTCCGTCCCGAAACGAACATAACCAGTTAGCCGTTGAGAGCACCCACTGCACAACACGTTCAAGGGGAACGACCAGCAGTTCCAGGAATTGACAGAGGAATTGACAGTTCAGCCGTTCCGAAAATCTGCTTGCATCAGATTTCGAACAGCGCTGTCATGTGACGCTCAACATTCGGGAGTAGATATTCTTCAACAATCTCGATATGCCGGCTGTTTGCGACATATGCGTCGAACGAAGCCTGGTTCTCAAATATCGCCGTCACAGCATAGTCGCCGTGATCGAAGCGTACCCCAAGATCAGATCCGACACGGTAGTCGAGAACTCCATCGCTGTTCTCGCCGACATCGCGCAGTTCACTGGTGATGTAGTCGATGAGCTGGTCATCGACCGCCCCGCCCTTCCAAGCGATGATCACCGTGTGGACGACCGCGCCTTCAGGATACGAAGGAATGGCTATTGGACGCTCCCTTTCTCTCGAGACCCTTCGACGCACCGGGGAATGCATACACGGGCAGCTCGATGCTGCTGGCAAGACATCGCCCACTCATGCGATGCGCCATCCGAGTCGGTTGCGCGAGGCGTGCTGCCGATACCGCTGACCGGCTTGGCTTACCTGAGCGACGCTTGCCGTATTCGTCCCGCTTGGCGCTCCTGTGGATCAGCGTTCTAGTCGGCGGTCAGGTTCAGCGCCTGCCGGATTGCTCCGCGCAAAGCGTCCTCCGGCGAGTCCGGGCGCCCGTGTGACCGCCAGGCAATGAATCGGTCGGGCCGGACCAGCAACGCGCCGCGATCACCGATTTCGCGTACCGCTGCCCACTCACCGACGACGTCGTCGTACTCGCAGCGATACCCCACGAAGTAGATCGGCAGCTCGATAGCGAGTTCGGCACTGATCTTGGCCGCCGCCTCCGCCCATGGCTCGCCTCCGATCCCGACGATCAAGCTGAAGCGCCCATGCCCGACGAGATCAATGGTCGAGACCTGGCGACGATCGTGCTCGACCCAGGCATGTGGGAGACATGCTCCAGGGTGAGTGGTCGGTTGATAGTGCAGCACGGGGTCCCGTTCGGGCGCGGGGAAAGGTGTGCCGTCATCAACCACAGCGCAGGAGGTGTAACGCTGTCCGAGCTCGACGCCCAGGGCGTTCGACCGGTAGTGCTGCAACTCGACCGCCTCGGCAAGGGCGGCGCGTCGCTCAGCGGCACCGTCGGCATCGGAAGTGAGCTCACGCAGCGACGCCCAGCCCTCTTCGGACGACTGCCCACGCCGCAAGCCGAGCGCCCCGATCGCTGCTCCCTGGTTCTTCAGACCCTGAATCGCCCGCTCCACGATTTGCTTACCCACGGGCTGGCGCTCCTCGTCGTAGCTGTCGAGCAACCCCTCGCCAGCGCGTCCGGACAATACGAAAGCAAGCTTCCAGGCCAAATTGAAACTGTCCTGGATCGAGGTATTGCTACCCAGCCCACCCGCGGGCGGATGCCGGTGCGCGGCGTCGCCGGCGAGGAACACTCGTCCTCGGCGGTATGTGTTCGCGACCATGCGGTTGACGTGCCACTTGCTGACGCCCTTGACCCGGACCTTTGCGTTCGGCAGACCGGTCAACGAGCGGACGGACTCGATAACGGCAGTATCGGAGGTATCCGGTTCGCCATCAGCGGGGTCGTATTCGCGCACCAGCACCCAGTCGTTCCAAGGGCGGATGCAGAAGAACGATCCGGACCCGACCCACGACTCGCCGCCTGGCTGGTAAATCATGTAGATCACGCTGGGCCTATGGGCGGCATACTCGGCGAGATCCACCTCGACCCACAGATTGAGCATGTGCTTGAGCCCCGATTCGCCCTCGAAGTCGAACCCGAGCTGTTCCGCGACTCGCGAGCGGCCACCGTCCGCACCGATCGCGTACTTCGCGCGAATGACGTACTCCCGTCCGGTCGCCCGCTCACAGACGCGGGCATGGACGGCCTCCGCCGTCTGCTCGATCTGCACGAGTTCATGAAGGAACCGAACATCCGCGCCCCGCTCGGTAGCGGCCGCCAGTAACACCGGCTCCACGACGTGCTGCGGCGCGTTGAGCCCCTCACACGGACTCGCAGTTGCGTAGTCAACAGCTCGATCACCGGTGCCATAGGATCGGTAGCGAAAGATCTCTGGACCGGCGAAACTCGTCGCGAGCACGTTGTTTCCCAGCATCGGCAACGGCATACTTACCGCGCGCACGCGATCCTCGATGCCGACATCACGGAAAACCTCTACGGTCCGCTGGTTGGTAATCAGTGCGCGCGGCTGGGGCGACGTTCCCGAATACCGCGAGAGGGTGATGGTGGACACCCCATGCGCCGCCAGCAGCGTCGTTGCTGCGAGCCCAGATGGCCCCGCACCTACCACGAGGACGTCGGTTTCAATCGTATGCATCAAACAAACCTCCGATAAAACTGCAGGATCGTCACGCCTGCGAAAACGAAATCGGGCAGCCAGGCCCGGACAGCGCGCAATACTCACTGGCTCCCGGTTCAACGCTGATGACAGAGCGGATCGACCTGTGCGGTGGCGTCAGGGAACGATCACGTAGTTGCTGAACCCGCCGTGTCTGTTCTGGATGACCGACAATCCGGCATTCACGTCGGCGAGTTTGAAAATCTCGTGCTCGTACACCGACAAATCGACTTGACCGGTGGCCGCCATATCGGCCATCTCCTGGCCCTCGGCGGTGGAGAACCAGAGACTGCCGACGAATTCATTGAGGTTCGACATGGCCACGAACATGTCGATCGGAACCTCTCCCGTGACGCCACCTACATTGACGTGGATGCCCCCGCGGGCCAGAGCAGCCATCGCGGCGAGCATGGGCTCCTTCGGGGTTCCCGTAAAGAGAGCGTCGATCACGGCGCCGACGCCCTCGCCTCCGGTGAGCCTGCGGGCCCAGTCTGCTACCGGCTCTTCGTCGTAGGCAGAGTGGACCTCGATTCGCGCTGGATCGATCGCCCGGACCCGTTCGAGCAACGTACGGTCGCGCCCGGTGCCGAGAATCTGGCGCGCGCCCAAGGCCCGCGCGAACAGGGCGATGCCCAGCCCGAGGGTTCCACTGATGCCGTTGATGAGCACCGTGCTTCCCGGTCCGACTCCGGCACGACGAAGCGCCCGGTAGCCGGTACCGAGGTACCCCCAGCGCGCCGCCGTCTCATACGAGACGGTGTCCGGAAGTTTGACAAGACTGTGCAGCGGAGCGGTCATGAACTCGCAGAAACCGCCATATGGATAGTCTTCGAACAGCACGGCCGAGTGCTTGCTGAAGCCCATGTAGCCGTTGAAGGCGTAGGCCGGGCAGAGCTGCGACTTGCCCGTCCGGCAGTATCGGCAGCCGCCACAGTACCGCGCGGGGTTGACGTACACGCGATCGCCGATTTCGATGCCGCGCGCCTGCGCACCTTTCTCAACGACGACGCCCGCGGCGTCGAGACCAAAGATCGCGGGCAGTTTCGGCAGCGAAAGGTTGGGGAAGTCGTGCATGCGGGTCAGCACGTTGATCAGGTTGGGCACGAACCCGCAGGCTCGCACCTCGACCAGCACGTCCGTGGGTCGGGGAGTTGGCACCTCGACCTCGTCGATCTGCAGCGGGTCGCCGACCTTGTGCATTCGCGCAGCGCGCATCATCCTCGACATCGTTGTCCTCCTTGATACATGCACCGGACACTGCTCCGTGTCGGTTGCAGGTTCCGGCATTTCTTTCTTGGTATTGATTGGGCCGTGTGGGCTCGAGGACGTCGCGTTCCAGTGTCATCGTCCGCGGCGGCCGAAGTGAGGTTCGATGTCCCGCACATCACCTCTTGTCCGACGCCGTTGCCGCACCCAACGCCGCGCGAACCGAAGCCATCGAAGCTGCCTCCATGGCTTCGTACAACGTGAATGGATCCGCCACGTTCGCCCCGAGCGCCTTTTCGAAGTCGGCTTGCGCTTCTGTAGCCGAGTAGGACCTCTGCTCGGTGCCGCCCAAATTCGACTGGAAAACGCCGGCAGCGCTGACAGGGAGGAAGTCCTCGTAGATCACCGGCGATGCCTCGACGACGCCCCCGGCGATCAATGCCTCCAAATCCGAGACGCCGATCCGATCCGGCTTGAAACTGTCGGCGAGTCTGTAGTTGAAGTAGCCCAGGCCCTCCTGCCGCAGCGTGTTCAGATCGTCCGGAAAGCGTGCGAAGACTTCTTGCAGACGCTGCTCATAGTTGTGAGCCTGCGAGCCTTCCTCACCGCGCGCTGCGTCGAGCAATGTGTCGTACAAAGCCCTCCCCTTCGGAGTGAGGGCCAGGCCCCGCTGCTCGATCTCGCCGAATCTGGCCGTGTGAGTGCCCATCACGCCATTTGCGCCGTCATTGAAGCGAACCTCTTCCTCGAGCGCCTTGAAACTCGTCTGGCGGAGCAGGATCGGAACTTCGCGGCGAGGAGGACCCTCGATCACGTCTTTGGCGTTGATTCCTCGGGCCTGCATCTCCTCCTGCGCGGCGTCGATATCGAGCGTTCTCGGCGTCAGATGGTTGATGTGCGGCCCCTTGAAGCACGCGACGTCGGCGATGAGCCGATGCACATCGTGCAACTTCTCGTATGTCTCCGAGTCGACAACTGTGTCGCTGTGCCATCGGAACGTCTCGAGGACTTCCCGCACGAACTCGGTCGCGGATTCGCCGTCGAGACCACCGTCGCGTTCGAACTGCTCAACCAACGCGATCGCTCGGTCGGTGAAGATCTTGCGTTGTGAAAGCAGTTTTGTGGCCTCCGCCCGCAGGGCGTGGTCATCGATCAGTTCGAGACGCAACAGTGAGGTGAAGACACGAAACGGGTTGCGGTTGAGACCTTCCAACTTCACTGGCCGGAAGGCGGTCGAGTGCACTGGGACGCCCGCGACGGACAAATCGTAGTAGCCGACGGGATGCATGCCCATCACAGCGAACACGCGCCGCATCATCGACAGTTCCGCAGCCGTCCCGACTCGGATAGCCCCGTGCCGCTCTTGGCCGAGCCGGTCGAGTTCACCCCGGCGGCGCAGATCGAGTTCCAGGTCGGGAGATCCCGCGAGCACCTTGCCGTTGACGTCGTCGACGATATCCAGCAGGTCGCCGTAAAGAGGTACCTCGGTGCGGTACATCTGCGACATCGCCTGGAAGAACGCCGTGCGAATGTCGTGCTCTGACATGAAGTCGTTTTCAGTCATTTTTCACTCTTCTCTGCGCGAGCGCCGAATTAGGGAATATTGTTCAGGCGCTCGCGACAATGCGCGCTTGCAGCGAACCGAGATGCGGGGAAGTCACTTCGACGATGTCCCCTGCTTTGAGGAAGAGGTCGAGTGGCAAATGTCCATCGGGGTCGGCGATGGTGCTGTCCACCGCGGTACCGGGGCCGGTGCCGCCACTGAGTACGTCGCCCGGGAGAAGCGTCAGATCTTCGGAGATCTGCTCCAACAGTTCGCCGAACGAGTGGATCATGTCGCGGCTGTTGAACCGCTGCCGCACCTGCCCGTTGACCCGTGTTTCGACCTCGCAGCAGTTGGGATCTACTTCGTCGACAGTGATCCACGGCCCGATCGACTTGGAGTTGTCGAAGTTCTTGTGCGCGTAGAAAGGCGCCTGGAACGCGATCTCGGTGTGGCTGCGGATGCTCCAATCGATGACCAGCGTCGTCCCCCACACTCTGTTCTCCCACCGGTCGGCCGACAAGCGCTTTCCGCCTTTGCCGAGCACCACCGCGACCTCGCCCTCGTAATCGAACAGCCCGTCCGCGCTGTTGGGAACTGGGATGTCCGAGTGCGGACCGGCCGGGGGTGATACGACCCAGAAACCGCCGGCCTTACCTTCGCGGGTCTTCGAATAGACCTCTTCTGCGGTGATCGGACGGCCACGGTTGGCGTATCCCCTGGCGACGTGGGCAGCGTAGTTGCCTCCGGCAAACGCGAACCGCCGTCCTGGGAACGGAGGATGCAGGTGCGTCGCCGCGAGGTCGGTATGCAGCCCAGGCTGGTCGGTGGCTTCGAACTGCTCCAGCAACCGACGCACACGGTCGAGTCCTCGGTCTCCCGCTTCGATCAGTGTGAGCAGCGAGGTGAAGACTTCGCCATCATCGGCCACAGTGCCGCCAGCGTGGGCGGCGAGCGCAAGGTCGAGAATACGATCTCCCTGGATCACTCCCAATCGGCCTTGCTGGCCGTAAACCACGAACTTCATCGGAATCGACCGCCTGCTGCGCCAAACGCACCCGCCTTGCCAGGGTTCGCGATCTCGGTGGCTGTGCTCATCCAAGCGCCTCGATCGAGTGGAAAACGAACCCTCCGGCAACCGACAGATCGTGGAGAGCCTCCTTCGTGGCACCCTGCGCCCTCATCCGATGTACTTCGGCCATCGTTCGTTCGTGGCCGGCCGGGGAGTTCAGGGTGACGAACTGCGCCTCGGCATCGCTCTTGTTGTTGAAGCCGTGGGTGCAGTTGCGCGGACAAAACGCGAAGGCGCCCGGAGTCAAGGCATTGGTCTCTGTCGCGCAGGTGAGCTCCAACTGGCCGCCGGTGATGAAGAAGAACTCTTCTTCAGTGGGCTGGTGATGCGGAGGCGCACCCAGGCCGGGCGGACCGGACACCAGGTTGAGCATGGCGTTTCCGCCACTCGTGTCACCGTTCAGCAGCTGCTTCCGACGCGTGGCTCCCGTCAGCGAGGAGTCGTACTCGTCGGGTGTCGTGCGCACTAATCGCGGTAGCACCGGAAGCTCGAGAAATTTTTCCCTGAGCCGCTCCAGATCACCGTGTCCCGTGAACTCGAACTCGACCGGAGGCAGCTCGTAATTCGTCTTGCCGTCGTTCTCCAGAAGCGTGTCGTCGAATCGGACACCGAATCGCGACAGGATCGCGTGGTAGCTGGATTCGTCCTGTTCCCCGGTCTCGGTCCAATGGTCGTGAGCGGCCTCGAAGGCACGCTCGGCACCGGCGGGTGAATGGACGATCACCAGTTCGACCGGCCGCTCCGAAGTGTTGCGGAAGCTTTGACGCGTGCGTGGCGGCACGAACCCCAAGCTGTGCTTGCCTACGCTGTCGACCACATTGCCGACACCGAGTTCCACCTCGCCGTCGGCGACCACGAGATACGTGTGCGTGTCCTCGTAGTAGTGGGCAGGAAGTCCCACACCGGGTGCGAGGACGACGCTGTAGGCCGCAAACCGACCCTCGCTTTGCTCTCCGCGCAGCATGGTTCGGACATCGAGATCCGCCCAGGAATGATCGATTCCCTCATCCCGATTTTCAGCGATAACGGGCACGGCCGCATGGCGCGCCCACTGCTGCCGCAGCGCCGCGAAATCCGCTGGACTTTCGATGACCGCATAGATCGACGGACGCAGTTCACCGATAGACGCATCGACACGGCGATTCTCGTCATCTTTGAACTCGGACATATCATTGACTCCTTCAAATTTCACAATTCAGCTGACCCGCTGGGGCGACAGTGAGTGCGTGGCAGCGCAATGCCCGCACGGGGACAGCTAGTTCGTGTCCCGCTCAGCTCCCACGAGGACGACCGCGATCGTTGCTGTTCGGTCGCTCCTGTTTCGCCATGCATGCCGTGTCCCGGCCTGGACAAGCACGTCGTGCTCTTTCAAGAGCACTTCCTGCTGATCATCCAACTCCAGAACGATCTCGCCGTCGAGAACGATGACGTAGTCGATCGAATCCGTGCGATGAAATCCCGGGGCACCGCCTTCGAATGTCGCCGCCATGTCCGGCTGCTGCTCCATCATTTCGGCTACTGCAGCAGCCGGATCGAAGTCTTTCCTCATGGCCCAGGCATCAGGGGGAACCTGAAGGAACAGCAGTCGCGTCTGACCGAGCGGTGGAATGAGGGTGGTCTCGCTCGACACGGCTTCGGCTTCGGCCTCCGCGGTGATGTGCGGCTGGGCCAGGGTTGCCCACGCGAACGACCACTGCATGCCAGGTATGTTCGTGTATGCGTGGGAACGGGGCGGCTTCCCGTCACTGACAACGACAGCTTTGCCCTCGCGGTGGCCGGTGACCACTCGACGGATCATGAGTTCCTCCGTTCACATGTTCGAGCAGAGCGGTTGTCGCGCTCCGCGACTCGGGCGATATGACGAAGTCCAACAAGCCTCTCTCCCGAGTCCCTGTACCGATCGCTCTCAGCGCGCCAGAACATGGTCGAGCGCAGTACGGAGTTCCTCGGCAGGCTTGTCGCGCAAACCCATCGATCGCCAGGCGATATGGCGGTCAGGACGCACCAGGATCGCGCCCTGGTCGCCCACCTCTCGGATCGCCACCCAATCGCCGACGATGTCGTCGTATTCACAGCGCAGCCCAATGGAGTACACGGGCAGTTCGATGCCGAGCGCGGCACCGACCTCGGCTGCGGCACGTATCCACGGCTCGCCACCGATGCCGACGATGAGGCTGAATCGACCGTGCCCGACGAGGTCGAGCGTGGACACCTGCTTCTGCTCGTGCTCCACCCATGCATGGGGAAGGTAGGCACCCGGATGTGTCGTTCGCTCATAATGCAATTCGGGATCGCGTTGCGGCTCCGGGAAGGGAATGCCGTCGTCGACCACCGAAGAAGATTCGTACCGGTAACCGAGCTCCACACCGAGGGCGTTCGACCGATAATTCTGCAGCTCGAGAGCCTTCGCCAAGGTCTTGCGGCGTTCGGTTGCCTTCGCCGAGTCCTCGTAGAGCTCGTACAGAACGTTCCAGCCTTCTTCCATGGACTGGCCCTCCGCGAAACCGAGCGCGGCAACGAGATCGGCCATGTTGTGCCAGCTCTTGATCGCCCGAGCCACGACCTGCGAGCCGACCGGTTGGCGCTCGGGCTCGTAACTGTTGAGCAGTCCCTCACCGGCCTTCCCGGTGATCACCCAGGCCAATTTCCACGCAAGATTCCAGGCATCCTGCACAGAGGTGTTGGTGCCGAGGCCGCCGGTGGGTGGGTGCCGGTGTGCGGCATCACCAGCCAGGAAGATCCGCCCCTTTCGGTACTCGGTGGCCACGACGTTGTTCACCTGCCACTGCGTAATGGCCTTGACCTTGATGTCGAGTTTCGGATCGCCGATCACCAACCGAGCCTTCTCGATCACTTCGGCCTCTGAGGGGAGCCCGTCAGAGTTCCAAGGGTGCACCAACATCCACTCGTTCCAGGGCCGCACGTTGGTCAAGGTGGCGGTTCCAAACCACTGCTCATGACCAGGCTGCGCAATCCAGAACAGAACTCCGGGGCGGTAATCGACGTACTTGGTGAGATCGACCTCGATCCAGGAGTTCGCCATCCCCCGCAAGCCGGCTTGCCCTTCGAAATCGAAGCCGAGCTTTTCGGCAATTGTCGACCGCGCACCATCCGCAGCGATGACGTAGCGCGCGCGCACCATGTACTCCGTTCCGGTGTCGCGCCGGCGCACCCGCGCGCGCACCTCGTCGGGAGTCTGCTCGATGTCCACGAGCTCGGTGGAGAAACGCACATCCGCACCACGGTCCTGAGCGGCGGCGAGAAGCACCGGTTCCATCACGTGCTGCGGGCAGTTGACGGCGTCACATGGACTCGCTGCCGCATAGTCGGAGAGGCGGTCCCAAGACGTTCCGTAACTCTTGTACCGAGCAATCTCCATTCCCGCCAGGGATGTGGCCAACACGTTGTTGTTCAGCCACGACAAGGAGTAGCCGACCTCCTTGATCTGCGATTCGATGCCCAAATCCCGGAAGACCTCCATAGTGCGCAGGTTCGTAATGTGCGCACGCGGAGTGTGCGCGGTCCCGGGGTACCGGGAGATCGCGAGGGTGGAGATCCCCTGGGAAGCGAGGCTCACCGCTGCAGTGAGCCCGGTGGGCCCACACCCAACCACTAGAACGTCGGTGTTGATGGTGCGGATGACAATCACTCCTTCAGACTGCGCTGTCCAGCGACTTAGCTCGCCGCCGTACCGCTATGCGGACCATGCGGTTCACTAAGAGGGACGGTACAGCGCCAAAAGTGTGACTGTCAACACCGCTTCGCCCAATTCAGTTGTTGCGCCACCTCTGTGACATGGGCTTTCCCCGGATTGCCCACATGGTGCACGCCTGGTCTGCAATATGGACCGGCCAGAGGCGTTGGATGAAGGGAGCGTTCGGTGCGTAGCGTGCGAACGACCTTCCAGCTCCTGGAAGCGGTCGCGGAGAATCAGCCCATTGGGCTCAGCGAACTCGCCCGCCGCGTCGGGATACCCAAGAGCACCGTGTAGCGAAGCCTGGCCACCCTTGCCGATCCGAACTGGATCCAGCCGGATGGGCATGAGATCGCACGGTGGATACTCGGGGCTCGGGTGCGTGGCCTCAGCGACAGAGTCGATGACCTCGGTCGATTGCGCGACGCAGCCCTACCTTTCCTCGGGCGACTCAATAGTGAGATCCTGGAGACGATTCATCTGGCAGTGCTCGACCATGACACCAAGCGGTTGATCGAACGTCAGTGCAGCAAGCATGCACTCGGCTGGTGAAGCCGATCGGCCCCCGCTCGCCGCTACACGCCTCGTCGACCGGCAAATCCGTGCTCGCCCACCTGCCGCCGAACCACATCGAGAGCTACCTCGAGGCGGGGCTGAGTGCGGTTACCACCAAGACCATTACCGATCCCGAAGCGCTGCGAACCGACCTCCAGGTCATCCGCGAACGGGGCTACGCCATCACCCACCAGGAGCTGACCGAAGGGATAGTCTCGGTCGCGGCGTGCATCCAAGCGGGTCGCAGTCGGCCCATCGCCGCTATCAGTATCTCTGCACCCGCCGCCAGGATGGCCCCTCGAATGCCGTGCTGCATACGAACAGAGGTCGTCGCCTCAGCAGCCAGGGTAGCTGCGCAGCTTCGCAAATAAGGGAGCGATCGTCCGAACGTCGACAATCCTCGGCCGCTGCGCCAAAGGTGTACCTGCGCAACCGGACTCAGAGCCGACGGATGTGCCAGACCCGCCAATCGCCGATGCCGCCAGCCGGAGTGCCGCGCACTATCCAGACGATGAGCTGGGCGACCAGGTCAGGCTACGGACCCCGACGCAGCCTTTTACATTCGACTGAAGCCCAACCGGACACGCCGGTAACGGCACCATCGCCTCGATGGCAGATCAGGAAAATCCCCTGCCACACAATGACATTGCCGTGCTGACCTCAGATGAAGAGGTCGAGTTCCAGATCCTCGTCCCGCGTGCCGGGAACCGCGGCGTACGCCGAAAGGTCGGTCTGTCCGACGCCGTGCAACACATCGGCATCGATGTAGCAGTGCCCGCTACGCTCGGATGGGTTCGATGACAAGATCACGGCCGCAGCATCCGCCATGATTTCCGGAACTCTGGCGGCGCGCATTCCTGCCTCGCCAGCGACAACATTGTTGACCGCTGCGGTCGCGATCAGGGTCTGTGGCCATAGGCAGTTGGCGGCGATACGACTGCCATGTTGCTCCGCGACCCCCAGAGTCAGCATGGTCATGGCGTATTTGGTCAGTGTGTAGGGCGCATGCATGGCGAGCCAGCGCCGATCGAGATTGAGCGGAGGAGACAAGGAGAGCACGTGGGCGTGGGGTGAATCGAGTAGATGAGGCAGAGCCGCGGACGTCAGGCCGAAGGTGCCGCGCACATTGACGTCGAGCAACAGGCCAAACCGCTTCAACTCGAGTTCGCCCACCGCTCGTAGGTCGATCGCCGAAGCATTGTTCACGACGATGTCGATCCCGCCGAACCTCTCGACACAGGCCTCAACGGCGCGGTCCACCGTAGCTGCGTCGCGGATGTCCCCCACGATGGGAAGTGCTTGCCCGCCGGAATTTTCGATCTCCGCAGCAGCAGTGTGGACCGTACCCGGCAGCCGCGGGTCGGGCGAGTCGGTCTTGGCGATGAACGCGATGTTGGCGCCATCTCGCGCGGCGCGGACAGCGATGGCAAGGCCGATACCTCTACTTCCACCGGACATGAGGATCGTGCGGCCGGCCAGGGAACTGCGGGACATCTGTCTTCTTTCGTTTTCAGGTTATCGGGGTCTTGAGCCGTTCATAGTCGGCAGAATTTCCGCGCCGCGACGGGACATCCTTTCGCTAGAAGGCTCCGGGGAATATCCGGGAATACGAGTCCGCGGATCCCACCTTCGCTGTACCGCATCGACACCGCGCATACAAAAACACCGGGCAAGATAGGTGGAGTGCGCTCACGGTGCGTGCAGTGCATTCCGAGGACGAGCCGTCCAGCACCACGCTGAAACACGGTTGTCCCGTGCTGAAGCGACGCCTCCGCTGGCTATCCGAGCCCAGACGCCTACCCATGCAGGAACGGTCCATCGTCATCCTCTCCTCCATGTGGCGACCGCCCCGCAGCACGTTCCCGCAGCGTACCATCTGGACCGAATAGTGGTCCGCTCGGTCCAAGATTGCCGTCCTCATTCCAATCCCCACACACCCCGCCCGACCCCGTCGGATCGATAGCCGTGGTGCGATCACGCCACGGCGGTTACGAAGTCGAACCAGGCCCCATTGAACAGCCGAACGTCAGAAGCTGCACAGATGCCTCCGACGCGCACAGAACCCCATCGGGCGCCGAGGCCGACCGACACGGCGATTAGCCGCTTCGTGTGGCCTGCAGGTTCTATTGACAACCCCTTCCGGGAGTGGTTGCATTGCCCCTCAATACGATCTAACCGGTCCATATAGCGGGTCAATGAAGAACAAACGTCGTGTCAGATGCTTGGAGCGACGGCCATGTCGGCTATCACAGCACCCTCCTCCGGAAGTCTCCGGCGCCATCACTCCACACGAAAGCTCCCAGCGACGTCCTCATGCGGCCATGCGACTCGCGCGCGCCGAGCTCCCCTCCACGGCAAGGCGGCGTTCGCACCGCAATACGAACCAGCCTCGAAGAGGATCTTCGGGCCTTTGCGGTCGACATCCACCGTGGGAAGGCGAAGGCATCGCGACACCGTGGCACGACTTATGCGCTCAGTTGTCCTCACAGGTTTCAGCGCTCGCGATGCGTCCCGCGCGATGCCTCGTCGGGGCGACATCATCGACCGCGAAACGCGGCCGATCACCAGGCATGAATTTATCAATGGAGCATGACATGAGTGATTTGAATATTGTCCGTTCCGAATGGACAATTACCAGCGCAGCCCGCCAGAGGCGTTATTTGATGCTGCAACCACAAAATCAAAGTTCCGCGTCACTCCCCGTCGTGATCGACCTCCATGGCAGCGGCATCGCCCCTGAAGACCATCTCCGCATAACCGATGCACAGACCCTCGCGACCCAGGCGATCGTCATCGCACCGGAGGGCGCTATCCCGTTTACCGTCGCCGAGTCCCTTCCACCGGCCACTGCCTGGAACGTCCCTGGTATTCCCATGCCCGGTGAGACCGGCGTTCGGCCCGATGCCGGCACTGTGGACGATGTCGCCTTCATAGGCCACCTCATCGACGACGTGGTCGAGCGCCAGGGAGCTGACCCCGCCCGTATCCATCTTCGCGGCTACTCTGGTGGTGCGCGTCTCGCTTCCCACATCGCTGCGGCTCTCCCCCATCGCATCGCATCGATCGGTTGCATCGCTGGAGTGCGCTTCCCCCCTCGACCTTCATCTTCGATGCCCCCGTTGCTGGCTATTCATGGACGGCAAGACCCGTTCAACCCGTTCGATGGCGGTACCGACGAACGTTGGTGCGAATCCGTCGAATACGCAGTCGGCAGATGGGCCGACCACTGGGGATGTCACACACGTACCGAGCGGATGATCGATGACGGCGTCCACGAGATTCGTTACGAACGAGTCGACGGATCCAGCCCCGTACGCCTGATCATCGTGGAAGAGGCAGAGCACTCATGGCCTGGCACGAGCGACCGGCGCCACATTGCCGCCTTCGGTGAAGCTGGGGCATTCAGTGCCTCGACGGCATACTGGCGCTTCGTTGAGGAAGTCGAGCAGGTGGCTCCGACGTCGAAAACGCCCTCGAACACCTTCCCGCCTCCGGAAGGATGATCACCCAAGCGACGTGACTCCCTTCGGGCACTACCCGGAGGGAGTCACGTCGCTTGCTGTATGTGAGATCTATCGACGTTCGCCAGCGATCTGCATATCGAGTCGCTCGGCCAGCAGTTGCGCCAAATGCGTCCCGCGGCGGTCGGTCAGATCGTCCAGTTGAGTACGGCAGGAATAGCCGTCGGCGAGGATGGTCGTGTTCGAGTCTGCGGCCGCCACGGCGGGGAGCAGTTGCTGCTCGGCGACTGCCACGGACACCTCATAATGCCCCTTCACGACGCCGAAGTTGCCAGCAAGTCCGCAGCAGCCGCCGAGGCGCTGCACCTGCGCACCTGCCTCCTCGAGGAGCTTCGCATCCGCACTCCAACCCATTACGGAGTGGTGGTGGCAGTGCGGCTGCGCGACGACAGATGTCCCGAGCAACGACGGTGGCTCCCATCCGCGATCGGTGAGCAGTTCAGCGAGGGTGCGAGTCCGCTCGGCGACCGATGAGGCGGCTGCGGAGCCGAGTAGTTCAGCAGCGTCGCCACGTAGCACTCCGGTACACGATGGCTCCATTCCCACGATCGGCGTACCCGCCGCGGCGAACTCGGACAATGCGTTGACAGTTCGACCGAGGATCCGCTTCGCTGCGGTCAGCTGACCGGTCGAGATCCAAGTCAGGCCACAGCACTGCTGTGCGTCGGTGAGTTGTGGCCGGTATCCGGCGGCCTCGAGGACCCGCACGGTCGCGCGTCCGATCTCGGGCGTGAAGTAGTTGGTGAAGGAGTCGACGAACAGAACCACAGGGTCTCCCGTGATGGTGCGGTCGTGTTCTGTTGCCGTGAACCAGGACCGGAACGTCTGCTTCGCGAATGGCGGGATGGCGCGGCGCCTGTCGACCCCCGCCGACGACAATACGAGCGGGCCGATTCCAGGGATTCGCATCGCGGCGTTGGCCAACCGCGGCGCGTGACTGGCTACCTTGGCCCACCGCGGCAGCCATCCCAAGGTGTAGTGCGACGCCGGCCGGATCCGGCCGGCGTAAGTCTGATGCAACACCTCGGATTTGAACGCGGCCATGTCGACTCCGGTCGGGCAGTCGGATGAGCAGCCCTTGCACGACAGGCACAGGTCGAGTGCCTCGTGTACCTCGGGTGAGCGCCATCCGCCGGTGACGGCGGAGCCGTTGATCATCTCCTGAAGGACCCGGGCACGACCCCGAGTGGAGTCCTTCTCTTCCCGGGTGGCTTGATACGACGGGCACATCACTCCGCCGGTCGCAGTGTTGTCTGCCCGGCACTTACCGACCCCGGTACAGCGATGCACCGCCTGGGTGAAATCGCCACCGTCGTGGTGGTAGCCCAGGGCAAGATTGCGGCGCAGCACGGGAGCAGCGGGGACTCTGAGGTCCGCGTCGACAGGACGGGGGTCGACCACGACGCCGGGATTGAGGATGTTGTCGGGATCGAAGGCGTGCTTGACAGCGGCGAACAGATCGAGTGCGTCCACCGAGTACATCAGCGGTAGTAACTCGCTGCGAGCCCGCCCGTCGCCATGCTCCCCGGACAGCGATCCGCCGTAGCGAGCGACGAGAGTGCTTGCTGCGACAAGGAACTCGCGGAAAACACTGCTGCCACCGGGCTTGTCGAGTGGCCAGTCGATCCGTACGTGCATGCACCCGTCGCCGAAGTGACCGTAGGGCAACCCGGTCACTCCGTAGTCGGCCATGAGGGCATCGAAGTCCCGCAGATAGTCGCCGAGCATGTCGGGTGGGACCGCGGCGTCTTCCCATCCTGCGTGTGCAGGCAGCCCGGCAGGACTGCGACCAGCCAGACCCGCACCGTCGGCCCGAATCCGCCACAACTCGGCTGTACGGCGGGCGTCCGTGACGACCAGGCTGTCCACGGCTCCGCATTCACGCCCGACCTGCCGGGCTCTGGCGACAGCCTCGTCGAGGTCGTCGCCGACTACCTCGACGAACAGCCACGCCGCGCCCATTGGCAGTGGCGGAACCGCATCCAGGCCACGCCGGGCTCGTACTACGTCGATGATCCGGGAGTCGATGCCTTCACATGCGGTGGGATCGAATTTCAGTACCAGCGAAGTGGCGTCCCCTGCCGAGGCGATGTCGGGGTAGCCGAGGACGACCAGCACCCGGTGTGCGGGTTCGGTGACCAGCCGTACTGTCGCCTCCGTCGCAACCACAAGAGTGCCCTCGCTGCCCACCACCATTCGGGTGACGTCGAACCTGTTCTCCGGGAGGAGATGCTCCAGTGCGTACCCGGAAACCTGCCGACCGAACCGCCCCAGTTCAGTGCGGATGGTCGCGAGCCCTTTGCGCGTGACCTGTTGCAGACGGGACAGAGTCGGTGATGAGGGTGTCGTCCCCGCCGCACCGAGCCGCAATGATTCGCCGGTGCCGGTGAGCACTTGGAGAGCAGTGACGTTGTCCGAGGTTCGGCCATACCCGAGAGTGCGGGACCCACAGGCGTTATTGCCGATCATCCCGCCGATCGTGCAGCGTGTGAACGTCGAGGGATCCGGACCGAACCGCAACCCGTGCGCTGCCGCAGCTCGCTGGAGCACTGCCTGTACCGTGCCCGGCTCAACGGTGGCCGTCCGCGTGTCGGGGTCGATCGAAAGCACACGGTTCATGTGCCGGCTGAAGTCGAGGACCACGCCTGTCCCGACCGCGTTGCCGGCCACCGATGTGCCACCGCCGCGACTGGTCAGAGGCACACCTTCACGACGGCACACAGCGAGCGCCGCCGTGACCTCGTCGGCGTCGCGTGGGCGGGCGACGACCAACGGGCGCACCCGGTAGAGCGAGGCATCAGAGGAGTAGGCGGCGCGCGTGGTGTCGTCGGCGAGAACGTCGCCGACCCCGGAACGGCGCAGCTCAGCGGACAGGGCATCAGCAGATATCACGCGTAGCATGCTACAGGTCGTAGCATGCTACGGCTGATATAGTGTCCGTTGTGGTCGATGGTGTGCTTGAATTCGAATCGCTCGCGCTGTCGAAAGGACGGCGCATGGAGCAGGCGATTACTGCCATCCGCGCCGCGATCGACGACGGGCGAATGAAGCCCGGGGTGAAATACTCCGCGTATCAGCTCGCCGAAGTCCTCGGAATCTCGCGCACCCCGATACGCGACGCACTGCTCCGCCTCGAGGAAGTCGGGGTTATCAGATTCGAGGCGCGCCAAGGGTTCCGCATACTGCAACCTCGACCCAAAGAGATCGCCGAGATCTTCGCGGTCCGACTCGCCCTGGAGCTTCCCGCCGTCCGCAAAGCCGCCGCAAACTCCGGGGCGGTGCTGGCAGAGGCATTGCACGAACAACGCCGCCTGATGCAGAACGCCGCAGCCAATGGCGACGAAAACTTGTTCGCACAACACGACCAGCGACTACACGACCTCATCCTGAGTGCAGCCGACAACGCCCGTGCACGGGCGATCGTCAAATCACTCCGCGAGACCACCCGCCTCCTGGGCGCATCGACCGCGGACAAGACCAGAACCCTCGCCGACATCGACGACGAGCACACCCCGATCCTCGACGCCATCGCCGCGGGCAGTCCGGATCAGGCGGAGGCGGCGATGCGGACTCATCTTGTCAACACCGGAAAGCTTCTTGTTGCCCAGGCGATCAAAGGCGAGATCGGCGAGAATATCGATCTGCAGGTCGAAGAGATTTGGTCGGCGGTCGTCGGCTGACTCGACATCGGACCGGTTCCCCACGACCACGCACCCGGATCCCACTATGGTCGAGCAGCTCCGCGGAGATGAGGAGCACGATGACTCCCGAAGGCCTCCGTTCCGATTCGCCGACCAACCACTTTCGAACAGCCTGCACTTCGGTGCACGCTGATTGCTGTCTCCAGCAACGGTATTCACCGTTGCCGAGACCGGTGGCGCACGAGTGTTGGCATCCGCCGCCTGTGACCCGACGGGTTCCACCGATCTCCTCACGTGACACAACCATTCCAAGACGCCTGACAACTGACAGGGACGTGAGTCTTGACATGAGGCCGACCAGCCGCGTGGGCACACCTGGACCACGGGCGGTGTGGACAAGCCAAATCTGGCCGCGACCGAAAGCGCTACGCAAGCGCTGGCACGAACGCCAGCAAATGTGACAGTTCACTGCCGCCACTGCGGTCCACAATACAGACCAGAGGTGCGCCTCCATGGGACGACACCCGACGCAGGGCAGCGAGTTTCTGCACCATGTAGGCATTCCTGATGTTGACAGCATCCCAACCCCACATGTAGCGTCCCTTAATATGATCCAGTTGGTCCATATTATGGACCATGATCTATTTCTCGCAGGTGTCGTAACACCGAGGGACAGAGCCGCAGCCGCACGGCGTGGACTGCGGCACGGCCGGACGGATCGTGACCATCCACCCGAACAACCTAGGAGCTGGCTGTGTGTTGATATGCGGGGCGGCCGATAGAGCCAGCTGCCGTTTCCGACGGGCGGGATCTCAATCCGCTCGACCCAATACAAGGTGAATGCGGACCTAGTAACTGAAGTACCAAGCATCTTCCCCTGACATGTCCGGGGAAGCTCGATCGACAACAACCCCGAGGCAGCCATGGATATCTGTGTCTTGACCGGTCGAATTCTGTT
>NZ_JBYIRW010000032.1:0-50024 GCF_057708325.1 Nocardia sp. bgisy134
GCTCAGGCGGCGGCTCAGGCGGCGGCTCGCTCGCATTCGCTCGCGCGCCACCATGCGCTGGGTGATCGAAGCTGATGTTTCACGTGAAGCAGCGGCGGTGGAGGGTCCACCCGCTGCCCGTCCGCTGATGATGCTGCGCCGTCGTGCGATCGCGGCCGCTCGAATCGATCAGTCATGTGCGGCGGCAATGGGGGAGGGGAGTAGGTCACGCGCTCCGAGGTCTGTCTCCGCTATTCACGGCCATGGATCTCACGGAGCCCGCAGGCCGACGATTTGTCACGGGAACCCGCAGCCGCTCCTCGTCTGCCGCCAACGCCGCGTACGCCCCGGACTGAGTCGGGCGTTGCCGCCAACTCCTCGAGGATGGGCATTTGCGTCCGCGGCCCGCCCTCGGCCGAGGATCACAGCAGACCTCCGACCGTGTCCGTCGTCGGCGTCATCCAATCCTTGTCTTGACGGGCACTCACGGCGAGACGCCGTCCAGACTTCACCGGACAGGTCGGCGTGATCCGCTCTGCCGTGGGCGGCTCGGCGGCTGGTTTCATGTGAAACATCGGACATGGCTCGCGCACGAGTCCACGGAATGCGCTTCCCACAACACCACTCGCACCGGGCTGCTCAATGGTTTGTCTCCGCTGCCGTTGTACGCCGCTGCTTTCCGTTGCCGCCTGTGTTCATACGCCGCCGTCCGCTACAGGCCGCCGCCCAGACCTCATTGGACATGCGCGATTCGCTCTGCGGTCTGCGACACGGTGCCCTGTTTCATGTGAAACATCGAACATGGCTCCCGCAGGAGTTCTCGGAACGTACCGCCAGCAGAACCACTAGCGCCGGGCTCCAACCCACGACTACTCGATAGTTCGGCGCGGCTGCCGTCGCTGCCACTGTCGCCGCTTGTCGCTAAGGCCGCCATCGGCAGGAGACTGCCGTCCGCCGCTTGGCCGGCGGGCGCCTGCCGTCCATCGTCTATCGCACACCCGGCCATCGGTCGCCTGCCATCCTTCGCCTGGTCTGCGGGCACCTACCGTCGTCGCTCGCCTGTCGCTCACCCAGCCGTCCACCCCCACCACTGTCGCCCCGCTCGGCAAAGAGGCCGCCGCCCGCCGGAGACTGCTGGCGCGGTCGCTCGGGCCGGTGTGGCCGTCGCGCGGGCCCGCGTACGTCGCGCCGCCCCGTCCTCCGCGACCGCCGCCCCGGCGCAAGCGAGGCGGGGTGCTGCGCAAGGTGATCGGGGCGTTGGTCGCCGCCATCGTCCATCGCCCGCGCCACAGGGGCAACTGCCGTCGCCCATCGCCGTCGGTCGCCCGCTGCCCGTCGCTCGCGCGGCCGTCGACCCCGCCTGCCGCGCAACCGTCGCCCCGTCCGGCGAGAGGCCGCCGCCCACCGGAGACTGCCAGTCGCCAGTCGCCAGTCGTCCATCGCCCGCCCGGCCGTCGGTGGCAGGCCGAGCGTCGGACCGTCTCCTCGAGGTCGCTGGAGCCCGCCCGCGCGGCGGTCGCCAAGGCCGGTGACGTCAATCTGGCCGCGACGGTGCTCATCGCCTCCACGCCCAGCGCGGAATTCCCGTTGCGACTCGCGGACGCGCTCGGCATCGCGCGTGATTCGGTGCGCACCCCCGACCTGTCCGACGGGGACCCACACACCGCCGCGCTGCCACACCGACAACTTGCTTTCGCATGACCGACCGACAGCAGACCGCTCGCGTCGGTACCTCTCTCGACCCACCCGCCTGCCCGGCTCCCACGCGGCCACAGCGCCCACGGCACAGCCACCCGTATCGGCGCACGGCACACCTCGGCGGGACGGACCCCACCGCGCCGCCACGTGACCAGCGCGGCCGCCACGGCGCACCGAACTCGTACGTGTGCATGCCCATCCACATCGAGACGCACCACCGTTCGCTCCACCACACAGCGACCGCCACACGCCACCTGGGCAACCGACTGGACGCCACGCGTCCAACCGTCCAACCGCCCAGACGCCGCGCGCGCAACTGACAGGGCCAGACTCGATCACTCGTCGCACCAAGTCGAAACGATGCGGATTCGGCCAGCGTGCCCACTTCGCTGGGTACCAGATGTCACGCACTCGACCACCAGAGACGCAATGGCGAAAGTTTTAGACGCCGCATGGCAATGTTCCACCCAGCAGACAGCTGGGCGTCCGTACATCCCCATAGCGGGAAGTAGTCCACACATCACCGCGACCGCGACTGCACCAGCTAGCCGACAGCCCCACGAGGAACGCTCAGCGTGCCTACGCGGACTCGATGACCGCCGGGTCGCAGCGGTCGGCTTCGCGACCGGCCTCACGCATACCAGGGTGCCCGCCGATCTGATCGCCGCCGGAACCGTTCGCGCGAAATCGCTTGGCGCTCGGCAACATCTATACCCACGATGGCTGCCCTTCGATTGTGCGCGCGAAAGCCGCACAGCCCCACGCGGTAACCATGTAAACGGGCGTGAGGCACTCGCCACTCGACGAATGCCCACCATCGCGCCGCGCACTTCCCAGATTCCTTACCAGGAGACCAGACCGACCGTGCGTCTCATCGAATCAATCCAGCGACTGCGAGAAGCGAACGAGTCGACGACCGGAAGCGGACGGGCCGTACGGCCCAATCAGTTCGAAGCCAACGACGGTCAGCGATCAAGACGGGCGGTCAGCTCGCCCCGTCGGCCCCGACGGACCTGGCACACACGGACGAGAAGGAACCACCTACTTCGACCGACGCCGCTCCACACCCCGGCGCAGCACCCCGCCCTCGGCTCGACCGCCCGCGCGGCGGGCCCCCTCCTTCTCCGTACGCCGCCGGGGCGCGCGTTCCGCCCGCGGCAGGCGTTCCGCGCTGATCACCAACGTCGGCGTTTCCAGCACGCCGACTCCGCATTCGAGGACCTCGAACTTCCCCGCGCCTGCGCGGGTGAGCGACTCACCGTCGCGCTCCAGTTCTTCGGCCGCGCTGACGCCCTTCAGGGCGAGCATGCGGCCGTGGTCGCGGAGGAGGGGGAGGGACCACTGGGCGAGTTTGGCGAGGGGCGCTACGGCGCGGGAGGTGACGATGTCGGCGCCGCCCGCTTCTTTCATCACGCCGGATTGTTCGGCGCGGCCGCGGACGACGGTGATGTCCAGTCCGGCCGCTTCGATGAACTCGCTCAGGAAAACGGTGCGGCGCAGCAACGGCTCGACCAAGGTGATGCGGAGGTCCGGGCGGACGATGGCCAAGGGGATCCCGGGGAGACCCGCGCCACTACCGATGTCGACGACGGTCGCCCCCTCGGGCATGAGTTCGGCGACGACCGCGCAATTGAGGATGTGCCGATCCCAGAGCCGTGGCACCTCGCGAGGGCCGATGAGACCACGCTCGACACCGGCGGTCGCGAGGGCGGCGCAGTACCGGCGGGCGATGTCGAGCCGATCACCGAAGACCGTGGCGGCCGCCGCGGGCGGCTCCAGCTCGGTCGGCAGCGCGGCGCTTCCACCGATTTGTCGTTCCACGTGAAACATCCTTCCGAGCTCGAGGTCGACCACATTGCACGATAGGGGCGGGGTTGCGCGAGCGACCGAGAGGCCGCGACGCCCCGGCATGGAGAAGGCCCCCGGTCCGAAGACCAGAGGCCAATCCAATCATCAATCGTCAGCGTGACGAAACGCGCCGTCCACCGGATAGGCCCGGCGATCAGCCCGGAACGACCACCACGAAGCGGTTGGGCTCCACGCCCTCGCTCTCGCTGCTGACTCCATCGATCGCCGCGACGGCGTCGTGCACGATCTTGCGCTCGAACGGCGTCATCGGCGTGAGCGATTCCGGCTCACCGGATTCCAGCACCCGCTTGGCGGCGGCGGTGCCGAGCGCGCTGAGCTCGGAGCGGCGCTTGGCGCGCCAGCCCGCGACGTCCAGCATCAGGCGGCTGCGCACGCCGGTGGCCTGCTGCACCGCGAGGCGGGTCAGCTCCTGGAGCGCGTCGAGGACCTCACCGTTGCGGCCGACCAACTTCGACAGGTCGCGTCCGCCATCGATGCTCACGACGGCCCGGTCGCCTTCGACGTCCAGGTCGATGTCACCGTCGAAGTCGAGCACGTCGAGCAGCTGTTCCAAATAGTCGCCCGCGATCTCGCCCTCTTCGATCAGGGCTTCCTCGGCATCGCTCGCCACGTCGCCGGCATCCGCTCCGGCGTTCACCATCGTCGTTGCCACGGTGGCGTCCCCTCCGTCGGTTTCAACAGTCATTTGGATTCCTTCATCTGTCCATCGCGCGCGCCGGGCGCTCGGCGCCGGGCAGTAGCGCGATCAAGGGTTGCTCGGCGGTCAGCGGCGACGCTTCTGGTTCGGCCGGCCCCGGGTGCCGGAGCGCTTCTGCCCACCGGGCCTGCGCTGTCCGGGGGCCTTGCCTGCCGCGGACTTCGGGGTGCCGTTCGACGACGGTTCCGCATCGGACGGCTCTGCGTCGGCGGCGGTCGCGGCCGCCGCCGGCTTCTTCTTCGTGCTCACCGGCTTGGCGCCGGGCTTCGGCGCGTTCTGCGCGCGCTGCTCGAGCTTGGCCTGCTTCTTGGCCTCTTCTTCTTTGGCCATCCGGCCGAAGACGAGGTGCTGCTGGCCGTAGGTCCAGATGTTGTTGGAGACCCAGTAGATCAGGATGGCGATCGGCAGGAACGGACCACCGACGAGAACGCCGAGCGGGAAGACCCAGAGCGCCAGCTTGTTCATCATCGCCGCCTGCGGGTTGGCGGCGGCCTCCGGGGTCTGCCGCGCGACCGAGGCGCGGGCGTTGAAGTGGGTCGCCAGACCGGCGATCACCATCAGCGGGATGGCGACCAGGGCGATGCTCACCCGGCTCGGAACGCCGCCGTAGTCGGCGAAGGCGAGGAGTTCGTTGGCCGGGGTGGTGATGAACGCCGAGATCGGCGCGCCGAAGATGCGGGCGCTCAGGAAGGACTGGACGTCGGCCGCGTTGAAGACGTAGTTCGCGGTGTTCGCGTTCTCCTCGGGCGTCATGCCCAGCTGACCGAACCCGTGCCCGGTGCGGTTGAACGAACGCAGGACGTGGAACAGACCGAGGAAGACCGGCACCTGCGCCAGGATCGGCAGACAGCCCATCAGCGGGTTGAAGCCGTGCTCCTTCTGGAGCTTCTGCATCTCCACCGCCATCTTCTGGCGGTCGTTCTTGTATTTCTTCTGCAGCTCCTTGATCTGGGGCTGCAATTCCTGCATCTGTTTGGTGGTTCGCACCTGCTTCACGAACGGCTTGTAGAGCACGATGCGCAGCGTGAAGACCAGGAACACCACCCCAAGCGCCCAGGCCAGGCCGCTGTCCTTGCCCAGGCCAGGGATCGCCGCGAAAGCACGGTGCCAGAACCACAAGATCCAGGACACCGGGTAGTAGATGAAGTCGAGCACGGCTCTATGCACTCCCGTCGTTCGTGTCGCCGATCGCCGCGCGCGGCGATCCTTTACAAGCGTGTGGCGCCGACGTCGGGGCGTCGGCCGCAGCCTCGTTCCGTGTGCGCTGCTTGCGCTCGGGAACGGGATCCCACCCACCAGGGTGCCAGGGCGCGCATTTGGCCAATCGCACGACCGTCAATACGAGGCCGACGAACAGCCCTCTGGTACGCAACGCGGTGACCGCGTACTCGCTACACGTCGGGGTGAAGCGGCACACCGGCATCCGTGTGGGGGAGACATAAGTCCGGTAGAGCTCGATCAGGAAGATCAGCGTACGAGCGGGCAGCCGGGCCAGGGTGGCGGCGAACTTCACGACGAAACGTCCGCGTCCGCGGGCACGGCGGCGACGGGTCGAGCCCGTCCGTCGGTCCGGCCGGGGGCCTGTGCGACACCGAGTTTGCGCAATCCGCTGCGCAACTGCCGCAGCAGTTCGTCGGATTCCGCGTTCGCGGCGCCGGGCAGTGCCCGGATCACGATGTCGGCGTCCGCAGGCAGTTCGCTGATCACCTTGGCGCACATATGACGCAGGCGGCGGGCCACCCGGTGCCGAACCACCGCGGAGCCCACCGCCTTGCTGACAATCAATCCGAACCTCGGCCCGCCGACACGAACGATCGCTCCGGTTGCTACCGGAGAACCGTGTCGTTCATCAGCGCCCACAACTCCGTCATACCCGTGCACGAGCGCGTGTACGACCAGATCTCGCCTCCCGATTCGCTGGCCGCGGCGCACCGTCCGGGAGAAGTCGGCACGATGATGCAACCGATACGGCTCAGGCAACACCCGAGCGTCCGAGAGCGAGGATCAGGCAGTGAGTTCGGCGCGGCCCTTGCGGCGACGCGCCGAAACGATGGCGCGACCCGCACGGGTGCGCATCCGGAGGCGGAAGCCGTGAACCCGCGCCCGACGACGGTTGTTCGGCTGGAACGTCCGCTTGCCCTTGGCCACGGTCAACACTCCTCGAGTTGGTGGGCGCCCTTCGGCGCCCGAAGCTTGTCGGTGATACGTATGTGCGCGATGAATCGCGATGTCATCATCGGCGCGCGTCGGTCCTGGCGCACACGGTCGTTCAACGACCAAACACGGTCAGCACAGGACCGCCACCGCACCAAGGGGTGACTGTACGAGGGTACTGATCCGCTGGAGACGGGTCAAACTCGGCCCCCGAGGCCGAATCGAGGGCTCCGGTGCGCGACGCGCCCGGGCGTCTTCGTGACTTCGTCCACACCCCTAGGCGTCCCGAAGGGCGCCATGAGCGACGTGTTGCCAGGCGGTTGCTACAGAACCCCAGGTCGGGGCGCGATCTCCGCGAACTCCGAGCCCGTTCGACATTTCCCCAGGGTTTTCCACATCTGTGGATAATTGTGTGGAAAGACCCCTGGAGTGGCATATTCGTAGGCCGACGGCGCCAGCGCCGCTGCCTTGGTACGGGGGAATCCGAGCAGCGTCCACACGGCTACGGACGTACGCGGGATCACAGGATAGCCCATTCTCGAACCTGCTCGCGTACCCCGGCCGTCTGCTCCTATCGACCTACATCCGGGGAGGAAACTGCATGGACGACGAGCAGAACGTGTTGGCCACCGTGTGGCCCGAGGTGATTGCCGAGCTCACCACCGGTTCCGACGACGGCTCCATCGCGGCGGTGACCCGAGCACAGCAGGCCTGGCTCAAACTCGTCAAGCCGATCACCGTGGCCCAGGGCTTCGCCCTGCTCTCGGTGCCCTCGTCGCTGGCCCAGGAGGCCATCGAACGCGACCTGCGCGAACCCATCCTCCGCTCGCTCGCCCGCCGCCTCGGTCCCCAGGTCGAGGGCCTCGGCGTGCGCATCGCGGCGCCCGCCACATCGAGCGCCGATCGTTCCGCCGCCAATCCCCGGCACGCCAGGATGACCAGCCGCCCCGAGCGAAGCAGGGAGACGGCCCACCGAAACCGGGAAGCGCAGCGCCCGAGGGAGACGCAGCGCGGCCCCATCGGTTTCCCGGCCGATCCGCCGAGCCGCACCGACTACCCCGCCCCGAGGTACGCCCAGCAGTCGGACTACGCGCCCGCGCCGGAGTACTCGTCCGACTATCCCCAGGCTCCGGACTACGCGCCCGCCGCCGAGTACGCACCCGAGTACAGCACAGCTTCCGAATACAACCCCGCGGCCGAATACACCCCGGCGCCCGAGTACCCGCCGAGCACGGACTACCCGGCCGACGACTATCCGACCTCGGCCTACCGCTCGCCGATCGCGGGCGACTACCCGGGCCCGGCCGAGCCCGGCGCGCAGGTCCCCGAGGTGTCGACCGGGCCGCGGCAGGGGATGGGTTCGCGGCGGGATTCGACTCCGCCGGGACAGGAGTCCCTGTTCACGCCCGAGCCGGGTCCCGCACCGATGCGCGGGCCCGCCCGGATGCCGTTGCGCGAGGCCGCGCCCGCCGCGCACGAATCGGTCCGCGAACCCGGCGAAGGGCTGCGCACCGAGCAGCCCGACGACGAACCGGTCGTCAACGTGCGCAACAACTGGCCGACGTACTTCGCCAAGAGCCAGGAGAGCCCCGCGCCTGCGAACTCGTCGGCCAGCCTGAACGCGAAGTACACCTTCGAGACCTTCGTCATCGGCGCCTCGAACCGCTTCGCGCACGCCGCGGCGGTGGCCATCGCCGAGGCGCCCGCCCGGGCCTACAACCCGCTGTTCGTCTGGGGCGCTTCCGGCCTCGGCAAGACGCACCTGCTGCATGCGGCGGGTCATTACGCCCAGCGGCTGTTTCCCGGCATGCGGGTGAAGTACGTGTCGACCGAAGAGTTCACCAACGACTTCATCAACAGCCTGCGCGACGACCGCAAGGTGGCGTTCAAGCGCCGCTACCGCGAGACCGACATCCTGCTGGTCGACGACATCCAGTTCATCGAGGGCAAGGAAGGCATCCAGGAGGAGTTCTTCCACACCTTCAACACGCTGCACAACGCCAACAAGCAGATCGTGGTCTCCTCCGACCGTCCGCCCAAGCAGCTGGCCACCCTCGAGGAGCGGCTGCGGACCCGGTTCGAGTGGGGCCTGATCACCGACGTGCAACCGCCGGAACTGGAGACCCGCATCGCCATTCTGCGCAAGAAGGCGCGGATGGATCGGCTCGACGTGCCGCACGACGTGCTGGAACTGATCGCCAGCCGGGTGGAACGCAACATCCGCGAGCTCGAAGGCGCGCTGATCCGGGTCACCGCGTTCGCCTCGCTCAACGGTCAGCCACTGGATCTGCCCCTGGCCGAAGTGGTGCTGCGGGATCTGATGCCCGACACCGCCGCGCTGGAGATCAACGCGGCGACGATCATGGCCGTGACCGCGGAGTACTTCAACACCACGCTGGAGGAGCTGACCGGCCCCGGCAAGGCGAGGCCGCTGGCGCAGGCCAGACAGATCGCCATGTACCTGTGCCGCGAGCTCACCGACCTATCGCTCCCCAAGATCGGCCAGGCGTTCGGCCGCGACCACACCACGGTCATGTACGCGGAGAAGAAAGTTCGCAAGGAGATGACCGAACGGCGCCGCGTCTACGACCAGGTCCAGGAACTCACAGCCCGAATCAAACAGCGCTCGCGCTGAGCGTTCTCCACAACCCTGCACCGCCTCTGACCAGGGGCGGTGCTTTTTTGTGCGTTGTGGATTCCTCGAGGAATCCTTGTGGAGTCCTCGAGGAATCCACCGGTTTGTCCACCGGTTGGTGCACAGGACTGGGGATGGGTCCGTCGGCCTTCACTCACAGCCGGATATCAACATCATCCCCATCGATATCTGCCCACAGGCTCTGACCAGCCTCGTCTCGGTCGAGGGCTTGTGGAATCCTCGAGGAGTCCGTGTGGAGTCCTCGAGGATTCCTCGAGCTGTCCACCGAATGGTGCACACGTGTGAACAACAGGGTGAATCCGGTGGAACAACTCGAGGACGGCTCGAGGATGAACGGGGGACAGTTTTCGAACCTCCACAGACGCCTCGAATTCATCCTCGAGTCACCCGACGGCCATCCCCACGGCACCACACCCCCGGACCAGCGCAAACGGGCTCAGTCCACAGATTCCACAGTGCCTACTACTACTTCAGTTCTTCTTCTTATAGATCTCTCTTCAAAACAGGGTGTGTGGAAAGTCGGTCGAGCAACGTCCGGTCGGGAGCCACTCGTCTGCACAGGCAAGGAGAAGAGGGGACAGGTCCGTCGCACACAGAGACATCCGCTCCGGACACGCGAGCGCGAATCGAGGGTCGGACTAGGTAGCCGCGCCACACGCGGGTACGGTTTTAAGTCGGTCGCCTGTGCCAGACTGCTGGTGCGGCCGATCCAGCACCCCCTGACGAGAACCACACGCTGTCGAGCCAGCACGCTGTCCGAGCCAACAGTGTTCGGACGGACGCAATACACGGATCACGGAACCGGGAGAGGACAGATCGGGCGATGGAGCTTGCGAGCATGAAGTTTCGGGTCGCTCGAGAGGATTTCGCCGAGTCCGTCGCCTGGGTCGCGCGCAGCCTGCCGTCCCGGCCTCCGGTGCCGGTGCTGGGTGGCGTGCTGCTGGTCGCGAGCGAGGACGGACTGACCGTCTCGGGATTCGACTACGAGGTCTCCGCGCAGATGCGCGTCGCGGCCGAGGTCGCCGGTCCCGGCGAGGTCCTGGTTTCCGGCCGCCTGCTCGCCGACATCACCAAGGCGCTGTCCAACAAGCCGGTGGACGTCTCGGTCGACGGCACCCGCGTGCTGATCTCCTGTGGCAGCGCCAAGTTCTCGCTGCCCACCATGCCCGTCGAGGACTATCCCCAGCTCCCCGAAGTGCCGCAGCAGACCGGTGAACTGAGTGTGGACGTCTTCTCCGAGGCCGTCGGCCAGGTCGCCGTCGCGGCGGGCCGTGACGACACCCTGCCGATGCTCACCGGTATCCGCGTCGAGATCGAGGGTCCCCAGGTCGTTCTCGCGGCCACCGACCGCTTCCGGCTCGCCGTGCGCCACATCGAATGGCAGCCCGCCCGCACCGATATCGAGACCTCGGTGCTCATCCCGGCGCGCACGCTGTCCGAGGCCGCCAAGACGCTCGGCCCCTCCGACGCCCCCGTGCAGCTCTCGCTGGGCACCGGCGCGGGCTCGGACGGTCTGCTCGGTATCGTCAACGCGGGCCGCCGCACCACCACCCGGCTGCTCGACGCGGAATTCCCCAAGTTCCGTCAGTTGCTCCCCAAGGAGCACACGTCCATCGCCACCTTGGAAGTGGCGGCGCTGACCGAGGCCATCAAGCGCGTCGCCCTGGTCGCCGAGCGCGGTGCACAGGTGCGTCTGGAGTTCTCCAGCGAGGGCCTGTTGCTCTCGGCAGGCGGCGACGACGCGGGTCGCGCCGAGGAATGGCTGCCCGCCGATTTCCGCGGCGAAGCGCTGACCATCGCCTTCAACCCGGGCTACCTGGTGGACGGCCTGTCCGCGCTGCATTCCGACCGGGTCACCTTCGGGTTCACCACCCCCAGCCGTCCCGCGGTGCTGCTTCCGGCGAGCGAGGAGGAGCCCGCGGTGCTCGACTCCGGGTCCTTCGCCGCGCTGGCCAGCTCCTACATCTACCTGCTGATGCCGGTCCGGCTCCCGGGCTGAGCATCTGTGCGTGATCCGGTGCCGTCGCCCGTGGTGACCGGGGCGGTGTAGCGAATGTTCATCCGAGCGCTGTCGCTGCGCGACTTCCGCTCCTGGGAGCACGCGGAACTCGAATTATCCCCAGGCCGAACGGTTTTCTTGGGATCGAACGGCAACGGCAAGACCAACCTGCTCGAGGCGATCGGCTATCTGGCCACCCTGGGCTCGCACCGGGTGGCCGCCGACGCGCCACTGATCCGGATGGGCGCGCAGCGAGCGCGGATCGGCGCCACGGTGGTCAACACCGGTCGTGAGCTGCGCGTTGACGTGGAGCTCAACCAGGGCGCGGCCAATCGCGCGCAGATCAACCGATCGCCGGTGCGCAGACCGAGGGAGATACTCGGCATTCTGCAGACCGTGCTGTTCGCGCCGGAGGATCTGGCGCTGGTGCGCGGCGACCCGGGGGAGCGCCGCAGATTCCTCGACGAGTTGTGCACAGCCCGGCTTCCCAGGTTGGCCGGCGTTCGCGCGGACTACGACCGCGTGCTGCGCCAGCGCTCCGCCCTGTTGAAAACCGCTGGGCGGCAAGCGAGATCGCGGGCCGACCTGAGCACCCTCGACGTGTGGGACGGGCACCTGGCCGAGCACGCCTCGGTGCTGCTGGCCGAGCGGTTACGGCTGGTGCACGACCTGTATCCCCATCTCGCCCATGCCTATCGGTCGATCGCGCCCGAATCCCGGCCCGCCGCAATCGGTTACCGCAGCGCCTATCTGCCGCCGGAGTTCCTCGATCCCGCACGGGAGCCGCAGGCAGGCGACACGGCGGCGCTGGAGGAGATCGTGCTGCGGGAGCTCGCCGCGGCGCGGTCCAAGGAATTGGAGCGCGGTGTCTGCCTGGTGGGCCCGCACCGCGACGATCTCGAGTTGGTTCTCGGCGACGCCCCTGCCAAGGGCTTCGCCAGCCACGGCGAGTCCTGGTCCTTCGCTCTCGCCCTTCGCCTCGGCGCGTTCGACCTGCTCCGCTCGACCGGAGCCGAACCGGTGCTGCTGCTCGACGACGTCTTCGCGGAACTCGACCGGCGGCGGCGCACCGCGCTCGCCGAGGTCGCGGCGGGCGCCGAACAGGTACTGATCACCGCCGCAGTGCCCGAGGACGTGCCAGAAGAACTGGCCGCGGTTCCGCTCCGGGTGGAAACCACCGGGGAATCGACGCACCGCACCTCACGCATCGTCGAGCCCGCACCGGGATTCGCCTGAAGCTGTCCACAGGGAAGTCCGCGGGTTGTGCACAGAGGGGGAACACCGACGCGGGGCGAGCGGCGACGCGTGCGACGGTTCGTCGGCGGGCTCCCGTACAGTTGCCCTGCACCGGGGTCGGGACGGGACTGTCGATTCATCCCCAGCGCCTGTGGAGAACCTCGCCGAAAGGTGTTCTCCCACAGTGGTGCGGAATCGTTCGGCGATCGCGGCCGCACTGCGCCGCACCTCCGGAAAACGCCACGAACAGGCGTTCGACCCCGCGACGGTCGGTGCGCTGACCGGGCGTTTCGGCGTCGAACCCGACCGGCCTGCGGTTGGGGACAACAGAGCAAGATCTGGGGACAAACCAGGCGGTCGAACGGAGCGGGACGATGACTGATCAGCCCGAACAGGGCGCTCAGCAGCCCGGCGGTGAGCCGCAGTTGCGCGGCATCGACCTGGCCAGGCGCGCGCTCGAAGAGGCGCGGGCCGCGGCCAAGGCCAGCGGGAAGTCGGTCGGGCAGGGCAGGGCCTCGCCGGTGCGGAAGCTGCGTACCGGCGCGCGCAGGCGCACGGGCTGGTCCGGCGCGCGCCCCGACGACCGCGATCCCCAGCTGTTGTCTCATCTCGCCACCCGCATCGCCAAGGGCCGCGGCTGGGACGGCAAGGTCGCCGAGGGCACGGTTTTGGGCCGCTGGGCGGGTGTCGTTGGCGAGGACATCGCCTCGCATGCCACCCCGATCGCGCTCAAGGACGGTGTGTTGAGCATCGCCGCCGAGTCCACCGCGTGGGCGACCCAGCTGCGCATGCTCCAGAGCCAGATCCTGGCGAAGATCAACGCCGCCGTCGGCCACGGTGTGGTGACCCAGCTGAAGATCTCCGGCCCCGCCGCGCCCAGCTGGCGCAAGGGCGAGCGGCACATCAAAGGTCGCGGTCCGCGCGACACGTACGGCTGATCGCCCGCCAGGGCTCGGCCGTCGAGTGCCGAATCCGCTCTGGCAATTATCCGATACCCGGTGTTACGTTTATCCGCATATCCACAGGTATCTCCACAGTCCCCGCCTCGGGACCTGCGGCCTTCACGTGGAACGCCCGATGCTGCGCCCATGCCCTGCATCGGATCGACAACGCGCACAGGAGACGGATCGATGACGATCAGCACCGCGGGCCCGTTCCCCGCCACGGCCAACACGACCGTTCGCCGCGGCGACGTCGAACTCGCGGTGTTCGAATGCGGCGATCCCGAGGGAACGCCGATCCTGCTCGTGCACGGCTGGCCGGATACTCACATCCTGTGGAATCGCGTTGCCGCCGAGCTGGCCGACCGCTACCGGGTCATCGCGTTCGACAATCGCGGCGCGGGCGACAGCACGGTGCCCACCGAGGTCCAGGCTTATCGGATCGAGGAACTGGCCGCCGACGTGCGCGCCGTCGTAGACGCGGTGGCGCCCGGGCAGCGTGTGCACGTGCTCGGGCACGACTGGGGTTCGGTGATCGGCTGGGAACTCGTCAGCGACCCCGCGGCGGGCGACCGGATCGCGTCGTTCAGCTCGGTCTCCGGTCCCAACCTCGACTTTCTCGGCGCGTACCTGCGCGGCCCGTTCTCGGCGGCCCGGCTGCGTGGATCGCTCGCGCAGGGCATCGCCTCGGCCTACACCGTCGCCTTCCAGATCCCGGGCTTGCCCGATCCGGCGCTGCGCGCACTGTCCGGTCGCTGGCCGCGCTTCCTCGCTTTCTTCGACGGCCTCGACCCCGCACTGGTACAGACCGCGCCGACGTTGCGCGCCGACATGATCAACAACCTCAAGCTCTACCGTGCGAATATCCATGCGCACCTGCGCAATCCGCGCCCGCGCCCGGTGCCGGTCCCGGTGCAGCTGATCGTCTCCACCGGCGACAGGGCGGTGCGCCCGGTGGTGCACGCCGAGGCCGACCGGTGGGTGGCGGACCTGACCCGCACCGAGATCGAGGCCAGGCACTGGTCGCCGATCTCGCATCCCGATGCCCTCGCCGCGCGCACCGCCGAGTTCGTCGATCGGGTCGCGGTCTCCCGATGATCGCGGCGAGCGCTCGGCTCGGCGTGCTGAGCACATCTGAGAGTCCCTGAAACGGTCGCGAGGAAGACCCGACTCGTCGTCGGTCGATTTCTCGCAGCCATGAAGCCGTCAGGGGTGTCGTAGGTGCATTGTGGCGCGGGTCTACCAGTAGGATGGTGGCGTAACTAGCGGCGAACCTTCGGCGCGTTCCGCGCAGCCCCCGCGTGGGCCCGTGAATCTCGACCTGTCAAGACCCGGGCCCCGCTTGCGCTGTGGCGATCGCTGCGTCGGGGTCAGCAAGTAAGGAGAGCTACCGACCAGTGGCTGCCAAGGACTCCAACGATTCGACCAAGGCGACATCGGGCAAGCAGGATTACGGTGCCTCCTCCATCACCGTCCTCGAGGGACTCGAGGCGGTGCGCAAACGCCCCGGCATGTACATCGGCTCTACCGGTGAGCGCGGCCTGCACCACCTGATCTGGGAAGTGGTCGACAACTCCGTCGACGAGGCGATGGCGGGCTACGCGACCAAGGTCGAGGTGAGCCTGCTCGCCGACGGCGGCGTCGAGGTGGTCGACGACGGCCGCGGCATCCCGACCGGCATGCACGCGCAGGGCATCCCCACCATCGAGGTGGTCATGACCCAGCTGCACGCGGGCGGCAAGTTCGACTCCGACGCCTACGCGGTGTCGGGTGGTCTGCACGGCGTCGGCATCTCGGTGGTGAACGCGCTGTCCAGTCGGCTCGAGGCCGAGGTCGACCACGACGGTTACCACTGGACCCAGGAGTACAAGGACTCCAAGCCCGGCAAACTGATGCAGGGCGAGGCGACCAAGCGCACCGGAACCACCATCCGGTTCTGGCCGGATCCGGAGATCTTCGAGACCACGACCTTCAATTTCGAGACGGTCGCGCGGCGTCTGCAGGAGATGGCGTTCCTGAACAAGGGGCTCACCATCACCCTCACCGACCAGCGGGTCTCCGAGAACGAGATCACCGACGAAGTCGTCAGCGACACCGCCGAGGCGCCCAAGCACCTCGACGAGAACGCGCCCGTCGCCGCGGAGCCGAAGGTCAAGGTCCGCACCTACCACTACCCGGGCGGGCTCGAGGACTTCGTCAAGCACCTCAACCGGACCAAGCAGCCGATCCACAACTCGGTGGTCGCCTTCACCGGCAAGGGCACCGGCCACGAGCTCGAGGTCGCCATGCAGTGGAACTCGGGTTACTCCGAGTCCGTGCACACCTTCGCCAACACCATCAACACCCACGAGGGCGGCACCCACGAGGAGGGCTTCCGCGCCGCGCTCACCACGGTGGTGAACAAGTACGCGAAGGACAAGAAGCTGCTCAAGGAGAAGGACGGCAACCTCACCGGCGACGACATCCGCGAGGGCCTCGCCGCGATCGTGAGCGTGAAGATCTCCGACCCGCAGTTCGAGGGCCAGACCAAGACCAAGCTCGGCAACACCGAGGTCAAGTCGTTCGTGCAGCGCACCTGCAACGAGCACCTCGCGCACTGGTTCGAGGCCAACCCGGCCGACGCGAAGACCATCGTGCAGAAGGCGGTCTCCTCGGCGCAGGCGCGCGTCGCGGCCCGCAAGGCGCGCGAGCTGGTCCGCCGCAAGTCCGCCACCGATCTGGGCGGTCTGCCCGGCAAGCTGGCCGACTGCCGCTCGAAGGACCCGAGCAAGTCCGAGATCTACATCGTCGAGGGCGACTCCGCCGGTGGCTCGGCCAAGTCCGGCCGCGACTCGATGTACCAGGCGATCCTCCCGCTGCGCGGCAAGATCATCAACGTCGAGAAGGCGCGCATCGACCGGGTCCTCAAGAACAACGAGGTCCAGTCGATCATCACCGCCTTCGGCACCGGCATCCACGACGAGTTCGACATCGCCAAGCTGCGCTATCACAAGATCGTGCTGATGGCCGACGCCGACGTGGACGGCCAGCACATCTCGACCCTGCTGCTGACCCTGCTGTTCCGCTTCATGCGGCCGCTGGTCGAGCACGGACACGTCTACCTGGCCCAGCCGCCGCTCTACAAGCTCAAGTGGCAGCGCAGTGATCCGGAGTTCGCCTACTCCGACCGGGAGCGCGACGGTCTGCTCGAGGCGGGCCTCGCGGCGGGCAAGAAGATCAACAAGGACGACGGCGTCCAGCGCTACAAGGGTCTCGGCGAGATGAACGCCAAGGAGCTGTGGGAGACCACGATGGACCCCGCGGTGCGGGTGCTTCGTCAAGTGACGCTCGATGACGCGGCCGCGGCCGACGAGCTGTTCTCCGTCCTGATGGGCGAGGACGTCGAGGCGCGTCGCAGCTTCATCACCCGCAATGCCAAGGACGTTCGCTTCCTCGACGTGTAGCCGGCGTGAGAACCCGCTGCCATTCAGCCTTTTCACGCCCCGCTAAGGAGACCGCATGACTGAGACAACGCTGCCCCCGAACGGTGGTGCAGGCGACCGGATCGAGCCGGTCGACATCCAGAACGAAATGCAGAGCAGCTACATCGATTACGCGATGAGCGTGATCGTGGGCCGCGCGCTGCCCGATGTGCGCGACGGCCTCAAGCCGGTGCACCGCCGCGTGCTCTACGCGATGTACGACAACGGCTACCGTCCCGACCGCGGCTACGTGAAGTCCGCGCGTCCGGTCGCCGAGACCATGGGTAACTACCACCCGCACGGTGACGCCTCGATCTACGACACCCTGGTCCGCATGGCCCAGCCGTGGTCGTTGCGCTACCCGCTGGTCGACGGCCAGGGCAACTTCGGCTCGCGCGGCAACGACGGCGCGGCCGCCATGCGGTACACCGAGTGCCGCCTGACGCCGCTCGCGATGGAGCTGCTGCGGGAAATCGACCACGAAACGGTCGATTTCACGCCGAACTACGACGGTCGTTCGCAGGAGCCGGTGGTTCTCCCCAGCCGGGTGCCGAACCTGTTGATGAACGGCTCCAACGGCATCGCGGTCGGCATGGCGACCAACATTCCGCCGCACAACCTCAACGAGCTCGCCGAGGCGATCTACTGGGCGCTGGAGAACCACGACGCGGACGAGGAGAGCACCCTCGCCGCGTGCATGGAGCGGGTCAAGGGTCCGGACTTCCCGACGCACGGCCTGATCGTCGGCAACCAGGGCATCAACGACGCCTACACGACCGGTCGCGGCTCGATCCGCATGCGCGGTGTGGTGGAGATCGAAGAGGACAACCGCGGTCGCACCACGATCGTCATCACCGAGCTGCCGTACCAGGTCAACACCGACAACTTCATCAACTCGATCGCCGAGCAGGTGAAAGACGGCAAGATCGCGGGTATCTCGGATATCCACGACGAGTCCTCCGACCGCGCGGGCATGCGAATCGTGGTGACGGTCAAGCGTGATGCCGTCGCCAAGGTGGTGCTGAACAACCTCTACAAGCACACCCAGCTGCAGACCAGCTTCGGCGCCAACATGCTGTCGATCGTCGACGGTGTGCCGCGCACACTGCGCCTGGACCAGATGATCCGGCTCTACGTCGATCACCAGTTGGAAGTCATCGTCCGGCGTACCCGCTACTTGCTGCGCAAGGCCGAGGAGCGGGCCCACATCCTGCGCGGCCTGGTCAAGGCGCTCGACGCGCTCGACGAGGTCATCGCGCTGATCCGGCGTTCGGCCAACACCGACACCGCGCGCACCGGCCTGATGCAGCTGCTCGAGATCGACGAGATCCAGGCCACCGCCATCCTCGACATGCAGCTGCGGCGCCTCTCCGCGCTGGAGCGGCAGAAGATCGTCGACGATCTGGCCAAGATCGAGAGCGAAATCGCCGACTACAAGGACATTCTCGACAAGCCGGAGCGGCAGCGCGCGATCGTGCGCGACGAGCTGGCCGAGATCGTCGAGAAGTACGGCGACGAGCGGCGCACCCGGATCATCGCGGCCGACGGCGACGTGGCCGACGAAGATCTGATCGCCCGCGAGGACGTGGTCGTCACCATCACCGAGACCGGCTACGCCAAGCGCACCAAGACCGATCTCTACCGCTCGCAGAAGCGCGGCGGCAAGGGCGTGCAGGGCGCGGGTCTCAAGCAGGACGACATCGTCAAGCACTTCTTCGTCACCTCGACGCACGACTGGCTGCTGTTCTTCACGAACAAGGGCCGGGTCTACCGCGCCAAGGCGTACGAGCTGCCCGAGGCCAACCGCACCGCGCGCGGTCAGCACGTGGCCAACCTGCTGGCTTTCCAGCCGGACGAGAAGATCGCCCAGATCATTCAGATCAAATCCTACGAAGACGCCCCGTATCTGGTGCTGGCCACGAAGAATGGCCTCGTGAAGAAATCGAGGCTGTCGGACTTCGATTCCAACCGCAGCGGCGGCATCGTCGCGGTGAACCTGCGCGACGAGGACGAGCTGGTCGGCGCCGTGCTCTGCTCGGCGGACGACGACCTGCTGCTCGTCTCGGCGCAGGGCCAGTCGATCCGCTTCTCGGCCACCGACGAGGCGCTGCGTCCGATGGGCCGCGCCACCTCCGGCGTGCAGGGCATGCGGTTCAACGCCGACGACGAGCTGTTGTCGCTCAACGTCGTTCGGCCCGAAACGTATCTGCTGGTCGCGACCTCGGGCGGCTACGCGAAGCGCACCGCCATCGAGGAGTACACCGCGCAGGGACGTGGCGGTAAAGGTGTATTGACTATCCAGTTCGACGCCCGGCGTGGCACTCTGGTCGGTGCGCTCATCGTCGACGACGAGGATGAGCTCTACGCGATCACGTCCGGCGGTGGAGTCATCCGGACGGCGGCAAAGCAGGTTCGCAAGGCGGGGCGACAGACCAAGGGCGTGCGATTGATGAACCTCGCCGAGGGCGATACGTTGCTTGCTATCGCGCGCAACGCCGACGAACCCGATCAGGTCGACGGTGGCGACGACTCCGGTTCCTCTCAGCAGTAACCCTCCAGCGGCGGCAACGAACGGATCTAAGGATTCCCATTGACCACTCCGAATCAGCCGAATGACGGGCACCCCACGAATGGTGTGACCGAGCGGATCGCACCGTCCCCGATTCCGCCGCGGCCGATCCCCAGGCCGGGCGCGCCCGAATCCGGACAGCCGGCCGGTGGCCAGCAGGGTGGCCAGCCGCAGCAGAATGCGGGCAAGCAAGGCGATTTCGCGCCGAAGCAGGGTGCACCGGAGTCCGGCGGCGCGAAGGAAGGGTTCGACCAGGAGACCGTGCGGATGGGCCCGTCCGCCGAACCAGGCGGCGGTCCCGACGGCCCGGAGAAGAAGGGGCCGGGCGGCGGTCAGGCGCAGTACAAGGACGGCTGGTCGCAGCTGCCCCAGCGCGAGCCGCAGTCCAACCTGTATCGGCCCGGTCAGGCGCCGGTCGCGGGCAGGCCGCCCGCGGGCGGTGGCGGGGTGGGCAACGGCGCGGCCGCCGCGGGCGGTGGCGGCGGGATGGGCAACGGCGCCGGTGGCGGCGCGGCAGTCGGCCTGGGCGGCGGCGCCACCAATGCCCGCACCACGGCCGACCTCGCGGCCAAGGCGGCGCGCAAGGAAGCGGCGATGGTGAAATCGGTCGGCATCGACGGACCCACCCGCAGCATCGCGCGGCCGGAACTCATCAAGGACATGCCCGACCTGTCCGAGATCCGGCACCCACTACCGCACCCCGAACCCGTCGGCATGGCCCCGCAGGGGCACATCTCGCCCGCGGCGCCGGTCGCGATGGCCGCGGCCGCCACCTCCGGTGAGCCGCTGCGCGCCACCGTGCAGATCCGCCGCATCGACCCCTGGTCGACGCTGAAGATCTCGCTGGTGATCAGCGTGGCGCTGTTCTTCGTGTGGATGCTCGCCGTCGGCCTGCTCTACATCGTGCTCGAGGGTATGGGCGTGTGGGAGCGCCTGAACAACACCTTCACCGACATGGTGTCCCAGGACAGCGGTTCGGTGGGCCTGATCGATGCGGGCACGGTGTTCGGCTACGCCGGCGTCATCGGGCTGATCAACGTGGTGCTGTTCACCGCGCTCGGCACGGTGGGCACGTTCATCTACAACCAGTGCTGCGATCTGGTCGGCGGCATCCAGGTCACCCTCGCGGACCCGGACTAATCGCGCAGCCGGGCGAGTTCCGTCGACAGCTCCGCGCACAGTGGAGCGAAGGCGGAGGCACCCGAGCCGCGGAAGTTCTCGGCAACGGCCGGTATCAGCCCTTCGGGGTGGATACCGGCCGTTGCCGTGTGCGGCGAGGCATCGGCCTGTCGAGTCGGTTGCCCCCGCTGTCGCGGGCGGCTGGAAATTGCCCGCTCCAGGCCTGCTACCAGCCGTTTTGGTTGAATCCGGTGGCGTCGGGTAACCTTTCTCCTCGGCGGGTTCAGGTTGGTATGTTCCAGTACACGACCCTGAACCGATGTCACACGGGCCTATAGCTCAGGCGGTTAGAGCGCTTCGCTGATAACGAAGAGGTCGGAGGTTCAAGTCCTCCTAGGCCCACTCCCATTCCGGTCTACGACCATTCTGGCGGTCCGACGCCATTTCCCGTAGGCAAGGGGCCTTAGCTCAATTGGCAGAGCACTGCCTTTGCAAGGCAGGGGTTAGGGGTTCGATTCCCCTAGGCTCCACAACACGTCTTTGTTGCGTCGCGTGATCGCGCTCCGGGCTGAGGTAACCGCCGTAAAATCGCACGCTCTCCGCTTTTTCGGGCCGCGATCGGCGCGCCCGTTCCGGGCCGAGGAACAGCTATCAGCTGTTGTTCTCGGCCTCGGATGGCGTCGTCCACATCGTTGCGGTAGTAGCGGCGGATCGAGCTCTCGTCAGCTGACCAAGTCAGCTATCACTCCGTAGAGAATCATCAGCGCTAATGAACCGATCAGCGCCCAGCTCACCCACACCCACCACATCCCTGGGCACTCCATCGGTTCCGGGCCGATCGCGCCCTTGAACAGATACAGCGAAGGTGAGCGGTAGTGGACAGTGGTTTGTTGACCGGACCGAACCGGTACGGCTGCATCGGCGAAACCGATGGGCTGTCGTTTGGACCAGGTCCTTCCCGACCAGAACCGATTGGGCCCGCCGGTGAAGACTTCGAGGTGGTGGACGCCGGGACCGACCGGAACCTGGGTGAGTCCCCATTTCGTCTCGCGCACTTCGATGCCGTTCACCAGGATATGGGGCCGCGCCGAGGCGTACGCGGGCCCCAGGAGCCAATAACGGTAGTACCCGGTATCCACCAGAATGCCTGTCGGCCCCGCCTCCGATCGGTATGCGTCTATCGGGTGGTGCGCGGTGCCGTGCTTCAGCGGAAGGCCTTGCGGTCCAATGGCAGACGGACCGTGCTCGATCGGTTCGCTTGCGCGCTGGTGCTCGCTCGGAAAATCGTTGTACAACTGGGACTCCATCCAATGAGCTAGGCGGGTTGTGCTTCCGGTTCCTCGTCCATGCCCATGAGATGCGCCATGAACTTCGCTGCGGGCTCCCGGTACGTTTTGAGGTCCATGAACGATTTCGCGAGATCTTTCAGGTAGACCGAGATCTCCAGGCTGTCCCGGGCGAAACGACGAAGCGCCGACGCGATGACGTGTCCGGCCGCCGCACCAGCGGTCACAGCGAGTTCGATCGTGTATCCGATCGCCGCACCGATCATGCTCGACAGGATGTCTCGCACCAAAGTGCGGGCGATGTCGACCCACTTCGACACAAGATCCATGGAGAGGCCGGCCGCAAGTCCGGCGGCCGTGCTGATCTTGTCGATGAGCTCGTTGGCGCGGTTGCGGTACGCGTCGCCCGCGCTGCCGGTCCACGTCGAGATGTCCGTTGTGAGGCCCGTCTTCCACGCCTCACCTATACCGGTCAGTTCTTTGGAAATTTCGAACCAGGACGTCGAGTACGCCTCGACCATGGTGGGATTACCCGCCAGCGATTCGAGGGCTTGGCGCATCGGCTCGATGTGCTCGAACATCCACCGTGCGATCTGGCCGCCGACGAATGCGAATGGATCGGTGATCGCTTCTGCTATGGACGCGCCGACACCGGCCGCGCCGAAGACGGACTCCCCAATGTTGCCCGCCCGGATGTTCCCGTAGATGTCCCAGGCATCCCCGGCCAACGTGCCTTTCGTTACCCCGATGCCGCCTAGTTCTTCGTCGCCCGCCAAGCCGACGTTCGACAGGAAAGAGACATCCTCCTGGTAGTACTGAGTGCGATGGTCGACGCCCTTGTCGATCAGGTCGTTCTCGGGCACCGGCTGGTCGTTGAAACTCATCGTGCCCCATTAGAGTTGCGGATCTGCTCTTGCAGTTCGGCGAGCGACGTCGCGATCTTTCCGTCGACGTCTTCGAACGTTGTTGCCACCGTCTTCAGGTTGTCCGGTAGGGCAGCGACAGTCTCCGAGAGCTTGCGCAGCGCGTCGACCATGCCGCGTTGATCGTCATCGAAGACCATTTTTACGAGGGGCCGGGGATAGGTACCGAATCCGTCATCAGCGGACCCGAGATAGCTCGCGGCCTCCAGCGACATGGTCAAGCTCGTCATCAGGGTCTCGAGCGAGGTCGCATGATTGCGTACTTCCTCGGGGTCGACCGACACGGCGTCAGGATTTCCCATGGTCAGATCAACCACGACTTTCGGTTGTAGTACGCATCGTCCTCGTCGCGCTCATCCGGGCGGACGATCTGGTCTCGATCGGGTTTCCGGCTTGTGGGCCGCGGCGGCGCATCCGACGGCGGCGCGGCCGACGGCCATCCGGAGGGTGTCTGCTGTGGCGTGTAGCTGGGCGTCTGCGGCGGATAAGTGGGCGTCTGCGGTGCCGTGTGGCTCGGCGCCTGCGGGGCAGAGGAAAGCGGCGTCGGCGATTGTGGTTCGGGATCGGGGAAACGCTGCGCGTACTGTCCGATGATGCCCGCACCGGGCCCGTCATCGCCGACCATCTCATGCACGAGGGCCGTGACATTGCTGCGCAGCTTGGCCTGAGCGCTGCGCAGGCACGACATGATGGCCGAGGAAACGGCGGCGGGATCCATACCCCTGGTGCTTGCTGCCAGGTGGATCGCGGTCGGCACGCCATTGCTGTCGACCGTCACGCCGATCCGGTTGTCGCTGGTGGACTCGGTGATCGTCAGTGCCGCCATCCGGCCCTGCAAATCCTGATATTTCTGTGCTTTGCGCTCGAGATTCTCCGCCCAGCGGGTCAAATTCTCGGCGGCGTCGCCGAGATCCTCGCCGATCATCGGACTCCCCTTCCCTCTCCCATGACGTCACGGCATACCCGGATGCGCCGGGGCCGGACGTTACCATCACGAACTTCCTTGCGGCCGAACGAAAAGGGCCGATCCTTCGGTGGCGCTTCGCGGCGGCTCGGGAGCGAAGACTTCTGTGCGCACAGGTGTTCGCTCGTTGTCTATGACGCGCCCGCGCGGCATTCGGTTCCGGCCGTGTGCCGAGTAGGGTGGGGACCATGAAACTTCTTCTCACGGTCGGTGTCGTGGTCGCGGTTCTCTTCGGAATCACCAAGCTGCGCAAGCGCGACGAAGCGGACTTGTGGCACGAGGTCACCACTCGCTGAAATCCATTCCAGCCACGGGGCTCACTCCATCCCAGCTACGGGGCACGGGGCCTTAGCTCAATTGGCAGAGCACTGCCTTTGCAAGGCAGGGGTTAGGGGTTCGATTCCCCTAGGCTCCACGCATATCGGCGCGCGCTTCCGTGAGCACGCGCCGATTCCCGTTTTCGGCTAGAGGTCGACCGCGAGGGCGCGCAGGCGCGCGAGGGTGGGGGCGTCGGGCCAGTTTCTGGCCAGGTAGCGGGGCGGGTTCAAGGTGGGGACCGGGGTGAGCTCGGTGACTTCCGCGAGGGTGGCGAAGGGGATGGCGAGGGTTTCGACGATCTCGTTGTTCTCGTCGGTCAGGCAGAGATCGATGTAGTCGGCTTCGGGGAGCAGCGTCTCGACCTCGGCCGCCCAGGGAGCAATGGTGTAGGAACCGCTGTCGCCGGCCGCGAAGTGGAGCTCGGAGGGATAGGCAGGGTCGATGCCGTAGGGGGCGAAGCCGTCCTCCTCGTCCAGCGCCTCGATGAGCTCGCCCTGCTGGGCGTGGTACTCGGTGCTGGCCAGACCGCCGCGCGCCCGGTGGGCGGCGTGCAGCTGCGGGTGCGGGCCCGCCAGGTCGAACGGGACGACCACGCCGTTCCCGTTGGTGGTGTAGGCCTGGGGTGAGAGGCGCCGCACCGCGTCGACGTACTGCTCCTCGGCGGCGTCGAAGAGGTGCGCGAGGAGTTCGGGTTCGTCCAGCGCGAGGATGAGGCATTCGTCCTCGGGGATGAAGGCGACGGCGCGGCGACCCTCGGCGCCCAGCGAGGACAGCCAGCCGGGCAGCAACAGCCAGGAGGTCGCGTAGAGGTCGCCGGTGTCGACGATGCGGGAGTAGCCGCCCTCCTCCAGCTCGAGGGCGGGCGCCTTTTCGGCGAGGTTCTCGCGCGCGGCGTCGAACACTTCGTAGGGGGTGATGCCCCAGCTCTTCACGTGATCGTTCGTGACGATCACGCGCCTGTCGGGCAGGTCGATCACGATCAGTTCGTCGACGAAGGGAAAGGCAGGCCGGGAGAGCGGCCGAAAACCGAGCCCTCCGTAAGTGGACGGGCGCAGCGCCGGAAAGATCATGGGCCGGACCGATTCCCAATCCGTGGGCACCTCGTCGTCGGCGGTCAGCGCCCTGAGGAATCGCGTGACGCGCTCCGAACGGTCCTCCGGCGTCGTCTCGGCGGTGTCGCGGAAGATGTTGTGCAGGTTGATGACCAGGCCGTCGGGCAGTTCGAAGCAGAACTCCCCGGGCTGATACTTCGCGCCCTCGATGCCGAGATCGTCGAGGTGTCGGCGCACGAGAGCGGCGAACTCGCTCCGCATTGGCTGTCGTGAATTATCCACTCGGCCAAACGTAATCGCCGATACCGACAGTCGCAGTACGGCGTGTTCATCGGCCGTCACATGCCGACGCAGTCGATGATCGGTGCGGGATAGTCGGCGTCCGCGCGCCACGGCGTGTGGATCATCGGGCCATCGAGGTGCGCGAGTTCCGGGATCCAACGCCGGACGTAATCCCCTTCGGGGTCGTAGCGTTTGGCTTGGCGCAGCGGGTTCAGTACTCGGTTCGGCCTGGTGTCGGTGCCGGTGCCCGCCACCCACTGCCAGTTGAGCTGGTTGTTGGCGAGATCGGCGTCGACGAGCCAGTGCAGAAAATGGTCCGCGCCGATGCGCCAGTGCACCCGAAGGGATTTGGTGAGGAAGCTGGCCGCGATCAGTCGCGCTCGGCCCGGCATCCAGCCTTCGGCGCGCAGTTGCCGCATGCTCGCGTCGACGATCGGGTAGCCGGTGCGTCCTTCTCGCCACGCGTCCACCGCCTCCGGATCGTCGCGCCAGCGGATCGGTCGCGCGCGATAGTCGTGCCAGGCGGCGTCGGGCCGGGCGGCGAGGAGTTGGTGATGGAAATCGCGCCAGGCCAGCTGCCTGGCGAAGGCGTGCCCGCCCTCGGTCGACATGTCGACTCGGCGCACCACCTCGGTGGGGGAGAGGCAGCCGAAGTGCAGGTAAGGCGAGAGCCGGGAGGTGGCATCGGCGGCCAGATCGTCGCTGTGCCGCGCGTACCCGGCGAGCGGGCCGGACAGCCAGTCGCGGAGCAGTTTTCGGCCCGTGGTCTCGCCGCCCACGGTCAGCTGCGGTGACGGCTCGCCCGAGCTCAGGTCGCCGGGATCGGGCAGCGCGTCACCGGAGATCCGCGGCAGGGTGAGGGCGCGCGGTGTGCCGAGCGGCTTGCGCTGATGTGTTTCCGTCCAGCGCCGGAAGTAGGGGGTGAAGACCGCGAAGTGATCGCGGCCGGTCGACGGCGTCAGCAGCTCGGGGTCGGTCGCCGTGACCGTGGCGGCGTGCGCGTGCACCCGACAGTCGCCGCGCCGCAGTCGGTCTCGTAACGCTTGTTCGCGCGCGCGGCTGTACCGGCTCACGTCCTCGGCGAGATGCACGCTCGCCGCGCCGATTTCGGCGACGAGCCGGTCGACCTCGTCCACGACGTCGCCGCGGCGCAGCACCAGCCGTCCGCCGATGGCGCGCAGTTCGTCGTCGAGTTCGGCCAGTGCGGCGGCGAGGAAGTGAGCACGGTTGGGCGGGCAGTGATCCGGCACCAGGTCGCGATCGACGACGAACAGCGGAACCACCGCGTCGCCTTCCCGGTGCGCCGCCGTGAGCACCGGATTGTCGTGCACTCGCAGGTCGCGGGTGAACAGCGCCACCGTGGTGGTCATCGGCCGCCTCCGCACCGCCGCCGCGGGCCCCACGAGGGACGCGCCGCGCCGGCACGGGCGGCTCTGCCGCACCGGCGCGAACGCGGCCCTCGCGGGGCCCGCACCAGCTCGAACCTCATGTCGCGCACAGTGGTTCGATCGCGGACAGCCCGCCGATGGTGGGCGAGGTGAGATACGTACACGGGTCCTGGCCCGCCGCGATGATCGCCGCGCGTACGTCTGCCCATCCCCGCGGGTCGAGTGCGGGATCGCGGGCCAGCACGAATCCTGAGCTCCGGGTCGGGTTGGTGACGACGGCCCACGAGTAGTCCGGGCCGAGCGCGGTGACGATGTAGTTCGTCGGCCCGTTCGGCTGGTCCTGGGTCGGCACGCCGGGGAAGCTGACGTGCAGCTGCGCGCCCGTGGCTCGATCGTTGACCGTCGCGGTGCCGCGGATTTCGTTGACCGCGCCCGTCCACGTGATGCACCGATTGTGCACGGCGATGTCGCCACGCGGATCGAGCGCGTAGTCGGCGGTGGTGTCGCGGGCGCAGGCCAGGCTGAAGTACTGGGGGATCGCGGCGAGCTGACGCCACTGTCCGAGGTAGCGGTCCAGCTCCAAACTGGATACCGGGGCGGGCGGTTCGGCCGCCGCCGTTCCGGCGGCCGCGCCCGCCGCCACGACGACAGAAGCCAGGCGCACACACCACCACGCTGTTCGGCGAGAGTCCATGACAGCTCCTCGGGTCGGTGACACTCGCCATGCTATCAGTCAACGATGCATAAACGATGCAAAAAGTTCATCAGGAACGACGCGAATCCGGGCGTCCGTGCTCAGCGGGACGGTGTCGACCGGGCAGAATGAGACGATGCCCGCCGGTTCCGTTCCCACCTCCGACGCGGCCGGTTACACGGTGCGCGCGGTGGCCGAGCGTCTCGGTATCCCGACCGCGACGCTGCGCAGCTGGAACCGGCGCTACCGGATCGGGCCCGCCCAGGACCGGCCCGGCCGCCACCGGCTCTACTCCGAGACCGACATCGCGGTGCTGGAGCGCATGCTCGCGCTGATCCAGGGTGGTGCGAGCCCGGCAGGCGCCGCCGCGGCCGCGCGCGGACCCGCGCTCGGGCTCGGCGACCGGGACGCGTTGCTCGCCGCCGCGTTCGCCCTGGAGACCGGCACGGTCAGCGCGCTGGTGGAATCGCACCTCCGCGCTTACGGCGTCGTCGACACCTGGGAACGGTTGTGCCGTCCCGCTTTCGCCGACATCGTCGCGCGGCAGGGCGGCGGCGAGGACTGCGTGGATGTCGAGCATCTGTTGTCCTGGTGCGTCGCGGCCGCGATGCAGCGCACCAATCCGCCGGTCGGCCCCGCGAGCGCCGTGCTCGCCTGTACGAGCGGCGAAACGCACGCGCTGCCGCTCGACGTGCTGCGGGCCGCGCTGGCCGAACGCGGGGTCGGCGCCCGGATGCTCGGCCCCGATGTGCCGACCGCGGCGCTCGTCGACGCCTTGGCCCGGCCCGCGAAACCGGCCGCGGTGCTGCTCTGGTCGCAGCGCGAGTCGACGGCGCTGACTTCTGCGGTGCGCGCGTGTCTCGCGGCGGGGGCCCGGGTGTTCGCAGGAGGTCCCGGCTGGGACGACGTGATCCTGCCCGATGCCGCCGAGCGGGTGGAAAGTCTCGCCGCGGCGGTGGATCGGCTGCGCTGAGAGCGACCGGCGGCGAGTCGGCCCAGCGGATTTCACCGTGGGATTCGGCCGAGCAGGTGACGCAGGGTCGCGTCGAGGTCGGGAGTTCGGAACATGTGGCCCGCGGCGACCAGCCGGGTCGGTAGCACGCGCTGGTCGGCGGCGGCCAGTTCACGCGCGCCCTGCCTGCCGAGCAGCAGGGCCGGACCGAAGTCGGGCACCGGCAGCAGGGCGGGACGGTGCAGCACGTGCGCGAGCACCTCGGTGTATTCGCTGTTGCGGACCGGCTGCGGCGCAACGGCATTGATCGGGCCCGCGAGGGATTCGTCCCAGAGCGCGCGGTGGTACACGTCGACCAGGTCGTCCAGCCCGATCCAGGACAGCCATTGGCGCCCGTCGCCGATCCGGCCGCCGAGGCCCGCACCGAACAGCGGACGCAGCAACCGCAAGGTGCCGCCCCGCGGGGATTGCACGATGCCGGTGCGGACCCGGATCGTGCGGATGCCCGCGTCTTCGGCGGGGCCGGTGGCCGCCTCCCAATCCGCGACCACCTCGGCGAGGAAGCCGTCGCCACGGTCGGCTTCCTCGGTGAGCGTCTCGTCGCCGCGGTCGTAGCCGTACAAGCCGATGGCGGAGGCGCTGACGAAGGTCGAAAGTCCGGATCGCGCGGCGAGTTCGGCGAGCTTGCGTGTCGGTCCGATCCTGCTCTCGCGGACGGCCCGCTTGTGGTCCTCGGTGAACCGTCCCGCGATCGACGCGCCCGCCAGGTGCACCACCGCATCCACACCGTCGAACAGCGCGGGATCCGGATCGGCGGGGTCCCATCGGCGTTCGTCCGGCGCGCGCGCCGGATGACGGACGAGGCGAAGCACGCGGTGACCACCGGTGCTCAGGAAGGCGCACAGCGCGGTGCCGATCAAGCCCGATGCCCCGGTCACCGCGATGGTCGTCGTGCCGAAGCCGTGCTCGGCGGCGCGGTGGTGCGCGAGCAGGTCGTCGGCGAGCTGGCGGTATCGGTAGTCGAACGTCGGCCGCAGGACGAATTCGGGGATCGGTGTGTCCACCCGATCGATCACGCGGGTGTGCCGTGCGTCGACCTCTTCGAATTCGTGCACGTGCCGCCAGCGCAGCAGCCGGGCCGCCGGCTCGGAGGCGAGGCCGTCCGCGGTGACGGCGTCGACGAAACGCCGCGGCGGCTGGTAGCCGTCGGGATCGTGCCTGGCCACCCAGCGCAGCCCGCCGGGCAGGCCGAGCACCGCGCGTCCGTCGGCGAGGGAATCGGTCTCGGCGATCAGGGAGACGGGCTGCCACGGCGGCGCGAGCCTGGTGAAGGCGCCGGGGCGGGCGTACCAGGCGAAGACCTCGGACCGGGGCGCGGCGACAACGCTCGAGCAGGCGATGGCCATGCCTCGACTGTAGCCGCGGAACGCGCTGATGAAACGTTTATGCGTCGTTTGTCTCGCGGCGTTCCTCGATCGGCAGCGGGCCGTGCTTGTCCAGATGCAGGTAGGTGTAGCCGGTCACGAGGGTGCACACCACCGTCGCGGTGATCAGCATCGCCCAGCCCGCGACCATCAAGCTCAGCAGACCGCCGAGCAGGGCGCCGAGCCCGAACGACAGATACAGCAGGAAGTAGCCGAGCCAGTCGGCGTAGTCGCCCCCGCTGACGTGACGTTCGATGCCCTGGCCCAATTTCACCAGTGTGCCGGTGACGTAGCTGAGCGGCACCGAGACCTCGCCGTCCTTGACGAACGAGGTGTTCAGCGCTCCGACGCCGAAGGCGACGAACAGGATCGGGACGAAATCGATCTTGGTCGTATCCGTCACGAGGTAGAGCGCCAGGTCGATGACGGTGGCCAAGGTCAGGCACGCGGTGGTGAGCAGAGTGGGTCCGTGCGGATGACCCGACCAGTAGCGCCTGCGACACCACGAGGCGACGACCACGCCGGACAGGAACGAGACGAGCAGCAGCGCGGCCGCGGCGGCGACGTCGGGTTCCTCGTGGAAGTAGCCGAGCACGGAGCGCTCGGTATTGCCCGTCATGAACGTGACGAAGTAACCGGCAGTGTGCATAAAGGCCGCCGCGCCGATCAGACCGGCCAGCGCCGCGAGCACCCACGAGATGCGGGCCTCGGCGTCGAAGAGTTCCTTTCTGCGGTCCTCGTCCGGCTGTTTCACAGGTCAGACTCCTCCCGAGGCGGATAGGACCCCTCAGTGATACCCGCGAGTCCTGAGAATCCGCTGACCGGAGCCTGGGTGTGTCCGAATGTTTGCTCGAGCTCACACCGGAGCGACGGCGGCCGCGTCGTACGCGGTCGAATCGGGAACTGAGGGAGGACCCGGCGCGGGCTACCAGTCCGGCCGAACAGTCGGTCTCCGGCCGTGGTCGGGCTAGCGTGCAGGAGTGGACTCTGTGCTCGACTATCTGCTGACCGAACCGCCGGGCGATCCGGTCGACTCCGTGACGGCCGCCTGGGCGCGGCATCGCGCGGTCGCCGCCCGTTTCGCCGAACCCGTCGACGCCGCCATCGCGGGCGGTTTCGCGGCCGACCGGCTCGGCTTCGCGTTCCTCTCCGGCTACCAGGAGGCGCTGCGCGCCTTGCTGCCCGAACTGCCCGCCGAGGACGCGGTCGCGGTGTCGGCGACCGAGGCGGGCGGCGCGCACCCCTCTGCCATCCGCACCGCGCTGACCGAGCGCGACGGCGCTGCGACGGTCAGCGGCACCAAGGCCTTCACCACGCTGGGCAGTCTGGCGCGCAGGCTGGTGGTCATCGCCAGCGCGGGCGCCGCGGCCGACGGTCGCAACATGCTGCGGGCCGCGCTCGTCGAGACCTCGGCGCCGGGCGTCGTGGTGACGGATCTGCCCCCCGCGCCGTTCGCGCCGGAGATCCCGCACGCGACCGTCACTTTCACCGACGCGCCCGCGATCGTGCTGCCCGGCGACGGCTACACCGATTTCCTCAAGCCGTTCCGCACCATCGAGGACGTGCACGTGCTCGCGGGCGCGCTCGGCTGGCTGGTGCGGGTGGCGCGGGAGTCGTCCTGGCCGCGCCCGGTGCTCGAGCGACTGCTCGCATTGGCGGCCGCGGTGCGTGGACTGGATCTCGACCGGCCCGCGTCGCCCGGTGTGCACATCGCGCTCGGCGGTGTCTTCGCCGAATTCGGCCGGGTGGTGGACGAGCTCGCGCCGCTCTGGGAAGCCGCCGATCCGGTCGCCCGGGAGCGCTGGGAACGGGATCGCCCGCTGTTCGGCACCGCGGGACGGGTGCGGGCGCAGCGGCTGGCAACCGCCTGGCGTGCGGTCGGCTTCGACACGGAAACCAGCGACTGAGCGGAAGATCGGGCCGCGAAAAAGGGTCCGGAAATAGGGAGCGGGCCTCGGCGAAGGGGGGGAGTTAGCCGAGGCCCGCGTAAGGTCGGCCCGGGGGGGAGGGGCCGACGTGACTGATCCTACGCGAAGATTTGTGATTGTGTGCGCATGGGGGTGGCCACTTTCCAAGATTTTCGGTTAGGCGACACGCGTTGTGGTTGCTCGTTCGCGGCGGCGGACCGCGGGCCGTGACGGTCGTGTGGTGTGGCTATGACCTGGCGTTTGTCAAAGATGTTGCGGTGCAGACCATTCCATTCGGCGCCGAGCGAGGCAATACGAAAAGCGTTTCCGACCGGAAACGTTCCGGGTGGTCGCTGTGTGGCGTGGATCCCTTTCCGGGCGCGCGAGCGGGCTTGATTCCGCCGGGTTTGTCGCGTGTCGCAGCGGTCTGGGCATGTCTCGCGGCGCACGGAACGTGTCGTACCCCGGTGCGAGTATGTGCCGGTGGTCACCGAGGTCGGTTCGAACGGCGGCACCGCGTGCGGCGCGGTGCCGCGTGAGTACCGCGTGCGCCGGAAACGGGTAGTCGGCTACCCGCGACCCGAGTGGCAGGCGGGCGGGACGATCGAACCGGTCGCATCCCGTTCCGGCACCCCCGAGCACCGCCTGGACCGGGATGCGACCTTTTGCTGTCCATCTCGGGACAAACGAGGTGCGCTCGACGGAAGTCGGGACGATACTGACCCCCGTATCGGTCGGTTGTCCGACCCCGTGAGAACGCCGCGGCGCCGAGATGAGGGGCGTCGGAGGCAATTCGACATCGAGAATTCGACATCAGGAGAGTCATGCCCGACGCAATAGTCGCCGAGGGTCTGGTCAAACGCTACGGCAGACTGGTCGCCCTCGACGGACTCGATCTGACGGTGCCCGAAGGCACCGTCACAGCGCTGCTCGGTCCCAACGGCGCAGGCAAGACCACCGCGGTCCGGGTGTTCACCACCCTGCTGGTCCCCGACGCGGGAAGGGCCACCGTCGCGGGCATCGATGTCCTGCGCAACCCGCAGGTCCTGCGGTCCAAGATCGGCGCGTCGGGCCAGTACGCCGCCGTCGACGAATACCTCACCGGTTTCGAGAACCTCGAGATGGTGGGCAGGCTCTATCACATGGGCGTGCAGCGCAGTAAGGAGCGCGCCCGCGAGCTGCTGGAACGCTTCCGGCTCAGCGACGCGGCGGATCGACCGGTGCGTGGCTACTCCGGCGGCATGCGCCGCAGGCTCGACCTGGCCGGCGCGCTGGTGGCCAACCCGCCGGTCCTGTTCCTGGACGAACCGACCACCGGCCTGGACCCGAGGGCCAGGCTCGACCTCTGGGACGTCATCGAAGAGCTGGTCGAGGGCGGCACCACCCTGCTGCTCACCACCCAGTACATGGAAGAGGCCGACCGGCTCGCCGATGCGATCGCGGTGATCGACCACGGCAAGGTCATCGCGCGCGGCACCGCCGACGAACTGAAGACCATGGTCGGCGGCGATCGCATCGAGCTCACCGTCGACCGCGCCGACAAGCTCACCGTCGCGCGGCAGGCGTTGCAGGGCCTCGCCGACGGCGAGATCCACCTCGAACCGGGCCTGCGCAGGATCACCGTGCCGGTCAGCAACGGCTCCCAGGCGCTGGCCGACGCGATCGGCCTGCTCGCCGAGAGCGACGTGCAGGTCCACGACGTCGGTCTCCGCAGACCGTCGCTGGACGACGTGTTCCTGACCCTCACCGGGCACGAGGCCGAGGAGTCCGTCGGCGGCGATGCGCGCGACAAAGGCCCGGGGAGCGCCGCGGCGAACGGCTCCGGCGGAGCGAACGCCGCCGAACGACTCGAGAACGCCGCCGAACGACTCGAGAAGACGGAAGGAAAGGCCCGATGACCGCGGCGACGACGACACTCGAGGTCCCGTACCGGATGGGGCTCGGCGAACGCCTCTCCATCGTGGTCAGCGACAGCGTGACGATTGCCAAGCGCAACGTCATCAAGATCAAGCGCGTGCCCGACGTGCTCATCTTCTCGGCGCTCTCGCCGATCATGTTCGTGCTGCTCTTCGCATACGTCTTCGGCAGTGCGATCCAGGTGCCGGGTATGGAAGGCGGCTACCGCGAGTTCCTGATCGGGGGCATCTTCGCCCAGACCGTGGTGTTCGGCTCCTCGTTCACCGGCGCCGGGCTCGCCGAGGACATGCAGAAAGGCATCATCGACCGGTTCCGCTCGCTGCCGATGGCGCCTTCGGCGGTGCTGGTCGGCCGGACCGTCAGCGACGTCGTGATCAACGTGGTCAGCCTGGTGGTGATGTCGCTGACGGGTCTGCTCGTCGGCTGGCGAATCCGCGGCTCCTTCCTCGACGCGGTGCTCGCCTACGTCCTGCTGCTGCTGTTCGCCTACGCGGTGTCCTGGATCATGGCTTTCGTCGGTCTGCTGGTCCGCGCGCCCGAGGTGTTCAACAACGCCAGCTTCATGGTCATGTTCCCGCTGACCTTCCTGGCCAACACCTTCGTGCCGATGAACAACCTGCCGACCGTGCTGAAGATGTTCGCCGAATGGAACCCGGTCTCCGCGCTGACGCAGGCGACCCGCGAGTTGTTCGGCAACACCAGCCCGATGGTGCCGGTCTCGGACGCCTGGTCGATGCAGCATCCGGTGGCGACCACGCTGATCTGGGTGGTCCTGATCCTGGCGATGTTCGTGCCGATGGCACTGCGCCAGTACAAGCGCACCGTCAGCCGCTGATCGAAGCTCCGCTCAGCGGTCGTGCCCCGCGCCGGCTCCCGACACGGGGGTCGGCGCGGAACCGTTCCTGGAGTATCCGATGCGCGGCGGCGCGGGCGCGGGCTCCGGCGGCAGCGGTCGCTTGCTGCGCACCAGCCAGGCCACACCGCCTGCCAGCGCGGCGAGGACACCGGCAATCAGCCGGTTACGAGAACGTGCGGATACGTGCAAACGCCCCAAGCTCATTCGACCACTCTGGCACAGCTGAGTGAACCGCGCAGTAACTACCGACCGGTCTCGACGCGCTGCGGGTCCGGCGGGCGGTGCGCCGGATCGGGACCGCGCGATCGCTAGCATGGCGGGCGTGACCTCTCCGATTCAGACCGCCGGGGTGACGCTCTACACGACCCACGGCGATATCAAGCTCGCGCTCTTCGGTTATCACGCGCCGAAGACGGTGCGGAACTTCCTCGGGCTGATCGACGGCTCGGCGGCGTACACCACCGAGAACGCGAGCGGGGGCACCTCGGGCCCGTTCTACGACGGCACCGCGTTCCACCGGGTGATCGAGGGCTTCATGATCCAGGGCGGCGATCCCGGCGACACGGGACGAGGCGGGCCCGGCTACGACATCTCCGCCGAGTTCCATCCCGAGCTGCGCTTCGATCGCGGCTATCTGCTGGCCATGGCGAACGTCGGAGCCCGCACCAGCGGTTCGCAGTTCTTCGTCACCGTGAGCCCGCAGCCGCACCTGAACCGCAAGTACACGATCTTCGGCGAAGTGGTCGACCCGGATTCGCGCAAGGTCGTCGACGCCATCGCGGCGACCCCGACCGACCGCAACGACCGCCCCAAAGAGCCCGTCCGTATCTCCACCGTCACGATCGATTGAACCGATGAACGCTCAGCCGCCCGCACCGACCTGCGTCCGCCACCCGAACCGTCCGACCGGCCTGGCGTGCACCCGCTGCGGGCGGCCTGCCTGCCCGGAATGCCTGCGACCCGCCGCGGTCGGGCAGCACTGCGTCGATTGCGTGCGGGAGGCGGACAGTCAGGTGCGGCCGATCCGCACGGTCGCGGGAGCCCCGGTCGCCGCAACGACTACTCCCGTCGTGACCTACGGGCTGATCGCGTTGAACGTGCTGGTCTACGGAATCACCGCGGCCCAGGCGGGCAGCCTCGCCGACAACTACCGGTCCGAACTGTTTCTGCGGTGGGCGATGATTCCCAAGCTCGTGGCCGACGGCGACTGGTTCCGGGTGATCGGCTCCGGCTTCCTGCACTGGGGGCCGTTGCACCTGGCGCTCAATATGTTCGCGCTCTACATCGTCGGAATTCAGCTGGAGCCGTTCCTCGGGCGCGCCAGGATGCTGGCCATCTACCTGGTCGCGCTGATCGGCGGCTCGGCGGGCGGCATGCTGCTCGAACCGGTGAACACCGTCGGGGCGGGCGCCTCCGGCGCGGTGTACGGGATGTTCGGCGCGGTCGCGGTGCTGCTGATCCGGTTGCGCGTGAACGCCACGCAGATTCTGGTGATCATCGCGATCAACGTGCTGCTCAGCCTCTCGCTGCCCGGGGTCTCGCTGTGGGTGCATCTAGGCGGGCTCGTCGCGGGCACGCTCGCGACGATGGGCGTGCTGTTCCTGCCGCAGTGGGTGCACGCGAAGAGCCGGGAGACGGCTCGCACCATCGGCTGGGTCGCGATCGCGGGCGTCGGCGCTGTCTCGGTGGCGCTCATCGGCCTCGCCGCGGCGCTGGTGTCCTGAGCCGCTTGTCGGCTCGCTTCACGTGAAACATGCGCACCCGCACCCGCGGATCACGGCTAGCGCAGGTACGCGATCCGGTGGGCGATGAGCGCCTCGAAGACGGTCTCCGGCGACGTGCCGAGATCCCAGCGGCCGAAGATCAACAGCCGCTCCTCGCCCTCGTGCCGCACGTCGATCTCGAGCATCGGTGACTTGCGGCCGAGGCGGCGGTAACTCACCACCCGCGCCTTGATGATCTGGTCGGGCCGGTACTCGGCCGGGCCGAGCAGCCCGCGCACCACCAGCCGAGGCTCGTCGCCGGTCTGGATCGACAGTCGCGGCCGCTGTCGAAAACCCAGGCCGGCCAGGGCGAGCAGGCCCGCCGCGGCCAAGCCGATGAGCAGGCGGCTCGCGGCATCCGCGGCGAAGATCGCCGCACCGGCCAGGATCACGCCGCCGACCGCCACCGCGACGAGCGCGGCGGTTGGCGTGGCCCATGCGAGACGGGGCTCCACAGAGGGGGATTCAGGGTTCACGCGGCACTCTCCCCAATCGGTCCTCGAGTTGTCCACAGGGTCATCCACAGGTGTGCATGAATGACACGTCTGTAATCCCGAAGCGGATCAGCGCCACCGCATGGTCATGATCAGGCCGACGACCATGAGCCCGAAGCCGATCAGGAAGTTCCAGGCGTTGAGGTCGTTCATCCAGCTGATCTGCTCGGCGGCCAGGTAGTACACCAGCAGCCAGACCAGCCCGGCCAGCATGAAGCCGAGCATGATCGCGACATACCAGACCGGCGACGGGCCCGCCTTCACCTTCACCGGGATCCGGCTGGCGGGGTTGATCGTGTAGTCGGCCTTCTTACGGACCTTCGACTTGGGCATGACGTCCTCGTATTCGGCGTGCAGGTCGGTACCGGGGGCTGATTCAGTTCTCTGTGCGTTCAGTCGACCGCACCGAGCTCGGTCGCCGCGGCCACCGTTCCGGCGACAGCGCGGACGGCCCGGGCGAGGCTCGGACGCCCTCCGGTGTTCCTCCTAGGCTATCCCAACTGGTAATGGATGCGACGGCCTGCCGTGTCGCCACGTAATCTCGAACCATGCGTGTTCTGGTCGTCGACAATTACGACAGCTTCGTCTTCAACCTGGTGCAGTACCTGGGCCAGCTGGGAGTCGACGCGGTCGTCTGGCGCAACGACGATCCGCAGCTCTCCGACGTGGACGCCGCGATCGCCGGTTACGACGGCGTCCTGATCAGCCCCGGCCCCGGCACCCCCGACCGAGCGGGCGCCAGCATCGACCTGGTGCACGCCTGCGCCCGCAGCAACACCCCGCTGCTCGGCGTCTGCCTCGGACACCAAGCGATCGGCGAGGCGTTCGGCGCGACCGTCACCCGTGCGCCGGAACTGCTGCACGGCAAGACCAGTTCGGTGTTCCACATCGGCGCGGGCGTGCTCGCCGGCCTGCCCGACCCGTTCACGGCGACCAGGTACCACTCGCTCACCGTGCTCGAGGACACCCTGCCCGAGGACATCGAGGTGCTCGGCCGCACCGAATCCGGGATCGTGATGGCCATGCGGCACCGCACCCTGCCCATCCACGGCGTGCAGTTCCATCCCGAATCGGTGCTCACCCAGGGCGGGCACCGGATGCTGGCGAACTGGCTCGAGGTCTGCGGCGAGCGGCCCGCCGAGGGTCTGGTCGAGCTGCTCGAGGCGGAGGTCGCGGCACTGGTGCTGCAGTGACCAGGCCGTACGTGCTGCTGTCGGTGGCGGTCAGCCTGGACGGCTACATCGACGACGCCGGTCCCGATCGGCTGCTGCTCTCGGACGCGGCGGATTTCGATCGCGTCGACCGGGTACGCGCCGAATCCGACGCGATTCTGGTCGGCGCCGAGACCCTGCGCCGTGACAATCCGCGGCTCCTGGTGAACAGCGCCGAGCGCCGCGCCGCGCGCAAGGCGCAGGGCAAGCCCGAGTTCCCGCTCAAGGTCACCGTCACCGCGCGCGGCGACCTGGACCGAGAGCTGAACTTCTGGCACCACGGCGGGAAGAAACTCGTCTACACCACCGATTCCGGCGCCGCCAGGCTGGCCGACCACCTCGCAGGCATCGCCGAGGTGGTCGCGCTCGGCGCGGAGATCGACTTCGCGGCGCTGCTGGACGATCTCGGCGAGCGCGGCATCGAACGCCTGATGGTCGAGGGCGGTACCGGAATGCACACGGCCTTCCTCGCGGCCGACCTGGCCGACGAACTGCAGCTGGCCGTCGCGCCGATCGTGGTGGGTGATTCGGCCGCGCCGCGTTTTCTCGCCGACGCTCGCTTCCCCGGCGGCTCGACCCTGCGCCGAACGCTCGCCGGTGTCGAGCAGGTCGGCGACATCGCGGTGCTGCGCTACCTCCTGCGCCCCGACGATGCCGACCACCGATTCCTGCGCAGAGCCATCGAGCTCGCGCGGCAGTGCCCGCCGAGCGACACCGCGTTCTCGGTCGGCGCGGTCATCGTGGCCGACGGCGTCGAGATCGCCGCGGGATATTCGCGCGAGACCGACGAGAAGGCGCACGCCGAGGAATCCGCGCTGAACAAGTTGTCCGCCGACGATCCGCGACTGGCGAGGGCGACGATCTACAGCACCCTGGAACCCTGTTCGCAGCGCGCGACGGCGACCAGATCGCCGTGCACCGAGCGCATCCTGCGGGCCGGGATCCCGCGCGTGGTGATCGCCTGGCGTGAGCCGACGACGTTCGTGGTGAACTGCGTGGGCGTGGAGAAACTGCGGCAGCACGGCGTCGAGGTGATAGAACTACCCGACCTCGCCGACGAGGCCATGTCGATGAACCGGCACCTGGACCTGTCGTAGCAGCGAGCCACCGCGCCGTCGGCGGTGGGATCCGCAGGACGGCCGTAAGGGTGAACGTGACGAGCCGAAACGTTTCGCGTCCGCCCGCCGCCCGGGAGTCTGCGGCTCCGGACGACGGGTCGCTACTCGATCACGGCCGGCCGTAGACCGCCGTCACGAACTCGCTGAGCTGGTTGTCGTCGAGATGCCTGGCCAGATCGGACTCGCTGATCATGCCGACCAGCTTCTTGTTCTCGACCACCGGCATGCGCTTGATGCGATGGCTCTCCATCTCCTCGAGCACTACCTCGACGTCGGCATCGGCCGAGACCCAGCGCGGGGTCGCCTCACACAGTTCGGCCGCGCGGGTGTCGGTCGGCGCGCGGCCCTGGGCCACGCACTTCACGACGATGTCGCGGTCGGTGATGATGCCGCACATCCGTTCTTTCTCGTCCGCGATGACGAGCGATCCGACGCCCAGCTCGGCCATGATGCGCGCCGCCTTGCCGACCGTCTCGTTCTTGGATATCCACTGAGCGCCGGGCTTCATGATGTCCCTGGCAGTGGTCATGGGGCTGCCTCCTGTTCCATGCTGATTGCTGGTTCGGATGGAGCAGCCCCATTCTCGCGCCGATCACACCGACCGGTCGCGACTTTCCGATAACGATCGCGCCGTGCGAATCCGGATCACGGCGGACCCGGAATCACGGCGGGCCCAGCACCCCGGTGGTGATGGTGATCGTGCTGGTCTTGGAGATCGACGAACCGGGTGACGGCTGCTGGTTGACGATCCGCCCGACGCTGCCCGCGTCGAAGGTGCCGGTGGTGTTCTGGCCGATCTGGCTCGTGCTGCCGGTCCAGCCGCTCTGGCGCAGCTTCTCCACCGCCTGCGACGGCGTGAGACCCACCAGGGACGGCATGCTGATCTGATCGCCGCTGGACACCTGGACGGTCACCGTCGAACCCTTGTCGGCGTTGGTGCCGCCCGCCGGGCTGGTCGCGATGACCTCGCCCTTCGGCTTCGAGGACTGCACCTCTTCGATGACGATCTTGAAACCGGCGCTGTCCACCAGGTTCGGCTGGGCGACGCTGATGTCCTGACCGACCAGGCTGGGCACCCTGACCTTCTCCGGTCCCTTGCCGAGCCAGACCACGATCGCCTGGTCGACGTCGACCCGTGCGCCCGCGGAGGGCTCGGTGCCGATCACCTTGTCCAGGTCCTGTGCGCTCGACTCCTTGCGCACCACGCTCGGGTCCATGCGCAGGCCGACGGCGTTGAGCTCCTGCTCGGCCTGCTGCACGGTCAGACCGTCCAGCCGAGGCACCTGCACCTGTTTGGGTCCGCTGGAGACCTGCACGGTGACCGTGCTGCCCTCGTCGATGCGGGAACCGCCGAGCGGCTGGGTCGAGATGACGTTGCCGTTGGCGACCTTGCTGTCCGGCTTCTGCTGGATGGCCACCGTGAAGCCGAGCTTCTGCAGCGAGTCCTGCGCCTGCGCCAGCGATTTGTTCGACAGATCGGGCACGGCCACCTGATCCGGCTTGCTTCCCGGACCGATCAGCACCCAGAACAGCGCGAACACCACGGCGAGCGCGGCCGCCGCGCCGAGCGCGAGATACGCGGTGCGGCGCTGGCCGCCCGGTTCGGCGGGTTCCTGCTCGGCGGTGTCGTCGTTGCGCTCGACGGTGCGGAAGCTGCGCGGCGGCGGCTCGTTGTTGCCGAGGATGGTGGTGCGGTCCTCGTCGGTCATCACCATCGGCGCGCTCGGCTTCTGGCCGCCGAGCACCCGGATCAGGTCGGCGCGCATCTCGGCGGCGGTCTGGTACCGGTTCGCCGGGTTCTTGCTCATCGCCTTGAGCACCACGGAATCCAGCTCGCGCGGCACGCCCGAGTACACGTGCGAGGGCAGCCGCGGGTCCTCGCGGACGTGCTGATAGGCCACCGCGATCGGCGAGTCACCGGTGAAAGGCGGCTCGCCGGTGAGGATCTCGAAGAGCACGCAGCCCACCGAGTACACGTCCGAGCGTGCGTCGACGGTCTCGCCGCGGGCCTGCTCCGGCGAAAGGTATTGCGCGGTGCCGATGACCGCCGCGGTCTGGGTCATCGGGTTGGAGCTGTCGGCCAGCGCGCGGGCGATGCCGAAGTCCATCACCTTCACCGCGCCCGCGCGGTTGATCATGATGTTGGCCGGCTTCATGTCGCGGTGCACGATCCCGGCCTTGTGGCTGAAATCCAGTGCGGCGCAGACGTCGGCGACGATCTCCATGGCGCGCCGTGGCGGCAGCGGACCCTTGCCGCGCACGATGTCGCGCAGCGTGTCGCCGTCGACGTACTCCATCACGATGTACGGCAGCGGACCGCCGTCCACCTCGGCCTCGCCGGTGTCGTAGACCGCGACGATGGCCGGGTGGTTCAGCGCGGCGGCGTTCTGCGCCTCTCGCTTGAAGCGCAGGTAGAACGTGGGGTCGCGGGCCAGGTCGGCGCGCAGCACCTTGATCGCCACATCGCGGCTCAAGCGCAGGTCGCGCGCCTTGTGTACCTCGGACATACCGCCGAAGCCGATGATCTCGCCCAGCTCGTAGCGGGAAGAGAGATTCTTCGGGGTCGTCATCGTGGTCCTTGTGAAGGAGTGGCGGGCGCGCTACGAGTGGGGCCGGGGCCCTGGGCACCGGGATTATCCGGAAATGGTAAGTCGAAAGTCGGGAACCAGGTGCGGGTGGTGCTCGGACTCGTCGTCTTGGTGGTCTTTGTCGTGCTCGGCGCTGTGGTGCTCGGCGGCGCCGTGGTCGTCGTGGGTTCCGGAGTCGTCGTCGGCGGCTCGGTGGTAGTCGGCGTCGGCTCCTCGGTCGTGGTCACCGGTGGCGGCGGCACGTACCTGGTGGTGGTCTGCTGCGCCGCCGTCGTGGTCGGGATCGGCGGCGGGGCGACCGACGAGCTGACCGGATCGCGCACCGGGTCCGGGTTGGTGTCGCCGCCGAACAGCAGCCAGATCGCCGCGCCGCCGAGCAGCACGGCACCGACGCCGAGACCGGCGAGCGCCTTCTGCGTCGTGTTCCACGGCTTCTTGCCCGGCGGCCGACCGTTCGACGCGCCCGTGTTCATCATGGTCGCGGGCGCGCTGCCCGCGGCGCCACCGAGGGCAGCGGCCGCGGGAGCGCTGTAGCGCACGGTCGCGCCGTCGGCCTGGCCTGCGGGCAGGATGACGGTCGGGCCGGGCGGCAGCACCCTGGTGGCGCCGGTCGCGAACGACGCGGCCGCGGAGCCCGCGTTCCGGGGTGGCGGCGGACGATGACCCGCGCGGACCGCGGCCACCGCGTCGGCGAACTCGCCGCCGCTGGCGTAGCGCAGGTTCGGGTCCTTGCCCATCGTGATCTCGATGAGTTCGCGGACGTTGGGCGGCAGATCCTCCGGCATCGGCGGCGGATTCTCGCGGACGTGCTTCATCGCCACGGTGATCGCGCCGTCGCCGCTGAACGGCCGCTGCCCCGCCAGCGCCTCGTAGCCGACCACGCCGAGCGAGTACACGTCGCTCGCCGCGGTCGCGTCCTCGCCGACGGCCTGCTCCGGCGCGATGTACTGGGCGGTGCCCATCACCATGCCGGTCTTGGTCACCGGGCTGGCGTCGACCGCCTTGGCGATGCCGAAGTCGGTGATCTTCACCTGACCGGTCGGCGTCACCAGGATGTTGCCCGGCTTCACGTCCCGGTGCACCACGCCCGCGGCATGGGCGACCTCGAGCGCGCGGCCGGTCTGCTCGAGCATGTCGAGGCCCTGCTGCACCGAGAGCCTGCCCATCCGATTGAGCACGGTGTTGAGCGGCTCGCCCTGCACCAGCTCCATGACCAGGTAGGCGGTCTCGCCAGCGCTCGGGTCGTAGGTCTCGCCGTAGTCGTAGATGCCGGCGATTCCGGGGTGGTTGAGCTGTGCGGTGGTCTTGGCCTCCGTGCGGAACCGGTGCCGGAAGGTCGGGTCGGCGGAGAACTCCGCCTTCAGCACCTTCACCGCGACCCTACGATCCAGCCGGGTGTCGAGCGCCTCCCACACCTGACCCATGCCGCCGGTGGCGATCAGGCGGTGCAGGCGGTAGCGATCGGCGATCATCGCGCCGTTGTTCAGCATCGGGGCCCCCGAACTTCAACTCGCTCGTTCATATCGTTCAGCCCCCCTGCAGACCGGCGTCCAGCACGGCCCTGGCAATGGGTGCGGCCACCGAGCCGCCGGTGGCCGCCAGCGCCCGATCGCCGCCGTTCTCCACGATCACCGCGATGGCGATCTTGGGGTTCTGCGCGGGTGCGAACGCGATGTACCAGGCGTGCGGAGGCGTGTTGCGCGGGTTGCTGCCGTGCTCGGCCGTTCCGGTCTTGGACGCGATCGTGTATCGGGACTGGCGTGATCCGACGGTGTTCTCCTCGGAGGCGACCATCATGGTGGTCAGCTGAGACGCTACCTGGGCGCTCACCGCCTGGCCGACCGAGACCGGCTTCGTCTTGGACAACACGCTCAGATCGGGCCCCTGCCGTTGATCCACCAGGTACGGCTCCATCCGCACTCCGCCGTTGGCGATGGTCGCGGCGATCACCGCGTTGTCCAGCGGAGTGAGCGCCACATCGCGCTGGCCGATGCTGCTCTGGCCGAGCGCGGCGTTGTCGCCGATGGTGCCGACGGTGCTCTCCGCCACCGGAATCGGGATGCCGCGATGCGGGCCGATGCCGAACGCGGCGGCCTCGTCCTTCAGGTTGGCGGCGCCCACCTTGACGCCGAGCTCGACGAACGCGGTGTTGCACGACCGGAAGAACGCCTCGTTCAGCGAGGCCGTCGGGCCGGAGCCGCAGGTCGCGCCGTTGTAGTTCTCCAGCGTGGTGCTGGTGCCGGGCAGCGTGATGTTGGGCGCGGCGGTGAACTGATCGTCGGGGGTCGCGACGCCGTTGGCCAGCGCGGCCGCGGTGACCACCACCTTGAAGGTGGAGCCGGGCGGGTAGGTCTGCGAGACGGCCCGGTTGAGCATCGGCTGGCTCGGATCCTTGCTCAGCGTGTCCCACGCCTCGGTGGTGCGCGCCCCGTCGTGCCCGGCCAGCAGGTTCGGGTCGTAGCTCGGAGTGGACACCATGGTGAGGATCTTGCCGGTGCTCGGTTCGATGGCCACCACCGAGCCCGTGTAACCCTTCGCGCTGAGCTGTTCGTAGGCGACCTGCTGCATCACCGGATTCAGGGTGGTGAGCACGTTGCCGCCGCGTGGATCGCGACCGGACACCAGGTCGACGAGCCTGCGGCCGAACAGCTGGCTGTCCGAACCGTTGAGCACCTGGTCCTCGGAGCGCTCCAGCCCGGCGCTGCCGTACTGAATCGAGTAGTAGCCGGTCGCGGGCGCGTAAGCCTTCGGGTCGGTGGGGTAGGTGCGCAGGTATTTGTAGCGGTCGTCGGTGGCGACCGAGCTGGCCAGCACGGTGCCGCCCGCCGAGATCTGGCCGCGCTGGCGCGAGTACTCGTCGAGCAGCACACGCGAGTTGCGCGGATCGCTGCGGTAATCGTCGGCCTTGATGACCTGTACGTAGGTGGCGTTCGCGAGCAGCGCGACGATCATCACCATCACCGCGACCGCGACCCGCCGTAGGGGAGTGTTCATTCCTGCGGCCTCGCTTCCGAGCGGCGCAGCAGCTCGGTCTGTGCGTCGGCGATCGGCGCCGGGTCCTTCTTGCGCACCGGCGCCGGGGCGCGGGCCGCGTCGGACACCTTGATCAGCAGCGCGAGCAACGCGTAGTTGGCCAAGAGCGAAGAGCCGCCGTACGACATGAACGGCGTGGTGAGGCCGGTCAGCGGGATCAGCTTGGTGACGCCGCCGACGACGACGAACAGCTGGACGGCGAGAGTGAACGAGAGCCCGGCGGCGAGCAGCTTGCCGAAGCTGTCGCGCACGGCGATCGCGGTGCGCAGGCCACGCATCACCAGCATGAGGAACAGGATCAGCACCGCGGTGAGCCCGATCAGGCCGAGCTCCTCACCGATGGTGGTGACGATGAAGTCGGTGTTGGCGAAGGGCACCTGATTCGGCCGTCCGCTGCCCAGGCCGGTGCCCGCGAGTCCGCCGGTGGCGAGGCCGAACAGCGACTGCGAGATCTGGTAGCCGGTGTTGTGGTAATCCGCGAAGGGGTCGAGCCAGGTGTTGGTGCGCACGCGCACGTGGCTGAACGACTGGTACGCGAAGACGAATCCGATGGCGAGCAGGCTGCCGCCGATGATCAGCCAGCCCACCCGCTCGGTCGCGATGTAGAGCATCACCAGCACCGTGCTGAAGATCAGCAGCGAGGTGCCGAGGTCCTTCTCGAAGACCAGCACCGCGATGCACACCACCCAGACCACCAGGATCGGGCCGAGGTCGCGGGCGCGCGGGAACTCCATGCCGAGCATGTGCCGTCCCGCGGTGGTGAACAGATCGCGTTTGGCGACGAGCACCGAGGCGAAGAAGATGATCAGCAGGATCTTGGCGAATTCGCCGGGCTGCACGCTGAAACCCGGCAGCCTGATCCAGATCTTGGAACCGTTGGTCTCCGAGTAGGCACCGGGCAGCAGCGCCGGGATCATCAGCGCGACGAGCCCGATCAGGCCGAGGGTGTAGCTGTAGCGAGCCAGCGTGCGGTAGTCGCGCAGCACGATCAGCAGCGTGACGAACACCACCATGCCGAGCGCGGTCCAGAGAATCTGCTGGTTGGCATCGGGCGACGGCACCGGCTCCGAGTTGAATTCCGCGTTCTGCGCGGCGCCCAGATCCAGGCGGTGGATCAGCACCAGACCCAGACCGTTGAGTAGCGCGACGATCGGCAGCAGCAGCGGATCGGCGAACGGCGCGAACCGGCGGACGGCCAGGTGCGCGATGCCGAACAGGGCGAGGAAGGCCAGGCCGTACTTGGCGATGTCCCAGGTGACCGACTGTTCCTGGCTGGCCTCGACCAGGAACAGGGAGACGGTCGTGATCAGTGCGGCGAATCCGAGCAGCAGCAGTTCGACGTGGCGTCTGGTGGACGGTGGCGGCGCTGGAGCGAACCCGCCCGGGGGACTGGGGAAGGCCCCCGCGGACGGTGGTGCCGGTGCGGACATCAGTCCGTCACCCGGCAGTTCTCCCCCGAGATCTGGGGGTTCTGCGCCGGGGTCGACGTCGGCGCCTGCTCCACCCGGGTGGGTGTACTGACGTCGGTTCCCCTGGTGTCACCCTGGTCGGTGGTCGGTGCCGGGTTCGGCGTCGTGGTCGGTGCGACCGGTCCCTGAGCCTGCTCGCCCGGCGGCACGACACCGGGCTGCGGTACACCGGGCTGCTGCGGCGGCGCGGTGGTCTGGCGAGCCGGGCACGGCGGCAGCAGTTCCTGCTGGGCGAGCAGCCGTATCTGGTCCTCGGCCTTGCCGAGGGACCCGGGCGGCAGGCCCGCGTTGACCTTGTCGCGCCCGGTTTGCTCGAGATCGCTGACCCGCAGCTGGCGGCAGCCGGACGGCAGATCCGATCCGGCCTTCATGATGGTCAGCGCGCCGCTTCGGTCGACGCAGCCGACGGTGTCGACGTCGTGGATCGAATACCCGAGCACCGAACCCGGCAGCCCGCGCATGATCACGACTTGGCCGTTGTCCGCGCCGACGTAGTAGTTGTTGCGGATCATCTTGTAGCCGACCAGCAGGCCGACGGCGACGGCGACCACCAGCGCGACCGCGAGCAGGATCCAGCGCAGCCGATGCGACTTGCTCGGCGGCGGCGGTTCCGGCGCCGCGGCCCGGCGCGGCGGCGCGGCGCGCGGCGGACGCATCGCCGCGGCGCGTCCGGCCGCGGTGTTCGGCGGCGGGGTGTCCTCGTCCTGACCGGAGGCCGCGCCCGCCACGATCGGATGGCTCTGGCCGTAGTCCAGATCGATGACGTCGGCCACCACCACGGTGACGTTGTCGGGACCGCCGCTGCGCAGCGCGAGTTCGATCAGGCGGTCGGCGCACTCGTCGGTGCTGCCCTCGCGCATGGTGTTGGCGATGGTCTCGTCGCTCACCACGTCCGAAAGACCATCCGAGCACAGCAGATAGCGGTCGCCCGCGCGCGCCTCGCGCATGATCAGCGTCGGCTCGATCTCGTTGCCGGTGAGTGCGCGCATGATCAGCGAACGCTGCGGGTGGGTGTGCGCCTGTTCGGGCGTGATCCGGCCCTCGTCCACCAGCGACTGCACGAAGGTGTCGTCGCGGGTGATCTGGGCCAGCTCGCCGCCGCGCAACAGGTAGGCGCGCGAATCGCCGATGTGCACGAGCCCGAGCTTCTTGCCCGCGAACAGGATCGCGGTGAGCGTGGTGCCCATGCCGTCGAGCTCGGGCTCCTCCTCGACCTGATCGGCGATGGCGGCGTTGCCGGAGCGCGTCGCCGTGTCGAGCTTGCCGAGCAGGTCGTCGCCTGGCTCGTCGTCGTCGAGATGCGCCAGCGCGGCGATCATCAACTGCGACGCGACCTCACCCGCCGCGTGCCCGCCCATGCCGTCGGCGAGTGCGAGCAGGCGGGCGCCCGCGTAGACGGAATCTTCGTTGTTGCCTCGGACCAGACCGCGGTCGCTGCGCGCTGCGTAGCGGAGAACGAGTGTCACGATCGGAGCTCGATCACTGTTTTGCCGACACGGACAGGAGTGCCGAGCGGAACACGGACGGCGGTGGTGACTTTCGCGCGGTCGAGATAGGTGCCGTTGGTCGAGCCGAGGTCTTCGACGTACCAGTCGTCACCACGCGGGGACAATCGCGCGTGTCGGGTAGAGGCGTAATCATCGGTGAGCACCAGCGTCGAATCGTCCGCACGCCCGATCAGCACCGGTTGGGTGCCGAGTGAGATGCGGGTGCCGGCGAGTGAACCTTGAGTCACCACAAGATATTTGGCGCCCTTCTGGCCTCGGCTGAAGGAAGGCAGCACCGCGGAACCGCGTGCGGCCCTGGGCTGGATCCGGATGCCGGAGGCCGCGTAGATGTCGCTGCGCAAGGTCCGCAGTACCGCCCAGACGAACAGCCACAACAGCAGCAGGAACCCCGCACGGGTCAATTGCAGGATCAGTCCCTGCACGGCGTTCCACCTCCTGTTCGACCGTAGGTACGTCGGTGCCGTAGGTGCGGTTCGACCCACCCCACAGCCTGCTCGGCTTGCCGGCCCCGGGTTCGGGGCCGCGCGCGTTGGCAGCATCATAGGGCCGTCAGTCGATTTCGATCACGATACGACCGACGATTCCGTGGGGGCCATGTCGTGACCTGCACCGCGAGCTTACGGGATCAGACGATACGGATCAGGATCTCGGAATGCCCGGCGCGGATCACATCACCGTCGGCCAGCTGCCAATCCTGGACCGGGGAGCCGTTGACGAGCGTGCCGTTGGTCGACCCGAGGTCGGACAGCATCGCGGTCTGGCCGTCCCAGCGGACCTCGATGTGGCGGCGCGAGACACCGGTGTCCGGCAGCCGGAAGTGCGCGTCCTGACCGCGGCCGATGATGTTGCTGCCCTCGCGCAGCTGGTACGTGCGGCCGCTGCCGTCGTCCAGTTGCAGCGTGGCCGAGTATCCGGAGCCCGCGGCGGCGCCGCCGCTGTACGACGACGGTGCGGCGTAACCCGGCTGCTGGCCGCTGTAGCCGGACTGTTGCGAGTAGGCCTGGCCGTAGCCGCCCTGCTCCTCGGAACCGTAGCCCTGATCGGCGTAGCCGGGTTCGGCGTAGCCCTGCTGGCCGTAACCCTGCTGACCGGCGTAGCCCTGCTGGCCGTAGCCCTGATCGGCATAGCCTTGATCGGCGTAGCCCTGGTCACCGTAGCCCTGCTGCTGGCCGTAGCCCTGCTGACCGTAGCCCTGGTCGCCGTAGCCGCCGCCCTGCTGGCCGTACCCCGGCTCCTGGTAGCCCTGCGCGCCGTAGCCCTGATCGCCGAAGCCTTGCTGGCCGTAGCCGCCGCGGTCGCCGCGGTCGCCGTAGCCGGCGCCCTGCTGGCCGTACCCCTGGTCGGCGTAGCCCTGCTGCTGGCCGCCGCCGTACCCCTGGCCGCCCTGCTGGTAGTCGTAACCGTTCTGGTAGTCGCCGTACGCCTGCTGCGCGTCCGGTGCCTGGTACTCGGAGGCTCCGTACGGCGCGGAGCCGCGCCCGTACTCGTCGCGGTACGCACCGTTCTGGGGACCACCTGCCCGCCCGCCGGGCGGAGGTGCGTACCCGCGATTGCGTGGATCGGACTCCGCGGGCTCACGGCTCGGGTCGTAGCCAGAGTTCTGCGTCATGGGGCCAGCTCCTGGTTGCGGGTGTGCAGGTCGTTGTGGCGTGGGTTCCGGGCTTGGTGCGGGTGCAGCTCGACGGCCGACGTCCGGATCGACGCGGCCGCTCGCCCTGAACTGTCCGGTGTGCAGCGTAGGTGATGCCTCGAACGCTACGTGTACTTCGCCATAGGTCTGCCACCCTTGATCGCGGATGTAGTCCCGGAGATGCTTGGCGAACGCGCGGGTCGTGAGGTCGTGATCGGCGTCCAGTTGCTGGTGGTCGGACGAGTTGATGGTGATCACGTAGCTGTTCGGCGCCAGCAGATGACCACCGCCCAAGTCCTGGACGTGGTCGGCGGCCTCTTGCTGCAGCGCCGCCTCCACCTCCTGGGGCACGACGTTGCCCCCGAAGACCCGGGCGAACACGTCACCGACGGCGCCCTGCAGGCGACGCTCGAACCGCGAAACGATGCCCATCTCGGCCTCCCTTCGGTGAGCGTCTTCCTATCTCGTTCCCAGCTTCATAACAACGACACACGCGCATGGCGTGTCGCGCAACGACCACGTTCATTGCATGATATCCACGATCCTCCACACCTGTAACTCTTGGAAACCCCGGCGGGTTCCCGTGATGCTCATTGGGCATCACAAGCCACACTGACCAGCCGATTTCGTTTCTCGACCGGCCCCGTGCTAATGTTCCGGAGTCGCTCGGGCGAGTGGCGGAATGGCAGACGCGCTGGCTTCAGGTGCCAGTGTCCTTCGGGACGTGGGGGTTCAAGTCCCCCTTCGCCCACGCTTCACTCGATAGAAGGCTCGTGCTCGTTGAGAGCGCGAGCCTTTTCTCGTTTCGCGGTGTTTTGTGGGGGCGCGCGCCCCCACGCCCCGCCCGGGGGGTCTTCCCCCCACCCCCC
>NZ_JBYIRW010000033.1:0-42761 GCF_057708325.1 Nocardia sp. bgisy134
GCTCCGCCATGCGCAACGCGCGCTGGCACATGATTCGCTCACTACGTTCGCTCATTCCACCCCGATCTGCGCCAGATCCCCTTGCTGCCCACCGGAATACACCGTGACCTCGACGCCGGGGAAGCTCCGCGCGATGTGCGCGCTCAATTCCTCGGCCAGACCGGCGGGCGCGTCCGCACCCATCAACAGGGTGACCAATTCGCCGCCGAGGCCGAGCATCCGGTCGAGCAGCGTCAGCGCCGCGCCGCGCACGTCGCGGTCGATCACCACCACGTCGTGGCCGACCAGGCCGAGTCCGTCGCCCGGCTCGCAGGTCCCGACCATGGTCAGTGCGCGGTGCGAGGCCGCCCGCAGCGCACCCCATCGGGTGGCCGCGGCCGCCTCCGACATCGCGAACGCGTCGTCCACGGCGATCCGGCCGCGATCGTGCACCGCGAGCGCCGCCAAGCCCTGCACCATGGAACCGCTCGGCAGCAGCAGCACGTCGCGGTGCGCGTCGCGAGCGGCGACACCGACGGCCACCAGTTCGTGCGCGGGCAGCGCGCCGTTGGGCAGCACGAGCACTTCGCGATGCGGCATCTGCCGGATCGCGGTGAGCAGCGCGGCCGAGGTGACCGGATGCGCGCCGAGCACCGCCGCGCCCGCCGCCTCGAACAGCGCCGCGGCGCCCGAGCCCGCGGCGACGGCCAGCACACCGCGATCGGCGGGGCCCGCGTCGCGCGGGCGCGGCGGCTCCAGATGATCGCGGCCGACCGGGGCCGTGATGGCGAAGCTCTCGATCCGGATGTCGCGCAGGGCGCCCGCCGCCAGCCCCGCCTCCACGGCGGCGCCCGCGTCGGCACAGTGCACGTGCGCGGACCAGTTCCCGCTGCCGTCGCCGACCACGACCACGGAATCGCCGAGCTCGGCGAGGCGCTCGCGCAGACGGGTGATGCGCGCCAGGTCGGTGTCGGACAGCTGGTACATCACCTCGAAATGCGGCTCGTCGCCCGCGCTGTCCACGACTTCCGCGGCCTCCGCGACCGCGGCGAATTCACCAGGCAGGTACTCGGGCCTGGTCGGCGTCTCGCCGAGGACGACCGCGACCAGCGCGTCCAGCAGCACCACCAGACCGCGCGCGCCCGCGTCGACCACGCCCGCCGCCCGCAGGACACCGAGCTGGGACGGGGTCTCGCCGAGCGCCTTCGCCGCGCCGTCGGCGGCGGCCACGGCGACCTCGGCGAGCGTGTCCTCGGCGCAGGCCGACGCGCAGTCGGCCGCGCACTCCAGCACGGTGAGGATGGTGCCCTCGACCGGGACGCTCAACGCCTCGCGGACCAGGGCCGCGGCGCGGTGCAAGGCGGCGCGCAGGGTCGTCGCGGTGAGCGGTCCCTCCGTAGTCGCCTCCGCGATGCCGCGCAGCACCTGCGAGAGGATGATGCCGGAATTCCCCCGCGCGCCCGCGGTGGCGCCGCGCGCCAGTGCCGCGGCGACCTGATTCGCGCTCGCCGCGGCCTGCGCGGCGTCGGCCGCCTGCACGGCCGCGCGCATGGTGGCCAGCAGATTGGTCCCGGTGTCGGCGTCGGCGACGGGGAAGACATTGAGCGCGTTGATCTCCGCGCGGCGCTCTTCGAGGTCGTCCAGACAGAGGCGGCTCCAGAGCCTCAGCGCCGCGCCGTCCATCTCGTCCCGCTGCCCCGGCACCGTCACCTCGCTCCCTTCTCGCCCACCGGCGTCACCACCGTTCGCCAGGTTAGCTGGCGATACCGACAGCGGGCGCGTGACACCGAATCGGTATGCTCGACGGGTGTTCGACGGCCGGGACGGCCCGTCCGACCGGGTCCCGGTTTGGCGGATCGGCACGGCATTGGCTACCCTTGCTGGGTTGCTCGTGCGGCCTGAAGCTGGCCTGCGCTGGCCGACGTCAGTCGGCAGGGCACATCACGACATTGTTTCCGGACATGCCGCATCATTGTGCGGCGGTCCCCACATGACATGAAGGAGTTCGCGACTATGGCTGCCGTCTGCGACGTCTGCGCCAAGGGCCCCGGCTTCGGGAAGTCGGTCTCGCACTCGCACCGGCGCACCAACCGTCGCTGGAACCCGAACATCCAGACCGTGCGCGCGCAGGTTGCCCCGGGCAACACCCGCCGCATGAACGTGTGCACCTCCTGCCTGAAGGCGGGCAAGGTCGCTCGCGGCTGATTCGGCCGCCGGTCGATCAGCACCAAGACACACGCCCCGGCGCCCGACAAGGGTGGTCCGGGGCGTCGTCGTCGGTAGGTATTCCAGTACGCCGACCACAGCGGGGACATCGGATGGCCGAGGCGCCCTCGCGAGCATGGCGGATCACGCCGCTCGCCGCCGAACACGTGCACAGCTTGGCCGAATGCCACATCGCCTGCTGGCGTGAGGCCTACCGCGGCCTGGTCCCCGCTCACGTGCTCGACGCCTTCGACGTGGATCGGCGGGCCGAGGCGTGGGACCGCGTCCGCACCGCCCATCCCGACAGCACGCACGTCGCGGTCGTCGGCGACTCCGTCATCGGGTTCGCGAGTTCGGGCCTGTCCCGGGACCGTGCCCCGGTCGCTCCGATCGAACTCAACGCGCTGTACGTGCGCGCCGGCTGGTACGGCACGGGCCTGGCCGACCAACTGCTGGCCGCCGCCGTCGACCCGGATCGGCCGTGCTCGCTATGGGTGTTCGAGGACAATCCGCGCGCCCAGGCCTTCTACCGCAAGCACGGTTTCGCGCTGGAGGGTGCGCGCAAGGTGGAGGACTTCACCGTCGCGATGCAGGTGCGGATGATTCGCCCGGCCCGCGCGACCGGGTAGCCCGAAGCCGGAACGGGCGTCGAGATCCCGCCCGAGCGAACGATAGTGTTCCCTCATGACTTCCACCGCGCAGACCGACTACGTCACGACCGTCGACGACGTCCTCCAGATCACGATCGCCACTGCCGCCAACGGCACCTCGATGGATTTCGCCGGGATCACCGCGGGCACCGCGGCGCTCGCCGACCTCGGCCCCGAGATCGGCGCGGTCGTGCTCGTCGGATCGGGCGCGAACTTCTGCGCGGGCGGCGACGTGCGCGGCTTCGCCGCCGCCGAGGATCGCGCCGCCCACATCCACGGCCTGGCGACCGACCTGCACGCGTTCGTCCGCGCACTGGACGAGACCCGCGTGCCGGTGCTCGCCGCGGTGCAGGGCTGGGCGGCGGGCGCGGGCATGAGCCTGGTCTGCGCCGCGGATATCGCGCTGGGCGGCCCGTCCACCAAGCTGCGCCCCGCCTACCCCGGCATCGGCCTGAGCCCCGACGGCGGCATGTCGTGGACGCTGCCCCGCATCGTCGGCGCGGGACGGGCCAGCGAGATCCTGCTCACCGACGCCGTCCTCGACGCCGAGGAGGGCGTGCGGCTGGGCATCCTCAGCCGCCTCGTCGCGGACGACGAAGTGCGCAGCGCGACACTCGCGCTCGCGCAGGAGCTGGCGCGCGGGCCGCGCTCCACCCATGCCAGCATCAAATCGCTTCTGGCACAGTCGGATTCGACGACGCTGAGCGAACAGCTGGACCTGGAGCGCGATTTCATCGCCACGGCGGCGAACAGCCGCACCGGCCGGGAAGGGGTGGACGCCTTCGTGGCCAAGCGCAAGCCCGACTACCGGAACCCGGCCTGAGCTACGTCAGGTTCTCCACCACGAACTTCGCGACCGCGTCGGTGAAGGCGTCGTTGTCGTCACCGGCCGCGGTGTGCGCCGCGCCGCCGATCTCGACCAGTTCGGCGTGCGGCACCAGCGCCTGGAACGCCGCCGCGCCCTCGGCGCTCACCACATCGGACTGCATGCCGCGCACCAGCAGCACCGGGATGCGCAGCCGCGCGGCGGCCGCCTCCATCTGCTCGGTCATCGCGCTCGGATCCTCGACGCGGTCGCGCAGCATGTCCGGGTCCCAGTGCCAGTACCAGCGGCCGTCGCGCTCGCGCAGATTGCGGCGCAGGCCGTCGGTGTTCTTCGGCCGCGGCCGGTGCGGCAGATACTCCGCGACCGCGTCGGCAGCCTGTTCGAGGGTGTCGAAGCCGTCGCGATGTTTGCTGAGGAAGTCGATCACCCGGGCGACGCCCTCGGGCTCGGGGCGGGTGACGATGTCGACGAGCACCAGCGCGCGGATCGCCGCGCCGCCCGGCGTGGCCGAGGTCAGCAGTCCGGTGATGCCGCCCATGCTGGCGCCGACCACGACCGCACCCCCGCCCGGTGCGGCCGCGGCATCGAGCTGTTCGAGCACGAGCGTCAGATCCGCGACCATCGTCTCGCGCGTGTAGTCGCGGTCCGGCGACCACTGGCTGTCGCCGTGGCCGCGGGCGTCCAGGGTGATCACCCGCATCCCGGCCGCGGCCAGTTTCGCGCCGGTCTGCTTCCACGAGTGCCTGGTCTGTCCGCCGCCGTGCAGAAAGACGACGAGCGGGCCGCCGACCGGGCCGAACTGGTCGGCGGCCAGCTCGATGCCACCCGAACCGCGCAGCCGCAGCCGGGTGGGCTCGAGAAGATTGTTCGCATTACTCACGATCTGAGGATCGCACAGTACGTGCACGGCTCGTCGTGAGCCTCGGTGAACTCGGTGCTCAGCAGTCCAGGCGCATGGCGCTGAAGGTGCGCTGGAACAGGCACGCGACCTTCGCGTTCACCGACGCCGAGATGGTGGAGGAGCCGGTCGAGGTGAACTCCTCGGCCACCGGCGCCGCAGGCGCGGTCTCGCTGGTCTCCACGGCGGGTTCCAGTTTCAGCGGCGCGGCGGTGGCCGCCGACGTGGCGCCCGCGATAGCGGCGGCCATGGCCAGCGTGGCGGTGGTGCCGCGCAGGGCGCCGCGAACGGTGTTGTGCTGCATTGCAGTGCTCCTCGATATCGTGTTCGTGCGGTGATGCGGGTGGTGCTGATTCCCGGCGGGCCGGGAGGCGAGCGGGATCAGGGCAGGCGCCAGTCGACCGGTTCGGCGCCCAGTTCATCGAGCAGTTCGTTGACCCGCGAGAACGGGCGCGAGCCGAAGAACCCGCGGGACGCGGACAGCGGCGAGGGATGCGCGGACTCGATGTAGGGCACCTCGGCCTGGCTCAGCAGCGGCTTCAGCGTCGAGGCGTCGCGACCCCACAGGATCGCCACCAGCGGCTCGTCGCGCGCGACGAGCGCGCGGATGGCCTGCTCGGTGACCGCCTCCCAGCCCTTGCCGCGGTGCGAGGCGGGCTGGCCGGGCGAGACGGTGAGCACGCGGTTGAGCAGCAGCACGCCCTGGTCCGACCACGGGCTCAGATCGCCGCAGGAGGGCGTCGGGTGGCCGAGGTCCTTGTGCAGCTCGGAGAAGATGTTGGCCAGGCTGCGCGGTACGGGCGAAACATCTGGCGCCACAGAGAAACTCAGTCCCATGGCGTGGCCGGGCGTCGGGTACGGATCCTGGCCGACGATCAGCACGCGCACCTTGTCGAACGGCCGCTGGAAAGCGCGTAGCACGTTCTCCCCCGCGGGCAGGTAGCCGCGGCCCGCGGTGTTCTCGGTTCGCAGGAATTCACCCATCTCCGCGATCCGGTCCTCGACCGGCTGCAAGGCCTGTGCCCAGCCCGAATCCATGATTTCCGACAGTGGTTTCGCACCCATGACCGCACAACCTATCGTGGCTCGGGCCCGGACGCCGAGTCCGCCCCACGGAACGATTCCCAGCCGCTGCCGCCCCGGTGCGGCGCACCGTCGACGGTGACCCTCGACCCGGCCGTCACGCGGCCGATCGCACGCCATCCTTCCGGCAGCTCAGCGCCCTCCGGCCAGGTCCCGGCGAAGGCGTGATCCTCGCCCCCGGCCAGAACCCATTGCGCCGCATCGGCATCCAGCCTGCGCGCGAGCGCGTCCAGCGCGGGGTCGCGCAGCGCGGCCGCGTCGAGATCGATCGCGACACCCGAGGCGTCGGCGATATGACCGAGATCGGCGAGCAGTCCGTCGGAGATATCGGTGAGCGAGTGTCCCGCTCGCCACGTCGAACCGAGTACCGCCTCGTAGGGCGGCTGCGGAACCCGGTGGGCGGCAAACGCTTCGGCGAACTCCTCGGCGTCGACGCCCCGCGTGAGCGCGGCCAGTCCCGCGGCCGACCAGCCGAGCCTGCCCGCCACGGCGACCGTGTCTCCCACGCGCGCACCGGCTCTGGTGACCGGCGTGCCGCCGCGCAGATCGCCGAACGCGGTGACCGAGAGGACCAACTCGGGGCTGCGGACCAGATCGCCGCCCGCGATCGAGCCGCCCGCGCGCGCCGCCTCGGCCCACAGGCCGTCGGCCAGTTCGTCGATCACCGCGACGGGAGTCTCGGCGGGGCAGCCGAGCGCCACCACGAAGGCCGTCGGCGCCGCGCCCATGGCGACCACGTCGGCGGCGTTCTGCGCGATCGCCTTGCGGCCGATCTCCCTTGGGCTCGACCAGTCACGCCGGAAGTGGCGTCCCTCGACCAGCATGTCGGTGGTCACCACGAACCGGCCGTCGGGCGCGGCGACCAGCGCCGCGTCGTCACCGGGGCCGAGCAGCACGGCGGGCGCCTGCACCCGGCGGGCGTTGATGCGCTCGATCAGCGCGAACTCTCCCAGCTCACGCACCGTCCGCGGCGCCGCGCTCTCGCTGATGACCGGTCCCCTTCCGAGGTAATGCCAGCTGAAATCGGCTCGACGGTACCCTGTCCTGGGCAATCGAGACCACCGAGTCGGTGCGCGCGCCCGCCGCGACGCAGGCAGCGCGACCCGCGCCGACCGGCTCCAGCGAGCGCGAAGAGGAAGGACCGGTACGCATGGCGGCGGACTCGTCGGACAGCGACTCGTCGAAGGGCCATGACCCCACCGACGACGACAAGCCGACCGGCCTCGGCAAGGGGGCGGCCGCGGATCGGTCCGCCGACCGGTCGGACACCGTCGAGCAGCCCGAAGCCTCGGACGAGCCGCGTCCCGACGGCTCCGACGCTGCCGGGGACTCGCGCGCCGACGAGGAATCCGAGGCCACCGGCGAGAAGCCCGTCACCGGCGAGGCCGACGAAAGTACCAGCACCACAGGAGATTCCGACGCCGACGACGCGAACGAGGAATCCCGCCCGTACCCGCCCGCCTTGATCGCGACGGCGGTAGCACTGCCGGTGGTTCTGGTGGTCGCCGTCCTGGTCGCCGCCGTGCTGGCCCGCCGCATGCCGGTGGAGCGGGAGCCGCTGGCGCTCGGCCCGGTGCCCGCGCCCGCCGCGGAGGGCGAAGCCTGCACCAAGCTGCTGCCCGCGTTGCCCGCCGAGCTGGGCGAGTTCACCAAGTCGACCCTGGTGGAACCCGCTCCGCCCGCCACCCGCGCCTGGCAGCGCCCGGACGGCGGGAACGCCATCGTGCTGCGCTGCGGGCTGGATCGACCGCTGGAATTCCATCGCGCCTCGCCGTTGCAGATCGTCAACGACGTGCAGTGGTTCGAGGTGCGCGACGACGCGGCCGAGGCGAGCACCTGGTTCGCCGTCGACCGCGGCACCTACATCGCGCTGACGGTGCCCGACGGTTCGGGGCCGACTCCGCTCCAGGAGGTCTCCGACACCATCACGGCGAACCTGCCCGCCACGGAGCTCGATCCGGGCCCGCTGCCGAACTGATCCGCGCGGCAGCCTTCGCAGCGGTCAGCGCAGGCCGGTGCCGCGCACCAGCGCGGTGTCGATCAAGGTCGAGATCAGGACGTTGTAGTCGATCCCGGTCGCCTCCCACATGCGGGGATACATGGAGATCGCGGTGAAGCCGGGCATGGTGTTGATCTCGTTGATCACCGGCCCCTGCTCGGTGACGAAGAAGTCCACGCGGGCCAGCCCCTGGCAGTCGAGGGCGCGGAAGGCGCGCACCGCCAGCTCCCTGATCTGCTCGGCCACCTCGTCGTCGAGCTTCGCTGGCACGTCGAACTCGCAGACGTCGTCGAGGTATTTGGTGTCGAAGTCGTAGAACTCGGGAGCGTCGTCGTCGGGCATCCTGATCTCGGCGATCACGCTGGCCTCCACCCGGCCGTCCGGGAATTCCAGCACGCCGCATTCCACCTCGCGACCGACGATGCCCGCCTCCACGATCACCTTCGGATCGTGTGCGCGCGCCGTCGCGATGGCGGTGTCCAGCTCGCTCCAGTCGTCCACCTTCGTGATGCCGAGCGAGGAACCGGCGCGGGCGGGTTTGACGAACACCGGAAGCCCGAGCCGTTCCCGCTCGGCCGCCGACAGCGTCGCGACGCCGGGTCGCAGCACCACCTGCGTGCCGATCGGCAGGCCATCGGCCGCGAGCAGCTTCTTGGTGAATTCCTTGTCCATGCCAGCGGCGCTGGCCAGCACGCCGGGTCCCACGTACGGGACACCCGCGAGCTCGAGCATGCCCTGCAAGGTGCCGTCCTCGCCGAACGGGCCGTGCAGGATCGGGAACACCACGTCGACCGAGCCGAGCGCGGCGCCCGGGTCGTCCAGCGCCACCAGCGACCCCGAACGCTGCGGGTCGGGGGTCAGCGTCAGTGCGGTGCCGGAGGCGTCGACGGAGGGCAGCGCGTCGTCCTTGCGGCGCAGCGCGGCGACGTCGGCGCCGCCGAGCACCCAGCCGCCCTCGGTGGTGATGCCGATCGGGACGGCCTCGTACTTCTCCGGATCCAGGTTCCGCAGCACGCTGCCGGCCGACAGACACGAGACGGCGTGCTCATTGCTGCGCCCGCCGAACACCACAGCCACCCTGATCCGGTTCGTCATGCCCCGAACCGTACCCGCCCGCGGCGGCGCGGCGATCGCGGACCGGGCCGGTGGGCGGCGGTCATAGCGACCGCTACCCTGCGGCGATCACTCGGGCTTGACGCGCCGCCCCAGCAGATTCTCGACGGCTTCGCGCATCGAGAGGCCCTCGTGGCACACCTGGTGCACCGCGTTGGTGAGCGGCATTTCCACCTCGTGCGCGGCGGCCAGTGCGCGCACCGATGTGCACGACTTCACACCCTCGGCCACCTGTCCATGGGTGGCCTCCTGGGCTGCCTCCATCGATCCGCCCGCGCCGAGCACTTGCCCGAAGGACCGATTGCGCGACAGCGGCGAGGTACAAGTCGCGACCAGGTCGCCGACCCCGGCGAGGCCCGCGAGCGTCACAGGCTCGGCGCCGAGCGCGACGCCGAGCCGGATGATCTCGGCGAGGCCGCGGGTGATCAGGCTGGCGATGGAGTTGTCACCGAGACCCATGCCGGAGGCGATGCCGCAGGCCAGCGCGATGACGTTCTTGCACGCGCCGCCGATCTCGCAGCCGATCACGTCGGTGTTGGTGTACGGCCGGAAATAGCCGGTGTTGCTGGCCTGCTGCACCGCCTCCGCGCGGGCGGTGTCGGCGCACGCGATCACGGTGGCCGCGGGCTGACCGGCCGCGATCTCCTTGGCCAGATTGGGCCCGGACAGCACCGCGATGCGGCTCGGCTCGGTGCCGGTCACCTCGGCGATGACCTGGCTCATCCGCAGCAGCGTGCCCGTTTCGATGCCCTTGGCGAGGTTCAGCAGCGTGGCGTCGTGCTCGGTGATCGCGCCGTGCAGCGCCGGTTTCCACGCCTCGAGATTCGCGCGCAGAGATTGGGACGGCACGGCGAGCACCACGAGCTGCGCACCGTCCAGCGCCCGCTCGTGATCGTCGGTGGCGGCCACCGGCGGCAGCTGCACACCGGGCAGGTAGAAGGGATTGCGATGCTCGGAGGCCAACGCCTCGGCCACCTCGGCGCGCCGGGCCCAGATGGTGACCTCGGTTCCGGCGTCTGCCAACACCTTCGCGAACGCGGTGCCCCACGATCCCGCGCCAAGTACTGCCGCCCTCGTCATCTGCCCAATATGCCATGGAAGGATTGGGACCATGCGCCCGCACGCCGTGCACGCCGTGATCGCGGTCAAGAGCCTCGATCTGGCCAAGAGCCGACTGGCCGACCGGCTGCGCCCGGAGCACCGGGCGCGGCTGGTGCTCGCCATGCTCGCCGACACCGTGTCGGCCGCCGCGGCGGTCTCGCAGGTCCGGTCGGTCACCGTCGTCACCCCGGATCCCGCAGTCGCCGAGCTGGCGGGCGGGCTCGGCGCGCACGTGCACCCGGAACCGCGCATCGCCGACTCCGACGGACTGAACACCGCGCTGTCCGACGCCGCGACCGCGTTGCGCAGGCGCCACGGCGCGGTCGAACTGCTCGCACTGCAAGCGGATCTGCCTGCGCTGCGCCCCGAGGAACTGGCGGACATGCTGGCGGTCGCGCCGGTCGGCAGGCGCGCGGTGGTCGTCGACCACGCCGGGACCGGCACGGCCGCGCTCGTCGTCCGCGACGGCGTCGCGCCGCTGGATCCGCGGTTCGGCGCCGACTCCGCCCGACAGCACATCGCGGCGGGCGCAGCGGATCTGACCGGACACTGGCCGGGACTGCGCCTCGATGTCGACACCGCCGCGGATCTCGACCTGGCGGTCGAACTCGGGGCGGGCGACGCCACCCGCGCTGTGCTGCGTGACATCGGCTGGTCCTGTCGTGTTCACGAACCCTTTCGTCACGTGTGCTAGGGGATCGCCGAAACGGCGTGATCCGGCCTGCAATCCCGATGTGGACCTGCACACCGCGCGGTTCGTAGGGGATGATCGTTGACGTGAGCGATACGGAAACCGTCAAGCAACAGCAGCTGCTGCCCACGCCTCCACCGGCCGTCACCCCGGTGCAGTCGGACCAGGCTCCGCAGCGGTTGCCACGTGATCGCTACCTGAACAGGGAACTGAGCTGGCTCGACTTCAACGCCAGGGTGCTCGCCCTCGCGGAGGACGCCTCGCTGCCGTTGCTCGAACGCGCCAAATTCCTCGCGATCTTCGCGTCCAATCTCGACGAGTTCTACATGGTCCGGGTCGCCGGGCTGAAGCGTCGCGCCGAGACCGGGCTGTCGGTGCGTTCGGCCGACGGCCGCTCGCCGAGCGAGCAACTGGAGCTGATCGCGGCCCGCGCGCAGGAGATCGCGGACCGGCACGCGCGGGCCTTCCTCGATTCGGTGCTGCCCGCGCTCACCGCCGAGGGCATCGCCATCATCGTGTGGCGCGACCTGAACGACGATGAGCGCCAGCGGCTCTCGGCCTACTTCCAGGATCAGGTCTTTCCGGTGCTGACCCCGCTGGCCGTCGATCCGGCACACCCGTTCCCCTACATCAGCGGACTGAGCCTCAACCTCGCCGTGACGGTGAAGGACTCCGCCACCGGCGGCGAGCACTTCGCCAGGGTGAAGGTCCCCGACAACGTGGACCGCTTCGTGCGCGTGCGGCGCAACTCGTCCGGTTCCTCGGTCGCCGCCTTCCTGCCGATGGAAGAACTCATCGCCGCGCACCTGGATCAGCTCTTCCCCGGCATGGACGTGGTGGAGCACCACTCCTTCCGGATCACCCGCAACGCCGACTTCGAGGTCGACGAGGACCGCGACGAGGACCTACTACAGGCGCTGGAGCGCGAGCTGGCCCGCCGCCGCTTCGGATCGCCGGTGCGGCTCGAAGTCTCCGACGACATGACCGAGCACATGCTCGATCTGCTGTTGCGCGAACTCGACGTGCATCCCGGGGACGTGATCCAGGTGCCCGGCCTGCTCGACCTGTCCTGCCTGTGGCAGGTGTACGGCGTGGACCGGCCGAACCTGAAGGACGCGCCCTACGTTCCGGCCACCCCGCCCGCCTTCGGCGAGCGCGAGACCCCGCGCAACGTCTTCCAGGCGCTGCGCGAGGGCGATGTGCTGGTGCACCACCCGTACGACTCGTTCTCCACCAGCGTCCAGCGCTTCATCGAGCAGGCGGCCGCCGACCCGCAGGTGCTCGCGATCAAGCAGACCCTCTACCGCACCTCCGGCGACTCCCCGATCGTCAACGCGCTCATCGACGCGGCCGAGGCGGGCAAGCAAGTGGTCGCCCTGGTGGAGATCAAGGCCCGCTTCGACGAGCAGGCCAACATCAAATGGGCACGGGCGCTGGAGCAGGCGGGCGTGCACGTCGTGTACGGCCTGATCGGTCTCAAGACGCACTGCAAGACCTGCCTGGTGGTGCGGCGCGAGGGTTCGACCATCCGCCGCTACTGCCACATCGGCACCGGCAACTACAACCCGAAGACGGCCCGCCTCTACGAGGACGTCGGATTGCTCACCGCCGCACCGGAAATCGGCGCCGACCTCACCGACCTGTTCAACTCGCTGACCGGCTACTCCCGAAAAGCCAACTACCACAACCTGCTTGTCGCTCCGCAGGGCGTGCGCGCCGGCATCATCGACCGCATCCAGCGCGAGACCGAGCTCGCGCTGGAGGGCGTCGACGCGCGAATCCGCCTGAAGGCCAACGCGATCGTGGACGAGCAGGTGATCGACGCACTGTACCGCGCCTCGCAAGCGGGGGTGCCGGTGCAGATCGTGGTGCGCGGCATCTGCGGGCTGCGTCCCGGCGTGCCCGGCATGAGCGACAACATCGAGGTGCGCTCCATCCTCGGCCGCTTCCTCGAGCATTCGCGGATCATGCACTTCCAAGCGCAGGACGAGTACTGGATCGGCAGCGCCGACATGATGCACCGCAACCTGGACCGCCGGGTCGAGGTGATGGCGCAGGTGAAGGATCCCAAGTTGCGCGAGCAGTTGGGCGCCGTCTTCGACTCCGCCCTGTATCCCACCACCCGCTGCTGGGTACTCCAACCGGATGGCAGCTGGCAGGCCTCGCCGGAGCACGCCGGCGAGGACGGTGAGCAAGTGCGCGACCATCAAGAATTCCTCATGCGACTGCGGAGACCGGAACGACCGTGAATGCCACGACGGGATACGAAATGGACGGGGGCCCATTCTGGGATCCCCGAGTGACGGCCAATATTCACGCCGCTGGCGCCGTGCTGTGGCGCCGCGCCCCCGCGGCGCCCGGCGGCGTCGAGATCGCGGTCGTCCACCGGCCCAAATACCAGGATTGGTCGCTGCCCAAGGGCAAGCTCGACCCGGGTGAGACCCCGGTGCTGGCCGCCGTGCGCGAAGTGCGCGAGGAGACCGGCCTCGACTCCCGTCTCGGCCGCTACCTCGGGCACGTCACCTACCCCGTTCCCGGCCATCGCAAACTCAAACGCGTCGATTACTGGGCGGCGGAAGTGGCGGGCGGCGAATTCACCGCCAATTCCGAAGTGGACGTGCTGACCTGGTATCCGCTCGATCGGGTGATGGACGCGCTGTCCTATCCGATGGATCGCCAGGTCGTGCGGGCATTCAGCAGACTGCCCGCCGCCACCGACACCCTGTTGCTGGTGCGGCACGCGAAAGCGGGCCACCGCGACCGATTCGACGGTCCCGACGACGAACGTCCGCTGGAGCGCGCCGGACGCGACCAGGCCCAGGCATTGGTGCCGCATCTGCTGGCTTTCGGCGCGAGCGAGATCTATTCGGCCGATCCCGCGCGGTGCGTGCAGTCGGTGGAGCCGCTGGCCGAGAAACTCGGTGTGGAGATCCATCTGGAGCCGCTGCTGTCCGAAAGCGGTTACGCGGCAGCGCGGGACGAGGCCAGGGAACGCGCCGTCGAGCTGGAGCCGCACGGCGCGGTGCGGGTTGTGTGCAGCCAGGGCAAGGTGATTCCCGATCTGCTGTCCTGGTGGGCGGGCCGGTCCGGGCTCACCCTTCCACCCGCGCGCAACCGCAAGGGCAGCGTATGGGTGCTGTCTTTCGCGGGCGGGCGGATGGTGGCCGCCGATCACCTCGACCGGTCGCTGTCGACGGGCTTGGTGAAGCCGTAGGGCCATCGAGCCCGCCGAAGGCGCGCTAGGAGATCCCCGCCCCGAAACCGGGTGCGGACAGACCGAAACGGCCCCGGGGCGATCCCCGGGGCCGTTTCCGGTCCGTATGGCTGGTCAGTCGGCCGGGCCGCCGACCGATCCTCAGCGTGCGCGGCGGGCCGGAGCCTTCTTGGCCGCGGTCTTCTTCGCAGGGGCCTTCTTCGCCGCTGTGGTCTTCTTGGCGGCGGTGGCCTTGGTAACCGTCTTCTTGGCCGCGGTCTTCTTGGCCGCGGTGGCCTTGGCGGCCGTCTTCTTGGCGGGAGCCTTCTTCGCGACGGTCTTGGCGGCGGTCTTCCTGGCGGTGGTCTTCGCAGGAGCCTTGGCCGCAGCCTTCTTGGCCGTCGTCTTGGCGGGCGCCTTGGTGGCGGTCGCCTTCTTGGCGGCGGCCTTCTTCGCCGCCGTCTTCTTGGCGGCCGCCTTCTTCGCGGCCACAGGGGCATTCACGCCGCGCTTGACCGCAGGGCCGGTCGCCGCGAGCTTCTGCTTGCCCGCGATGACCGCCTTGAACTGGGCGCCGGGACGGAACGCGGGCACCGAAGTCGGCTTGACCTTGACGGTTTCGCCGGTGCGCGGGTTCCGAGCCACACGGGCAGCACGCTTACGCTGTTCGAACACACCGAATCCGGTGATCGTGACGCTCTGGCCTTTGTGCACCGCGCGCACGATGGTGTCCACAACATGCTCGACTGCCGCGGTAGCCGTGCGCCTGTCCGTACCCAACTTTTCGGTCAGAACGTCGATCAGTTCCGCCTTGTTCATTGAATCCTCCGCAGACTAATGGCCCGTCGTCGGACCGACTAGGTACCACGGTAAACCCACTTTGAGCAAGAGTCTATGTGCCACGCCAAAATTCATGGTGGTTTAGCACACGTCTAGCTACCGCCCACCATGACGTCCAGCTATCGTCCCTGATTGATTACGCCTGCGAAATATGCGCGGGCAGGGTGGTGGGCTTCCAAGCCGGCCTTGCCTTTTCGAACTCGGTGATGACGTCGCTACGCCGCAGCGTCAGACCGATGTCGTCCAAACCCTCGAGCAGACGCCACCGGGTGTAGTCATCAATATCGAACGGCAACACGACGGTTCCCGCCGTCACGGTGCGCGCCTGGAGATCCACTACCAATTCGAGACCGGGCTGTTCCTCGATCATCTTCCAGAGCAATTCGACATCGTTCTGTGACATCTGGGCCGCCAACAGGCCACCCTTGCCCGCATTGCCACGGAAGATGTCGGCGAATCGGGGCGAGATGACCACCCGAAAGCCGTAGTCCGACAGAGCCCATACGGCATGCTCGCGTGAGGAACCGGTACCGAAATCCGGACCCGCAACCAGCACACTACCCCGGTTGAAGGGCTCGGTGTTCAAAATGAAGTCCGGGTCCGTTCGCCAGCCCGCGAACAGTCCGTCCTCGAATCCGGTTCGAGTGACCCGCTTCAGATAGACCGCCGGGATGATCTGGTCGGTGTCGACGTTGGAGCGGCGCAGCGGTACACCGATCCCCTTGTGCACGGTGAAGGCTTCCATCGGATTCTCCTGGGTAGATAGGGGGTGTCGTGCGGCGTCAGTTCAGATCGGCGGGCGAGGAGAGAGTTCCGCGGACGGCCGTCGCGGCGGCCACCAGCGGAGAAACCAGGTGGGTACGCCCGCCTTTGCCCTGCCTGCCTTCGAAGTTGCGGTTGGAGGTCGAGGCGCAGCGCTGGCCCGGCGAAAGCTGATCCGGGTTCATTCCCAGGCACATCGAACAACCCGCCTGCCGCCATTCGGCGCCTGCCGCGGTGAAAATCTCGCCCAATCCTTCTTTTTCCGCCTGAGCGCGAACCCGCATCGAGCCCGGTACAACCAGCATTCGCACGCCGTCCGCGACGCGCCGTCCCTTCAAAATCCCGGCCACAGCGCGCAAATCCTCGATGCGCCCGTTGGTGCACGATCCGACGAATACGGTGTCGATCGGGATCTGCCGAAGCGGAGTTCCCGGCTCCAAATCCATGTACCGCAGCGCTTTCTCCGCGGCCTCACGCGCCGTCTCGTCGGCAATCTCGGCGGGGTCGGGTACCGCGGCGCCCAGGGGCAAACCCTGACCGGGGTTGGTGCCCCAGGTGACGAACGGCGTCAGCGCGCTCGCGTCGATGTGCACCTCGGCGTCGAAAACGGCGCCCTCCTCCGTCTTCAGCGCGTCCCAGGCCGCCACGGCGGCATCCCAGTCGGCGCCCTCGGGGGCGTGCGGACGGCCCTTCAGGAATTCGTAGGTGACCTCGTCCGGCGCGATCATGCCCGCGCGGGCGCCCGCCTCGATGGACATGTTGCACATCGTCATCCGCGCCTCCATGGACATGGCGCGCACGGCCTCGCCGCGGTACTCCAGGACGTAGCCCTGACCGCCGCCGGTGCCGATCTGGGCGATCACGGCGAGGATCACGTCTTTACTGGTGACGCCGTGCGGCAGCTGACCGTCGATGTTGACGGCCATCGTCTTGAACGGGCGCAGCGACAAAGTCTGTGTCGCCAGCACGTGTTCGACCTCGCTGGTGCCGATGCCCATCGCCAGCGCGCCGAACGCGCCGTGCGTGGAGGTGTGGCTGTCGCCGCACACCACCGTCGTACCCGGCTGGGTCAGGCCGAGCTGCGGACCGACCACGTGCACGATGCCCTGGTCCAGATCACCCATCGGGTGCAGCCGGACACCGAATTCCGCGCAGTTGTGCCGCAGCGTCTCGACCTGGGTCCGCGAAACGGGATCGGCGATCGGCTTATCGATATCTGTGGTGGGGACGTTGTGGTCCTCGGTCGCGATGGTCAGGTCGGGGCGGCGCACCCTCCTGCCGGCGGCCCGCAGTCCGTCGAAGGCCTGCGGACTCGTCACTTCGTGCACCAGATGCAGATCGATGTAGATCAGATCGGGCTCGCGCGAGGAACCTTCGCCCTCGCCGCGCGCGACGACATGCTGATCCCACACCTTCTCGGCCAGGGTGCGTGGGCGGTCGGCCATTCTCGATCACCTTTCGGACGAGCAGCGGTCCCCCGCGATTCGGGCTGAGTGCGCGGGAACTGCTGCACAGAATTGTGGATTCGGGTCGCCGGACATCTCGACCGCGTCGCCCCGCCCGGCCGCTCGTCTCGACGGCGACTTTCCCGGCGGAGTTTGACTATCTCAATATCCGAGACGCTAATATCGTTCTATGAGACAGCATAGCGGTATCGGCGTCCTCGACAAAGCAGTGGCGGTCCTCTACGCCGTCGCGGAGCATCCGTGCGGTCTCAACGAGCTGTGCACCCGCACCGGCCTGCCCAGGGCCACCGCGCACCGGCTGGCCGTCGGCCTCGAGGTGCACCGTCTGCTCGCCCGCGACAACAACGGAACCTGGCGGCCGGGACCGGCCCTCGCCGAGCTGGCCGCGGGCGCCACCGACCCGCTCCAGGAGGCCGCTGCCGCTATTCTGCCCCGGCTGCGCGAGATCACCGGCGAGAGCGTCCAGCTCTACTGCCGGGACGGCGGCGCCAGGGTCTGCATCGCCGCCATGGAACCCCCCGTCGGACTGCGCGACACCGTCCCGATCGGGGCCAGGCTGCCGCTCACCGCGGGCTCGGCCGCCAAGGTGCTGCTCGCCTGGGCGGATCCGGAGTTGCAGCGCACCATTCTGGCCGACGCGGTCTTCGGCGAGCGCGCGCTGGCCGAGGTGCGCAAGCGCGGCTGGGCGCAGAGCGCGGCCGAGCGAGCGGCGGGCGTGGCCAGCGTCTCGGCGCCGGTCCGCGACACCGCGGGCAACGTGATCGCCGCTGTCTCGGTCTCCGGCCCGATCGATCGGATGGGCCGCAGGCCGGGCGCGCGGTGGGCGGCGGATCTGGTCGCGGCCGCGGACGCGCTGCACAAGCGCCTGTAACACGTTTCAGAAACTGTTCTCTAGAGTTGGCCCATGGGAGTCAACCAACGGGCGCAGATCGTCATGTCCGACGCCGAGATCGCCGAGTTCCTGGAGCGCAGCCGTATCGCGACGCTGGCCACCCTCGGTCCGCAGGGCAGGCCGCACCTGACCGCGATGTGGTACGCGCTGATCGATGGCGAGATCTGGTTCGAGACCAAGGCCAAATCGCAGAAGGCGGTGAATCTGCGCCGCGATCCGCGCATCACGTGCATGGTCGAGGCCGGACAGACCTACGACCAGCTGCGCGGGGTGTCGATCGAGGGTCGCGCCGAGATCATCGATGACCCGAAGCGGCTGTTCGCGGTCGGCGTGAGCGTCTGGGAACGCTACACCGGCCCCTACAGCGAAGAGGTTCGCCCGCTGGTGGAGAACATGCTCAACAAGCGGGTCGCGGTGCGCGTGGTGCCCGAGCGGGTGCGCAGCTGGGATCACCGCAAACTCGGCCTGCCCGCGCTGCCGCTCGGCGGCACGACCGCCAACGCTCTGGACTGATCGCTGGCGCGCCGCACTGATCGGGGCCGCGCCGCGCCGCACCGGAAATCGAGCTGACAGCGGCGCTCCGGCGCGTTAGCGTCGAGTCGTTCGACACGATTCGGCCGGGCAGCGCCGCCCCGCGGGTAGCGCCTGCGCGCGGCCGCGACGACGAGGAGCAGGCGATGACGGAATCGGGAAGTCCCAACGGCAGTGCCGAAGAAGTGAAGCGCAAGTTCCGCGAGGCGCTGGAGCGCAAGAACGCCCAGCACGGCAAGGCAGCCGACCACATGGACGGCCACTCCAAGGCGACCGCCACCCACGGCACCGCCAGCCACAAGCGAGAGTTCCGCCGCAAGAGCGGATAACGACGACCCGGCACGGGGCGCCCGCGGATCACGAGGCTCACCACCCGCGATCCCATCGAAGGCGCCCCGTTCCCCTTCTTCCTCGCGCCGAAGATCACCCCCGAAACGCCCGCACGCAATTCGCCGCCCGCGGCAGCACGTCGCGCCGAACACGTCACCGATTCCGATCGAGTTCGCCCCGAAGACGAACCTTCGATTGCCAACACCTCCGGCAACACAGTTCGTGGATCGTCGCTCAGTTGGCCTGGTCGCCGAATTCGACCGGCTCTTCCGTCATCCGTCCGCTCGCACTCGCTGCGCGACTCAGGGGCATGCCTGCCGACCCGTCGAGGAGCCCGGCCCCGACGGCGCCCTTGCCCCGGCATGTGCACCGCGACCCCATCCGCGCTGACGGTGCGCACAGCGTCTCGCGCAGATCCGGCAGCAGCCACCACACCACCGCTGCCACCACACAGGCTCGACGCCGGTGTGCACTCGACCTCACGGAGCTCCCGCCCGGAACTCAGCAGCCGAATCTCCGCCGCGCGACGCCGATCAGCAAGCCCCGCGGCGCATTGCAGGGGCCCACGCTGCCCGATTCCTGAGCGTCCACCTGATCGACAACCCCAACAGCACCTAATCCCCCGATCCCGGCAGCCATCGCAGACTTCATCGACCACCGGATGCCCGCCGACATGCGCGATTCCGCGCAGCGTTCAACGCGCGCCGCACTTGTCCATGCCACAAGCCGCTTCGAGCGCCCCCGGTCCCGACACTCCGCTGACGCTGCCCTCGCAGAGGTTTCACGCCCCTCGCAAAGGCTGCCTCCCCTGCGAGGCGTGCAAACGGTCTGTGTGGTCGGACGTAGATGGCGCTGCGATGGGGCTGTGAGGTTCGTGGCGGCTCGATCCACCCTTGATGCCGGGCCAACCAGCCGCGAACGGCAGCCGCGAAGTGAGCCGCGCGATCACGGCGACCGCGTACACCAGGACCGCCTGGTGAAGGTGACGCGGCAAAGGCCCCCAAAGGCCAATCAGGGTTACTCAGCGGTCAACGGCGACATCCGATGACCCGCCTCGATTGCCGGAGCGCCTCCGCCCACCGAGCCTGCACCGCCCGAAGGCCATGCCTACCGCAGACTTCAAAGGCCCGTTCGCCAACGATCCCAAAGACTCAAAGTGACGACCCCCACAAAACGGGACCACCCACCAAGGGGGTCCGGGGGGCAACGCCCCTCCGGGTGGGGCGTGGGGGCCGCACCCCCACAAAACACTTGCGAAGCAAGAAAGGCCCATGCTCTCCATGAGCATGGGCCTCTCACTTGCGTAGCCCCGACGGGATTCGAACCCGCGCTACCGCCTTGAGAGGGCGGCGTCCTAGGCCGCTAGACGACGGGGCCAGGACTGATCACTCACGTTCTCAGTGATCTCCGGTTGATCTTTCGATCTTTGGAAGCTCGGTTAGTTTAGCTGACCGAAGCTCGGCGACCAAATCGCCGGATGCTGAACTACTTTCGGCCGCGAACCGAGAGACGTACAACATTCTCCGCTGGGGTACCAGGACTCGAACCTAGAATGGCTGAACCAGAATCAGCTGTGTTGCCAATTACACCATACCCCAGTGACCAGGTCCTTCGACCCCGCTGCCTGGCTGACCTCGGGGCCGCGTTCCGGCCGAGAAAGAGATTACCAAACCTCTACCGGTAAACTACAAATCGCCTGGTCAAAGCCATGTTTTCGGCCGAAAAATGCCGCTTGCCACAGCCGGTCCGCGTACGGCGAGCGAACCGGCCTCGATGCCCCCCCCCCCCCCGCCCCGGCCGGCGCGCGCCACCGGACGACATCCGTGGCGGCCCGTGCCGACCGGAGCGAGGGCGGGCAGACCTACTCCGCGGCGGGCGACCACGCCTGCGCGGCACGCAGCCGCGCCATCGTCACCTCCCTGCCGAGCAATTCCAGCGACTCGTACAGCGGCGGGCTGATGTGCGATCCGGTCACCGCGACCCGCACCGGCGCGAACGCCTTGCGCGGTTTGAGCCCCAGATCATCGATCAGCGCGACTTTCAGCGCTTCCTCGATAGCGGAGGTGGTCCAGGACGCCAAAGGCTCCAGCGCGGCAATTGCGGCGTCGAGCACCGGTACCGCGTCCGCGCCCAGATTCTTGCCGCCCGCCGCGGGATCGATGACGAACTCTTCGGCGGGTGCGAACAAGAATCGCAGAAGATCCCAGGCATCGGACAGCACCACGATTCTGGTCTGCACCAATTCCGCCGCCACCGCGAACACCTTCTCGTCCACTTCGGCGCCGATGTGACCGTGTTCGGTGAGGAACTCGCGCAGTCGGCTCGCGAAATCACCGGGTGCCAGCAATCGGATGTGCTCGGCGTTCAGCGCGTCGGCCTTCTTCTGGTCGAAACGCGCCGGGTTCGAATTCACTGTCGCAATATCGAAGGCCGCCACCATCTCGGTCATCGAGAACACATCGTGATCGTCGGCGATGCTCCAACCGAGTAGCGCCAGGTAATTCAGCAAACCCTCGGGGATGAATCCGCGGTCACGGTGGGCGAACAGATTCGACTCCGGATCACGCTTGGACAACTTCTTGTTGCCCTGCCCCATGACGAACGGCAGGTGGCCGAACTCCGGGGTGAAGTCCGCCACTCCGATCCGCTTCAGCGCGGCGTACAGCGCGAGCTGGCGCGGCGTCGAGGAGAGCAGATCCTCGCCGCGCAGCACGTGGGTGATCTTCATCAGCGCGTCGTCGACCGGGTTGACCAGCGTGTAGAGCGGATCGCCGTTACCGCGGGTGAGCGCGAAATCGGGTACTGTGCCCGCCTTGAAGGTGGTCTCGCCGCGCACCAGATCGTGCCAGGTGAGGTCCTCGTCGGGCATGCGCAGCCGGATCACCGGGGGCCTGCCCTCTTCGCGGTAGGCCGCGATGGCCTCGGGGGTCAGATCGCGGTCGAAGTTGTCGTAGCCGAGCTTGGGGTCCCGGCCCGCCGCGCGGTGGCGCGCCTCGACTTCGTCGGGCGTGGAGAAGGATTCGTACGCCTCGCCCGCCTCCAGCAGCTTGCGCACCACATCGAGATGCAGCTCCCGCCGCTCCGACTGGCGGTAGGGCCCGTAGGGGCCGCCGACCTCGGGACCCTCGTCCCAGGTCAGCCCGAGCCAGCGCAGCGCGTCGAGGATCGCGCGGTAGGACTCCTCGGAATCGCGTGCCGCGTCGGTGTCTTCGATGCGGAAGACGAAGGTGCCGCCGGTGTGGCGGGCGTACGCCCAGTTGAACAGCGCCGTCCGGATCAGGCCGACGTGCGGTGTACCGGTGGGTGACGGGCAGAAACGGACCCGTACTTCAGTCATGGCTCTCTTTCGATCAGCGTTTGGCGGCAACGGGATTGGTGAGGGTTCCGAGGCCCTCGACGGTGACGGACACCTGCTGGCCGTTCTGCATGGGCCCGACGCCCTCCGGCGTTCCGGTCAGGATGACGTCGCCGGGAAGCAGCGTCATGACCGTGCTCACCCATTCGATCAGCTTCGGAATGTCGTGCAGCAGTAGCGAAGTGCGGCTGCGCTGACGGACCTCGCCGTCGAGTTCAGTGACGATCTCCAGATCCGAAGGATCCAGCGAGGTTTCGATCCAGGGGCCGAGCGGGCAGAAGGTGTCGTAGCCTTTGCCGCGCGTCCACTGGCCGTCCTGACGCTGCTGATCGCGGGCGGTGACGTCGTTGGCGACGGTGTAGCCGAGGATCACGTCCTTGGCCCGGGCGGCGGGCACGTCCTTGCACGGGCGGCCGATGACGACGGCGAGCTCGCCCTCGTAATCGACCTGAGAGGAGCTGGGCGGCAAGATGATCGGGGCGTTCGGCCCGACGATGGCGGTGCTCGGCTTGATGAAGATCACCGGCTCCTCCGGCGCGGGACCGCCCATCTCCGCGGCGTGCGCGGCGTAGTTCTTGCCGACACACACCACCTTGCTGGCCAGGATCGGCGCGAGCAGGCGTACGTCGGCCAGCGGCCAGCTCCGTCCGGTGAACGTCGGCGTACCGAACGGGTGTTCCGCGATCTCTTTCGCGGTCCACGATCCCGCCCTACTCCCGCCCGTGATGTCGCTTCCCTCCCCCTCGATGCTGACGAACGCGACCCCATCGGGACTGGCAACTCGACCTAGACGCATGCCCCGAAGTCTATCGACCGGCGTCGACCTGCTCGAACGCACCCGACCGAGCGGTCCGATCGGCCCGCGCGGCCGACCGATTCGGCAGGAAGCCGCGACAGACCTCACTGTCGGCCGGGCGCACATCGAGTGTGAGTTTCGACTCGATCCGCGGCGCGTTCGCGCCGGTCACCCGGGACCCGACGCGGGCGTGACCGCTCCCGAATCGAGAAATCCAGTCGCCCCCGGGTGTAACGTAACGCCCGATGTTCATTCCGTGAGACTTGCGTTCCATATTCTGAGATTCGAGGTGTGGCCCATGGCGACCGTGACAGAGATTCGCGCGGGACGACGGTGGTCCATGCTCGCCCTCGGCGTCTTCGCGCAGGCATCGAGCGCGGTGTTCATCCACGGAACGCCCTTCCTGCTGCCCGCGCTGACGGCGCGCGGAATGTCCTTGCCCACAGCGGGTCTGCTGGTGGCGATGCCCACCGTCGGACTGGTCTGCACGCTCATCGCGTGGGGCTACGTGGTGGACCGCATCGGCGAGCGGAAGGTGTTGGTCGGCGGGCCGCTGGTGATGTTCTTCGCGGGCGCCGCGGCGGCCACCACCACCCACGACATCGCGCTGGGCGCGTTGCTGTTCCTCGGCGGCGCGGGCGCGGCAAGCACCAACGGCGCCAGCGGCCGCGTCATCGTCGGCTGGTTCCCGCCGGAGCGGCGCGGGCTGGCCATGGGCATCAGGCAGACCGCCCAACCGCTCGGTGTCGGCGTCGGCGCGCTGGCGGTGCCCGCCGTCGCTGCGGCCCACGGCATTTCGGCCGCCGTTCTGGTGCCCGCCGTCATGGCCGGCATCGCGGCGGCGGCCTGCTACCTGGGCATCATCGATCCGCCGCGGCCGGAGGGCAAGGGCGTCGACCGGGTCAATCCGTATCGCGGCGATGCCACGCTGTGGCGCATCCACGCCGTGTCCGTGCTGCTGTGCGTGCCGCAGGGCGTGGTGTGGACCTTCGCGCTGCTGTGGCTGCACCGCGACATCGGCTGGTCGCTGGCCGCCGCGGGCGCGCTGGTGACGGCGACCCAAATCCTCGGCGCGTTCGGCCGCATCGGCGCGGGCGCCTGGTCCGACCGGGTCGGCAGCAGACTGGGCCCGCTGCGAACGGTGGCCATCGGGGCCGTCCTGTCCATGGCGGCCTTGGGCCTGACGGCATGGACGCAGTGGTGGTGGGCCGCCATCCCGCTGCTGATCGCCGCCTCGGTGATCACGGTGTCGGACAACGGACTCGCCTTCACGGCGGTCGCCGAGATCGCCGGTCCGTACTGGAGCGGGCGCGGTCTCGGCATTCAGAACACCGGCCAGAACCTCGCGATGGCCGCCATCCCACCGGTTTTCGGCGCGCTGATCACGATCGGCGGTTTCCCCGCCGCCTACCTGGCTGCCGCGGCACTGGCCACGGCAGCCATCCCACTGGTTCCCGCCGACCGCCACATCCCGAGCTGATTACACTGCGGCCCACAGGGTCGCCCCGCATCGAACGAACGGGGCGACCCTACCGCGCGGCGCGGCCAACACTCGAACGGGCGACGCGAAAACGAACGCCTGGGCGCCGAATTCGTTGCGGTGCACCGCGTCGACCACACAACCCACCGAAAGCGATCTCCAGCGCACGTCCACGCCCGCCGTCGTCCCAGCCGTAATGCTCAGCGGCGGCACACAAGGCTCTTCTTCACCGCCTCTATTGCTGCCACCGGAATGGCCTGAGCAGGACCCGTTGCGCCGGTGGTGGACTCACACTTCGAGCAGGGCGGCCGGATCGACGCTGACGCGAAAGTGGTTGCGGTGACCGATGTTCGCGCTCAGGATCGACCCCGGTCCGACGGGCGGTTCGGCGCGATAGACGTCCCCGTCGAGGACGAGCGGATAGATGCGCACGTGCGGGTGGTGTTCGACGATCCAATACTGCGGTATGCCTGCGGCCGCGTACTCACGGACCTTTCGCACCCGGTCGGTGCGCTCGCTGCCGGTCCCCGGCGCGATGACCTCCACGGCGAGTTGCACTTCGGACCCGGGCAGCAGCCGGGGCGGATCGGCGACGAGCGCCGTGCGCACCACCTCGCGGGGCACCACGACGATGTCGGGTTTACGAATGCCGTTGGGCGTGCTCACTTCCCAGCCGCCGCCGAGGCAGACGTGCACCGCCGCGTCGGCGGCGACATCGAGGAAACGCGCCAGCCGCCGGGCCACGTGATTGTGCCGGGCGCCGCGCGCGACTTCGATCAACCAGCCGTCCTCGAGCTCGAATCCCTTGCCGTCCTCCGGCAGCGCGTGCAGGTCCCGGATCGTGTAGGGACCCGGCCCCGGCCGTTTGCTCGCTCGTCGCTCGGTCACCCGACCTCCCTGGTTCGCACTCGCCCCGAGGATAACCAGGAGGTACGACGAGGCCCCGCACCCGAGACGGATGCGGGGCCTCGCCGACGATGGTCAGACCGAGGCGGCGATGCGGTCGCCGACCTCCACCGTGGAGGAAGCGCCGGACCGCTCGGCCAGGTCCTTGGCGACGGCGGCCTCGATCCGGGCGGCGGCCTCGGTGTTGCCGAGGTGGTTGAGCAGCAGCGAGACCGACAGGATGGCGGCGGTCGGGTCGGCCTTCGACTGGCCCGCGATGTCGGGGGCGCTGCCGTGCACCGGCTCGAACATGCTCGGGTTGGCGCCGGAGGCATCGATGTTGCCGCTGGCGGCCAGGCCGATGCCGCCGCTGACCGCGGCAGCGAGGTCGGTGATGATGTCGCCGAACAGGTTGTCGGTGACGATCACGTCGAAGCGGCCGGGATCGTTGACCATGTGGATGGTCGCCGCGTCGATGTGCTGGTAGGCGGTGGTGACCTCGGGGAACTCCGCGGCGACCTCGTCGACGGTGCGCTGCCACAGCGATCCGGCGAAGGTCAGCACGTTGTTCTTGTGCACGAGGGTGAGGTGCTTGCGGCGGGCCTGCGCCTTGGCGAAGGCGTAGCGCACCACGCGCTCGATGCCGAAGCGGGTGTTGGTGCTCACCTCGGTGGCGACCTCGTGCGGGGTCTCGACGCGGATCGCGCCGCCGGTGCCGGTGTAGGGGCCCTCGGTGCCTTCGCGCACCACGACGAAGTCGATGTCGGGGTTGCCGGCCAGCGGGCTGGTCACGCCGGGGAACAGTTTCGAGGGGCGCAGGTTCACGTGGTGGTCGAGCGCGAACCGGGTGCGCAGCAGCAGACCGCGCTCGAGCACGCCGCTCGGCACCGACGGGTCGCCGATCGCGCCGAGCAGGATGGCGTCGTGCTGCTTCAGTTCCGGCAGCACCGAGTCGGGCAGGATCTCGCCGGTCGCGTGGTAACGCTTGGCACCCAGGTCGTACTCGGTCTTCTCGACTCCGGGCACGACGACGTCCAGCACCTTGAGCGCCTCGGCGATGACCTCGGGCCCGATACCGTCACCGGGGATGACAGCAAGCTTCATGACAACTCCGTTCAGTGTTCGACCGGACCTGGCCGGACGCTCGGCGAGCAACGACACGGTACTAGGCGCCCCGCCGTGTCCGGCCATCCGGGCGGGGCCGCTCCCGACCTCCCGGCGCCGCGCCGGGAACATGCGGCACGCCGCCACCCTGCGGTGACGGCGCGCACACGGTCTGATGTCACGCCCGAAGGGCGTGAGTGGATCAGAACAGGTCGACCAGCGCGATCTTGGCGGCGCCGACCGCCTCGGCGATGGCGTTCTGCACATCGGCGGGCACTTCCTTGTTGACGCGCAGGATGACGGTGGCGCCTTCCTTGTTCACGTCCTGGCTCAGCTGCGCGGCCAGGATGTCCACGTCGGCCTCGCCAAGCTTGGTGCCGATCTTGCCCAGCGCGCCCGGCCGGTCCTCGTAGTTCAGCACGGCCAGGTTCAGGCCCTCGGCGCGCATGTCGTAGTTGCGGCCGTTGATGTTGACGATCTTCTGCACCAGCTGCGGCTCGGTGAGGGTGCCCGCGACGTTCAGCGTGCGGCCGTCGCCGAACACGGCGCGCACGTCGACGACGCTGCGGTGGCTCGGGCTCTCCGAAGCGGTGGTGACCGTGGCGGTGATGCCGCGGTCCTTGGCGAGCGCGGGGGCGTTGACGAAGGTCACCGCCGGGCCCTGCCCGTCGCCCTCGGACAGCGCCGAGAAGATGCCGCGCAGCGCCGCGAGCTCCAGCACCGCGACGTCCTCGGAGGCGAGCTCGCCGCGCACCTGGACTTCGATGCTGACGGGCAGCACGTCGGACAGCGCGCCGATCAGCGCGCCCTGCTTGCGCACGATCTCGAGCCACGGGGCGACCTCTTCGCCCACGGTGCCGCCGGTGACGTTCACCGCGCCCGGCACGAACTCGCCGGCCAGGGCGAGCAGCACCGACTTGGCGACATCGGTGCCCGCGCGGTCCTGCGCCTCGGAGGTGGACGCGCCGAGGTGCGGGGTGACGACGACCTGCGGGAGGTCGAACAGCGGGCTGTCGGTGCAGGGCTCGGTGTCGAACACGTCGAGGCCCGCGGCGCGCACGTGGCCGGACTTGATCGCGTCGGCCAGCGCGGCCTCGTCGATCAGGCCGCCGCGCGCGGCGTTGACGATGATGACGCCCGGCTTGGTGAGGGCGAGCTTCTCCTTGCTCAGCAGGCCCTTGGTCTCGGGGGTCTTGGGCAGGTGCACCGAGATCAGGTCGGCGCGCTGCAGCAGCTCGTCCAGGGTGACCAGCTCGATGCCGAGCTGGGCGGCGCGGGCCGGGGAGACGTAGGGGTCGTACGCGATGATCTTGGTCTCGAACGCGGCGAGGCGCGCGGCGAACAGCTGGCCGATCCGGCCGAGGCCGACGACGCCGACGGTCTTGTCGAAGATCTCGACGCCGTTGAACTTGCTGCGCTGCCAGGTGCGCTCGCGCAGGGTCGCGTCGGCGGCGGGAACCTGGCGAGCCGCGGCGAGCAGCAGGGTGACCGCGTGCTCGGCGGCGGTGTGGATGTTGGAGGTCGGCGCGTTGACGACCATGACGCCGCGCTCGGTGGCCGCGGGCACGTCGACGTTGTCGAGGCCGACGCCGGCGCGGGCGACGATCTTCAGGTTCTTGCCCGCCTCGAGCACCTCGGCGTCGACGGTGGTGGCGGAACGCACGAGCAGCGCGTCGGCCGTCGGGACCGCGGCGAGCAGGGCCGGGCGGTCGGGGCCGTCGACCCAGCGAACCTCGACACCGTCACCGAGCGCGTCGACGGTCGACTGGGCGAGCTTGTCGGCGATCAGAACAACAGGACGGCCTGCTTGGCTCACTGTGGGGTACTCCTGGGGAAAGGGGGTCGGCAGTTACCGCCGACCAGCTTAGTAGTCGGCATTTCGTTCGGCCGTACCACCCGGTAGGCGGCTGCCGTCAGTGTGCGAGCGGCGCGGTGAGGTGCGGCGAAACCGAGAACGAATGCCGGTCTGTCGCAACGCCACCGGATCCGCGTCGGCCCTGTCGTGTGTCCGCGCACGCCCCGAACGGGCGCGTTGCCCGAAACCCTTGGAAAGACGGGAAGACCCCGCACCGAGGGGATGCGGGGTCTTCCATCGGTCGTGCCGATCGAACGGCACGGCTGCGATCGAGTTACTCGATCGCGGAGTCGAATCAGCGGCCGCCGAAGGATCCCGTCCACAGGGTGTTCAGCACACCGTGCAGCGCGGCACCGAGAGTGTCGAACAGGCCGTTGATGGCAGCACTACCGGTGTCGATGATAACGGGGATCATAAGAATTCCTCTTCGTTGAAATTATCCAGTCGAACTGGCTGACACACGGCACATCGGCGGCTTCGCGAATGCGGTTACGAAATTCCGAGGAATTGTGACGCAGACTACATTCGTTTATCGGATGCGGCCCGCGTCACTGGACGTCAGGCGAGTCGACCCTCAAAAATGGCCTCCTGCCTGCACATTTGCCGCCCTGGAACACTGGTCGTGCGTCCAGATAAGGTGGCCGATCACAATTCCAAAATCTCTGAGAGAACTCTGAGGAATCGCCGGAGAAACTCTGAGAATATCCACTAGAGCGCTCTCATCGAATTCGGATGCAGAGCCTCTCGGAGCGCGAACAGGACCGGGAATCAGCAGCATCGCTCGATGTCGGTATTTCCCGAGGCGCAAGCACACGAGTTATTGCTCGGCAATTCACCGAATTTTCGGTGGAGACAGCCGAAAGCACCGTCTCCGCCACGGACTCGGACGGAGGCAACCACTCACAGCAACCTCGGCAGGCCGGTCGCACGACATCACGCGAGCCCAGGCGGGCGCCCGACGATCGGCATCCCCGTCCAAGGCGAACGCCCGCGAGAACGCACATCGCGCGTTCTCCGCCGCGCGAGTGCCACACCACCTCCCACCGAGCTTCCGGCAGCCCACACGCACGAACAGCACCGAAGGCCGTGCCCTGGGTACACCGCGCGCACCGAAGGTTGTGCCGGGGTACACCGCGGTCGGACGGCACAGCAGCATCGCGCCACGCCCAACCCGACCCGCCCCCGCCAACGTTCAACCGGCGGCCCCGCGGCCCAGCGCGAGCATTCCGGCGAAGGCCGGGTGGATTTCGGACGCCTCGGCGTGCGCACTCGCCGAGAGGCGCAGCAGCGCGGCGCGCGGCGCACTGCTCATACAGGATGGGCACGGCGGGCTCGAACATCGCGATGACGGCCACCGGAGCTCGTTGTCTGCCGCGATCGCGGCAGGCTCGCCACCGGGCAGGCTCGCCACCGATCACCCGGCGGCTGTGCCGCCATGGCGCTCGGCCCAACGCTGTCGCTCGCCACGCTGACGAACATCACGATCGGACCCGATCCGGCTCGACAGTGATTCGCGCGGACCATGTTTCGTCCCGAAAAATGAGCTGAACGCACACACCGGCCCGCATACCATCGGCCCATGTCGTTGCGCGCTGTTCCCGAGTCGATGGATCCGACGGTGGTCGGGTCCGTCGACGCCGAGCTGGACCGGATCGAGCGCGAGTGCCGGGTGGGTGTGCGGCTGGCCATCGAAAGCGGCAGCCGCGCTTGGGGCTTCCCGTCGCCGGACTCCGACTACGACTGCCGGTTCGTGTACGTGGCGGCGCTGGACACCTACCTGTCGCCGTGGCGCACGCGCGATGTGATCGAGACGCCGCTGGTCGGCTTGCTCGATGTGAGCGGCTGGGATCTCGGCAAGGCGCTGCGGTTGCTCGTCAAGGGCAACGCGGTGCTGATCGAATGGCTGATGTCGCCGATCGTGTACCGCGGCGACGCGCGATTCCGTGCCGAGCTGCGGGAGCTGGCCGAGCAGGTCGCCACTCGCGACAAGGTGGCGCGGCACTACTTGCACCTGGGCGCGCGGCAATGGGAACTGTTCGACCACAACCGATCCCTGAAGAAGGTCTTCTACGCACTGCGCCCGGCGATGGCGCTGCGGTGGCTGCGCGAGCATCCCGAAGCCGCTGTGGCCCCGATGCATCTGCCGACGCTGATCGCGCAGTGCGAGCTGCCCGCCGACCTGGTCGCGGCCGTGACCGAGCTCACCGAACTCAAGTCGCGGACAAGGGAAATGGGCAGCGGAGTGGTGCCCGCACCGATCGCCGCCTTCATCGCGGGCGAATTCGACGGCGCCGCCGATGCTTTCCCGCGAACGACAGACCGGGATCCGGGACGCGCAAGGGAGCTGACCGCGGAGTTCTTCCGCGCGCAGGCCCTGTCGGTCAGCCGATGACGCGCACGCCGATCGCCTCCGGACCGGACTTGCTCTGGCGCAGCTCGAACTCGACCCGCTGCCCGGCCGCCAAAGACCGGAACCCCGAACCCTCCAGGTCCAGATAGTCCACGAACACGTCCTTGCCGCCATCGTCTTGGGCGATGAAACCGAAACCTTTTTCGGTGTCGAACCACATCACTGTGCCCTGAGCCATACGCCGTACCTTCTCCCGCGCAGAACCGGGGAAGGGTACACCGACCGAGGCCGATCGGTCCATCAGGTGGCGGCCTCAGGGGCCCGACCTGGCCTGAAAAGACGAGAGGCCCCGCACCGAACCGGTGCGGAGCCTCGAAGTGCGTGTCGAATCAGGCGACGACGCGGACGTCCTGGGCCTGCGGACCCTTCTGTCCCTGGCCGATCTCGAACTCCACGCGCTGCCCCTCATCGAGGGACCTGAAACCCGAGCCGCTCACAGCCGAGTAGTGCACGAAGACGTCGGGACCGCCGCCGTCCTGTGCAATGAAGCCGAAGCCCTTCTCGCTGTTGAACCACTTAACAATGCCTTGAGCCATTTCATACTTTCTGTTGACGAGCCAGGGACTTGCATGGACACCCCGGTCTCGTAGATCCACAATGCCATCATCGGACGAATTTCTCCACATTCGGCACCGTCGACTGTGAGCTATTCAACGAATCTCGGGGTCGGTGTCTCACACAGCGCGTCCGGGCCCGCCATCGACCGCCCAGCGAACAGGCCCGCATTTCGACGGGTGCGGGCGATCGCCAGCAGTTGTCATCGCCCGCGTGCGTAGCGCAGCTGAGCGGGCTTGTGCGCCTCGTAGTCGCCGCGACCGGAAAGGTATTGCGGTACACCGACTTCCCACCACGCACCCGCATCGGTCCAGTCGGACGCCCGCGTGCGCACCACCACGACCGCGGGACGCGACGCCGCGACCGCGGCCGCCCTGGCTTGGGCGTAGGCGGTTCGAAACTGGTCGGTATTGCTTGCAGCGAATATCGAGCAACCGAGCGCCGCCGCGTGCGCCGCGAAATCGACGCGCGGCGGGTCGGCGAGGGTGGTCCGGCAGTCCGCGTACTGATTGTTGAACGCCGCGCCGCCCTGTCCCTCCTGGAGCCGCGCGATCACCGCGTAGCCGTCGTTGTCGCACACCACAGCGACGAATGGATGCCCGGCGAAGGCCGCCGAGAACAGCTCCGAATTCAGCATCAGATAGGAGCCGTCGCCGAGCAGCGTGGTGACCAGACCGGGCCGGTGCGCCATGGCGGCGCCCCACGCGCCCGCGAGCTCGTAGCCCATACAGGAGAATCCGTACTCGACGTCCATGCTCGGCGTTCCTCCGGCGGCGCGCCAGCCGCCGATCAGCTCGCCGGGCAGCCCGCCGGAAGCGGTCATGACGTAGTCCTCCGGCGCCGAGAGCTCGTTGACGATGCCGACCACCTGGGCGTAGCTGGGCGTCCCCGGCGTCGGCGCGCGCAGCTTGTCGATCCGGGCGTCCCAGGTCTCGCGCAGCACCGCCGCGCGCCCGGACCAGTCCGCGGGCGCCGTCCACCCCGACAGCTCCTGGCCCAGCTCGGTGAGGGTGGCCGCCGCGTCGCCGACGATCGCCAGCGCACCGTGCTTCACCGCGTCGAAGCGGGCCGCGTTGACGGTGACCAGGCGGACGTCGGGCGCGAAGACCGTCCACGAGGCGGTGGTGAAGTCCTGGAGCCGGGTCCCGACGGCGAGCACCAGATCGGCGTCGGCGGCGAGAGCGTTCGCCGACGCCGAGCCGGTGATGCCGAGCGGTCCCGCGTGCAAGGGGTGATCGTGGGGCACCAGGGTCCGTCCCGCGGTGGTCTCGGTGATCGGAATACCGCGCCGCTCGGCGAATTCCACCGCCTGCGGGCCCGCGCCCGAATAGCGCACCCCGCCGCCGACGATCAGCAGCGGCCGCCGCGCGGCGCGCAGGACGGCGGCGGCCTCGCGCAGTGCGCGCAGGTCGGGACGCGGCCGCGGTACGCGATGCAGGAGCGGAGCGAACAGCGCGTCCGGGAAGTCGAAGGTCTCGGCCTGCACGTCCTGCGGCAGCGCCACGGTGACCGGTCCGGCGTCGGCTGGATCGGTCAGCACGCGCGCCACCTGCGGCAACGTCGCGATCAGCTGTTCTGGTCTGGTGATCCGGTCGAAGTATCGGCTGACCGCGCGGAAGGCGTCGTTCACCGTCGCGGTCGCGTCCCCGAAATGCTCCACCTGTTGCAGCACCGGGTCGGGGGCGCGTCCGGTGAAGGTGTCGCCGGGGAGCAGCAGGAGCGGCAGCCGGTTCGCGTGCGCGACCCCGGCCGCCGTGACCATGTTCAGCGCGCCGGGACCGATCGAAGACGTGGCGACGCCGACCTGACGCCGGTGGGTGGCCTTGGCGTACCCGAGCGCCGCCAGCGCCATCCCCTGCTCGGTGTGGCCCCGCCAGACGGGCAGTTCGTCGCGGCGCTCGTGCAGCGCCGTACCGAGGCCGAGCACATTGCCGTGCCCGAAGATCGCGAAGGCCGCCGGGAAGAGCGGCACATCCGCCCCGTCCAGCGTCTCCGAACGCTGTGCGACGATCCAGGCCACCAGGGCCTGGGCGGTGGTCAGTTCCATGGCGACCGTCCTTCCGGGCCGGTGACCGGGCAGCGCGGGTCGGTCGGCTCGCCGATCCAGCCGTCTCGGACCCAGGCGTGCGCCGGATCGTCGCAAAAGGCCATCGACCGTTCGGGCGCCGGACCGGCCAGCACATTGAGGTAGTACATCGGGTAGCCGGGCGCGGCGACGCAGGGACCGTGGTAGCCGCGCGGTATGAGGAAGACGTCGCCGTCGCGCACCGCCACGTTCTCGTCCACCGCGCCGTCGGCGGTGTAAATGCGATGCAGGCCGAAACCCTCGCGGGACGGGGTGACGCCGTCACGGCCCGCGATGCGGAAGTAATAGATCTCCTCGTTGACCACCTCGCACTCGCTCGCCTCGTCGTGCTTGTGCGGCGGGTACGACGACCAGTTGCCGTCCGGCGTGATCAGCTCACAGGCGTTGAGCTTGTCCGCGTGCTCCCATACTCCTGGCACGCCGAAGTTGGTGACCTGTCGGGTGGCTCGGCCCGCGCCCCTGACCTCGATCGGAATATCCTCGGCTGCACCGTATTTCGGCGAGAGCCGCCGCGCGCACTTGGCCATGGGCAGGGCGAGCAGCGCGCCGTCGGCGCTGGAGATCCGCGCTTCGGCGTCGCGCGGCACGTACGCGAAGTCCGTCACGCGGTGGAAAACCGAAGCGCGCCCGGCCAGTTCGAGGACGATCCCGTCGACGCGAACGACGCACGAGCCGGAGAGCGGCAGGACGAACGCCTCGTACTCGCCGGTGGACAGCGTTCTGGTCTCGCCCGGTTCGACCGTCACCACGCGTAGACCGGTGTAGCGCCACCCGGCGTCCTCGGCGGTCAACCGGATCGGATCTCGGCCGTCTGCCAGTGTCCCGGCCGGACGATGCAATGTCATCGGGACTCCTCCGTCATCGGGACGCCTTCAGCATGCGGGCCGCCGCGTCGACGGCGACGGCGACATCGCCGTCCGGCGGATACAGCAGAGCGCGCCCGACCACCAGGCCGCGCACCACGTCGTGGTGCAGCGCGCCGCCCCAGGCGGCCAGGTCGGCCGCGGGGTCTCCGGAGGGCGAGCCGCCGAGCACCACCACCGGCAGCGTCGTGGCGTCCAACACCGAACTGTCCTCGGGTGCGGGAATTTTCAGCCAGGTGTAGGCGGAGGTGACGCCGAGGCCGGAGGCGACCGTGATCGCCCGCGCCAGCGACGGCGCGTCCTTGCTCATCACCAGCGCGCCGGAGTGGTCGCGGTGATACGGCAGCGGTTCCACCATCGCCATCAGACCGTGCGCCGCCAGCTCGGAGACCGCCTGCGCGCAGGCGTGCAGGGTGGACGCCGTACCGGGATCGGAATCGACGAGGCGCAGCAGCATCTTGCCGCCGTCGAGGCGGCAGCGGACAAGGGCGTCGGCGTCGTAGCCGGTGAACCGGTCGTCGATCTCCCACTCCGCGCCCGCCAAGCCGCCGCGGTTCATGGAGCCGATCACCACCTTGTCGTCGAGCGCGTCGAGCAACAGCAGTTCCTCGACCACGTCGGGCGAGCCGAGCACGCCGTCCACGGCGGGATTCGCCAACGCGATCAGCAGCCGCTCCAGGAGCGCGCGGCGGTCGGCCATCGCGGTGCGATCCGATCCGACGCCGAGCGCGCCGCGGGCGGGGTGGTCGGCGGCCACCAGGAACAGCGTCTCGCGGTCCGACAGCACGCTCGCGCGCCGAATCCGCTTGGCGTAGGCCCGCTCCACGGCCGCGGGGTCCTTGGCGCGCATCCGCAGCAGCTCGGCCCAACGATCGTCGGTCAGGTACGGGACGGCGTTCATCGGCACAGCAGCTCCTCGATCTCCGCCGCCGTCGGCATGGCGTCCGCGCAGGCCAGCCGGGCCGCGACCAGCGCGCCCGCCGCGTTGGCGTACGTGGCGATCCGGTGCGGGTCCCAGCCGGCGAGCAGCCCGTGGACCAGCGCGCCGCCGAAAGCGTCGCCCGCGCCGAGACCGCACACCACTGTCACCGGGCACGGCGGCACGGTCCGGCGCTCGTCGGCGGTGGCGACGAGTACACCGTCGGCCCCGCGTTTGATCACCGCGAGCCGGACCCCGCGCGCCAGCAGTCGATCGGCTGCCGCGTCGGGGTCGGCGGTGCCGACCGCGACGCCGACCTCGGTGCGGTTGCCGACGACGACGTTCACGTGGTCGATCAACCCGCCGATCTCGGCGCGCGCGGTCGCCTCGTCGGGCCAGAACATCGGCCGGTAGTCCAGGTCGAGCACCGTGTGCCCGCGCCGGGCGCGCCGCTCCAGGATCGCGCGCTGGGTGCCGCGGGCGGGTTCGGCGCTCACTCCGGTGCCCGTGACCCACAGCAGCGGGACGGCATCGATGAGATCCCACGGCACGTCGTCGGGTGTCAAGGTGAGGTCGGGCGCGATCGGGGCGCGGTAGAACAGCAGGGGCGGATCGGCGGGCGGATTCAGCTCGCAGAAGACCACGGGCGTCAGCAGATTCGGCGCGGTGCCGACGTGGTCCGCGGCGACGCCGAACTCGGTGAGCGCCGCGCGCACATAGGAACCGAAGCCATCCGGGCCGACCTTGGTGAGGACCGCCGTGCGACGGCCGAGGCGCGCGGCGGCCACCGCGACGTTGGTCGCGGTGCCGCCCAACGATTTCGCGAAGGAGCGAACCTCGGCCAGCGGCACGCCGCTTTGCTCCGGATACAGGTCGACGCCGACGCGGCCGATGGTCAGCGCCTCCGTCGTCCCCGCCCCGGCGGCCGCGGTCACGAGCGGACCACCCGCGCCAATTCGTGTCGCAGCGCGTCCCATGTGGCCCCGCCCGCCATCCGCGCCCTCCTACATTCGCGCCGACGTCGATGCGACGCCGAGATCGGCGAGATAGCGCAGACTGCGTTGCGCGTCACGGCTCGCCGACTCCACCGGGTCGGTCGGCCGCAACGCCATGTCCTGCTCGATGACGAACCAGCCGCGGTAACCGGCCTCGTGGACGGCGCGCACGAGCGCGGCGATGTCGACGTCGCCCGCACCGAGCGGCACATAGAGTCCGCGGCGCACCGCATCGCTGTATTCCACTGCGCCACCGCGCACTTCGCGTGCCAGATCGGCGCGCACATCCTTCAGGTGGACGTGGCCGATGCGGTGCGCATGCCGCCGGGCCAGGCCGACCGGATCGGTTCCCCCGACGAGCAGGTGGCCGGTGTCGAGACAGAGATCGAGATCGGAGTCCGCGAGGAATCGTTCGACTTCGTCCTCCGTCTGCACCTGGGTGCCGACGTGCGGATGCACCGCGGTGCGCAGACCGTGCGCGGCCGCGAGGTCACGAATGGCGGCCGCGGTGTCCAGGAGGGTCCGCCACCCGGCCGCGTCGAGCCGTGGGCGGAGGTTGTAGCCCGCCAACCCGGTGGCGGCGGCCAGCACCAGGACCTCGGCGCCGGTCGCCGCGAACAGTTCGGCCGCGCGCCGCGCCGCCGCCAGCGCCTGCTCCGGCGCACGGTGCAGCGGCAGCGCGAGGAATCCGCCCACGGCGCGGATGCCGAATCCGTCGAGCAGCGCGCGCAGCGCGGCCGGGTCGTCCGGGAGATAGCCGGGCGGACCCAGCTCGGTCGCGGTGATGCCGAGTCGAGTCATCTCGGCCAGCACGGTCTCCGCGTCGAGCACATGGCCCCAGCCGGGGACTTCGCACACGCCCCAGGAGATCGGCGCGGCCGCGATACGCAGCGGGTAGAGAGATTCGGTCATCGCACCCTCCGGCCTTCGAGGTGAACAGGCGCCCTCGCTTGGAGCGCTCCAACTATGTAACGCGGGCCACAGCGTGTCAAGGGTTGCGGCCCCTCCGCGTTTCCTTGTCTCTACCTCGTATTTCTTTGCCAGGCATGACAACAGGGCATGGTGCGAAAGGTGCTCGGCGCCGGATTGGAGCGCTCTATTGATCGGCCCGCTTCGCTGCGTGTAACGTCCGATCCGGCACCCGGTACAGCCCGTTCGACGGGCTGGGAGCCGGACACGGGACGGCCGGACGGAGGCGAGATGGCGCGACCGACGATGGAGGACGTCGCCGCCCGCGCCGGCGTCTCGCGGGCGCTGGTATCGCTGGTCATGCGGGATTCGCCGAAGGTCAGCGCACACCGTCGCCGCGCCGTGCTGGAGGCCGCGCGCGATCTCGGCTATCAGCCGCACATCATGGCCAGATCGCTGGCCAGTCGCACCTCCAATATCGTCGGAGTCCTCGTCTCGGATCTGCGCAACGCCTTCTTCGCCGACGTTGTGGAGGGCATGGACGCCGTCGCCCAGCGATCGGGGCTCGAATTGATTCTGAACACCGGCAGGCGTAGCGCGGCCCGTGAGCGCACCGCACTGGAGAGCTTGCTGTCGTTCCGCCCCGGCGGGATCATCCTGCTCTCCCCCGTGCTACCCGCCTCCGCGATTCGTCATGCGGCACAACAGGTTCCGATCGTCCTGGTATCCCGCGGCTCTACCATCGCCGGCGTCGACACCGTCAACGACGACGGCGAGATCGGCAGCGCGCTGGCTGTCGACCACCTGGTTTCCCTCGGCCACAGTCGAATCGTGCACCTGGACGGGGGCGCAGCTTTCACCGCCGCCGCCCGCCGCCGCGGCTACCGCACCGCCATGGCGCGGCACGGCCTGGAACCGATGGTCATCGCCAGCGAGCACACCGACTCGGCAGGCATGGAAGGCGTGCGCAAGCTGCTGAAGATCTTCTCCCCCAGCACTTTTCCCACCGCGCTGATGTGCGGCAACGATTTCAACGCCGTGGGCGCGATGTCGGCGCTCGAGGAAGCCGGGCTGCGAGTGCCGGACGACGTCTCCGTCGTCGGCTATGACAACACGTCGCTTGCCGCGCTGCGCCACATCTCGCTCACCACCATCGACCAGCCGCGCGTCCGGATGGGCGGGCTCGCCGTCGAAGCGCTCGCCGAACGTCTCCGCGACGGCCGCATCGACCCCGTCCGCCGCAGGCTGGAACCCAAGCTCGTCGTCCGAGGAACCACCGCCGCACCCGGCTGAATCACAGCGAAACACCAAGGCAAGCAATCGAATTCTTACCGAGCAGGAGGATCGATGAGCACCACCGTCACCATAGGCCTCGTGGGCACGGGCCGCATCGGCACCGCGCACGCCGAAACGCTGCACGAACTTCCGGGGGTCGACCGCGTCCTTGTCGCCGATATCGACACCACTCGCGCGCACGCCGCGGCGGCCAAGCTCGGCGTCGAAGCCGTCCCCGACATCCAGACGCTGCTCGCCGCCGGCCTCACCGGCCTCGTCGTCGCCACCGCCACCGACTCCCACCCCGCGCTGATCGCCGCCGCCGTCGACCGTGGCATCCCCGTCTTCTGCGAAAAGCCCGTCGCCGCCGACATCGACGGCACCCTGGCCGTGCTCGACCACCTGCGCGGCGCCACCGTCCCCGTGCAGATCGGCTTCCAACGCCGCTTCGACGCCGGCTACCGCGCCGCGCGCGCGGCCGTCGCGAGCGGCGAACTCGGCTGGCTGCACACCCTGCGGGCCACCACCCTCGACCCGGCGCCGCCGCCCGCCGACTACGTCCGTCGCTCGGGTGGACTGTTCCGCGACTGCGGCGTCCACGATTTCGACATCATCCGCTGGGTCAGCGGCCGCGAGGTCACCGAGGTCTACGCGCACGGCGCCAATCGCGGCGACCAATTCTTCACCGCCGCAGGCGATATCGACACCGCCGCCGCCCTCCTCACGCTCGACGACGGCACTCTCGCCACGGTGAACCTGGGGCGCTACAACGGCGTGGGCTACGACGTCCGCCTCGAGGTCCTCGGCTCACGCGGCAACGCCATCGTCGGCCTCGACGACCGCGCTCCACTGCGCTCCGTCGAACCCGACCACCACGCCTCGCCCTACCCCGCCTATCCCGGCTTCATGGAACGATTCCGCCGCGCCTACACCGAGGAACTCGCCACCTTCGTCGCCGTCGCCACCGGCTCCACCCCCACCCCCTGCACCGTGGCCGACGCGCTCGAAGCCGCCTACATCGCCGAAGCCTGCACACGCTCCCGCGCCGAGCGCCGCCCAGTCGCGCTCACCGAAGTGCGCCGCTGAGTCCCCCCACCACACCAGTCCTGCTCACACATCACGGAGACACCCACCACCCTGGCACAACGATCGAGATACGGAACCGAAACCTGTCGGACCCCACCGCCAAACTGTTGGTACTCAGCACAACAGCCGTCGCTCACCAGCGACACGCATCACCCGGGGGTCCCATGTTCCAGGTCGCACTCACCGCTGTCTCCCTCACCTGCATCGCCACCGCCGTCCTCGCCCTCACCGCAGGCGGCATCGCCGACTCCCTCGCCGCCCGCGCCATCAAAGCCTCCGAATCCTGCTTCATCGGCGACACGATGCCCACCGACAAGTTCTTCGAGAACCGGCAGAGGTACGAGCGGCTGCACCGGATTACGGTGCGGTTGATGATGGGTGGGTTGGGGACGTTGGTGGTGGGGATCGCGGTGCTGGGGGTGGCGGCGTGGCAGTTCAAACACGCGGGGCGTTGACGGTCCCGGACCCGACACGCCTCCTGCGAATCCCTTGCGGGAAGGCATTTCGAACCTCCGACTGCGGAAATGTGATCAGCGCCGCCACCAAACTTCGCACCGGGCTTTGACGAGAACTATCACCGGGCCAGTCGCCAGGCCCCTTCGGCTCGACAGGCTATCCGCATGCAGGCTGTCGCGAAGATAGGTCGATCGGCCGATTCGGGTGTACCCGTGGAACGCGCATCATCGGCCCATGACACGAACACTACGCAGAGTGCTGGTCGCGCTGGGTTGTGCAGTTATCGTATTGCTATACAACCCGATTGCCGCACCAGCGCATCCGATGCCGGGCACCAAGGTTCTGCTCGATGTGCGCGAGACGGCAATCAACGCAGAATTGCTGGTACCCGCAGCCAATCTCGCGGAGGCCAGCGGTATCGATGTCAACCTGAAGCCGGACCTGTCGGCCGAGGACTTCGCCAGACTGGCGAGCTATTTCCGCGACCATCTGCGGCCCGCCACGCCGGACGGCGTGCCGTGGACCGTCCAGATCGGCGACCTGCGTCTGGACTACGCAGACCAGACGGCCACCGGTTCTTACAAGGAACTCGTCGTCCATGCAGTGCTGACCGCGCCGCCGGGCGTCGACATGCGCCGATTCGTCTTGGGCTACGACGCCGTCATCCACAAGGTTGTCACGCACATCGCCATCGTCGCGGTCCGTCAGGACTGGCAAGCCGGGCAAGTCGATGCCGATAATGACGCCAGACAGGTCGGCGTCGTACGCATGGACACCGAGTCCATGACCGTGCCACCCCTATCGGTGGATCTGAACGATGCCAGCGCGTGGCGGGGATTCGTCGGAATGGTGATGCTCGGTGGCCATCACATTCTCGAGGGCACTGACCACCTCCTGTTTCTGTTCACCCTCCTCCTACCAGCTGTGCTGATAGCCAAGGCTGGTCGTTGGCACCCGGACAACCGCCCGCGTCGCGCCGTTCGGCACATCCTGGCTGTCACAATCGCATTCACCGTGGGGCACTCCGCTGCGCTCGTGGTCAGCGCCCTGAGTCGGCTGGAGATCCCTGCGCGCCCGGTCGAAACACTCATCGCCGCGACGATCCTGGTGGGCGGCGCACACGCCATCCGGCCGCTGTTCCCGGGCCGAGAAGCCGTCGCCGCCGGGACATTCGGGCTTATCCACGGTATGGCGTTCTCGTTCACCCTGGCCGAACTGGAGTTGTCCACCCGCCAACTGGCGCTCAGTCTGCTCGGGTTCAATCTGGGCATCGAGGCGATTCAGTTGCTGCTGGTCGCGCTCGCCCTGCCGCCACTACTCGTACTGGCCACCACCCGAGCTCAGCCAGTCCTTCGCGTCGGCGGCTCACTCCTGGTAATCATCGCCGCCCTCGGCTGGGCGTTCGATCGACTCGGGTTCGCCAACCCGATCGCCCGTGCCGCGGACCAGGCCGGCACAATGATCCTTCCGATCATCATTACCGCAGCCGGTGTCGCCGTTGTAGTGCTGGCCGCCCAGGTGCTGAGACGGCGGTCAAGGGTACGTCGACCGCAGCTGCTTGGGGTCGCCGACTAGGAGCCTGTGAACAACTGCTCATATCCGTGGTTGGGTGCGGGCGAGCAGGACATGAGCATGACCATCGACCAGGTGACTCAGGCTTCGCGGTGGTCGGGTAGGCGTTCATAGTCGCGGATGCATCTGCAGCGCAGGCAGATCCAGGCCAGTAAGCGTTCGACGAGCCAACGGCGTGCCGCACGACGAAGCCGGTCATGATGTCGTGTCGGTGTCATCTTTGCACCGCGCTGTCGCCGGTCAGATCACGGCAACCGCTGTTCCGCTCCAGCTCCGAGTTTCAGCTCGACACAAACCCATCTACGAAGTCGAACTCACCGTCGCGTACGCCGGCGCGAAAGGCAGACCATTCACCATCATCGAAGCTGAGCGACTCCGATCCAGACAACGACCGAACCAGCGTCGCGTCACCGCTGATCTCGACGGCGACAACGCCATTTGCGTCGCCGGCCCGATCCTGTACCTCACAGACAAACCTGCTCCAAGCAGCAGCGTCGAAGGTGATGATGCCATCGGCGGGCCGCTTGCTGTGCCGCAAATGCACGGCACCGTCTCCAGGTGCGACCTCCACACAGTTCTCACCGGCGCCGCTGTAGCTCGAGGTTCGCCAGTCGAGGCGGTCGTCGATGATCAACCGGTACTCCTAACCCACGCGTGCAAGCCTCGCGATGCGGTCCCGGATGAGATCAGCCGAGTCCGACTCCGAGAGCGCCGATCCGCAAAGCCGATCGGCAGTCATCCTATACTCGCCGACCTGGCCGGCCTCCTGCACATACAAGGCTCCAGCCGGATATTCGATGTATCCGATCGACTGAGCTTGCTCGAAGTCGAGCAGCATGAAGTCGCCGTCGAGTCCGTCGTGCACCGTCACGGTCACCGGCATCACGTGCAGTTCGACATTGTCGAGGCCGACCAGATCGAGCAAGTGCTCAAGTTGTGCGCGCATGATCGAGGGACCACCGACCATGCGGTCGAGCACGTACTCCTCGATCACTGCACGAAAGTGCAACGGCCGATCCACATCTGTCAGGCGCTGACGAGCCATCCGTGCCTGCACCACCTGCGGCACGTCGATCGGCGGTACGCGCAGGTGACCGTCGAGCAACGCGGTCGCATACTCGGCAGTCTGTAGCTGCCCGGGCAGTAACTGCGGCTCGTAGGTAAAAGCACTGCTGGCGAGCCCTTCCAGTCCGACAAACGTTCTGAACCACCCCGGCAGGACATCCCGAAACGGCGTCCACCAGATCGTTTGATCGGCACGTCCCGCCAGCGACGTGACCCGATCGCGGTAGGCAACATCGACGCCGTAGAACGCCAACAGCCGGTCGACGTCATCCGGCTGCTGTTGCAGCTTCGCCGCCTCCAACGCGTTGATCCGTGATTGCGCACATCCGAGCAGCTTTGCCGCCTCCGCCTGCGTCTTGCCAGAACGCTCGCGGGCAACGCGCAGATCGTGCCCGATCAAGAAGCGCAACGCAGTGGGATCGGACCGTGTACCGGGATCAGACATCGGACTCCCCTTGTCGGACTTCAGCGAGAACCTGAACCGAGCAATGCCACGTCAAGATATATCACTTCGTCAATCGCGGGATGTTCCAGAT
>NZ_JBYIRW010000034.1:0-37909 GCF_057708325.1 Nocardia sp. bgisy134
CCACCACACACCCGAACCCGGACAGCTCCCCCGGATCGAGCGTGGCCAGCATGGTCGGCGTCAGGAAGCCGTGCGTGACCCCCTCCCCGGCGATCAGCCCGGCCAGCTCCGCACCGCCGCGCACCTGCGCCGGTGCGATCACCAACCGCGCCGACGCCGCGAACGCCATCAGCAACTCCAGCACCGACGCATCGAAACTCGGTGAGGCGGCATGCAACACACGCGACGACGACCCCGCACGATATCGCTCGAGCTGCTCGACGGCGAAGTTCCTCACCCCCCGATGCGGCACCACCACCCCCTTCGGGACGCCGGTGGAGCCGGAGGTATAGATCACATACGCGGGATGGTCGACCCGCAACGGGCCGACCCGATCCGCATCGGTCACCACCGCACCGGACTGCCGAGCACACTCGGCCCGCACCGTCGCATCGTCGAGCACCAACCACCCCACCGACCCCGGCAGTGCACCCGCCTGCTCGCAGAGCGTAATACCCACCACCGCCCCGGAATCGGTGAGCATGTGCGATATCCGCTCGGCCGGATACATCGGATCCACCGGCACGAACGCGGCCCCGGCCTTGGCGACCGCCCACACCGCCAACACCGACTCCACCGACCGCGGCACAGCCACCGCCACTACCGACTCCGGGCCCACCCCCCGGCCGATCAGCACCCGCGCCACCCGGCTCGACCATTCGTCGAGCTCTCGATAGGTCAGCGATCGCGCCCCATACACCACCGCCACCGCACCCGGATCCACCCCCGCCGCCTCCGTGAAGATCTGCGGCAGAGTCCGGCCCACCACCGCCGCCGCACCCCGCACCGGCACCAACCGGCTCCGCTCCTCGACATCGAGCAGGCTCAACCGTGATATCTCGGTGTCGTGCTCCGCATGAAGAAAACGACCGATGAAGTCGATGAACCTGCTGTGAAGACGGTCCAGGTCCTCCTGGGTGTATCTGTTCGGATTTCCGTGGAGGTCGATCGACAAGGCGGCATCATGACCGCTTCCATGAACATTGATCTGCAGGTCGTCCAATATCCCGGACCGCAGAATGTGATAGGTAGCCGTCGCCTCCCCGAGATTCAACTCGGAATCGAACAGCATGAGATTCACAACGGGACCGAACACAGCCCCGATGGTGTTCAGCAGATTCGCATCACGGCGAATGTCCTCGTAGCGATACCGCTGATGACGCAGGGCCCCGAGCAGCTCCCGCGCAGACTCGGCGACCAGCTCACCGATCGTCGTCCGCACACCGACGTGGAATCGGATCGGGAGAAGATTCGCGAACATTCCCGCAGCCTGCTTCGCACCAGCGTTCGCCCGACCCGTGACGGGAAGACTCATCACGACGTCGCAGGTATTCGCCATGCGAGACAGGAACGCCGCGATCGCGGCAACGACAACCTGCGCTGGACTCTGCCCGTTCTCCCGGGTTATCGCCTCCAGCCGGGCAGTCAGCTCCGGACCCAACTCCTGCCCGCTCACCAGATCGTAGGCGGCCGGCGGAGCCGATCGTCTCGACAGGCTGATTGGCTCCGGGAGACCGGCAACCCGCTCCGCCCAGTACTGACGATCCGCAACGAACCGACCGGACTCGCGGTACTCGCGCTCCGCTCCATACAGCGTTTCCAGGTCCACCGTCTTCAGCGTCGACGGCTGCCGACCTTCCACTGCGGCGCAGTACCGCTGCGCGATGCGACGAGTGACATTCAGTCCGCCGTATCCGTCCATCGCGATGTGATGGACCCGTGAATACCAGAAGTAATGACCATCTGCCAGCACGATCAGCTTGGTTTCCGACAATTCGTCACGAAGCAGATCCACCGGTTTGCTGTAGTCGGCACGCATCCACTCCCTAGCCGAACGAACCGGATCCAGCTCCGAGCTGAGATCGAGAACACCGTCCTCGTAGGACTGCACCCCCTCCACCCACTGATAGGGAATGCCGTCTACTTCGACCAAGCGGAATCGCCCGGATTTCAGCTCCGCAGTCGCGTCAAGTCCCTCCCGAACCATCAAACCGACGTCGACAGGACCTGTGATTTCGAGGTAATGGGCAATATTGAACGACACGCCGCTCGACACCTTCTCCGCCAGCCAGACGCCGTACTGTGCCGGCGACAGCGGATACATGGCCGTCGTCACCCCCACCGTATTCTCAGACCGAGCAACCATCGAAGTTGGCCTTCCGCTACTTTCAACTTCTGAATCAGCCGAGCATTTGGATGAGGGCCAATTCGGTGGTGATCCGGGCGGCCAGGGCGGTCGCGGTGTCCGCGGTGCCGATGTCCTCTCAGACGCGGACGAATTCGTCGCCGCCGAGGCGGGCGACGGTATCGGCCGGGCGGACCGCCCCTGCCAGCCGCCGCCCGAGCCGTTGCAGGATGGCGTGCCCGAGGCTGTCGTCGACGACCTCGAAGTCGTCGACATCGACCAGCAGCACCGCGAGCAGGGTGCGCTCGCGGTGGGCGGTGTGCAGGGCGGCGGTGATCCACCGGTACGCCGCGGTGCGGTTCGGCAGCCCGGTGAGCGGGTCGTGCAGGCTCTGATGCCGCACCCGGGTTTCGGCGTCGATCCGGCCGATCGCGGCGGACAGCACCGCTACCAATCGGCCGGCCTGTTTCAGGCGTAGTGCGGCGGTCAATCCAGCGAAGCCTGCGCCGATCACGCAATAGTCGACATCTGTCATGGCGAGCTGTCCTCGTATCGAGTTCTGCGCACGACCGGAGGACCAGCGCACGATCGCGGCACCCTCGACACGGGTGCACATCGCCTTCGATCAGGTAGACGCGTCGAATCTTCAGCAATTCCCGGTTCCCGAGTCGATCTGGCAGCCAGATGCGCCCCGACGAATCCATTGCTTCCGAGAACGAGCGCGACTTCTCGTCCGGGAGGGGCCATCTCAGCTCTCCGGATCGGAGTCGTCTCATCCACGATCGGTAGCAGTCGCGTCGAATCGCCTGTGCTCAACGCTTCGATGTCTGCAAATCTGCCCCGGAACTTCAAAGTTGGACAATCCTCGGTGAGGACCGCGAGATCAGTTTCTGGCACATCAAGCCCTGATGCTGTCCGGTCATCTGCATGCACAGACACTGCCGACCACGCCCTTCGCTGTACTGTTTGCAGCATTCGCTGAGGCGGTTCGCATCACGCGACCGGTTTCACCCCAGCTCCCACCGAAATACACACGCGAGACATTGTCAATACCAGTGGATTGGTGAGGTTGGATGGCCGCGTTCCGGGTGAGCAGCCGGAGGTTCAGCGACTTTCCGGGATTCCGGTCGGTCATGAGCTCATTTCCGGGGTGAAGATGATCATAAAGTCGTCGGTGCCGAACCAGAAGCTTGTTGCCGATCCTGTGTCTACTGAGACGCCTGGGGCGAACCAGACCACGCTTCTTCGGAAGCCGAGTCGGGTAGCTGCTGGCGCTCGGATCGTCCCGCGGGGATCGTGTTCCCAGCAGATATCAGCGGCGATGATCTTCTTGCCGATCGGCCCGGCCCACCGCGGGTGGTCGGATACCGGCCCCGTGGCAGCGCCTCCGGGTCCGCTGCAAAAGAAGTCGACCATCGGCTTCGGGAAGATTCTCAGTTCCGATTCGGTGAGGTGTTGTTCCAGATCGCCGCGTATCGGTGACCGATATGGGTGATCAGTTCAACGCCCATCGTCGGTTCGTGCCAGTCGCCGAAATCCCACTCCACGGCGAGCCGACCGTCGTCGTCGATGGTTCTACGGGTAGTACACGACATCGGCGAGGCGTTGACCGCGCAGCTCGGCCACGACCGCTTCGAGGTGTTTCTCGGCAGTGGGTATCGACGGCGGCACGACATGATTGTTGCCCGGGTGATCGGATTTCACCCGCAACGGGCAGCACCTCGGAGGATGTCACCAAGCTGGCGTTCGCCAGCGTGATGTCGAGCAGGGCCGAAGCGGCGGCCCAAGTAGATCTACAGAACCTGCCGAGCACCCCTCGGCTGACCGAGACGGAGATCCGCAAACTCATGGACTCCCTCGGCGACATCGCAGCCGTCCTTGCGAACACGTACGCGGGGAGTTGTAGTCATTGCATGGGTCCTTGCGTCAGCCGAATCCTCTCAGATTCCTTGTGTGTGTGGACCGCGGTGTGGACGCAGAGGGGGCGCACTCTTCCGATTACGCCCCTGACCTGCTGTGGGCTGGTGTCCTGTCGCCACACGTAACCGCAGCCGTTGCACCGGTATCGGCGGACCGTAACGTGCATCGTGGTGGGCCGCCACCCGAATGGTTCGTGCGCCAACCGGCGCAGGATGGTGTCGCGAGGCACGCCCTCGCAGCCGCAGCATCGACACCACTGGTTCGGTTCGACGACACGGCATGCGAGGACCGCGCGGTCGGGATCGAGCCGCTGGCCGGTGACTTCGAGCCCGAGCTCGTCCAGTCGACAGAAAGTGGTCAGGTCAACGCGGGAGAGACCCCGACCAGGACTAGCGTCGTTCACGTCAGACGCTGCTTCGACGCCTCCCGTTGGCTGGTCAGCGGCCGATGCTGTCCAGTTCGGCCACATCCTCGCCGGAGAGGGCGAGCCCGGCGCCGGCGATGTTCTCGCGCAGATGCGCAGTCGATGACGTGCCCGGGATCAGCAGGATGTTCGGGGAGCGCCGCAGTAGCCAGGCCAGCGCGACGGACATCGGTGCTGCCCCGAGCCGGTCGGCGACTCCCGAAAGCGCCGCGGACTGTAGCGGCGTGAAACCCCCGAGGGGGAAGAACGGTACGTAGGCGATGTCGGCGGCGGCGAGTCGGTCGATGAGGTCGTCGTCGTGGCGGTGGGCGAGGTTGTACATGTTCTGCACGCATACGATCTGTCCGATGCGCCGGGCCTCGGCGACCTGCTCGGTGGTGACGTTGCTGACGCCGAGGTGGCGGATCAGACCTTCCTGCTGTAGGTCGACGAGCATCCCGAACGCCTCTGCGAGCGAGCCGGGCTGGGGGCCTTCGGCATTGCCCATACGCATGTTGACCAGGTCGAGCACCTCGAGACCGAGGGACTGCAAGGTCTCGTGGACCTGCTTGCGCAGGTCTTCGGGCCGCCGGGCTGTGGGCCAGCCGCCCTGCGCGTCGCGGTTCGCCCCTACCTTGGTGGCGATGAACAACGACCGAGGATAGGGGTGCAGGGCTTCGCGGATCAGCTCGTTGGTGACCTGCGGGCCGTAAGCGACACTGGTGTCGATGTGGGTGATCCCGGCCTCGACTGCCTCGCGCAGTACCGCCAGGGCACCGTTGTGGTCGGCGGGCGGGCCCATGACCCACGGGCCCGCGAGCTGCATCGCGCCGTAGCCGAAGCGGGTGACGGGCGAATCGCCCAGAGTCCAGGTGCCGCCGGGAAGTGAGGTGGGGGATGCGTTCATCGTGCTTCGTTCTGCTCTCTGATCCGAGGTGGCGCGTGTCGCCACCTCGGACCATCATTGGGGAGTTACTTCCTATCCGGAAGTAGGCACCTCAAGGTGCGTAACTCACTCTCAGGAATAGGTGTGATCAGGTTGGGGACGACAAGCGCCGCTCAGCGGCGAGCGCAGGCCAAGGTGGAATACAACGCGTTCTTGGCGGCATGCCCCAGTCGCCAACTGCTCGACCGGATCTCGGACAAGTGGGTTGTGCTCGTTCTATGCGCGCTCGGGGGCGACGCTTCCGACCAGCCCGGTGCGGCGAGCGATGCGAGGGCGATGCGCTACTCCGAGATTTCGCGCCTGCTGGCGGGAGTCAGCCAGAAGATGTTGACCCAGACATTGCGGTCGCTGGAACGTGATGGCCTGATCACCCGCACCGTGACGCCAACCGTCCCCGTCACCGTCTCCTACAAGGTGACCGACCTTGGCCTCTCCCTCCACCACCTGACCCGCGGACTCAGATCATGGGCGCAGAGCCACATGGACGAAGTCCTCTTATACCGCGCGACCTACGACGCTCGCGTCTCGTAACCAACACCTCGAACCGTCAGATACCACCACACCCTCGATTGTGAAGAGCCGCGAAACGCCTCGACCTGGGTGTCGAGGTCGCGGGCCATCATCGATACCTGGGAGTTGGAAAGGGTTGTGATGCCGAGTGATTCGACGAGTTTCTCCATCCGTCGTGTCGATACTCCGAGCAGATAGCAGGTGGCCACGACCGAGGTGAGTGCTCGTTCGGCGCGTTTGCGACGCTCGAGCAACCAATCCGGGAAGTAACTGCCTGTTCGCAGCAGTGGAACGGTCGCAGGGCATGTCAACCGCATCAAGATGCTCAAACGGCAGATGTTCGGACGCGCGAAAACCGACCTACTCGGAAAACGAATCCTGTTGAGCGAGTGAATAACCCGGCATCCGAGATCACCAAAATTGTGCCAGATCCGCGTCACGGACGTCGTTGTCCGCTGAGGTGGTCGAGGCAGGGCAGGACGATATGGTTGGCGCCCGATCGTCGAAGCCCATGGGCGAGCCATAGGAACGAGCCGCTATTGGGGTCGGCTCCGTAGAAGACGGTAGCGAATTCGATCCCGTCGTGTTGTGCCTACTGCTCGTGACGGTCGTCGTGTCAAGCTTGCGGGGTGCCCTCGATGGAGTCCCCGAGGTGCCCGTCCGCCGGATCTGTCATTCGATGTCCGGTGACCCGGCTCTGGCCCCGAGTTCGGCTTGTGATGTCGGCGTGCAGTCAAGGTCTCGCACCGCAGGTCTGCGCGAGCGTGCTCGGCGTTCAGGTATCGAGATCGCGGCATGTGTAGCCGAGCAGGCCTATCGCTGTCAGGATCGCCGCGATCGCGAGGAGCACGAGGCTGGCGACCCAAGCCGGTCCGGTGTCGGGAACGGCAGACAGGTGAGCGAAGGGCGAGACATTGATCAGCCATGCCGGTGCTCGGATGCTTCGGGCGATGACGTCGAGCAGGAACCCTCCGGCGACGGGGAGTGCGCCGACCGGCCCGACCGCGGCCGGATACCAGCCCAGCGCGAGCATCGCGGCGCCCAGCCCCAGCAGGGCGATCGGCGCGACGTTGATCGCTCCGGCGAGGGCGGCGTCGATCCCCAGCGGCGCGCCGGTCAGTGCAGCACCGCTCCACATCGCGACAGCCGCGGTGATCAACAGGACGAACGATCCCGCCGCGGTCACCGCGACCTCCGCGGCTGCGATGCGACACCGGGGCACCGGCAGGGCATGCAGCACAGTCCAGCGCCGCGCCTTCTCGTCCGCGCCCATGGCCGCGAGCCGAGTCGCGCAGTAGAGCCCGACCGGAATCGCGAGCAAGCCGAACAGCGCCGCGGCGAAACCGGTGGCCGAATCGAGGCCTGCGAATCCAGCCGACGCGGCGAGCTCGGCGAAGCGGGCATTGCCCTCGAAGAACTCCAGGATCGAGGAGATCAACGCACCGATCAGCAGGAAGTAGGTCGCGATACCGATCGACCACGCCATTGTCGGCATGACCGCCCGACGCAGCGCGAAGGCACTCATCGAACCCAGCAGCCGAGTGCGCGCAGGACGGGTAGCCGGAAGAACGATCAGCGCGCCGCCGAGGTCGCGATTGCGAGCAGCAGCCAGCGCGGCGACCGCGAACGCAACACCCACAGCCACCAGCACCAGCAGCGGCTCATAGCGGTTGCCCGCATAGGGCGCGGCGCGGGCAACGAGCCCGAACGGTGTGACCCATGCGGTCCAGGCGACCTCGGACACACCATCGGCGAGCATCCGCAGCAGCAGACACACGCCCAGGACCGCGCCGGAGAATCCCGCGGCCGCGGCCCGGGAGGGCAGCAGTTGCGCGGCGAACAGTCCAGCGCAGCTGAAGACGACGACAGTGCCGAACACGCAGAAGGCGTGCACGATCGCTCCGGCGGGATCGGTGCCGGTCAGGATCAACGCCATTCCCACGCCCGTCGCGATCAGGAGGGCCGCCATGGCAAAGGTGACCAGGCACCGCACCAGCAGATCCACCGCGCGCACAGCTCCGCCGAGGAGCAGGTCCCAGCGCCCGGCATCCTCTTCTCCACGGGTGACGCGAGTGGCGGCCAGCAGCGCCCAGACACCGCTGAGTACCAGGACGGGGGTACCGGTTCGCCACACGGTGAACCCGCCGGGATCGTCGAGCGCGCGTGGAGTTCCGAAAAGGACTCGGATAGCGGGGTTTTCGGCCAATGCGTGGATGGCGTCGGTGTCGATGGCATCGGCGAAGGTGGTCTGATACTGGCCGGCGACGAGGGCAGACATTCCCGCCGCGGTGACCGCCACGAGAACCGCTCCTCGCCGGATCTGCCGCGCGGTGAGCCATTGGACAGCCCGGCCAGGCGCCGGTGCCTGCCTCACCTCTGTCCGGACTGCGGTGGTCATCGCTCGTCCTCGCCGTAATAGTCGAGGAAGATCTCCTCGAGGCTGGGCTCACGCAGCGAAAGGGCGGTCGCCTCGGACGCGGCCAGTGCCCGTAGCGCCGGCGCGGGCGGTCCGGACAAGGTGAACCGCACACGACTGCCATCGAGTCGTTCGACTGCCGCCACCCCCTCCACACCATCCAGTGACGGCGCGCCGCCTCGATAGGAGACTTCCACGACAGTGCGCTGCAGGCGGCGCAGGTCCGCCAATGTCGCGATCTCGACCAGACGACCGGCCCGCAGAATTCCGACCCGATCACACAGCGCTTCGACCTCCCCGAGCTGATGCGAGCTCAGGAACACCGTTTGACCCCGCTCGCGCGCCTCGCCAACGCACCGGCGAAATTCCCGCTCCATCAACGGATCCAGCCCAATGGTCGGTTCATCGAGAACCAGCAGAGGTGCGCGAGTGGCGAACGCGGCGACCAAGGCGACCTTCTGACGATTGCCAGTCGAATACGCCTTGCCCGGCTTGTCGAGTTCGAGCGCGAAACGGTCGATCAGCTCGCCGCGATACGCCGCATCGTTTCCAGGGCCGACGCGGGCGAGCAGCTCGAGGATCTCGGCTCCGGTCAACGACGGCCACAGCGCGACGTCGGCGGGCACGTAGGCCAAGTGGCGGTGGGCCGCACGAACGTCGCCCGCGAGGTCACCGAACACGCGCGCCACCCCTGCGGTGGGGCGGATCAGGCCGAGCAGAAGCCGGATCGTGGTCGACTTCCCGGCGCCATTGGGCCCGAGAAATCCGAATACTTCACCGTGTGAGACTCGCAAACTGAGGTCATCGACAGCGAGCGTGCGACCGAACCGCTTCGACAGGTGGTCGATCGTGATGGCCGCGCTTGAATCGAGGGCGCGCGCGGACAACGCCGCAACAGTGGACATGGAAGCCCTTTCCTAGTCGGCGAACTGACCTGCCGACCAGACTTCCCGGCGCACCTACCAAACAGGCTACTCCGGAAAGGAGCCGTCTCGAACGAGACAAGAAGACGGTGTGATGATTGCCATCATCACAGCCACGATCGCCAGTGCGACCGATTTCGGTGTGCTGTGGTGGATAATCGCCAGACAGTCCAGCACTGTGGCGAGACCCGCATCGCCCTCGTAGGTTACAGCCAGGGTGCCGACGCCGCCGGAGATCTCGCGGCCGAAATCGGACGCGGCGGCAGCGTCGTGGCTCCGGACCGTCTCGTCGGCGTCGGTCTGCTCCCCGACCCACAGCGCGCCCCCACCGACATCCAGGTCGGGCCGCAGGTCGGCGGGGCGGGCGCGATCGGCGCGCGACCGGGAGGGCTCGGCCTGGTCCACAGCAAGGTCCGTACCATCTGCGCAACCGGCGACCTGTACTGCTCGACCGACGACGAGGATTTCCTCCTCCGCTTCGGCGGTTACCTCGCCCGGGCGTCGGGCACCACGTCGGACCCGGTGCTGCACAAGTGCGATGCCGCCGCGCTCCTGGACGCGATCCGGTCGCGCGGCGGCATCGCGGCTCTCCCAACCGATTTCGACGAGGAAACCAGCGGGCAGCGCGCGCAGCTGGCACACTTCTACGGCTCCGGGACGCACATGTCGTACGGCACCTATCCGGTCGGAGACGGGCACACCGCTATCACGTGGATGCACGACTACCTCGCGAACCTGGCCTGAGCGCCCACCCGTGCCGACCTCGACCGTTCAGATCATCATCGCCGAATCCTGCGCCGCCACAGCGCGGCGACCGCCACCAGCGCCCAGATCACGAGGACGGCGGTGAGCAGTCCCGTGCTGTAGTCGCGATCGAGGACGGTGGGGTTGGCCGCGTTCGCGTGTTCGCGGCCGAGGACGGCCACGGCGAGCAGCCCGAGCGTCACGGTGCATACCGCGCCGACGACGACCGGCGCCCACGACCACGCAGGCAGCAGACGTCGGGCCGTGAGACCCGCGGCGGCGCACAGGGGCGCGAACACCCCGTCGTGCAACACGATCGCGGCGGCGAACCACCACGCGATCGAGATCAGGTCCGCGCGCGGAAAGTCGAGCAGCTGGCTGAATCCGTGCCAGCCCAGCCAGAGTCCGGCCGCGCCGAGCAGCAGCCGGATCATCGTCATCATCGCACCTCGATCGAGGACAACCATTTGGTTTGCAGGACGCCGGGTCGGGTCGGGGCGATGAGTCGACACGGATAACCATGGTCGAGATCGAGGTCCTCCCCGTTCAGCCGCAGCGCGATCAGGCTGTCGGCGGCGACTACGTGGGACTCCGGAAGCGCTGAGCGGCTGTAGAGCCCACCCTGCTCCAAGGAGCGGAAGACGGCGTCGCCACCGGTGTAGTCGCCAACCGCGCCGAGCAGATCGCGCACCCTGATTCCGGACCAGTCCGCGCTGACACTCCATCCCTCGACACAGGCCAGCGGCAGCGTCGCGGTGGTCTGCGGCAGCGCCGCGAGCGCGTCCCGGGTGAACTCGGCGGTGCGTTCGCCCACCGTGACGGTGAGCCGGTAGGCCGCATCGCGGGCGCGTTCGGCGACACCGGCCTCGACCGCGGTGCGATTCACCGGAAGCCCCTGTGGCCCTTCGCCACTGCGCGGTGCGAGCACCGAGATACGACGAAGCAGCGGCACCGTCTGCCCCGCGACGGCGACCCCGGCAACCGCGGCCGCGGCGACCGCCGCCCCGAGCACGACCCGCCGCGAAGCCGTGCCGCTATCGGCGCTGGGCTCGACGGCGGGCCGAGCCAGTGCGGTGTGCACCACGGGAAGTTTCACCGCGAGGTGCACCGCGAGCGCACCGATCGCGACATAGGCGAGGGCGTAGTGGGTGGTGGTGAAGAAGAACCGCCACGGGTAGTACTGCGCGGAGTTGAGCAGTCCGGTCACCAATTGGAAGATCATCGAGCCGACCAGCACCGCGATCGATCCGCGTTCGAGCAGGTGCAGCGGATTGCCCAGGATCGGGCGGGCGAACAACCTCGGAAACACCGACCACAGCTTGACGATCAGCAGTGGTATCGCGACCACACCTGAGATGACGTGGGCGCCTTGGCTGACGCGGTAGAGCCAGACCGGGTGCGCGGGCCACCAGAACCAGGCGGGCGGATGCTGGATCCAGTGACTGATCAGGCCGGTCACGAGGCAGATCGCGACGGCGATTCCGAGCAGGATGCCGACCCGGGCGGCGACGGCCGTCGAGCGGGCCGGGGAGATGCGCGCGGTCACCGCCGCGGGCAGCAGCAGGGCGGTGTCGGTTCCCGGTTGGGCTTCGGTGTCGCGAGGCTTGTGGTCTTGCGCCACGGTCACTCCTCAGAGGTGGTCAGGGGCCGCGCGTGCGGTCGGCCGCGGTAGGGGCTCCGAGGCGTTCGGGCGTCTCGGGGACAACCGGAATTTCGGGGATGATCGGCCGCCGCGACACCCCTGTCGTGGTACCGACCCGTCACGGCCGGCTCCCGCTGCCCACGGTGAGGCGGGCCGCGACGGCCGCGAAGCGTCCACCCGAGGCCTCGGCGACCGGCGCGATGTCGTCGACCTCGTCGACGTCGGTCAGCATCGGCAGCAGGCCGATGTCATAGCCGTTGCGGAACAGTGCGTTTCGCGTCAGTTCACCGGTCGTGGTCGTCGACATGGGTATCCCGACGAGCATCCGGGCGATGCGCGGATCGGTGAGTCCGAGCATCCACCAGCCACCGTCGGTGGCCGGACCGAGCACCGCCTCCCGGCCCGCCGCCAATTGCGCGGCCGCCTCGGCGAACAGCGCGGGGGTCACCTGCGGGGTATCCATACCGATCTGGACCACGGGATCACCGGGACGTGCCGCGTCGGCGTGTGCGTTGGCCAGGCGTTCGCCGAAGGTCCGGCCGCGCTGCGGCACGACTTCGAAATCGGCGAGGGCGCTGACGATTTCAGTGGCGTGCTGAGCGTGCGTGACAGAGCCGGTCCACGCAACGATCGCATGGCGCGGATTGCTGGCGCGCACCGCGTCCAGGGTGTCGAGCAGCGCGGCGGCGGCCAGGGTGGCGGCGTCGACGGGCCGCAGCGGCGGGGTCAACCGGGTCTTGGCGAAGCCTGCGATCGGGGCCTTCGCGACGACGAGCACCGTCGCGTCCAGGGTGGTCATCGAACGCTCCAGAAGTCGCGGGCCGCCCGGATCGTGCCGAGCACCGAACCGGAAACCTTCGACACCCCATGGGTTCTCGGCCGGTAGGTGACGTCGCGTTCGACTACGCCCCAGCCTGCCGAGGCCGCCCGCGCCAGCAGCGCCAGCGGATAGCCCGACCGCGGATGCAATGGACCGAGGTCGACCAGTTCGGCGCGGCGCAGGACGCGCATCGCGGCCAGATCGTGCACCACCAGGCCGTACCGGCGACGCAGCCAGCTCGCCAGCACCCAGTTGCCCAGCCGAGCATGCCACGGCCAGGCCCCCGGCACAGGTCGACGGCGTCCCGCCACCATCGTGACTTCGGGTGCGAGAGCGGCTACAAGCCTGGGAAATTCGGCCGGATCCATGGATCCGTCGCCGTCGAGCACCGCGATCAGTTCGGTCGTCGACGCGTCCACTCCGGCTTGCACGGCGCTGCCGTATCCCGGCCTGGTCTCCGTGACGACCTGAGCGCCATGCGCCCGCGCGACGGTCGCGGTGGTATCGGTCGAGCCGTTGTCGACCACGATCACCTCGTAGGCGGCGGGGATTGCCGTGAGGACGCCGGGCAGTGCTCCCGCTTCGTTTCGGCAGGGAATCACCACGGTCACTCGCCGTGTGCTTTCTGCAACGTTCACACCACTGACCGTAGGGTCGTTTCAGCGGAAAATGCCTGCTGAAACCGGTGACGAAACTGTGACGGCGCGATCGCGTTGGTGTGCGAGGAGGTCTGTGGAACCTACCGTGAACCAGTGCGGAAGACGACTGACCGACCCCTGCGCCGAGCGATTACCGGGCGGGCCGATCTATACGGCGCGGGTGCCGCGGCGGCCCTGGTCGCGCTGGCGATCCTGGTGCCCCTGCTGGGGAGCGACCAATGGCGAGACAGCCTGTACGCGGCATCGGCCCCGATCTTCGGCAGTTGGGATCCGCACTGGGGGTGGGGAACGGCACCGGCGATCGCGATCGGCGCGCTCGTCACCCTGTACGGACCGGGCCTCGCCGCCCGATTGCCCTGGCGCACAATGCTGCTCGCGGTCTGGCTCACCGGGCTGGCGTGGGCGTTCGCGCTGGCCATGGTGGACGGCTGGCAGCGCGGCTTCACCGGACGGCTGGACAACAGCCACGAGTATCTGCACGAGGTCGGCGGCGTCACCGACATCGGCGCGATGCTGCGTGGTTTCGCCGACCGCATTCTCGACTTCCAACCCGATTCCTGGACCACACACGTGTCCGGTCATCCACCGGGGGCGCTGCTGACGTTCGTGCTGCTGGACCGCGCGGGATTGGGCGGAGGAACCTGGGCGGCGCTGGTGTGCACCGTGATCGGGTGCAGCGCGGCGGTCGCGGTGGTGGTGGCGATTCGCGCACTCGGCGCACCGGACCGTGCGCGCGCCGCGGCCCCGTTCCTGGCGCTGGCGCCCGCCGTGATCTGGCTGGCGGTGTCGGCGGACGCACTGTTCGCCGGTGTGACGGCATGGGCCGTCGCGCTACTCGCCCTCGCGCTCCAACCGGGTCGACGACGGCCGATAGCCGCGTTCGTGGCCGGGTTGCTGTTCGGGTACGGGCTGTATCTGAACTACGGCCTGGTTTTGATGGCGGTCCCGGTGCTGGCAGTGCTCGCGCTGCGTGGGGTGTGTCGCGCGGCGGCCGCGGCGGCCGGGGTGCTGGTAGTGGTCGCGGCCTTCACGGCGTCCGGGTTCTGGTGGCTGGACGGCTACCACCTCGTCGTGGAGCGCTATTACCAGGGCATCGCCACCACGCGTCCGGTGTCGTACTGGGTGTGGGGGAACCTGGCCGCGACAGTCTGTGTCGTCGGCTTGGCGAGCGCGGCGGCGCTGACCCGGCTGCCCGGCTCGCTCGCACTGCCGACCAGACTCCGTCCGAATCTGGTTGTGGTACTGAGCGATTGGCGCGAACGCGTCGACCCGGCCGCCCTGCTGGCCGCCGCCGGACTCCTCGCCCTGCTCGCGGCCGACCTGAGCGGTCTGAGCAAGGCCGAGACCGAGCGCATCTGGCTGCCGTTCGACGTCTGGGTGCTGGCCGCGACGGCGCTGCTGCCCGGCTGGTCGGCACGCCGGTGGTTGGCCGTGCAAGCGATTGGCACACTCCTACTAGCCCATCTCATCCTGACGAATTGGTGACCGACACGATGCGTATCCTGATTGCCGACGACGACCCGGTGGTCCGCGAGGTGGTACGGCGCTACCTCGAGCGCGACGGGCTGGAGGTCGTCGAGGCAGCCGACGGCGCGACCGCGCTGGCCCGCCTCGAGGCCGCCGATATCGACCTCGCGATCCTCGATCTCATGATGCCGCCGCCGGACGGCATCGCCCTGTGCCGGGGCATCCGAGCCGGTGATCGCGCGGACATCCCGATCATCATGCTCACCGCACGCGGCGAGGAGGACGATCGCGTGACCGGCCTGCGGGTCGGCGCCGACGACTACGTCACCAAGCCGTTCAGCCCCCGCGAACTGGCCCTGCGGGTCGCCTCGGTGCTGCGACGGACCTGGGCCGCGGCACCGTCCGGTGAACCGGTGTTGCGTGGCGGACCGATCGAATTGCGTTCTGCCGCAAGGACAGTCCACGTCGCCGGGACCGCGGTCGAGCTGACCGCGCGGGAGTTCGACCTGCTGGCGTTCCTGCTGGCCAATCAGCAGCGTGTCTTCAGCCGCACCGAATTGCTCGAGCGGGTGTGGGGCTGGAACTTCGGCGATCAGTCGACAGTCACGGTGCACATCAAACGCCTGCGCGCCAAACTCGGTGCCGCCAGCCGGATCGACACCGTGTGGGGTCGCGGCTACGCCTGGGGTAGGAGCAGGGACGAGGGGCGCGACGATGCCCGCTGACGTCTCCGGCCTGATCGGTCTCGCGCTGATCGGTACCCTGCCCGTGGTCGCGGCCGGCGCGCTCGTACTGCGGCTGATCCGCAATCGCCTGCTCAGTACCAGCATGGTGATCCTGGTGCTGATCCCGACCCTGGCCACGCTGACAGGTTTCGTCGCGGTCAGCCGACTGATGGTCACCGACGAACTCTGGCGTGTTGCCGTGGTTCTCACGGTGGTCACCGCGGTGACGGTGCCCGCGGCGGTGCTGCTCGGCCGGGCCCAGGCGCGGCAGCTGGTGTGGGAACAGCAGATGCTCGAGCAGGAACGCGTCGCCGAGCAGTCGCGCCGGGAACTGGTCTCGTGGGTCAGCCACGACCTGCGCACCCCGCTGGCCGGTATTCGGGCCATGGGCGAGGCGCTGGCCGACGGCGTGGTCGACGCCGACGCCGACATCACCCGCTATGGGCTCCAGATCGTGCGCGACACCACCAGGCTCTCGGCGATGGTCGATGACCTGTTCGAGATGTCGAAGATCAACGCCGGCGCGCTGCGCCTGCATCTGGAACCCCTCGACCTGCGCGAACTCGTCGACGAGGTGTGCGCTGCGAACGAACCCGCCGCAGCGCGCGCCCAGTTGACGCTCACCGCCCGGCAACCGCTCACCCGTGTCATGGTGGCCGCCAGCGATCAGGCGCTGACCCGCGTACTCACCAATCTTGTCGGCAACGCGATCGCGCATACACCGCCGGGCGGCCGGATCGAGATCGCCGCGGGCGCCGACGACCAGGCATGGGCCCGAGTCACCGACACCGGGCCCGGCATCGCGCCCGAGGACCTGCCGCGCATCTTCGAAGCCGGATACCGCGGGACAACGGCACGGACGCCCGGACTCGGCGAATCCGGCGGCAGCGGTATGGGTTTGGCCATCGCGGCCGGACTGATGTCCGTCCATTCGGGCACCATCACCGCGACGAACCGGGAGCCCGGCGCACGGTTGGAGATCCGACTGCCCCGGTTGTCGCCGCCGACCGCCGGAGGCTGATCGGTTCACCAAGTTGGCGCGCCCGCGCCGCCGACGGCGCGCAGTGGCGCACGAGCGAATTCGGTCAGTCCGGGCTCCGGCCCGATCGCGGCGGTGAAATCCAGCAGCTCGCGGGCGCGGTCCGGACTCGCCACGACATGGCGGACATCGCCCGGCCGGAACTTCCCGGTGATCACTGGCGCGGGTCCGAGGTGGGCGGCCGCGAGCAGCGTGGCGACCGCTCCGATGGAGATCGGCTGTCCCGAAGCGATATTCAGCGCGACGAAACCGGGCAGCGGCCGTTCGACCGCGGCGAGATTGGCCGCGGCGACATCGCGGACATGCACGAAATCGCGCATCTGCCCGCCGTCCTCGAAGACTTGCGGCGGCACGCCCGCCGCAAGTGCCGACCGGAACAGCGCGGCGACACCGGAATACGGTGTGTCCCTTGGCATATCATCGCCGTACACATTGTGATAGCGCAGCGCGGTGACAGCCGAATCAGTGGCGGTCGCCCAGGCCGCGGCATAGTGCTCCTGGGCGACTTTGCTCGCCGCGTAGAGACTGCGGGGGCGCACCGGCGTGTCCTCGCCGACCGGGGCCCAGCCGAGGGGTTCGCCGGAGTGCAGGTCACGGTGTTCGAAGAAGCCACGCTCGAGCTCGTCCCGACTGCGCGGCGCCGGTACCCGTGAAGTGGAATCGGCTGCGCGATAACAGCCTTCGCCATACACCACCATCGAGGACGCGAGCACCATGCGTCGACAGCCCGCCCGCGACATCGCGGCCAGCAGCACCGCGGTGCCGAGGTCGTTGTGGCTGGCGTAGGCGGGCGCGTCCTGGGCGCTCACACCCGCCCCGACGACGGCGGCCTGATGACACACCACGTCGATGCCGGTGAGCCGGTCGTCCAGGGCCGCTGGGTTGCGCACGTCGACACGCTCGACGCCGACCGGCGGCGGCGCCGCCGGACCGTGTGCGGCGGCCAGCATCAGGTCGACGGCAACCACCTCGTGCCCGGCATTAGCCAGAACGCGCCGCACCTGGGACCCGATGAAACCGGCCGCGCCGGTCAAGAGCACTCGCATGGGGTCGAGTCTGTCGATGCTCGCCTGGAATTCCCAGCGAATCCCGCTGTACCGGACCAGCGGTAAGAATTCCGTCACATTTGACAGCGCGGACATGATGTCAATGTTTCGTCAGATTTTCCCGGGGTCGCCGAACGCCATTCTGCGGAATGCTGGGCGGGTGCTGTTGGACATGGACGAGACCTGGGAGGCCGGCATGGCGGCAACCGTCGCCGATCGTATTCGGACCCGCATCGAACGGTCCCACCACGAACGCATCCTGGGTGGGTGGGGTGCCCGAAACCCACGCCACAGCCGCGCACCCGCCACCCACGACATCGTGCTGACCAGCAACGACTACCTCGCGCTCGCGGATGACCCACGGATCGCGGTGGCGGTGTGCCGAGCCGCGCTCGACCGCCCGCCCGCGACGGGCCACCGCGCGGAGCGGGCCAGCGCCGACCTCGAAGCCGCGCTGGCCACCCATGTGCACGCGCAGAGCGCAGTGCTGTGCCAATCAGGGTGGGAGGCGAATGTCGGTCTGCTGCAATCCATCGCCGATCCCGCAACCCCCGTCTACCTCGACAGCCGCACACACATGTCCTTGCGGTTCGGCGCTCGGGCCGCAGGCGCGCCCGTGTACTCCTTCCGACACAACGTCCTCGACGACCTGCGCGCACTGATCACCGCGCACGGCCCCGGCGTCATCGGCGTCGACGCGATCGACAGCACCGGGGGCAGCCACGCCGCGCTGGCCGCGCTGTGCACGTTGGCCGAGGAGTCCGGTGGTGTGCTGATCGTCGACGAGTCACACGCGCTGGGCGTGACCGGACCGCGCGGTGCGGGTGTGGTCGTGGCGCTCGGCCTCACCGACCGGGTCGCCTATCGCACCGCGAGTCTGGCCAAGGCGTTCGCCCGGCACGCCGGGGTCGTCTTCGCTCGTGATCCGGATTTCGCCGAATACTTTCAGTTGGAGGCGGCGGCCGCGGTGTTCTCCTCGCCCGTCCCCCACGCCGATATCGCCGCGCTGACGGCGACGCTCGCGGTGATCCAAGAATCCGATTCCCGGCGCGACCGGCTGCGGGAGGTGGGGCACCGAATCCGAACAGCGTTGCGCACGACGGGATTCGAGCTGGCGGGGGCGGCCGGCCACCTGGTGTCACTACCCACCGGGCCCGCGCCGCATGCGATCGCTGTCCGAGACCATCTGGAAAAGCTCGGCGTCTTCGGCTCGCTGTTCTGGCCGCCCGCGACCCCCGACGACGCCACCCTGATCCGCTTCTCGCTTCATGCCGCACTGACCGACTCCCAGGTCGACCGCATCCTCGACGCCTGCCGTGAGGTCGCGAACACGTACGGGCCGATCCCGCCCGCTATCGCTTGACCGCCTGATGAATGGCATCGATCGTGCCGGGTCCACCTGATCAACAGCTTGCCGACGCGGCCATCGATCCAATGGTGCGTCGGCAGATGGAAATGACGGTTCCCCCGCTAATCCGGAGAGCGGATTATCTGGTTCCGGCTGGAACCTGGTAGTTCGCTCTCCGACCGAGCGGGGGAACCTCATCTCGGCCTTCACCCGCCAGGATGTGCGTGATCTGTCTGGGCCCAGGCGACGCTGGCCGGTGAATTGGCGGGACGGGCGGCCAGGACCATCTCGGCCCGGGAACTCGAGCAGCTCGGCGATGTCGTCCCCGAGTACGGCAGGGCCATGACCGCGGGCGATACCGACCGTGACTCTCGGCCGCGAGTTCCATCGCCGGATCAACCTCGCCGCCGATTCGCACCGTCTGGTGACGGCTGTTGGGTTCGATCGTCAAACAGTTACCCGACCGGTTCTTCGGCGATATCGAGGGTCACACCGAACAGACGCGCCATTTCCATCCGGCGATCCCCGAGGCGCTGTGCAAGCGCCGCGCCAAGACGGCGACCACGCTGATGCGCGATCACATCATGTCCGGCACCAACGATCTGGTGGCCGTGCTCGACGAGCACCGGCTCTGGGCCGAGGACGCCAAGTCCAGCGCCTAGAACGTTCACCTGTCGATGACGACGTGTCGAAGTTCTGGTCGATCTGGTTGTCGGTGAGGAACTCCCGCAGAATTTGTGTGCCCCGGGTGTCCGACGGACAATACCGTCGACATCCACTGATCCAGGCCCGTTCGCGCGGCGCCTGCTGCCGGGAGGGCAGTCGGAATGTTCGTCGAACCGCTGTCGGGGCATCGCTATTTTCGGACCGACGACCCCGAGGTGGCCCGAGCGGGGATGGCCGGCATCCTGCGTGAGCACCGGCTCGACCCGGGCGCCTCCACCATGGAGGCCAGCTGCAATATCGTCCGGTACGGCGATATCGGCCTGGTCTACAAGCATTACGGGGTTCAGGTTCGGATCCGGACCGACCCCATCGAAACCTTCCGCCTGATTCAAATACCGCTGGCCGGGTGGGTCCGGGTGCTCGACGGCACCGCCGATATTGCCTGCGACCCGGCGGTGGCCTCGGTTCCGGACCCGGATGCGCCCCTGGACATGAACTGGCACGAGAGCAGCAGGCAACTCCTGGTCCGAATCGACCGTGCCGCGTTGGACGACCATTTGCGGCGGATGCTGGGCCGGCCGCCGGATCGTCCGTTGCGGATGGCCATCGCCATGCAGTTGCGATCACCGGCCGCCCGGACCTGGTTCGAATCGCTGCGCATGCTGCAGACCGACGCCGAAGGTCCGGGCCTGTTTCTGGATCCGCGGCTGCGGCCGCAGGTCGAGCAGCTGATGATGTCGCAATTCCTGCTGGCCCAGCCGAACAGCTGTTCGGAGCTCCTGCTCGACGACGCCCCCGGAAGGTCGACGCCACGACCCATCCGCCGGGCCGAGCAACTCATCGCCGACCATGCGCACGAAATGCTCACCGTCACCGATATCGCAGAGGCAGTGGGACTTTCGGTGCGGAGTCTCCAGGAGGGCTTCCGGCGATACCTCGACACCACACCGACGGCGCGATTGCGTGAAGCCCGGCTGGTGGGCGTGCACTCCGCGCTGGTCGCCGCGGACCCCACTATGACCACGGTCGCCGCGGTGGCCGCGGACTGGGGGTTCTGGCATCTGGGCCGTTTTTCGGCCCTGTACCGGCGGCGATGGGGTGTGCCGCCGTCGGTGACGCTGCGCGCCTGACGCACCGCGCAGCCCGGACAGAACTCGCGCGAGGTGGATAGTCGCGGACGGTCCGGACCACCCATCATGAGTGCGGCGGATTTCCGCCCACCGACACTCGATCCCACCGGCTTCGAAGGGTCAATCATGTTGTCACTCAGACTGTTTAGCCGTCTCAGCGTCGCGGCGGCAGCCACCATCGCGGTCGCCGGGTACGGCGCAGCCCTCGCGCCGGCGCCGGCATCGGCGGCCTACGACTGCCCGGGCGGACTGTTCTGCGGCTACGACCACCGCGACGGCTCCGGCATGTTCGTGCAGGTCGACAACAACTGCCTGCTGCACGACATCGGCAACGGCGGAATGGGAGATCGTTTGAGCTCGTACTGGAACCGCACCGGAAAGACGGTCGGCGTCTACAACTGGACCGGTCAGAAGTGGCAACTGCTCGTCTCGGTCCCCGACAACAGCAAGGGCAATGTGCCCGCCGACGGTGACAACAAGGCCGATGCCCTGTGGGTCTGCGGCTGAGGCTTGCAGTACTCGGTAGACCCTCCCGGCGCACCACCGGGAGGGTCTTCTGTCTGTCGCGCTGAAAGGCCGCCGACGTTACCTGTTCAACGTGGCAGCGATGTGCAGGACGGCTTGGTAGCGGACGGCGAGCTTGTCGAACCGTGTTGCGGACAGCGAGCTCGGTAGGCCGCCGAGTCCCGGCTCGTCGGAACCCGGGCCGGGCGGATCTTCCGGTCGGCCGGAGTCCGAGGGGGGCGGGAGACCCGGTGTCGATCCGAAGAAGGAGGCCGATCGCCAAGCGCGCATCGCCAAAGGCGAGGCGCTTCTCAACGACACGCGGATCGGTGATACCGAGGATTCCCTGGGCCAGGCGATCTGGGGTGACCGGCCCGCGACCGATCGCGCTCGGCAGCGAGCGGCGGACCTGGTCGGTGGTGGCACGACCTTCAAGAAGAAGGCTTTGGCGGAGGGAATCCAGGACCGAGCCATCCAATGGGCGTTCGAGCAGGGCGGGCGCAATAATCCGGGGCGATTCTCCAATGCCTACGAGTACTACAAACTGAAATTCGACGAATATCGCGGATCGCTGGACCCGTCGCTGTACCGGAACCAAAATCTCGATGCCCTCGCGGCGCGGATGTTCGAAAATCGCATTGCCGACGAGATGTTGGCGATCGATGTCCAGACGGTCCTGCGCAGCGGACGCGGCGCGGTGAATCTCGGTGCAAATCTGTCCGACGAGGCAATGGTATCGGCGCTGCGCAATGCCGAGGGGTTGGGCTTCGATGACCCGGTCTCTAGTGCGTATCACACCCTCAAACACCGCGATGAGTACCCCGATATCGAGAAGGTCGGGCCGACCGAGATCGAGTCGTATCAGAACAGCGCGGCCCGAACCGTCCGCGAGGGCCGTTTGGTTCAGGTCGGGGTCGACGACGCGACCGGAGCGACGAAACTGGTTTTTCACCGAGTGATCGATGACGGCGCGGGCGGTACGAAGATCACCGAGGCGATCGTATGGGTCGATACCGAGGGGCGTGCCTCCATCGCCTCGTACGGCGCTCCGAAGGCGGTTCGGCTGGGACCGGACAAACAGTTGCCGCCGGAATGGGAATTCGGCGGCGCCCGATCGGACGCACCGCAGATCCTGCCCGAAGACGCCGATCCCGCCCCGACCGGAATACCGCGCCCGCTCCTCACAGTGCCGCCGCTGCTCTCGCTGCGACCCGGCGAATCCACGCCGAACTCCGGCGACGGAACAACCGCACCGTGGGCGGGTGACCTACTACAGCACCTGCGGGAAACGATCGAGATGGCTCAGCGCACGGTCCCGCGGACCTTCGCGGCGATGCCCGTCGCTCGCGCCGAGACGTCGCAGGATCGGCCGCTGACGTTCAATATCCGCGTGCCGAGGCCGACAACGGACATGCGAGCGGAATCGGCTAGGGTGCTGACCTATTCAGCCCACCTCGGTTGATTCGTAAGGGGATCGATATGGCGCGCAATTCCGACGATGGCGGAGATGAGAAAATGGCTTCGACTGTGAGAGACAAGTTGATGCGTGACACGATCGCGGCATTCGAGGAATCCGCGTCGATCGCGGACTCCGGCGCGGATGATGTGATACGTGGGCGCGATTCCGCATTCAGGCGGGCGATGGCGTATCTGTTCGAGGTCTGCCTCGACTCCGAGCGGGCGAAGGCAGGTTCCGGGTGGGCCGAATTCCGGGAGCGGGTAATAGGTCTCGTGCGGCGCAACGGGTGGGCGTTCCACAATTACATCGACGCCACCACAGAAGCGTCACTGCATTCCTCGGTGGACGGCTGGGACTCGTGGACATCGGCGTGTCGGCGCCGGTCCTCGGTGCAGTTCGTCATGGACGAATTCGACGGCGCCGCGTTGCTGTACGCCGGTGATTACGACGTCGAGTTGTTGCGGGAGGCCGACGAGGAACTCCGCGAACGCGCGCACCGGGTCTCGCCGCTGCCAGACGACCTGCTCCCGCCCGGTATTCCGGAAACCCACTGGTGGTGGTTGTCGCCGGGGAACCCGTGAGGCCGGTCGGGAAGGCCCGGGACGGCGAGTCCGTCGGTGCCGCGCCCGGACCGCTCGTGCCGGGCCCGCCCGGCATGGGTATGGCCTCAGTGTGAGTGATGAGCACGGCAGCGTGCCCAGTTCAGGAACGGAGCGGGCCGTGGCGCGAAGGTACCGGTCACACGGAACAGCACCGACGCGATCGCGTACCGGCCTGCCGTGAGACCGATAGTAGTGCCAGCGGTCGTTCCCAGCATCAATCCGAGGAGTAGTCCGACATCGAGCCCTTGCTCGAACTGGGGCAGCATGGCTAGGTCGGTTGTCTTGGAGGCGTAGATGGCAGCAGCGGGGAATGCTTGCTTGAAGGCGCCGGGCGACGACGACGTGGTCGGGATGGGAGTGGGTCACAAGCACCGCGGCGACCGGCTTGCCCGTCTTGTTGATCTCAGCGATCGCATTGCGCGCGTCGGTCTCTGTGCGCAGGGTGTCCACGACGATCAGCCCTTCGGATGCCTGGATCCAATAGGTGTTGACCGAGCCGGGGTTGAGCGAGGCGAAGTAGCCCGGCTCCCCTGCTGTCGCAGTCCGCAGGTCGCAGGTGTCCTCGCTCGCACAGCCCGCCGCCCACATGATGGCGCATGCGGCAGCGGCGCCCGCAACGAGACAACGCCGCAATGCCTGGTTCATCTGGAGTCTTTGCACCTCACAGAAGATTCAGCGGAAGTCGTTTGCGTGAGCCACTGCCCATTGATGAAAAGTACGAGGTGGATGGCCTGTCACCTCGTCCACCGTGGGGTAGATCAGGGACTCGTCGAGTGTCCGGTCGCTGTAGAAGCTGAGGAAGGCGTGGACATATTCCTCCGGCATCCTTTCGCTCATGTCGGCACGGGCCTGCTCATCGGTGAGCGGATGGAAGCGCAGATCGCGACCGAGTACCTGCGCGAGAAGGGCCAGCCGCTCAGCCGGCAACAGCCGTTGCGGGCCGCTCAGCATGTGGATGCGTTCCTCGTGTCCGGAGTCGAGCAGTGCCCGCACCGCGACGGCCGCGATGTCATAGGGGTCGACGGATGCGATGGGCACATCACCGAAACCATCTTCGACGACGTCACTGGACCGTAGCTGGGTCAGCCAGCGCAGTGCGTTGGACATGAAAGCGTTGGGACGCAGAAAAGTCCAGGCCAGACCGGACTCACGGACTGCGCTTTCGGACCGGATCATGAACTCCGAGAAAGCGTTTCGGGTGTCGGTGGCGACTGTGGCCAGACTAGACAGCAACACAACTCGTTTCACTCCTGCCTGCCGCATCGCGGTGAGCAGGCCCGGCATGTCGCGGTAGCCGGGCAGCAGGAACACCGCACCGACACCGTCGAGGGCGGTGGCGAGCGAGGCCGGCTCGTTCAGATCGCCGACGGCCTGCTCGACCGGCAGGTCGGTCTGCTCGCGTACCAACGCGCGGACCGGCTGCTGCTCCCGGACGAGTGCCTGGACTACTTCGCCGCCGACGTTGCCGGTGGCGCCTGTCACGAGGATCATCGAAGGGTCCTTCCGAAGTGTGCGGCGGCGGTGTCTGCGGCCAGCGTGACCTGGGGCTCCTGGTCGTAGAAGTCGAACTGGCTGCCCTGGGTCCACAGGATGTCCTTGCGGCCGGCGAGTCCGGCGTGGAAACGGCGGGCACCGTCGGGGATTGCGGCGTCCTCGCTGTGCACGAGCAGGGTGGGCTGGCATCCAGATTCTCCGGCTAACGCTCTTCGACGGAACTGCGCCGTACCTCGCACTCTGCCGCCGCGCTGGCGGTAGCTGGTGGATCTGCGTCGATAGGCCGAGACTGTTATTGCCTGCCCGCGCCATACGGCACGCGACCACACGGGTCGCGCTCGCCTCGGAACCGCCAGATCGGGCGAGGTGCGTGGGTCTCCGCCTATCGACATGAAGGAGGCTGGAAATGAATCACTCAGACTTGGACCCGACCTTCTATCGGAGCGCAGCGGAGGCGGCGGCCGCGCCACCGGAGCGGCTCGCATACGTTGTTGCGTTCGACCGCGCGGCACAGAAGCCAGATGCGCTGTCAGTAATCGATGTGGATCCGGGCTCGGCCACCTACGGCCGGGTGGTGGGCTGGACCGAGGTACCCCACCTGGGCAACGAGCTGCACCATTTCGGCTGGAACGCCTGCAGCAGCGCGCTGAAGCACGAGGGCCACCAGATTGAGGGGCTGACTCGGCGGTACCTGATCGTGCCGGGTCTGCGCTCGTCGCGCCTGTACGTGTTCGACACCCAGCCCGACCCACGCCAGCCCACCCTGTCCAAGATCGTGGACAGCTCCGAGCTCGCGGCCAAGGCCGGCTACTCCCGTCCACACACGCTGCACTGCGGGCCGGACGGTGTGTTCATGACCTGCCTCGGCGGGGCAGACGGATCGGACGGGCCGGGCGGGATCGCGCTGCTCGATCACGGCACGTTCGATGTGCTGCGGCAGTGGGAGACCAACCGTGGGCCGCAATACCTCGCGTACGACGCCTGGTGGCATCTCAACCAGAACACGCTGATCAGCAGCGAGTGGGGCACCCCAGCCATGATCGAGGACGGGCTGAACCCGGAGCTGCTGCTGGCCAACAAGTACGGCCACGCGATCCACTTCTGGGACCTCAGCGCCGGTCGGCACCAGCAGCGGATCGATCTCGGCGAGCAATACCAGATGGCACTCGAGCTGCGCCCGTCGCACGATCCGGACGCCGCTTGGGGGTTCGTCGGCGTGGTGATCTCGACCGAGGATCTGTCGGCCTCCGTGTGGCGTTGGCATCGCGATGGCGGCGTGTGGGCGGTCGACAAGGTGATCACCATCCCGGCCGAGCCGGCCGATCCCGACCTGCTGCCGCCGGCACTGAAACCGTTCGGCGCGGTGCCGCCGCTGGTCACCGACATCGACCTGTCGGTCGATGACGCATACCTCTACGTCTCGTGCTGGGGTACCGGGGAGCTGAAACAGTTCGACGTGCACGATCCGGCTGACCCGAAAGAGACCGGGTCGGTCCGGCTCGGCGGGATCGTGGGCCGCACCGCCCACCCGGCCGCGCCGAACCAGCCGCTTGCCGGCGGCCCCCAGATGGTCGAGATCAGCCGTAACGGTCGGCGGGTCTACGTCACCAACTCGCTCTATGGCGCGTGGGACGACCAGTTCTACCCGGATGGGGTTGGCGCCTGGATGGCCGTGATGCGCATCGATCCCGACCGCGGAATGACCATCGACGAGTCGTTCTTCCCGCACGACGAGGACTTTCGAGGTCTGCGGGTGCACCAGGTGCGCCTCCAGGGCGGCGACGCCTCCTCCGACTCCTACTGCTACCGGTAGTCGGGTCGAGCGGGGACCACTGGATCTCTACCGCGTATGCCCGGTCGGCGAAGTGTCCGCACACGTCCAACCTCGGACACGCTGTTGGCGCTAGGAGATCGTCCCCAGAGGTGCTCGCCGAAAGCCCCAGGCGGCTTGGGGTTTGAACTTAGCAGCCTCGTCGGCGTAGCGGGACGATCGTCGTGTCGGTTGGCATGCTCGGCCGGGCTGCTTCCGGGGTGGTCAGCAATCGCGCCGAGCACTTCGCTGAGGCGAAGTCCGACACCGACACCGAGCGCGAGGGCGATGCGTGTCTCCTCGGGCATCAGATGAAAGCAGGTCCAGAACTCCGTCATCGTCGGACAGTAGGCGGCGAGCTCAGGGCGATCCCGGTTCGGTTTGGCGTAGGTCTCGATAGAACAGGGCATCACCACGGTGGCTTCGGCTCGTTCGCTGCAGCCGTGATCCGGGTGAGCATGCGATGGATATCGACTCGGTAGTCGAACGAATAGCCCGTGCGATGGAGTCCGGTCATCAGTTTCAGGACGTGTGGCTCGCGCATTTCGTGGACCGCTAGTCTGTCGAGATACAGGAGGATGAGCCTGATCTTGCTCTGGTAGCGACCGTAGGTTCCCCGATCGATCGCCTGGAGATCGAGCCATTCCCAGCACCATTCGGTCATCATGACCCGAGATCATCTTTCGTGATGTGCTGTCCGGCTACCATTCTGATCTGGGGGATCTATGACCTACGACGACTGCGGCTGGCACTCGGACACAACCGCGGAGTTGGGCCTGGACCGCGAGGCAGGAGCAACCCATATCGGGATGTTCTACGCATGGGCCGTCGCTCACGACCTGCATTCGCCGACCGTGCTCGTCTGGGGCGAACCGGAACCGGTGCCACGACCTGAGCTGGCCGCGTTGCGCGATCGCACGAAAACACCCGGCCGCTACCTGCTCGACCACTGCTGCAGCGAACTGAACGAGGGAGACCTCAACGCCACCGGACAGGCCTTCGCCAAGGCCGTCTACCGGCAATACCTCCGCGCCTATGAATCCATCCCCGCGATCGCGCGGTATGAGACCACCTATCACGTCCCCGATACCTGGGAGATCTACGACGCCGTCGCGGTCTTGCTCGACGAGGCGTGGACGGAGTGGCAGATACACGCTGGCTGACCTGCCGAAAGACGCGCGAAGGCACGGACTTCACTACGGAAGTCCGTGCCTTCGTGCGTTATTCGCGTAGGTGGCAGCGCTCACGAGGAGCGCGGGCTCACCAGGAGCTCTTGTGCACGCCGGGGAGCTCGCCACGGTGGGCCATCTCGCGCAGGCACACGCGGCACATCGTGGAAGACTCGGCTGACACTCGGTCAGAGCGCCCGCTTCAGCCCGACGTGACTGTTGTCGTACCCGAGCCGCGCATAAAAGGCGTGAGCTCGCTCGCGGACCCGGTCTGTGGTGACCTGCGCGAGTGTCGCACCTCGGTGCCTGCCGTGGTCGTGTGCCCACTCGAGCATCGCGGTTCCGATGCCGCGAGAGCGTTCCGAGGCAGCGACCCGGACTCCCTCGATCTGGAGGCGGGTGGCGCCGCCGCGGGAAAGCCCCGGAATGATGGTGAGCTGCATGGTGCCGACGATCCGGTCGCCCTCGTCCCGGACCACGGCCAGATAGTGCGACGGGTCCCTGGTGACGGCGTCGTATGCCTCCTCGTAGCGGGCAATTTCGAAACCTTCGCGGGTACGGCCGATCTCGTCGTCGGAGAGCAGCGCGACCAGCGCTGGCACGTCGGCACGCCCCGCCCGCTGCACACGATAGATCCGGTCGCCGAGTCGGAGCCGACCACCGACCGAAGCCCGTGCCCGTGACTGCAGTCGGGCGATCAGCGTGTCCAGCCAGGCGCCGACGTGCCGCCGGGCTTCGGGAGTGTCCGGATACCGGCAGCGCAGGTGCAGACCCGCCTCGTCGAGGATGAACCAGAGCATCACGCCGTCGGTCCGAATCGTCGCGCCGACGTACTGCGCCTCCAATCCGGTCGCGTCGATTCGGACCGGCAGCCGACGCAGGTCCAGCCACGAAATCGCGAACATCCCCGGCGCCTCGGGCATCCCGCCCCACGGACGCAGGATGTCCTCCAGTGGCCAGGACCCCATCCGGACGGCCTCCTTCACCGCCTCCGCGCTGGCACGGGGATCGGGGTCGGCCGACTCGAGCACCGAGTTGGTGATGAACCACCCCACCGAGTCGTGCCAGGTGGTGTCGTACCGACTGTGCACCGGAAACACGGCCCGCAGTGCGGTGCCGGCCAACTCGTGGGTCACCTCGGTCATCGCCCCCACCACCAGCGCCAAGGTCGAGACGCCGTCGTCGCGGGCCTGCGCCGAGAACGCGGCGCTGTCGTCGACGTCGAGGACATCGCGCACCTCCACGCGCTCCTCCTGCAACGTCGCCTCACCCAGCGGCAGCGGGAACCGTGGCATCACATCGCCGCTGCCCGCCAGCACCTCTGCCCAGCGGCGGTGCACCTCGTCGGGTGCCGGCGGGCGGTCCCGCAGCGCGCGGGTGTGCTCCGCGAAGGCGGGTGCCGGCGGCAACGACGGTGCACGACCCTTCTGCACCGCGGCCAGCGCGGTGAGCAGGTCGCGCGCGATCACCAACATCGACCACATGTCGACGTGCGCGTGGTCGGCGGCGACCACCACGGTCGGCCCTACCGCGGTCTCGAGCACGCAGAGCCGGTACGACGGACGACCGTACGGTGAACAAGCACGGTCGAGCACGGCGCGGAGCGCATCGTTGACCGCCTGCCCCGGAGCGATCACATGCTCGACCCAGCCGCCGGGGCGGATATCGACCTCGTGCAGCCGAGGCTCGCCGTCCTCGCCCGGCACGAAGACCGACCGAAGCGTGCCGTGCCGCTCGATCACCGCCAGCCAGCAGGTCGCGAGCTCGTCCGGCGGTACCGGCGCGGAGAGCCTGAAGGACAACGCCATCCAGGATCCCGCTCGGTCGCCGGCGCCGACGTGGCGCCGCTGGTCGAAGGACACGGGAAGTGACCGGCCCACCCGACCCGCAATGACGTCGAAGCCCAGCAGGCGGCCGAACGGCAGGCGCAAGTGCGCGACGTTGGTCAGCCGCATGACGGTATCCTAGGCTTCTTCCCGAGCGATCGCCGTCTCACCAGCACCCTGGAGCCGCCGTGCCGACCTTCCGTGTTCCCGGCGCCGACCTCGCCGTGGAACTGAGCGACGAGGGCGGCCACCCCGTCGTCCAACTCCACGGCCTCACCTCCAGCCGCCACCGCGACCGTCTGATGGACCTCGATCTCGGCCGCGGACTCAGCGGAACCCGACTGCTGCGGTACGACGCCCGCGGCCACGGCCACTCGACGGGCCGTACCGTCCCCGAGGACTATCGGTGGCCGGTTCTGGCCGATGACCTGCTGAAACTGCTCGACCACTGGTTCCCCGGTGAACAGGTGCACGGTGTCGGTCCTTCGATGGGCACCGGGACACTGCTGCATGCCGCTGTCCGCGATCCTGCCCGATTCGCCGGCCTCACCCTGCTGGTGCCCGCGACCGCCTGGCGCACCCGCGCCGCGAAGGCCGACATCTACCGGAAGAATGCTCGCTTGATCGAGGAACAGGGACTCGACGCCTTCCTCGGTGCCGATCTCACCGCGCCTCGCCCGCCGGCCACCGTCGGAACGCCGGAAACCGTGCCGGATGTCGCCGAGCACCTACTGCCCTCACTGTTCCGCGGGGCAGCGATGAGCGACCTGCCCGCCCCCGAGGCGATCGCCGCGATCGAGGTGCCGACCACGGTGTTGGCCTGGATCGACGACCCCGCCCATCCGGTGTCGACCGCCGAGGCGCTGGTGGACCTGCTACCGACCGCCACACTGGAGGTGGCGCACACACCGGCCGATCTCGCACGCTGGCCGAGCATCCTGTGCGAGGACGTAGCCCGACACGGGTAGGCACGACGCCCTAGCGATTCGTTCTGGGGCCAACCGCCCGATACGATCGCCCGTGCCCCACAGCTCGCCGTCGGCCGGTCCGACGGGGGCCCGAGCACCCAAATGTACGCTCTGGCTACACGGAACTGATCGAATCGGTCCCAGGACGGGTGCATAACAGCCGAGCGCCAGCCGGATCTCGTGTGGCGCAGCGCCAGGCCGCACGCCCCGCGCCCGCCTGGCTTTGCTCGCGATCTCCGACGGCGGTTGTTCATCAATAGTGACGGCAGTCGGCGGGGTTGCGGCGGGCGTGTTGTTCGCGAACTCTGACGGCGGTCAGGCGGGCGGAAGTGCCGGTGCGGTCGAGGTGATCGTGTTGCGGCTCTGGGCCAGGACGACGGTGTCGCCGGTCATGGGTGTGGGGTTCACGGGGCCTTTCCATCCGCACCAGCCGCCGCAGGCGGCGATGCTTTGGCTTTCGACGCGGCCGTCGTCGAATTGGGCGGTGATGAGCCAGGCGCGAGCAGGGTAGTCGCAGATGGGGCAGGTGCCGAAGTAGTTGAGAACGTCCTGGACTTCGGAAGCGGTGACAGTGTGTTTGCGACTGGCCATGAGCTGGTTCCTCCCTGAGCAGGGAGCATAAGCCGTTGGGGCCGTTGCTCTTTCCGGAATGCCGGGTGCTTCCGATCACAGGTCAGCGCGACGGCGGGATCTCGGTGCCGAGTAGCAAGGCGAATCGGAGCAGGTCGGCGCGAAGGTCGTCGGCGGTGTAGTGGCCGTCGGTGAGGTAGCGGTTGAAGCTTAGGCGGGCGTGTTGATCGGTGCTGATCCAGTCGTGGAGGAGCAACAGCAGTTCGCCGAGCTCGATGGCGTCGGCGGGATCGGCGTCGGTCATCTCAGCTGGCGCCGGTGGCGGCTTTGGTGCGGGCGAGCCGGTAGGAAACGGTGCCGGTCTCGATGATGTTGCCGCCGAAGGTAATCCTGTCGACAATGGCCGCGCAGAGCCGGGGATCGGTGAAAGTCTTTGTCCAGGAACCGAAGCTGTCGTTGGAGGCGATCGCGACGGAGTTCTTCTCCTCGCGTTCGGTGAGAACCTGGAACAGCAGTTCGGCGCCGCGTTTGTCCAGCTCCATGTAGCCGAGTTCATCGATGCATAAAGGTCGACCCGGCCGTAACGGGCGATGGTCTTGGTCAGCACCTTGTCGTCGGCGGCCTCGACCACCTCGTTGACCAGCTTGGCGACGAGGGTGTATTCGACTCGGAACCCGGCCATGGCGGCCTCGGTGCCCAGCGCGATCAGCAGGTGGGACTTGTCGGCGCCGGAATCGCCGATCAGACACAGCGGCATGCCTTTTCGGATCCATTCGCATTTGGCGAGAGTGTGGAACCTTTGTCGAACTCGACGAACGCCGCCCTCGCTTCGGCAATCGACCGTCTGCTCGGCTTCTGCGCATCCTCCCGCTGGCCGGAACTGGTTCCCGCCAACCTCTTTCGACATCCATCTCCCCTCCCCACGCCAGCTCACAGATCGCGCAACAGTACGGTACTTGCAGTTATCCCTGGCCTCGAACCAGGCTCAGCAGGCAGCGATCCGAACACAGCGCGTCGACGAATTCGTTGCCGCGGAGAAGGCACTCTTCTGCCGAGGGGAATGCCCCGGGGGGCCAGCACCTACGCTGCCATCATGCCCAAGCTCAGATTGACCAACACGCACGAGAGCAAGAAGCTGGTGATCTGGCTCGAACCCCTCGGCGAGGACTTTTGGATGTGTCCGGGAGAGGCATTCACGGTCGAGTTCGACGGCAGCGACCACGCGGAGCATGTGATCGGCGACGCACACTTCGACGTCTCGTGGTACGAAGACGGTTTCATCGTATGGACCGGCTCCCGGTGGTGCCCCAGCTTGCGCGACAAGGCAGGTGTCGAGCTCGAATGTGGGCATCAGCGTCCCCCCGCAGCCGACCGCGCTTGGCAGCTACCGAAGCTCATGCGCGACGGCGGGTAGGAGATGGCAGCGGGTAGCGAAGAGTTGCCACAACTCTCTGACCAAGACAGCCGCAAAAATCCGGACAATGCCCCGCTGAGCGGCGGCCTGCACCCGAGACGGACTACGGCTCGCAACGTTGTGGCTAATAACGTTCGGTAGCCGATTACCGCGCAATCGCGTGACACGCTCGGACATTTGCTGACTGATGGTGCGCCGACACGTTTGGCGGTTCCGCTCTGACTGAGCTGAGCGGCTTTGTCGCGCTGCGCCCTTGGGCATCACCACCCACTGGCTCCGCCACACCACACAGACCTGGGTCGAACGCAACTTCGGCCACGCCGTCGCCCACGCCTACGCAGGACACACCGACGCCAACGGCGAGAGCAGCACCACCCTCTATACCCGAGCCCGGCATCGAGAAAGTGGCCCAAGCCCTCTCAGCCAATGGGCGCAGCAGTTTCCGAGTCAACGCCTCTGGGTTTGTAATACAACAATGTTTGGAAGCCTGGCGCCCACAGCGGCTCCGGGCGGCTGTCGGACGGCGATGCCGGGGCCGGCGGATCCATGCCGGCGGACTGTCGAGGTCGATCAGCGTGACAGGGCGACCGACTGCATCATCGCCAGCAGGAGGGCGCCGCAGGCCTCGAGCTGTTGATCGGCGGCGTGGGGGTCGTCGCTTATTGTTTCGATGGTCGTCTTCAGGCCGTCGAAGGCGCCGACGAGGACGGTGGCGAGCAGTTCCGGGTCGACTCCGTCTGATACCTCACCGATGTGCTGGGCGTCGCGAATGAGGTCGGCGACGCGGTCGATCCATCGGCGGGTCAGTTCCGTGGCGAGGGTTCGGGTCGCGGGCACCTCGGCGAGGTTCTGGGCAAGGCGCGAGATGACCCAGGCGTCGGGGTCGTCACGGTGGAGATCCAGCATGGCGGGCAACAGCGCTTCCATCCGCTGCAGCCCGGGGGGTGCCGTGGCCAGTCGTGCTTGTACCCGATCGAGCCATTGCGCGTGCTTCTCGGTGAGCACGGCAACGGCGAGGGCTTCCTTGCTCTCGAAATGAAAGTAGACCGAGCCCTTGGTCATTCCGCTCGCTTCGATCACGTCGGCCATGCGTGCCCGGTCGTAACCGACCTGCGCGAACACAGCGGCGGCGGCATCGAGGATCCGCTCTCGGGATGCCGCTCCGTGTTCGGTTGGGCCGGACGGGCGGCCGACGCGTCGCCGGGCCGGCGTGTTGCGGTGGGGGCTTGCCATGGCCTCAGCATAGCGGTATTAATTAGACCAGCATGCAGGTTTAATTAAGGAGGTAGTGGTGGCCGGATACTTCGACCGACAGCGAGTACTGGTGACCGGGGCGTCATCGGGTATCGGGCGCGCGTTCGCCGCACGCGTCGCCGCAGACGGTGGTGACCTCGTTCTGGTCGCCCGCAGGGAGGCCGTGCTGCGAACACAGGCCGACGAACTGCACACGCAATTCGGTTCGAGCGTGGAGGTCATCCCCGCGGACCTCAGCGCCCCGAACGCCGCGGTGGGCGTCGCCGAACTGCTCGCCCAGCGTGCGATCACCGTCGATGCGCTCGTCAACAATGCGGGACTCGGAATCCATGGCGACCTCGCCGATGCCGACCTCGGGGCGGTCTCGAGTCAGATCGCGGTGAACATCACCGCTTTGACCGAGCTCACCGCAATCCTGTTGCCCGGCATGATCGCTCGCGGACGCGGAGCCGTCGTCAACGTGGCCAGCACCGCCGCGTTTCAGCCGGTGCCGCACATGGCGGTGTACGCGGCGACCAAGGCGTATGTGCTGTCCTTCACCCGCGCGCTCTGGTCCGAGACCCGCGGTACCGGGGTCCAGGTACTTGCCGTGAGCCCGGGTGCCACCGACACCGCATTCTTCGAGATCGCCGGGGAGGACGCCTCGGTCGGCAGCCGGCGTGCTCCCGAACAGGTCGTCGAAGCGGCCTTGTGCGCAATCGGGTCCAACCGCCCCGACATCGTCGACGGCGCAGCGAACGCATTGCTGGCGCGCATCGCCGGCCGGATTCCCGCCAAGTGGGCAATCGCGCTCGCCGAGCGTTCCGTCCGGCCGGAATCGCCTGCACCCCAAACCAATTGATCGATCCGGAGAGAGTGCGACATGTTCATCCAGCAGTTCGCCACCGCGGCCGCGGCCGCAGTGAACAAGCACAGCGTCGAGGAGGTCGTCGGCCTGTGGCGAGAGCCCGCCGCCTACGACTCACCCCTGACAGGCCCGCAGCAAGGTCTTGCGGCGCTGGCTGCCCGAGAATCCGCGCTGTTCGACGGTTTCAGCGACCTCACCGCCACTATCCAACCCCTCGGGCAAGTGGATTCCACTGGCGCCGCGCTGGTTCGCTTCGACGGTACCCACGACGGGCACTACGCGGGAATAGCGTCGAGCGGGAACACGATCGCCATCGAGATGGTCGCCGTCGTCACCTTCGACGACGAGGGCTACGTCATCGGTGAACGCGTCTTCCTCGACACCGCGGCAGTCCTGCGTCAACTCACCGGATACGACGGCACCAGCACGACATAACCTCGCCAACTTCCTCCCGGCCGCACTGCCCGACGGAGCAGGGCTCGCCTCGATACGACGTGGACGACGACCCCATCTTCCATGCGATCGCAAGCGAGGATCGTCACGAGCGAGAGCCGTGGCCCGAGCATGCACTCGCGGATGTCGGACACACCGCCGCTGATCTCGTCCGGCAAAAGGCCGCGGCCTCCGAGATCGCTGTGCAACCGAGTGCCGCCGAGCAGGCCGGGACCTCAACTGAGTACCGGGGCGGCGATCTCGTCGGCATCCACCTCGGCGACTCCTGGCTGGAACGCTTGGGCTGATGAGATCAACTCGCCCGTCGAACGCGGTGAGCGGAGCGTGGGTAGCGCTCCAGTTGACCAGAGTGGTGCCAACTCTGCTCCGGCACAGCCAGTCCGCGACTTTTGAGTACGACAGGCCCAGGGGAATCGAACAGTTGCCGGCCCGTATCTCGACCCGCGCACAGCGAGAATATCGACTTCTTCGGCACCATCGAAGTCGACCTTCACACCGAACTCGTCCGCTGGGGCGACTACCAGTCGCCGAAGCGTCAGATGGGCAGGGCCCCATAGCGTCTGCTGTGCGGCTTGCCAGCGGGCACGGCCAGCACGCCGGTGCCTTGGACACGTGTATGCGGTCCAAGTGCTTCGGGGCTCACCGACAGCCGCCAGGCCACCTCGAGGGACCTGAATTCCCAGCCGCCTGACTCCCCTTCGTCCCGCTGAGTGTCGAGAGGTTCGTCGACGTCGTCGGCATCGTCGAACTCGTCGTCGATGTCCTCATAGCTCCTCTCATCCTTGGGAGGGGGTGCGAAGTTTTCCAGCACCCACGCCTTGAATTTCTCTTCTGTCGACTCGCTGGGCGGGGTCTCCAGTCGCACAGGTGGGACTCCCGTGCCGGGGTCATGCTCGTTCACCCAGGCCCGAAGTTCCTCGACGGTCGGTTGCCGTCCGGATTCGGCCGCAGGGCCGATCTGCACTCCGCCGTCGATATCGAAGTCGTAGTAGCAGTACCGCACGACCTCACCCTTGTCGGCGACGCACCATCCGCTCTGATCCGAACATCCACCGCTCTCGGTTTCGAGGTACCAGTGCGCTTTCCCGAAGCGGCGGCTCAACTCCGCGCAGCGGCGGTGCGCGGAGGCGAACGCAACTTCACCGTCAGCCACATTCCCGTCCGCGGTCAGCACGCTGCCGTCGGCGAATACCAACGTCCACCCGTCCAAGGCCGGTGTGACGAACACCTGCCCGTACGCGCCGGTGATGCCGTAGCCGATGTACTCGGGCAACGGCCGCCACGGGCCGTCCAGCTGCCAGGGTGCGAATCCCATACGCATGGTCACGGGCACCGGGTCTCGAAGATCGAACGCGGCCAGCACTGCTGCCTGGTCGGTCGTCGGCAATGCGTACCACTCGCCCTGCGGGATCACCGGCTGCGGCACTTCGGTGAGCTGCTTGACCCGAATCAGGCGTTGAACCAACGCTTGGTCGGCCGTGCCCAACTCGGCCCAGTCGAGCTCCGCCAGGGCGCTGATCGCGGCGCGCCGGCCCAACATTCGTGTGTCTCGTACGGCGCGCAGTACCGGGGCGACGCCGGGGCCGAGTTCGGCCAGGAACCACACTGCATTCTGCCGCACCCGCTCCAGCGGGCTGCCCAGCAGTGCCACCAGCACGGCTGCCCGTTGATGGAGGCCAGCAGCCACCGCGGGCGCGGGTAGCACGGAGTCGCCACTGTGACCGTCAATGGCGAAGCGGGGCGGGTGAGTTCCGGCCGGTAGCCCGAGCAGACCGGCAAACCGATCGAACACGACCTCGTTCGGCGCTTCGATGAGGTCATCGATGAAGACGTTGAAGGAGATCTTGCTGTCACAGAGGTCTTCGCTGAGCATGTCGGCGCAGTCCGGCCAGGCGTACGAGTACTCCTCGTATCGCAGCACTTCCACCAACACGTTGTAGATGTAGCCACCCCAGTCGGCCAACCTTTCCAAGCCTTTTCGGCGAACCTCCGGATCCACGTCGGTCACCTGCGCAAACAGCTTGGCTATAAGAGCGTCACCCACGACCGACAACGCTACTGCCCCCAGATGTTCGACGGGTAGGCTCGAAACCTGAACCAGGGCGACCTCACAGCCCAGTACCGGCAGACCGAGCAACCGACCGACGTATCGCCGAGGTCCGCTTGTTGTCTTGGGCACTGCGGCCGTCACCGAAACTTGTTCGCCCATTCCGCGTAGGCACGAGGACGACATGGGCACGGCGGCAGATCATCACCGGGAATCCCTCCCAGCAGCAGCTGATAACGCTCCAGATCGACACACAGATCTCCCACTGAATACGTGCCGGTCCCCACGAACGGCCGCGAACTCCTCGGTCACCGCCAGCCCCGCCGCGCCGAAGAAGTCTCGGATGAACTCCAACAGTTCAACCAACCCCAAGGCGTCATTGACGTCGATACGTATCCCGTTGTCGGCCATGGCTGAATCACCCCCGGTTTGGTGCCCACCATGCCTCAACACACCCCGGCCCGCACTTCTCCGCCATCACCGTCCGGACCCGCACAGGCGCCGTCCAAATCCGCGGACACTACCCCTGCCCGATTTCTCGGTGCCGTCCAAATTCGTGGACAGACGCCGTCCAGATCAGTGGACGTAGCCACGGAGCACCGCCTTGCGGAGTGAGGTATGAACTAGCGAGACCACCGACTGGCACTGAGCGCACAGCTCGTGGGTACCCCGCGGGCGACCGCGACGTCCAAGCCGACAGCACCGCGTTTGAACCGACAAGGCGGACCTCTACCGGGCCCTCCACCTCGCCATACGCTATCGGCCTCGACAACGGGTTGCCGTTGTCGAGGCCGATGCTGTGTTTAGCACTGGTGTCCGGAGGGGGTATCGACCAGTACGCCAACCTGCTGCAACACCGAAAACTGCTGGTCATCGGGAAATAGCGGTGGCACGACGGTTCCGGTCGGTTGTGCCGTAGGTCCA
>NZ_JBYIRW010000035.1:0-35613 GCF_057708325.1 Nocardia sp. bgisy134
ACCGCCGTCGACGCGGCCGGACCGGCGGGCGCCCACCCACTTTCGATCCAACCGCTTACCGTCGCCGCAATGTCGTCGAGCGTTGCTTCAACCGGCTCAAGCAGTATCGAGCTATCGCCACCAGATACGACAAAACCGCACAGTCCTACCGAGGCATGCTCGACCTGGCCACCCTGCTCATATGGCTTTGAGGACACTTCCTAGTACGGATCGCTTGGGCGCACCCGACGATTCCGCCCGCTCTGATCGAAGCCGCGCATATGGCTTTCGAAGGTCAGCTCAACGGCTCCAATGAAGACAACGGCCTGCCCTCGTTCATGCGTGGGAAGCACAGTGAATCGCCCCAGTGAGTCGGGAGACTTACTGGGGGATCCAACCGCCTCGACGTAATCCGCTGCCAACAGCATGTTGGCGGCCTTCGCGATGACTTTCAGCGTGATGCGTGGCCGTTGTCGGCGTAGCTCACGGAGCTCGGCTGCACGCGGGCCATCCGGGCAAAATCCGCGACGTCCAGTCGTAGTGGTCGACAGGTGCTTCTTGGCGTCAGCTGGGAGTAGTCCATGCCCAGTTCGACGTCCGTTCAATGGGCGATCCGGTGCCCGCAGAGCCTGCAGGTCACCGTCACCACCGGCCCGCTCTGTGACCACAGTCCAAGATCTTCTGATCTGTCACGACCCGCGGCTGAAGTGCGGGACACCGAAATCGACTGTGACACTTGTCGGGGGGTGTTCAGCCGGTGATGGTTTCGGCGTGAGTGGTGGCTTCGATCGGTTCGTCAGTGTGCCCAACGGCCCGGTGACCGGCCGCGCGGCTCCGGGGCGGGACCTGCTTGCTGCCGCGCGTCACCCTTACCCGCCTCAACGCTCGAACATGGGTATGGCCCATTCCGCAAAGATCGGCTGTGTAGTATGACCCCTCCTTTTCACGTCGTTGTCTCCGCTGGACCATCCGAGCCGCTGCCGGGCTGTGGCTACCCTGCCGACACCATTGGTCGGCAGCTGGAGAATGACATCTATCCATCCGGCGCCTCGGAGCGTGTATGTCTCAACGTCGATCGGCACGGGAGCGGTTGCGGACAGGGCGACCGAGTCCGGTCCGGATACGGCGAGACCAGCTCTTCTGACCGCAACGCCATAGACGTGCTCCAGCTCGGGACTCATTGCCTTCCTGGTGTCGTCCCAGATGAGGTGGGAGGTGAAGTCGACGGTGTCGGCGACGAACCGATGGTCGCCGTCGGTGACGAATTCGATCCTCCATCGATGGCGGGGAAGGAGAGCGCGGGCCTCAGAGTCGATGAAGAGCTCTGCTTGGAGGGCCAGGACGCGTTGCCCTTCTATGTACTGCGGGTCCCCGGCACGGTCACGTGACTGCGCCAGGCGAAGGGTCAACTTCGGCTGGAGCAACTCAAGCTTCGGGGCTGCGACCGCGGCGCTCAGTAGAGACAGCAGCTCGTGCCGTTTCGCAGTACGCAGCAGCGTTCCCTCGCGCCATGGAACCTCGCGTGTGACACCTGCTACGCCGTTTGCCGTCACGACATACGGTGACCGATCGGTCTCGAAATACAGGCACATCAGCAGGCCGTGAGCGGTAGGAACGGACAGTGTCCTCACGCTCGGTACCACACCATCGGCGAATTTAGATTCGACCGAACCCCACCAGTTCGCCGGATCAGTGCTGTCCAGAGGAACCACCTGGTGGTTGTTCTCGTCCAGCCCGATCAGCCACATGACGCCTTCGCCGCGAGCGGCGTTAGCGAGCCCTGCGATCCGGCGAGCAGCTTTGGCCGTATCGTGCACCCACTCGGCCTTGCACTCGACAAAGTCGTCTTCGACTTTGCCGCCACTCACAACGCGTTCCGCGATTTCCAGGGCACGGGCCTCGATCTGCTGCCGACTCTTCACAACCGACCACGGTACGTAGGCCGCGCCTGGAATGCCCGAGAGTTTCGAAGCCCATGTTCCAACCCAACATCTACACCGCCCGATGGGCGAGTACTGGCTGACCGGCAGGCTGTCCCCTCCACCCTGGTGAGTTCGCGGCGGCTCGGTGGCGCCGAGAAAGGAACCCACCGGAATATGTGAGCTGGCAACGCAATTCGATGTTCCCGGAGCGGGCAGCGTTCTTCCGAAACTGATCGGCGCCGCAGTGGTCTGGCCTATCGTTGGTCTGGTCTGGTCTGGTCTGGTCTGGTCGGGTTGTCGGTTGGGGTGCGGAGGCGACAGGTATGACCACTCTCAAGGATCTGTTTCTCGATGTGATCGAGGACGCCAGACACGTCCAGACATGGGCGGAGGCGGTCGATCTGCACGAGCACACCAAGACGCTGGTCAGCGACTTCGGCACGAAGCAGGGCCTGTACTCGGCCGACGAGCGCCTCGAGCTGATCAAGCTGCGCAACGAGGCGCTGGCCAAGGTCCGCAACGTCCTGCATTTGGAGAGAATCGAGCGCGATGTCGCCGCGGCCGCCGAGGCTCGGCAACGCCACGCGGTCGAGCGCGTCGAACGTCTCGAGGCGATCGAGCGCGAACTCGCCGCGGCCGAGCGGGAGCGAGAAGCCTTGGAGCAGAGCCAATCTCGCAGCATTCGCGGGCACGCCTTCGAGGGCCTGACCGGCAACGCCATCTCCCGTGCGCGGGAGTCTCTGCACGAGCGCGAGCGGTAGACGAACTCCTCGGGCTTGTCGGTGGGCTCTGGCAGGATGCACGGCCATGACGGCGATGGGGGAGCGCGAAGATCGGCGGGGCAGTCTGTGGACGGGGGAGGACTACCAGGAGTTCTTCGCCGCGTTGGAGACCACGGCGACCGATGAACAGATCGCTGCCCAGCTGGGCCGAACGCTGGGTGGGGTGCGGGCCCGCGCGAAATTCGTTCTGCTGGACGGATATACCGGCGCCATCGCGATGCGCAAGCTGCGCGAGATGATCACTCAACCGGGCTTCGATGGTGAGGCCCTGGCCCGCGAGGCGCACGCGGCCAAGGGCTTCCCGTTCTGGGACGCCGCCTCCGACGAGCAGCTGATCCTGGCCTGGGCACGGACCCCGGCCCCGGGCATGGCCGCACTCGTCGAACGGTTCGGCGTGCCGGAGCGCGACATCGCGCGCCGCTGCATCTGGTTGGGACTGGCTGCCTCCACTGCTGAGGTCGTCGACCACCTCGGTGCCGAACCCGGCAAAGTCCTCGACACGTGGGCGCGCATGGCCCGCGACAGTACGAGCGTCGCGGTCGGCGTGCTGGTCGTGACATCAAGTCAGGGCACGGTGCTGCACCTGTCGCTGCACACCGACATCGACGCCGCGGCGCAGGCCTGCGCCGAGCTCGACGAGTCCACCCTCCCGGGGCCGCCAGCGGTATGGACGATCGCGACCCGCATCGTCGATGAGGGCTCGATCAGGGAGATCGCCACCGGCGCGTGGGCCGAGCGGCACCGGCTGCGAGATGCCGCCGAGCCCGCGCCGGTCAAGGCGGGCCCGACACGTCGTTGGCAGCCCTGGTGGCGGTTCTTCCGGCGCTGAACCAGAGGGCAGGCCACCACCTATTGCAACCCAGTTGTCCTGGGGTGCATGCGTCCTGAGCGTTCGTCCCGAACCGAATTCGGCAACTAGGAGGACTCGGCAACCGGGTGGACTACGACCTGGCCGTCGGCAAGTTGCAACATCGCCTTGCGGTCGGCGTGCGCGATCAGCGCCCACACAACCTGCTGGGCGAGGTCGCTGGCCTGCTCCTCCGACTCACCCCGGTGCAAGGTGTACGCGACAGGATCGAGGTCACCGTCCCCCGACTGCTCATAAGAGCGCCAACTCCCCGTGGTCAGGGTGGTACGAACCACGACATCGAACTTGGTTGTTCACTGCCCGGAAGGCGAATCGACGTCGATCACCACAAACCGGGACGGATCGCGATCGGCGGCGTTGACCAGGATTGGATGCAACCAGCGCACTTCGGCTACCCGCTGCTCTTTCGGGCCGGTCCAGTAGGTGTGCCAGTGCGCTTTGCGGATGTGGGCGCGAACGCGGGATCCCGATTCTCCGCTTGAGGTTGCCGAGGCATCGCGGCTGGCTGCGTGCAGTTTGGGGCCGATGTCGAAACCTACGTCGACCACGGTGTTGGGCACCAGCCGTTGCCGACGCTTCTTCTTTCCAGGCGTCAGCTCGGTTCGGGCGCCGATGTCGGATCGTCCGCTGCACAGGTACAGCAGCAGGCTGACCGCGAGGCGGAAGGCATTGCGCTGCGCACCGTTTTCCCGTGCTTCCGGATCGGTGGTGGCGATCATCTGGCCAGCGGTCTCGACCATCTCGTCGACGGTGTAGCGGTCACCGAGGCAGGGGATCCGGATGCTGTACTCCCGGTACTCGGGCTGTGTTTTTCCGATGTAGTGGACTCGGCCGACCAGCGCAACGTTCAGTAAGCAGAGATCGGGGTCGGATGTCGAGCACAGCGTGAGACCGCGGCTCAGCCCTGTCACCAACATGCCTACGTAGACCGCAGGCTTGGCCATCCCACTCGAATCGGCACCATGAGGAGCCGGGATTGGGGTCGGGAAGGCGACGAAAGGGTCTGGGTGGGGGAGCCGAGTGAATACCTCGCAGGGGATCGCAGCACCGGGTTCGGTGTCGGCGAGGCTGGCTGCCAGGTTGGGGTGCACGCGGTAGACGACTCGATTCCGCTGCCACACCTTGAGGCTCTCGATTCCGAGGAGGATGATCATCGCCTGGTCCACGGCCGCGAGCCCGTCAGGACCGAATGAGCGGGCCAGCCGGTTCTTGTGCTCGACGCCGAGGTCGCTCTTCCAGAGCAGGGGAGCAACTTGGTCGAAGAGGGTGGCGACGGGTTGGCTCTCGCGCAGAGACGCGATCCACTCCCCCTGGCCCTTCTCGTAGGCGTCCGCAAGAGCCGCCGCCTGCTTCGCCGTCTGGACCTGCGCTGTGTCCAGCGAAAGCGGCAGGGTCGGTGCAGGTTTGATGTGCTCGGCCATCCTGTCATCTTGGCGCGAGGTGGCCAGTTTGTGCGCGACGGCCAGGTGCTGGCTGGCGGCCACGATGTGGCGGGCGACCATCACCGAGACCGGGGCGGGCACCTGCGCCTCGGCGAGGGAGTCCAGATCCGCCTGTCGTAAAACGATCTTGGGCTCAAGTGGTCAATGCATCACCGCGTGGATGATCATGTTGTGTGGAGGGTGTGGTGCGGGATTACGGGTTGTCGGCGGGTCAGCAGGATGACGCGTGGCGGCAGTGGCGTGCTGGTGAACCATTCAGCGTCATCGCGCGATCGGCCGGTGTGCCGGTGCATCAGGTGCGGCGGTTTTGGCCCAGACCGGTGGCGTCCGACAGTCGGCGTTGCGGCGTCGCAGCATGCATCTGAGCTTGGCCGAGCGGGAGGAGATCTCTCGGGGCCTGGCTGTGGGGTGCTCTGCACGTGCGATCGCCCGCTGGTTGGGTCGTCCTTCGTCGACGATCTCCCGGGAGGTTTCCCGCAACGGCGGACGGGAGGGCTACCGTGCGACGGCCGCCGATGCCCAGGCCTATCAGAAGGCTCAGCGGCCCAAACTGTCTAAGCTGTCGCAGGATTCGAGGTTGCGGATGCTGGTTTAGCAGAAGCTGATGATGTGGTGGTCTCCGGAGCAGATCGCGGGGTGGCTGGCACGATGTTTCTCCGGCGACCCGGGCATGCGGATCTCCCATGAAGCGATCGACTTGTCGCTATTCGATCCTCGTCGCCGCAAGGCGATCGACCGGGGACTCACCCGGCCGCTGCGCAGCGGGCGGGTGATGCGCCACCCCAAACGCGTGCGCCGACCGGACGGGCGAGGGGTGATCAAGGATCTGGTTCCGATCAGCGAGCGCCCAGCCGAAGTCGAAAACCGTATGGTCGCTGGTCACTGGAAGGTGACCTTCTCATGGGATCACGACCATCGGCCATCGCAACACTGGTTGAGCGAACCAGCCGCTTCACAGCCCTGGTGGCACTGCCCGACGGAATCAAAGCCGACCAGGTCACCCCGCACCTGACGCGCTACCTGCTCAACCTCCCGGCCCCGATGCGACGCACCCTGACCTGGGACCGTGGCCGAGAGATCGCCGGCCACAAAGCTATTACCGAGGCAGCGACTATGCCGATCTACCTGTGCAAACCGCGCAGCCCGTGGCAGCGCGGCACCAATGAGAACACCAATCGACTGCTGCGCCAGTATTTGCCCAAGAACGCCGACCTGCGTCGGTTCAGCCAGGCAGACCTCGACTCCATCGCCGACGAACTCAACCACCGGCCTCGCAAGATCCGCGGCTTCCGAAGTCCCGCAGAGGTTTACGCCGCGCACCTCAGCGACGGGCGATCATCTTCTCGTCATTCCGTAGTAGGGGGGTGCGATTCATCCCGGCGGGTGATGTCCGCTTCAATCGACTGAAGATAGCGTCGCTTCATGCGCGAAGCACGGGGGGCATCGGCAGCGAGATCACGCCTCGACCGGTACAACAGAGCACAACTCATCCTTGCCGTGTCAGGAGCAGCCATCACGCTGGTCGGTTGCAGCTCTAGCGGCCCGTCGACCGGTCCGGGCGGCTCGTCGACCATCGAGCGTCCGATCGAATGCGGTGCCCTTGTGACACCACCGCGCAGCTTGGATCCCGTTGAAGCCGCTGAGTATGCCCGCCGCCTGCAGGAACAACGACGTATATGCGGTTCACCATCATCGGCACCATAGGAGCACAAGTTCCAACCAACCCGACGAGACAAGCCGCCTGAGCCGCATCGGTCTACGCTGAGCACCTCAGCAGCGGTGATGCGCTGACCATTTGAGCCCAAGATCGTTTACCGACAACCGAGATTCGCGCGCCGAGCCCCCTTCAGTCGAAGGCCGCCGACGACCATCATTCGATGCGATACCGAGACATGCCCATGCTCATTCGTCGTTGGCGGCGCCGGAGTGAAGTTCGAGCGCGGCATCCTGGTCGAATATGACACCGTGGCCGTATGAGCGTCAAAGACCGGGTCATCGGGTACGGCTACGGAGCCGCGTGGTCACTGATCAGGGCCCTGCCGGAGAGAACGGCCTACCGGCTGTTCGACCGCATCGCCGACCGTCTCTGGGAGCGGCGCGGCGCCCAGGTTCTGCAGTTGGAGACGAACCTGCTCAGGGTCCTGGGCAAGGACACGACGCCGGAGCTTCTCGCCGAGACGTCCCGCAAGGGCATGCGATCGGCGCTGCGGTATTACAGCGAGGCATTCCGGATGAACGGGTGGGATCGGAGCCGCATCCTGGACAGTGTCGACATCGCAGACGAAGACCGTGCGCGCGTCGCCGAGGCGGTCCGCTCGGACCGCGGCGTCGTCCTGGCGCTCGGCCACACCGGCAACTACGACCATGCCGGAGCGTGGCTCATCGCGACGCACTCGATCGAGTTCACCACTGTCGCCGAGAACCTCGAGCCCGAAGCGGTCGCTGAACGGTTCTGGGACTACCGCCGCAAGCTCGGGATGGAAGTGCTGCCGCACGACGGCGGACCATCGGTATTCGGGACCCTGGCGCGGCGGCTTCGGGAAGGCCGCATCGTCTGCCTCGTCGCGGATCGCGACCTCGGCGCCTCTGGGATCCCGGTGGAGTTCTTCGGCGAAACCACACGGATCGCCGCCGGACCGGCGGCGCTCGCAGTACAGACCGGCTGCGGGCTGCATCCGGTGAATCTGTGGTATCCGGGTCCGGGTCGGATGGGCATCAGGGTCCATCCTGAGATCCCGGTGCCGTCCGAAGGCACTCAGCAAGAGAAAATCGCCCGGATGACTCAAGCGCTCGCAGACGCCTACGCGGAGGGCATCGCCGCCCACCCTGAGGACTGGCACATGTTGCAGAAGTACTTCCTGGCCGACCTGAATCCTGCGCATTCGGATTCGAGACTCGCTAACCGAACCGGAACCAGCCACTGAACACCACTTCGAACATCACTGAAGACGACTTCGAAAGCTGACAACGGCTCCCTGCACACCCTGTGATCGATGACGACCGCAGCGAACCCAACACCCTGTTTCGTCTCTAGCCTGCCGAACAGGTGGTGTGGGCCTACCTCGGGGAAATCCAGCGCGTCCTCGCAGGATCGGAGGCGTTCGCGGTGTTCTGCCACATCGACTACGCCGTGCGCGCTTGGCCGATCGCCACGGCCGGTCCGTTCGACCCGCGCAGGTTCGAAGAAGGCTTCCGCACGGCGATGCGAGCCATCGCCGTTAGCGGACGGGCACTCGAGATCAACACCCGCCACCTGCGGCCCTGGACACCTCAGTGGTGGGCAGAAGAAGGCGGCCGCGCAGTCACCTTCGGCAGCGACGCCACGTCCCCGAAGCACTCGCCGACAACTTCTCCGAGCCGTCGCCATGATCGCGCACTGCGGATTCCGCCCCGGACGCCAACCCGAGGACTTCTGAACCCGATAAAGTCCGCTTCCAAGACAGCAGACGCGCACTGACGCCGCATCTGCAGTGCAGTGATGCACTGACCCTTTGAGCGCAGCCCTCGTTTTCCGAACATCGGACCCCCGGTTTATCTGAGGATGAGGGTGAGCGCGGAGCCGCCCGCGGAGCGTGGGGCCGCGATGCGCTCGGCGGGGTGGATCCGATCCTGTTCGACAGCGGTCTCGGTGGTGGCTGGGACATCGCGCGGCATGCCAGCGGCCGGAACGGCATCGACCTCGCCGGGTATCGCGATTGTGGTAGTGCGGGGCTGGACATGCAGGTGGTTCCCGGGAGGTCTTGTGTGATGGTTGTCGATGTCGGTGACGGGCTGGATATCGACACGGGTTCGGACCGGTGGGCCGCAGGTGGGGTGGTCACGGGTTTGTCTCCCGGTGCGGTCAGGATCCGGGGCTCGCGGGTGGATTGCGTGGAGGTACGGCTCTCCCCGGTGCAGGTGTATGAGTTGTTGGGTACGGCGGTTTCTTCGGCTACGGCTCCGGATGAATTGTGGGGCGAGCCGGTGCGCAGGCTACGCGAGCAGCTGGCCACCGCGACTTGGGATCAACGGTTCACGCTGACCGATGCGTTCGTGATGCAACGCTTTTCGTATCGGCCCGCACCTGAGGTGGTGGCGAGTTGGGAGCGCATCCTGGCCAGCCATGGCCGGGTGCACGTCGGTGAGCTGGCCCAGATGTGCGGATGGAGCCGGAAACGGTTGTGGTCCAGGTTCACCGCCCAGATCGGCGTCACGCCGAAGCGTGCCGCGATGCTGGCCCGGTTCGATCGTGCGGTGAAGGCGCTCGGCGCGGGGATGGCGGCGGCCGAGGTCGCTGCCCGCCGCGGATACGCCGATCAGTCGCATCTTCACCGCGAGACCGTCCAGTTCGCCGGCCGAACCCCAGCCGAGCTGGCGGGGGAGGGGAATATTCGTTCAAGACGGGAACCCCTCCACTACCGATAGTCGTGGGCATGGACATGGAGTTTGTCGACGAGGGTCGTGGTCCGGTGATTCTGATCGTGCACGGCGGTATGGGTGACAGCTCGGCTTGGGCTCGCGTGGTCCGCCCGCTGACGAACCGCTACCGGGTGATCCGACTGCACCGCCGCCAGTATCGCCTCGACCTGGTGCGGGCCGAGCCGGTCACCATCGCTGAGGAAGTCGATGACGTGCTGGCACTGGCAGGCACCGTCGGGGAGCCGGTTCTGCTCGTCGGCCACTCGTCGGGTGGTGTGATCGCCTTGGAAGCCGCCGCTGCTGCGCCCGCATTGTTCGCGGGACTGTTCGTCTACGAACCGCCGGCGGTGATCGGCGCACCGTTAGGCGGTCGCCCGCTGTGTGCGGCACGCGCCGCGGCCGCCGCAGGAAAACCCGGTAAGGCCATCGCGATCTTCGAACGTGACATATTCGGGGCGGGTCGAGTTGCGAGGACAGTGTTTCGGATTGTGGTCGCTGCGGTGCCGCAACTGCGGGCATATGTGCCGCGCCAACTCGATGACGTCGCGGCAATCGACTCCCTCGGCCCGCGGCTGGACTCCTATGCTGCGATCGAGCTGCCGACGGTCCTGCTCGGCGGAGATCGCAGTCCCGCCCACCTCGGCGAACGGATCGACGCCCTGTGCGATGTCATGCCGAACGCGCGGAAGATCGTCATGGCCGGGCAGGCGCACAACGCCAACGACTTCGCGCCACGCAGACTCGCGCGGCTCGTCGAAGGTTTTGCGGCGGAGGTGGCAGCCGAATAGACTTGCTCCCCAGGGGCTTTTGGCATGGTTCTATGTCGCTATAGGCATTTGGCAATGTCAGGAGCCGAAACAAATCGCTGACGGTGAAACTGTTCATCCCCATCCACCTCGTTCTGGAAAGGCTACCGCGGAGAGCACGACAAGCCCGCCGAAGCCGTCGACGCCGCAGGAGATCGACTCTCCGCTGTGGCCGTCACATCCGCCGGAGCTCGAAATCCACCCGGACTCAGACGACATCAACGGATGAGACCACGGGCGTCGTAGCGCTGCGATTCTCTAAACGCACAGGGCTGTCAGTTCCAGGTGGTGATCGGGTTTTGACGCCGCGGAACGGTTTTGCCGACCAGTTCGGCGGTGAGTTCAGGATCGTCGACCAGCCGCCCCTGTAATCCGTAGCGACCCTCGAAAGGCCCGATGTATCGGTCGATTCGGATCACCGCGCGAGTGATTCCGGCGTGGGCGACCACCGCGTATTCGATGTCACGCCAGCGAGGAGACTCTGGGTTGAACTTCCAGAACACACGAGCCGAGTCCAGCAGCTGACTGTCGGCCATGCCGTCGAAGAATCCGTGGCCGGAGCGAGTGTGGATGCTTCCGCCCCAGGGGGTTTCGTCCCACGAGGCTGAATCGTCCACCCACCTGCCAAGGCTTATCAGCATCACGCGCCGAGACGTCGACAGCTCGCGCGGCGGTACATCCTCCGAGCGAGCCTCGGACTCCGCAGAACGTGACTGTCCAAGGACCACCGGGCCGCGCAGCTTTTCGCTGGGGCCTTGGGGGGTGCGATGCCCCGCGCGTTGCCACCAGGTAGCGGCCTCTGGGACTTGGCCGCGATAACGGAGTCGGATCGCCAGGTTGTGCATCGCGTCGGGGTGGCCGGACTCGGCAGCTCGCTGATACCAGGCGACGGCATCGTCGAAGTTGCGGGTTTTGTCGAACATGACGGCAAGGTTGTACATCGCATCGGTGTCACCTCCTTCAGCGGCGCGATACCAGCTTTCCAGTTCGGCACGGTGACTCACGTCCGTTTCGATGCTCGGCATGGTCGCGATACCGGCGATGGGTGGGCGGTGCACGGGTGGGATAAATAGGCGCAGGCCACCGGCGATGTCAACGCTTCGCCGGTGTGGCCGGGGATAGCCTTTTCGGAACAGATTCCGGTCAAGTTCCACGTAGAGCTGGTCGAGTGTGCGGCTGGTGTCCCTGGCAGCGTCGAGCAGCGCCGCAGTAAATGCGGTGTGGCGGTGGCCTTCTGGCGCTTCCGAAGGTTCGTTTCTGGCCGAGGACGCGATCGTATAAGTACCGTGGATGTCGACCTGGCCCTCGACGAGGGTCGAGGTCGCACTCATTGCTTCGAAAGCCCGGCCGGAGAAGCAGCAGTCCAGGATCAAGATACGGGCACGGGCGGGACTTACAGAGAATTCGCGGCGCAGCCGATCGAACGGTATACCGTTCCACTCGATGTGATCGCGGTTGCTGGCAGGCAGCGCCAAGTGCAGTTGCCCCCGACTGTCCAGCACGCCATGTCCGGCGTAATACAAGATGAGGACATCGCTAGCTTGCTTGGCCGCGGCTCTGATCGCCGCTCCGACCGGTACGGCGTCGCTGGGATCGTGCAGGACGGTGCAGTGGTCGGCGGCCAGCGCGCCGCCGGTGGGCGCGGTCAGGAGTTCGGCGAGGTCCGCGACATTGTTGGCGGCAGCCGGAATATCTGGAAGCTCAGGGTTGGTGTACCTGCTCACCCCGATCAAGGTGGCGCGCCAGCCGTTTCGGTTCATGTCCGAGATCACAGTGGGTCGACCGGCCTTTCGATCATCTGCTGCACTGCCTGGGTCACTTCGGGGAGTTTGATTCGTTTGGCGTCGATGGTGATCTCGGTGTTGTTGTCCCGTTTGAGGGTGATGGTGACCTCGGAACGGCGGACGGTGAACCATGTGGTCAGCGATCGGGCCAATGCCGTCGCGATGCCACCCGCACCGACAGCGACGACCAGGGCTTCGGTGAGCTCACCCATCTGCCCGGGGCGAATCTGGTTCGATGGCAGGCTCACCCGGCCGCGTAGCTCGTCATCGTCGTTGAACCACTCGTAGAGCCGGAAGAGTTCGTCGGCGCCTCCATCGGTGCGGATTGTCAACTGCCCCTGAGGTTCTAGCATGGCGTCCATCCTTCATCAATTAGCCGCGAACATGCGGGAAACGATCGGGCCAGCTCGGCTAAATATGTTGTCGCACAGTCACTCACGATCACGATCACGATCGCGGGTCACGGCGAGGCTTTGCCGATACTCCATGGCCTCAGCGAGTTCGTCGAACTCGACGAGCTCCCCGGTTACAGCCTGCAGAAGTTCTCGCACCTCTGCAGGCGTAGCTTTGAAGAACTCGCGGCGGTTGTTGAGCTTGTTGATCCGCTTGTGCGCCAGCCGACGGTGAAGCTCAGCTTCGATACCGACCGCGTCCTGACTGAAGAACATGGTGTGCCTGTCGTATTTGAACGGCACCGACGTGTTGCCCAGTTCGCGGATCCGATCTGCCGGATCGACCCGGCGGGTCAAACCGATCATGACCACGCCTGCACCGAACGCCCCGATATTGGAGAGCACGTACACGTAGCCAGCGCGAATGTTGTCTTCCCGGTTCTTGAGGGCGAGGATGGCGCGCTCCAACTCCGCCAACCTCTCCCGTAGATCGTCCGCGCCCGCCGCGCTTGCGCTGCCCGCAGCCTCGAGCGCTGATAGCTTGTCGCGGCATTGCTGTTCCTGCTTTTCGAGTCGCGCGCGCTCACGGGCGAGCTCCTCCTGCGCTCTGCGCTCCTCACGAAGTGTTTCGCGCTGCTCGCGTTCATGCTCCTTCTGGCGTGCGAGGAGCTCGAGGTGATCGGCGGTCATCTGCAGCTCGCGACGGCGGAGTTCATGATAGCCGGGCGTGATGCGCAGATGCATCGTCTTGCCCAGCCGCTCGATGGTGAACGCGATCTTGTCCAGGCGTTCCAGAGAGGTGGGCAACTTGTACGGCTTGAGTCCTCGAACAAGATTGTCGGCCTCCGCGTTGTAGGCACGCAGCATCAGCATCGAATACTCGCGAATCATCCTGCGGCCCTCGGCGGCCGACCCGTTGACCGCCCAGGTCTGTGATGCCTCGATAGCGCCACCGTCACGCCGCGCCATGTACTTGATCTCACCTTGCAGGTGCTTCAGCGCGTCGCGATAGGCGACTGCGTCCGATAGCGGGTGGCGGTATTCGTAGATGCCGATCTCTTGCAGTACCTGATCTTCTCGGGTGTTGACCACCTGAGTGCGCAGACTGTCCAGCAGCGTCTGCTGCTCGGTGATCTGCGCTGCCAGCTGGTCACGCAGCCGCTGCAGCTCGGCGACCTCCAGGCCTCCGGTACTCGTCAAATGCGCTCGTAGCCTTTGGTTGTCGGACAGCGCGTCCGCCAGCTCCTCCGACTGCCGTTTCGCGTGTGCGCGAGCACCAAGCAGCGGCACCTTCGGGGCTTGTCCGAGGGCCTGAGTCCGGTCGACGGAATCCTTGGCGAGCACAGGTTTTCGGTCAGTGGTCCAATCGGTCCCGTTCCAGTACCTCAGGAAACCCACGTCAGAAGGGTCGGGATACCAATCCGGCGGCACAGTACTCACGATCGATCCCCCTTGTTGCAGTCGCTCTTTCGAGGATGCCAGCCTGAATCCGTGCCTGGAGGCCGAATGCAGTACTAGGCTCGGCAAAGGCAACATCCTCGACATCCTCCACACCGGCGGCGCCACCATCCGCGAACAACGCCACCTCACCGGCAACAAGATCGACTACGACATCACCCGCTACGGACACGGCGAATCACTCGGGACTGCCCCCAGCTTGGTTGATTCAAGTCAACCGAAACGGGGGCAGTCCCCTCGCCCGAATCGGCGACCACCTCGGCGTCGCGCACACCACCATCTCGCACAGCAGCCCCAACGCCACGCCATCACGCGACGTGACATTCACGCGTCGATCTGGCCCCGTCCTTACGCGCTAGCGACCACTTGGCGACGGTTCGGGTCGTCCCGAAGGTGCTATCGTTGCGGCACCAGAGGATGATGGATCTGGCCGAACGCGACGACGCCCGCCTGCTCGATCGCATCCATTGTCGATTGAACGCTGACACAGGCGAAGCTCGGCGCCACGAGCCGACGGGATACGGCGTCGATCTTGATCCTGCCGACTACCCACTTGAACTCGGCGCCCTGCGTGATCTGAGGCTGGAGCGACTACCCGGCTACGCCGAGGCGGTCATGGCGGCAAATCTCGGACGCGTCTCGTTCGAGGAGATGTTCTTCGAAGCTGAGCGCGCGCCGGCAATCTACACCATTGTCACCGACCTGACTGATTTCCGTCCCTCCCGCGCGGTTGACCGTTTGCCATTCTGAGGCGGGCGAGGATCGACGTGGTGTCCAGAGGATTTCGTCGAGGGTTGGGCATGCAGGACCGAAATGCGGTGACCGAGACCTCGGGGTAGAGGCCCGCTGCTTCGGCTTCCGAGGCTCGCACGATACATTCGGGGTCCTGGTGCACTCTCTCGATCAAAGGCGGGGCCGGCGGGCGGGTAGCCGTAGCTTGGCCAACGATTTGGCCGCCTCGCTGCGAACCAGGCATCAGGCTGGTGTGGGCGCGGGACTGTGCAGTAGGCAGACACACTCGCAGCGTCTTCAGATTGGTACTTAACGCTCGTCACGCCGGGGTGATTCGATCGTGTACCCCGCTGCATGATTCGCTGTCGGCGCTTTGACATCAAGTGGTCGTCGATCACCTTTCCTGGCATTGAGGATTTGAGGACGGGCCGCCGATCAGTGCGTGCGCTTCCTACGCCGACGCTGGGCACGATCCTGCTCTTCGTCCGCGCAAAGTCGGTTGATCTGGGCCTTGATCTCCTCGTCAGTAAGCCCATGGAATGCCAGTTGCTTTCGGTTTGCTTCGAGCCAGCACCACAGGGCATCTGCGTAGACTTTTCCGCGCTGATGGCAGACGAGCACCGAGTGTGATGCCTGGATCAACCGGTCTGCCTCGGCAGCCAAGGCGCTAGCCTGTTCCAGTTCGCTGACACCGACCAATCTCATCAACCAGCGGGCAGCGGACTCCCATACCGCGTAGACTTCGGTCCATTGGTTTGGGCTGAGGTGGATTCCGCAGATCCGGCTGATGCATCGATCGACCTGAGCTTGTGCACGGGTGGTCAGAAACTGTGCGCAGACAGGGTCGATCGGCTCAATCGATGCCAGGTGGGTTTGGTGCGCGGGGTAAACGGTGGGGTCGGGATCGACGATGACGGCATCGAGGATGTCGATCCCGTCGGTGGTGACGGGAAGCCCTTCGGAACGCAATGCTGCCGCGATAATTTCGGCATTGGCCCAGGCATCCTCAGCGGCATCGCGCAGCAGTGCCTTATTTCCGATGCCCCATTCGCGATGCGCAAGTGCGCGCAGTCTTGCTTGCTCGCCGGTGAATAATTCCAGCCGTAGCGTGACGTCTTGAAGCCGCTCACCCCTGTATTCGGTGTCGCCCTCGCTGTAATCCTCCCAATCGAACAGTTCCCGCCAAAGCTTTTCAGTCGGCGAGCCGTACTGGCCTACCCAATACTTGTAATTGCGGGCAACCGCGCGGCCATCCAACCATCTGAAGTTTGCCATCGGAAGATGGGTGGCTTGCAGCAGGCCGTCGAGGGCGGCTTGGTCGTAGCTGGCGTTGTAGGCGGTGATGATCTTCCCTGCAAGCCGCAGGGCAAGTTGAGGCCAGACCTGGGCAAACGGTTCGGGCTCGGGGCGGCGGTACTCGGCCTGAGGGAATGGATCGGGGATAGGGGAGAATCCGAACAGTCGGTTGTGCTGTTCGACGTCATCGCTGACGTCCCACCGGTTCTGAAGGCGCTCTCGTTCGGTCGTGGACCGCGTCGAGTGGACCATGTCGAGATAGTCCTCGCATGCTGCCACCCAATCTTCCCAGGGATCCTGGCACAATGGACTTCTGAATCGAATCAGCGCGGGTTGGCCGACGCCTTCGGCACTGACTTCGCAAATTCCGATGTATCCCACCGGTGTCGCGGAACCACCTGGCTCGATGTCTATTGAGACGATGCCTACCACCTATACCCCTAGCTACTGGATTCTGCTGTTGTTCGGCGATGAGACTGGATTCTCCTCGGGGCCACCGACACTCAGCGCTATCCTCGGCATAGGCTGCTGGTCGTGCTAGCAATTGGGCCCGGTGACCGCCGTGGTAGTGGGCGGGAACTTTCCTTACTGCCTCGCTGACTGGCGGGTCGTCTTGGGCGGTGATCCATGCGTAGGCGTCATGCTTTGTCAGCCGGATCGGGTCGGGTTCGGTTACGTCCACCGCGAAGTTGAATTGCTGGCCCTTCTTGCTGCTGCCCGACTGGTGGTCGAACTCGCCCAGGTAGCCGCAGTCGCTGGTGATGTCGAGGCCGGTCTCTTCTTTGACCTCGCGGATCAGTGCTCGATCGATCGTCTCGTCAGGATCGACTTTCCCGCTGGGAAGTTCCCAGATTCCGCCCATGAAGTCATCTACGGGTCGTTGCAGGACAAGTACTTTCCCCTGGCAGTGGGTGACCGCGCCAACTACCAGCTGCTGCACCCGTCACGTTGCGCATCCAGGGAGACTCCTCCAGCAGTGCGGGATCGATCATGAGGGTTCCGCCTTTTCGAGTCCGAGTGGTGCTCGATGACATTGGCGGTGGTTTCAACTACCGATCGGGTCCACGAGACTGGTGCCGGAGTCATCTGTCCGCTGCTCTGCCGACTGCATCGGCGTCGTTGTATCTACAGTCCCCACCCCGATCGCGCAGCCGCGATTTGCGCGCAGACGTGGACGCTGCGGCATGCGCACAGGTGTGGGGGGCGGGCCAGTTCTGGTCCCAGATGCGGCCATCGGTCCCGTCTGTGATGACTGGGTGGGTGGCCTTCTGCCTGCTCACGCAGCCAGCCTGCTCCTCGGTGACAACACTCAATCCTCTTCATGAGATGTCTCCTGACCCGCCGAGAGATTCAGAGTGTCGCCGCGCTGCACGGAGATCCACGCCCAGTGCATGCGGAAACACATTCCGATTCCCTCGCACTCCCGCATCGACGCGATCCTGCCGCAGCTGCACGTAACCGGCTCGACCACCGGCTTTTCGGTCGCGTCCTCATCGGCGCCTAGCCGCCGGTCGAGATAGTGGCGACCGGTGAGCCGGGGCACGGCACCGTCGCCGTACTGCGCGCTTGGATCGAAACTGCTCGCGGTTCGGGAATGCCACCGGGCACTGTCCGATCTGGCCGACAGCGGCTTGATCTCCCCGCTGCTCAGCGAACGTCTCGCCCTGGCCGATGTCGCCGCCGGGGTCCAGCGGCTCGCCGACGGTGAGACCGTCGGACGGGTCGTCTACGACACGGCGGTGTACGCATGAGCCAGTAGCCCCTCATCGACGCCGTCCTGTTCGACTATGGCGGCGTCCTGACCGGGCTGGTGAAGGATTCGATTTCAGACTGGCTCGCCACTGACGGCATCGAGCCGGCATCGTTCTCCACCACTCTCAAAGCGTGGCTGTCGCGCCCAACGCCGCCGTGCAGTACGAAACCTGTTGCACGCCCGCTACGACAATGTGTTGGCGACCGGTTTGTCGCACGACTCTCTGGCCTATGTCGCTATGGTTCTCACTTAAGGCGAATCCGAGCTGAGAAGCATTCTGTTCGATCCTGGCCGATCGTAATCAGGGGCCGACGTGTATGAACGGCAACCACAGCGGGGCCGCTTGCGGCAGGCTGTTACGTAGCTTCACCACTGCCGAATGCAACGCTCGGGGAGCGAGTTCGGCGGCGATGGCGTTCGAGGAGGCGATGTCCTGATAGACGGATTCGGCAACCTTGACCGCAGCCCTGTCGTAGGCGGCCCATGTGGTGGCGATGATGTGGCGCCACCCGATATATGACAACGCGGTCGCGACGGTGATGCTCTCATCCATCACGCTGTGGCTGCCGGTGTGGGTGAAACACGCGCACAGGAAAGCGAACTCGCCGTGGTGATGGCGTTGCTTGGCTAGTTCGGCGATGGTGATGATGCCGTCGAACATCATCAAGCCGCCATTGGACGGACGGGTGAAATCGTGATCGCCGTGGCAGCAGAAGTGCACCCAGTTGTGTGTTCTCATGTCCGAGACCACCGCGTCGTGTGTGGCCTCCGCGTCTTGGCGCGTGGTACGGATGTCGGATGGGAAGAGCTGTTGCAGTCGGATGATTTCCTCGGCGATCGTGGGTAGCGGTGCGCAGCCGGGGGTGTTGGGCATGCCGACGATGAGCAGCCGGGGGTCGGCCGCGGGGAAGGAAGCGCTCTCCGCACGCGTCAATGCGGTGACGGTGGGGATGTACGAGGACACCACACGATCCATGACGCTGTTGCCGCCACGACCATCGAATTCCACACCCGCGGCGTGCAGAGGAAGGACGCTGAGCGGACCAGTGGGACACCACCACAGTCGCGGTGCGTCGGCGGCCGATTTGGCGCTGTCGTGCCCCAGCGCGGACAGGATCGGTTCGGTGATTGCGGTCCACAGCCATCGCAACACAGACAGTAGGTCGTCTGCGGCTGTCACACGGTCGCGGCGCGGCTGTGTTGTATCGCTCAGCACCGCTTGACATCTCATGTATTGATCTACGTGGGCGGCGACGATGCTGTAGTTGATTCGATCCAGCGCGATATTGCTGAGTTGACCGTCGCGGATCACCAACGCGTCGCAGCGCCGTTTCGCGATATTGATCACCACGACAGCACCCTCGCGGCTGCCAGCGGTGAGGGCTTCGGCCGCTGGCGGTCGCAGAAAATCCTCGAAACCGGGCAGTGTCCGCACCATCGCGATGGTGTCGTCGAGGATGCGTGCCGCAGCGAGGGCCACGTCGGGCCTGCGAGAACGGTCATCGTCGGTACTATTGACGTCCACTCCGGCTGTTGGTTCGCTCATGGTGTCAAGCAACTGCCGTTGGTGCTGGATCGTCGCCGCGAACTCGGGGTGGACGGCTGCGAGGTCGTCGAGCGCGGTGCGGTCGGTGATCAACTGCGACCACAACACACCTCGTCCGTGTTCGAGTAGTTCCAGCGCACCGGCGAAATCGCCCACGGCGCAGGCGTATGCGGCGCCTTCGCGTGCGGCACCGGTCTGGGCATGTAACAGCCGTTCGCGGTCGATGCGGCTGATCCCACGCGACGCAGCTTGAGGCAGCAGCTGTATCAGGGTGCGGTAGTTGAGCAGTGCTTCGGCGTCGTCGCCGAGCGCCGCGGCCGCCTCCGCAGCCGCGCCGGCCGCGATGCTACGTACGGTCATTGGTGCGGTCGGTGCCGCTGAGGCCCGTTTCCAGCTGGCCAATGCGGCTCGACCGATATCCCGATCATCGAAGGCCCTGTAGCACAAGTACTGGATGTGTCCGAGATTCTGCAGATAGGCGGCGTGATCGGGTGCGGAGTCCATCGACACGGCGACAGCCTGCTCGGCCGCGTCGAGCGCTTCGCCCAACAGGTCACGATCTGCGGTCTGTTCGTACAGTCGGGCTACTGACAAGCCGAGTCTGCTCAGGCGCGAGGAGCGCCAAGGATGATCGTGCGGCGTCTGTTGGGCGACGGTGCGGTTCCAGGAGACAGCGGCCCGCAGATCCTCGCTTTTTTTGAGAAGTCGAAACCGTATCAGTGACGCACCGGCCAACCGCTCCATACATTTCACTGATTGTGTTGGGTTGTCGGGTGTGAGTTGCTGTGCTTGGTGCTGGTATCGGATCGACTCGTCGATGTCGGTTACGCTGTCGAATTCGTCGCCCCGCACCGACAGGATCACTCCCAAATTGGATATCATCGAGGCGCGTTCACTGTGCTGCTCGGGCAGCAAACCGACTGCGGTTCGCATGGCTTCGACCGCCTCGTCGAGGTCGGACCGCAGCCCGGTTACATGAAATCGCCGATCCAAGGTGAGGCGCAGGTTCGCGAAGAATCTCGCTCCACGAACATTCCGCGCAGCTGGACTAGCTGTGGCAGTGCGCAGCACATCGATCGCCTCGTCGAGGTCGGACCGGTCGCCCGTGAGATCGAATCTGGCCATCAGGGCGAGGCTCAGGTCGGACAGAGAACCGGGAAGTTCGGCCGCACCGCGGCCTATCTGGGTGGCGGCGCTGTGGTGAGTGTTCACCGCTTCGTCGGCGTCTTCGATACTCCGAAGAGCCTGTGCGCGATAGGTCAAGGCCACGCCGAGTACATTCAATGTTTGCGCGCCGGCATGGGGTGCTTGCGACGCCGTCCGCGCTGCGGCGACGCACGCGTGCAGATCCGCGTGGTCACCAGATCGCTCGTACCGCTTGCGGAGCAGATTCGACAACTGCTCCAAGCAGTTTCCCTGTTCGGTGTGGTTGACCGCGGTCGAGTTCGCCGCCTCATACCAGGTGTCGATCGCCGTGTTCAGATCGCGGTGGTCGCCACGGTGTTCATAGCGGGCACCGAGTGCCGTGCCGAGGTCGGCAAGGTAGGTACCGCGCAGCGTATGGTGTGGAGGAACGAGCTGTATCTGTTTCTCGCACAACGCGATAGCGGTTTCAATGTCGTCATGGTCGTGGCGCTCCGCGTAGCGCCGTGTCAGTGTCTTCACATACAGGTGGGTGATCGGCACGTAGTGCACGTGCTGTGGTGGCGTTTGGTTTACCGCGTCGGCCAACAGTGACACCGCTTCGTCGAGATCGTCTTGCTCGCACAGACATTCGAAGCAGACAGTAAGGGCGCGAGCCAGGTCGGCCTTTCGTTTGGCGATGCCCGGTCCCTTAATGGAGGTGAGCGCCTGGCGCGCTAGATCGACCATGCGCCTCACCTCGCGCGTATCGTCGAAGTAGGCGTAGCGCGCCTGCACGACCAAGATCAGATCCGCGAGGTACTCCGACTGGAGGACGGAGTTGTCCGGAACCAGCGCCAGCGCCTCCACCAGCAACTCGACCGCATCATCGAGATGACCTATCTGTTGGTCCAGCGACTGGAACAGCACCAGAAGTGACTGTGCCAGGTTCGCGTGCCTGCGTGCCTTCTCCACGTGACCCAGACCCAGGAACTCGATCGCCTGTCGGCCGACAGCCACCGCTTCGAGCAGCTGCTCCGGTTGGCGATCGATGCCGAACTGCGTTCGAAGCGCGATGCCGAGGTCGGAGATCGAGGCACCGTGCTCAACCAGTTCCGGTGGAAGTAGCTCGACGCCCTGACGAAACGCTGAGATCGCGGCCTCGTTGTCGGATCGATCTGCGGTGTGCGCGAATCGCATACCGTACGCGGTACCGAGGCAGTAGAGGCCCCTTCCACGCGCCGTCGGACGATCGACCGAAATGCTGTTCCTGAAATGCTCGAGAAGAACGATCGCGTTGTCCAGCGGCCCTCGGTATCCGGTGGCCCGGGATTTGAAGGTCTGGAAGGTGGCCTTCTCGAGCAGCGCCCCCAGCCAGTCGGACACGTCTGCCGATCCGCCAACCAATGGGCGAAGGCTCGGCGGGACTTGGTCCGGGAGGGCGGGGTGGATCGCGGTGAACCAGCCGTGCGCCTGCGTGAGCTCGGACTGACCTTCGTTGGACGGCAGTGACAGATACCGGAGCCAGTAGAAGTTGCCCAACGTGATTGCGACCCCGGCGTCGACGCCGCCGTCGGGCAGCAACGCCTGAGAATAGAGTCGCTGCGCATCGGCCATCGCCTGCGGGGAAAGAATTCCGTCGTCGCGGAATGCGACACAGGAATCGATCCAGGTCTGCACTTTGCGGCGTTCGTCGTGCACCATCGCGAGCCCAGTTCCTCAAGTCGGGCCCGGCTGGTCACCGGGACGTGAGCGCCACTGTGACACCCAGTGTCACCAGAGCGAGAATCTGCGTTGCGGCCGCCGAGATCAAGAGCTGCGTTTTGGTCGCGGTACCTTGGCGGAGGGTTCGTATCGCTTCCAGGTTGCAGCGCGCAACGATGTTGCGGGCATCGACCTCATGATCCTTCCACTGCGTGCTGAGCATCTTCTCCATCGTCACAATGGAGACCGACTTCGAGCGCCAACTCAGGCCAGCTGAGATGGCGAGTGCCGCGGAGACCAGTAGTAGCGAGAGCGCGACGACGAGAGCGAGTTTGGCCGAACTCGACAGAGGGTTGTCCTTTCCGATTAATAGTGACACCACTGCCAGAACGACAGTGACGATTGCGGTGCTACCGGTCGCGGCGCTCGTTGCGCGGGTGTTGAGCAGATCGCGTCGGTCATGTTCGTTCTTGAGTTCCGCGAGGACCAATGCTGCGTACTCTTTGCCCTGGTCGCTCACCTCGAACGTCCATTTCCTTTGCTGCTACCAGTTTCTCGGGCAGGCGGGTGCATCACTGTTCCTCATCGGCCTTGTTCGAGAACGACGCTCCACGGCCTACCGGTGGTATCTCTCCACGGATGGTCGTGTCGAAGTCGAGCCAACTGTGGTCGGGGGCATCGCGAGGCGCATCGCCGCCCCCGGCGTCCTCGGCGGCGGTCGTAGTGGAATCAGCGGGGTCAGGCATCGGCGACTAGCCTCCTAAAGGCGTTGGCCCGGAAGCCGAATTATATTCGGACGCAACGATTCCCTGCGAAAAAGCAATATATTGGGGGATAGATCGGGCCGGAGCCGAGTACCGTTCGGTATCTTTGGCCACGTTTCGCCGACAGAGGAACTGGTGGCGACGTCGGCCGAAGTTAACGCCACCAGTTCCTGTGATCAATTGTCCAGCTGTGCATCTCGCACGTCGCCAGCCAAGCTCACGATAGTGCCGCTGGGCGCGTCAACCCGCTGCGGTAGGTGTGGCGACGCACCGCAGTCATCATTCGTGGATATTGCCTACAGGTTCGTCTGATGCGGCCACCGGTTCGGACGCGGCCACCTGTTCATCATGCGATCGATGTGTTCATCGCAGGTGCTGGCCTGCCAGCGGGCGGGCCAGTGCTGGACTTCAGCGTTGCCGATCTGGACGAGGCCATCGCAGTGAATCTGCGTGCACCGATCGTGATGGCTCGGGAGGTGGCCGAATCGATGCGGGCGAGGCGAAATGGCCACATCGTCTTCCTCGGATCCATCGGCGGCCGCGTCACATCCGGCGACACCGCCGTCTACAACGCGACGAAGTTCGGCCTTCGGGGATTCGCCCTCGGCATGCGCGAAGACCTGCGTGGCAGTGGAGTCGGGGTGTCCCTGGTCGAGCCGGGATTCGTGCGCGAGGCCGGGATGTTCGCCGACAGCGGCGTGCGTCTACCGCCCGGGTTCCGCACATCGTCTCCACAGCAGGTCGCCGATGCGGTGATCCGCGCGATTCAGCGCGATATCGCCGAAATCGTGGTCGCCCCCTTCGAGCTACGCATCGGCGTCGCCCTCGGCAGCCTTGCACCGATGCTGAATTCTCGTGTTCAACGCATGCTCGGCGTCAGACTCGACAGCACAGCCACATGATGAGAGCAGCGGCTCTCGTCCCTGCTGGGACGAGGAGCGGAATGACATGTTGAGATTGCGGTGGCGCAACGGTTCTACGCGCGCACGATTGCAAACCCTTGTCGACCGCCTCGACGAGGCTCTGCCCGAAGATTGGACGGCCGAGTAGCTCTTCACATCTGTCGAGCGACTTCGGGGCCGACGTATCGTGCGTTTGCCGATGCCGTCGGAGGCGCCGGTGGGGTTGTGCGGGATGTGGCTGGCGTGCAGTGGTTATGACGTCTTCCGCTTCAATGTCGGCATGACGGATATCGACGCGGCCGCAGCCCGGCCCTCGGCGGAGTGGTTGGAAGCGTGCGTCGGGGCGGATTCGGTATGGCGCCCGGCGGATCTTCCCGAGGGGTTGAGGCACGAGGAAAGCCGGAGGTTTCTCTCGACGATCGGGTACCCGGCGGTGTTCCTGAGTGCCGTCCGCTTTGACTCCTCGGACCTGCCTGCACAAGGTTTGTGGGAGGAGGACCCCGATGAGCTGTTCGGTCGCCGTGAGCCCGATGATGACTCTGCTCCGGTGAAGTACTGCTACGGACTTGGCGTCTACGGCAACGACTACACACTGATGCTCGATGGCGAGCTCGGTGTCGTGGACGTCTATGACCCGAGCGGGTGGGACCACGGTGCCGGCTACCGCGGCCGCGCCTTCGACTCGCTCGCCGAGTTGGCCGGGGCGGTGGGCATGTTGACCCGGTACCTCGCCCGGTTGGAGGAAGGTGAGGAACCGGCCACGGTCCTACGCGAGCTGAGCGAATCGGTGACGATGTCAGGCTGGGCGGACTCCGGTTTCTGGATCAGCGCGTTCGAGCACCTCGAGGACGAGTATGGGGTGGCCTGAAGGCGAGATGCTCACCGCCACAGCTGAACTCGGTGATCCGATACCTCGCCGGACCCTGGATGCGTCATCGCCACCCTGTGTGAGCTCGGACAGTGCTCCCGAGACGGATTCCGCAGGCATCAGATTGATTGGGCCACATTCGGCCAGCGCGACTCGATCAATCTGATGCACCGCACTTCAGGAACTGGCGAAGGCGTCCATGCCAACAGCTGAATGAGAGCGCCGATCCCACAGCGAAAGTGGACCCATCGATACCTCAACAACCTGTCAAATGACGTGATCCGATCTGCTGCAAGGCAAGGTAGGCGGCGAGGACCCCTGTCGGGCAATCGATCCGACTGTGTCTTTCCGACCAGGTTATGCGCTCACCTGCGCGGCCCGGTCTGCGCGACCGGATAGATCGGCGAAGGCGTCGCGTAGCGATTGCGGGGCCACCACCTCGATCTCGGTATCGAAGCGCGCCAGCGTCGCAGCGAGCGCCGCCCATGACCACGAACCGATCAGCAGTCTGGTTCGCCCTTGGTCGAGCGCCTCGACGACTCCATCGACGGCGAACGGAACAACTTGCGGGGCAGGCAGATGGAGGATCACCTCGCCGTTGCACGGCCAGACGTCGGCACCGGCAGAGCCTTTGAAGCGGGCGGAGAGGAAGGCTGCGACATCGCCGCCTGGTAGTTGCCGGGGTGAGAAGCGTGGGCCGTTGGGGATGCGGAGGGTCATCCGGTCCGCGCGGTAGGTCCGCCAGTCGGCACGCTCGGGGTCCCAGCCGATCAGGTACCAGCGCCCGTTCCGGACTATGAGGTGATGGGGTTGTATCCGGCGGAACGGGCGCGGATCGACCGCGTCAGAGGGGGTCGCCTCCGGGTAGTCGAACCGTACTTCCTCCGCGGAACGAATCGCGATACTCAGATCCACCAGGCTCTGAGTATCGACTTGGACGTCGGCCCCGGCCGCGGCGATCTCGAGCACATCGACTCGCTGCCGTAATCGGGAAGGCAGGACCTGTCGCACGGTCGCGAGGGCTCGCGCGGCGTTCTCTTCGATTCCCGCCCCGGTCCCAACCGCGATCCGCAATGCCACGGCGAGCGCGACGGCCTGCTCGTCGTCGAACAACAGCGGCGGGAGCTCACTGCCTGCCTCCAGCCGGTAGCCGCCCTCAGGGCCCTTGATCGCCTGAATGGGATAGCCGAGCTCGCGCAGGCGATCGACGTCGCGGCGCACTGTGCGTCCACTGACGTCGAGCCGCTCGGCGAGCAGACCCCCTGGCCAGTCCCTGCGGACCTGCAGCAAAGACAGCAGCGAGAGCAGGCGGCGAGAGGTCGCCGTCGAGGTCGATATCGGCATGGTTTCCAGATTGCCACGAGTAGAGGACAATCCCTGTCCTCTACCGGTGACAGTGTGGAATTCGTCGCCCACCGGCGGCGAAAACCACTCGAAGGGACATCAATCACCATGACGGTCAACACTGTTGCCCACCTGAACTTCCGCGGTCAGGCCCGCGCGGCCCTGGAGTTCTACCAGTCGGTGTTCGGGGGCCAGCTCACTCTCGCCACCTACGGAGACTTCGGGATGCCGACCGAACTGCCCGACGCCACCAAAGTGGTGTTCGGCCAGGTCGTCGCCGACAACGGGTTCCGGGTCATGGCCTACGACGTGCCCGGCCAGGACACCCCTGCGACCCCAGCCGCGCCCACCACCCGCCGCGAAAACGGCACCACCATCACCGAGGAACGGTTCTTCCTTTCGGTGCGCGGCGAAACCCTCGAGGAGGTCGGCGCACTGTGGGAACGCCTCGCCGAAGGCGCGACGATCATCGAGGCATTCGGCCCAGCTCAATGGGCGCCCGCTTTCGGGATGCTCAGTGATCGCTTCGGTGTCACCTGGATCCTCGACGTCGCAGCCGAATACGTCCCGGCCTAACGCTCTCTTCGGGGTGCGACCAGACCCGGTCGCACCCCGAAGGTCCAGGTCGCGAACAACCACACAGGAGACACCGCATGCGCACTCGCCCCCTCGGCCGCACCGGAATTCAGGTGAGCCCCTACGCATTGGGCACGATGAAGTTCGGGCGATTCGGCAACCCCGACCATGACGAGTGCGCACGCATCGTCCATCGGGCCCTCGACAGCGGCATCAACGTTATCGATACTGCCGACGTCTACGGCGGTGGTGACGGTGAGACCGAACAGATCGTCGGGAAGGCACTGCGCGGCCGTCGTGACGACGTCGTTCTCGCCACCAAGTTCAACGGTGCGATGGGCCCCGGACCCAACCATCGGGGCAACTCCCGCCGGTGGATCGTCTCGGCCGTCGAAGCGTCGCTGCGTCGGCTCGGTGTCGACCACATCGACCTCTACCAAATGCACCACCCCGACTCCGGCACGGACATCGAGGAAACCCTGAGCGCGCTGACCGATCTGCTGCGCGCAGGCAAGGTGCGGGCCGTCGGACACTCTAACCTCCCGGCCTCCGGCATCGTTGAAGGCCAATGGGTTTCCGAACGTCGTGGCCTGGCCAAGTTCCGCGCCGAACAGCCGCACTACTCGATCCTCAATCGAAGTGCCGAGCGCGAGATCTTCCCGATCTGTCAGCGCTATGGGTTGGGGACCTTGGTCTGGAGTCCGCTGTCGATGGGACTGCTCACCGGTCGCTACCGCAAGAGTGGCGGAGAGCAAGCATCGGCGGCCCTGATGCACTGGGTGCCACAACACATGAGCGACGAACGAAAACTCGACGCCGTCGAAGCGCTCATTCCCATCGCCGAACAGAGCGGACTGCCGCTGACTCACCTCGCACTCGCGTTCGTCATCGCCCACCCCGCGGTCACCACGGCGATCGTCGGACCGCGCACTGTCGAGCAGTTGGACGACCTACTCGCGGGAACCGGCACGCCCCTCGCCGACGACCTGTTGGACCGCATAGATGAGATCGTGCCGCCAGGAACCGACACCGGACCGATCGATGTGGCCTATGTACCGCCAGACCTCCAGCAGCCGAGCCTGCGCCGACGTACCGCCGAAGACCGTGGCGCCGCGTGATCGGGTGTACTCCTGGTAACGCAGGTGGGTGATTACAGCGCCGACCATGAGAAGCGCGAGACCGATTCCCGCAGACGGCACGAGCCACGTGGCATTTCCGAAGATACCCGGCAGAACCAGACCCAAGGCTGCTGCGACCTCACAAAACCGACGTCGGATTCGACGTCAGCTGCCGACTTGCCCGAAGCAGGGTCACAGTCAGGCCGCGGGAGGCGGCGTCGAGGGCGGCGCCCGCGCCCACCACGCCGCCACCGATGACGAGCACATCGCTCTCGGTGTCGCCGATTGAGTTCACCGCGCGGGCGCGGTACTGGGAGTCCAATCGTGCGGACACAGCGGTATCTCTCCTTGTTTCGGTGTTATTCGGGTAGGCCGACGTCGCCCCTCATTCGTCGACGTCGATCCAATCGAGGGTGCGGGAGACGGCCTTCTTCCAGCGCGCGTAGCCGCGCTCGCGCTGCTCGTCCGACCAGGTGGGAGTCCAGCGCTTGGCCTCGTTCCAGTTCTGTTCGAGCTCGTCGGTGTCGTTCCAGAACCCGACGGCGAGCCCCGCCGCGTAAGCGGCGCCCAGCGCGGTGGTCTCGGCGACTACCGGCCGCGACACCGGCACACCGAGGAAGTCGGCCTGCAACTGCATGCACAGCTCGTTGGCGGTGACGCCGCCGTCCACACGCAGCACGTCGAGCTTCACCCCGGAGTCGGCCTGCATGGCCTCGACGACGTCGCGGGACTGGTAGCAGATCGATTCCAGCGTCGCCCGCGCCACGTGGGCGTTGGTGCTGTAGCGCGACAGGCCGACGATGGCTCCGCGCGCGTCCGAGCGCCAGTACGGCGCGAACAGTCCCGAGAACGCCGGGACGAAGTACACCCCGCCGTTGTCCTCGGCCTGCCGGGCCAGGGATTCGCTCTGCGCCGCACCGGAGATGATGCCCAGCTGATCGCGCAGCCACTGCACCGCCGAGCCGGTCACCGCGATCGAACCCTCCAACGCGTACACCGGCTTGTCCGAGCCGAGCTGGTAGGCGACCGTGGTGAGCAGTCCGTGCTGCGACCGCACGATCTCGGTTCCGGTGTTCAGCAGCAGGAAGTTGCCGGTGCCGTAGGTGTTCTTGGCTTCGCCGGGACGGAAGCAGACCTGCCCCACCGTGGCCGCCTGCTGGTCGCCGAGCACACCCGACAGCGGCACCGCACCGCCGAACGGACCGTCGGCGCGGGTGGTCCCGAACAGCTCCGGGTTGGACGAGGGCGCGATGGCGGGCAGCATCGCGCGCCGGATGCCGAAGATCGACAGCAGCTCGTCGTCCCAGTCCAGCGTCTCCAAACTCATCAGCATGGTGCGGCTGGCATTGGTCGGATCGGTGACGTGTACCCCGCCGTCCACGCCGCCGGTGAGCTGCCACAGCAACCAGGTGTCGGTGGTGCCGAAGAGCGCGTCGCCACGCTCGGCGTCCTCGGCCACACCCGGAACGTTGTCCAGGATCCAGCGCAGCTTCCCGCCGGAGAAGTAGGTGGCCGGCGGCAGGCCCGACTTGCGCCGGATGGTGTCACCGTGCCCGGCCTTCTCCAGGTCGGAGGCGATGCGATCGGTGCGGGTGTCCTGCCACACGATGGCGTTGCAGTACGGCCGCCCGGTCTTGCGGTTCCACACCACCGTGGTCTCGCGCTGGTTGGTGACGCCGACCGCGGCCAGATCGCTCGCCACCAGATCGGCCTTGGTGAGGGTGCTCTGGATGACCGCGCGGGTGCGCTCCCAGATCTCGGTCGGGTTGTGCTCCACCCACCCCGGGCGCGGCAGGATCTGCTCGTGCTCGAGCTGGTGGCGGGCAACCTCGTTGCCGCTGTGGTCGAACACCATGAAGCGGGTGCTCGTGGTGCCTTGGTCGATGGCGCCGACGAACTTGGTCATCGCGGTCCTTTCGAGAAACTGCTGTCGGAAATGGACTCAGAACAGGAACTGGGCAGCGAGACCGGCGAGCGCGCCGCCGACCAGCGGGCCGAGCACCGGCACCCAGGCATAACCCCAGTCGGAGTTCTTGCGGCTCGGTTCGGCGCTGACGTCGGGCGACTCGACCGACGAGCGGGCGCCGACACCCACCGGAACCCGGGCCTCATCGGCCGGCACGGGCTGGCTGACCGGCAGGAGTGCGTGCGCGATGCGCGGACCGAGGTCGCGAGCCGGGTTGATGGCGTATCCGGTCGGGCCGCCGAGCGACGCGCCGATGCCGACGACGAGGAGCGCCGCCGCGACCGGGCCGAGTCCACTGGGGGTGTGTCCGAACGCGAGGATCACCAGGACCAGGGTGAACGTGCCGATCACCTCGGTGGCGAAGTTCCAGCGGAAGGCGCGGATCGCGGGGCCGGTGGCGAACACCGCGAGCTTCTTCTCCTCGTCGGTCTCCTCGTCGAAGTGGCGCTTGTAGGCCAGGTAGGCAACGGTCGCGCCGAGGAACGCGCCGCCCAGCTGACCGCTCAGATAGGCGAGCGTCGTGGCGCCCGAGATGGCGATACCGGAGGCGTACTCGTCGGCACCGCTGAACAGGATGCCGATGGTGACCGCAGGATTGAGGTGGCCGCCGGTCTTGTAGGCGACATAAACGCCGGCCAGCACCGCGAACCCCCATCCAAAGTTGATCAGTAGCCAGCCGCCGTCCTGTCCTTTGGACTTGGCCAGCAGTACGTTCGCGACCACACCGACCCCGAGCAGCAGCAGTACTCCTGTACCGAGTGCTTCGCTGAGGAAGATTGAGCCGAAGTTCATCGTTGAGCCTCCGTTTCGCCCCGCAGGTCGCGGGCGCGACCGTGCCGAACGGAAATTACGGGGGGATTTCCGAGTCGGACATAGCTCGTATTCGACAATGCCGAATGGCTCGGCTGGTTGCCAGACCGCGGCGCCACTACCGTCCGACACGCTAGGAGGATGTATGGCGCAGCTCACACTGGGTTTCAATGATGTAACCCAGGTATTACCGAAGATTCGACATTGTCGAATCGCCACTCGCCGGAGAGGTTTCCCGACATGCCAGGTCCGATCCAATCAATCGAGCGAGCGGCGGCCGTACTGCGGCTGCTGGCCCGTGGATCCGGTCGTCTCGGCATCGGCGACATCGCGGGTGCGCTCGATCTCGCCAAGCCGACCGCGCACGGCATTCTGCGCACGTTGCAGGGCGTCGGTTTCGTTGAGCAGGACCCGGCAACCGGCAAATACCAGCTCGGCGCCGCGCTGCTGCATCTGGGCACCAGCTATCTCGACGCAAACGAGCTGCGCTCCCGGGCGATCAACTGGGCCGACGCCCTTGCGGCGCGCACCGGAGAGTCGGTGCGGATCGGCGCCCCGATCGGCGGCGCGGTGGTGGTGGTCCACCACGTGTTCCGGCCGGACAACACCGAGCAGGCGCTCGAGCTCGGCGAACTCCTGCCCCCGCACGCGACTGCTCTGGGCAAGGTCCTGCTGGCCTACGACACCGACCTGGCCGCCACGGTACGCGGAAGCGAACTGGCTCCGCTCACACACCGCACTCTCGTCGACCGAGCCGCGTTGGCCAGGGCGCTGGCCGTGGTGCGGCAGGCCGGATGGGCAGGCGACACCGAGGAATTCCGATCGGGCGAGGCGGGTATCGCCGCGCCGATCCGAGCGCCCGGCGGTCTCGTGGTCGGCGCCATCGGCATCACCGGCCGGGTGGATCGACTGTGCGACGCACAGTTGCGGCACCGGCCGGCGCTGGTCGGTTACGTCCTCGACGCCGCACGGGCGGTCTCGAGGGATCTCGGTGCGCCGCACTGAGTTCCGGCGGGCCGGTGACTGGCGGACTTCGACTGAAGGCGGCCGCCGATGACGCAACGTTACGTGCTGTCCATCGATCAGGGCACTACCTCGACTCGCTGCATACTGTTCGACCAGCGCGCCCGCTTGGTCGGCGTCGGGCAGCGCCCGCACCAGCAGCACTATCCGCGCCCGGGATGGGCCGAGCAGGACGCGCTGGAGATCTGGCGCAACGTCGAGCGGATCGTGCCGCAGGCGATGCGGGATTCCGGCGTGGCCGCCAACCAGATCGTCGCGCTCGGCATCGCCAATCAGCGCGAGACCACCGTGGTGTGGGACCGCCGCACCGGGATGCCGATCGGGCGCGCCATCGTCTGGCAGGACGTGCGCACCGAGGAGTTGGTCGGCGAGCTGCGCGAACGTCCGGGTGCGGACCGGATCCGCGAGCTGTGCGGCCTGCCGCTGGCCACGTACTTCGCGGCGCCGCGGCTGCGGTGGATGCTGGACGCCGTCCCGGGTCTGCGCGAGCGCGCCGAGCGCGGCGAGGTGCTGTTCGGCACCATGGAGACGTGGCTGATCTGGAATCTCACCGGCGGGGTCGACGGCGGGCTGCACCTCACCGATGTCACCAACGCCAGCCGCACCTTGCTGATGAACCTCAGCACCCTCACGTGGGACGACGAACTGCTGGCGTTCTTCGGCATTCCCGCGGCGATGCTGCCGCGCATCCAGCGCTCCACCGCGTCCTACGGCGTGACCCGCCGGGTGGTGCCGGGCATCCCGATCGCCGCTGCGCTGGGCGACCAGCACGCCGCGCTGTTCGGCCAAACCTGTTTCGCGCGTGGGGAAACCAAGTGCACTTACGGCACCGGCGGGTTCCTCATGATGAACACCGGACGCGATCTGGTGCGGTCCGAGCACGGCCTGCTCACCACGATCGGCTACCAGATCGGCCCCGAGCCGGTGTACGCGCTGGAGGGACCGATCGCGGTCACCGGCTCGCTCGTGCAGTGGGTGCGGGACAACATCGGCCTGGTCACCAGCGCGCCGGAGATCGAAACGCTCGCGCGCACCGTCGAAGACAACGGCGGCTGCTATGTGGTGCCCGCGTTCTCCGGGCTGTATGCGCCGCATTGGCGCAGCGACGCCCGCGGCCTGATTGCCGGACTGACCTCCTACATCACCAAGGGGCACATCGCCCGCGCCGTGCTGGAGGCCACCGCGTGGCAGACCCGCGACGTGGTCGAGGCGATGAACGCCGACTCCGGCCTGCAGGCCGCCACTCTGCGCGTGGACGGCGGCATGACGTCGAACAACCTGCTCATGCAGATCGTGGCCGACGTACTCGACGTACCCGTCTTGCGCCCATTGGTCGCCGAGACCGTCTCGCTGGGTGCGGCGTATGCCGCCGGCCTCGCTGTCGGTTACTGGCCGGATCTGGAGGGACTGCGCAACAATTGGCGCCTTGCCGCCCAATGGCTTCCGCGAATGGACCCCGCGCATCGCGAGGACGAGTACGAGAAGTGGAGGCGCGCGGTGGAACTGACCTTCGGCTGGGTGCGATCGAAACCGCGTGCTCGGTAGAGGCGTGTCGTCCGCGGGCGCGCACCGCGGCGGGCTTGTGTCGGGCACCTGGGTCAGCGTCGCACTCATCCGGCTTCATGTGGGATGTGCGATGTGGACGCACGCGGTATGGCAGGAACGGCAGCTCCCTCGCGGGGAGCGGCTGCGCTGGTACGCCACGTGGTGCCACCCCGCGCGCACCGCCGCCCGAGGACGACATCGAGGCCGTCCGCCGCAAGGTCCGCGACTCGATCGCCGACTCCCGCACCTAGATCGTCACGACGATCTTCCCGGCGTACAGCCCCTTCTCGAAGTGGCGGTGCGCCTCGACCACCTCGTCGAGGGCGAACGTCTTGTCGACGACCGGCTGTAGCACGCCGAGGCGGACACCGGCGTTCAAGAACGCCGCCATACGCTTGACGACCACAGGGTCGAGGGTGTGTTCGAAACTTCGGTAGCCGTGGATCGTCAGCGGTGTGCCTGCCGGGAAGGATGCCGGCCGAGGGTCCAGGAAGCCGGCGGCGACCAGCGTTGCGCCCGGGCGGGCCGCCGCCAGGAGATCCAGCTGACCTGGGCCCGTGACGAGGTCGAGGACGATGTCGGCGCCGGTCCCGCCGGTGTGGTGGCGGACGGCTTCGGCGACGCCGATCCGGTCGGTGGCGACGACAGCGGCTGCGCCGGTGGCGAGCAGGTCGTCCTGTTTCGCGGCGTGCCGGGTGACGGCGATGGGCACGGCGCCGATCTGATTGGCGATCTGTATCGCCGCGCGGCCGACACCGCCGGACGCGGCGGTGATGAGGACATGGTCGCCGGGACGCATCCCCGCCTTCTCGACGAGCGCACCGTAGGCCGTGGAGTAGGCGACCCAGATCGCCGCCGCCTCCGCAACTCCGAGCCCGGCAGGCCGGGCGAGGACGCGGCTCGCGGGGACTGTGAGGTATTCGGCGTAGCTCCCCCGGACGCTCGCGTCCGGAACTGCCGTGAGAACGACCGGATCGCCAGCCTGCAACCCGGCGACCTCGGGGCCCACCGCGTCGATGACACCGGTTCCTTCCACGCCGAGGCGGGCGTGCGGCAGGGCGATCGGCGCCGGCGAGGCGCCCGAACGCATCATCTGGTCGAGCGGGTTGACGGCGAATGCCTCGATCCGGACCCGCAGCTCGCCGGCCGCGGGTTCGACGGCCGGCTCCTCGACGATGTGCATGACTTCCGGCCCACCGAACCGGTCGAAGACGACTACCTGTGGCATGGTGATTCCTCCGCATCTGGCGCTGAATTCGTTGCTCCGGAAAACGCTACGGAGCCGTGGGTTACCTCCTGGTACCTTCGAATTCCATGCAGGACATCGCCGGACCGGCTTTTCTCGCCGACTGCCCCACACGGCTGGCCGTCGAGATCCTCTCGGACAAATGGGCCGTGCTGGTGCTCTTCGGGCTCAGCCGACGGCCGCACAGACACGGTGAGCTCATCGGCCTCATCGGTGGTGGCATCTCACGCAAGGTCCTCACCCAGACGCTGCGCCGACTCCAGCAGTACGGTCTGATCGAGCGCCGTGCCGAAGCGCCACGCCGGGTGGTGTACAGCCTCACCGACCTCGGTCTGACCCTTGTCGAGCCCATCGATGTCTTGACGAACTGGGCGAGGGACAACGCCGGGGCCATCGTCGACTTCCAGGAGACGGCCCGGGGTTGATGCACACCGGGTTGTCCGTCTCCGGCCGCGTACCGCGGCAGACGCTGTCGCCCGCGCGGTCCGATGTCAGCGGCTCATTCTCCTCGACGGGCTCGCGCGCGGCGTTTGCCTCCGTGCATGGCCTGCACCTGGGCCACCGGGGTGGGGTGCCTCCTCGACCAGATCCAGGGGAAGCTGCTGCGGCGCAGGCATTTCCGATGATCAGGGATCGCTGTCACCGAGCAGGTCCGGCACGGTAAGCAGTGTGAAGTCGGCCGGTGTCACGTCGTCGAGGTCCGACCAGCGCAGCGGGATCGAGACGGTGACGCCCGGACAGATGCGGGGACTGTAGGCGGCGGCCACGGTGGCACCGCCGGCGCGGGTCGGGTCGAGGAAGACCTCGCCGTGATGGTCCTCCCGGATGAACGCCGTCGTACCCACCGACGGATCGATCCGCTCGGCCCGCGCCGCCACGGCCGCATCCACCGCATCGATCCCCGCCACCACCGCTAGGAGCCCTTCGTGCCCAACAGATTCCTCACCCCCGACGTCCTCGCGCGCCGCAGCCTGGCCAACCTCTAGGAACTCACCGTCCTGCTACCGCTGGTCTACCGCGACATCTCCAGCGACTTCGGCCCAAACGACGAACTCCCCACCGCGTCTTGACTGAAGGGGAGTCATTATCGGACGTTCCGCGCGGAGGTCAACGGCCCGAGATGGCCTCGGGCCGTTGATCTTCGGACTGTCGCATCTGGCCGCCAGCAGGGGTGCCGACAGCATCCTCGATTGCGAAATCCAGCTGGGGACTTCGAATATGCCGCTACTTGACCGAGTTGGCCAACTGATCGGCAGCGAGATGACTGCCAACGACCTCGAAACGCCTGGGTGATGGCTCATTACACAATCGAGCACCGAAAAGCCGCAGAGTAGCCGAGTCGGTCTCCGAGCAAGGGCCGCTGCACGGTCATCGTCGTGCAGCGGTGTGTTCGGTCGGCCTCGGATCGATACAGCCACCTGAAGGTCGCCTGCCCCGCGCCGGCCGGTTCGATCGGCGCGGTGTGCG
>NZ_JBYIRW010000036.1:0-29846 GCF_057708325.1 Nocardia sp. bgisy134
GAGCTGGCCCGCTCCAGCTCCGCGTCCATCTCGGACAGCTGGTGGTCCATCCGATCGCGCTTGGCGCGCAGATATCGGATGTTGTGCTCGGTCGGGGTCGATTGCAACGGCACCCTGCGCACCACCGCGATGCCGTGTTCCTCTAGCCCGGCCTGTTTGGCCGGGTTGTTGCTCAACAGGCGCACCGAGCGAACGCCGAGATCGGCGAGCACCTGCGCGCCCGCGGTGTAGCGGCGCGCGTCCACCGGCAGCCCGAGCGCCACGTTGGCCTCGACCGTGTCGGCGCCGAGGTCCTGGAGCTCGTAGGCGCGCAGCTTGTTCAGCAGTCCGATGCCGCGCCCCTCCTGGCCGCGCAGATACACCACCACGCCGCTGCCCTCGGCGGCGACCGCGTGCAGTGCGGCGTCGAGCTGGTCGCCGCAGTCGCAGCGCAGCGAGCCGAGCGCGTCGCCGGTGAGGCATTCCGAATGCAACCGCGCCAGCACGGCGTCCCGGCCGGGGTCGCCGAAAACCATGGCGAGCGCCTCGGTTCCGGTGAGCTCGTCGCGGTAGCCGACGAGGCGGAACTCGCCGTACTTGGTCGGCATCCTGGTCTGCACCACCCGGGTCACCGTCCGCTCGATCCGGCGGCGGTACTCGATCAGATCGGCGATCGAGATGATCGGCAGTCCGTGAGCGCGCGCGAACTCCCGCAGTTCCGGCAGCCTGGCCATGGCGCCGTCGTCGCGTACGACCTCCGCGATCACCCCGGCCGGGCGCAGTCCGGCGAGGCGGGCGAGGTCCACCGCCGCCTCGGTGTGCCCCGGCCTGCCGAGCACGCCGCTCGGGTGGGCGCGCAACGGGAAGACGTGACCGGGGCGGGTGAGTTCATGCGCCTCGGTGCGCGGGTCGGCGAGCGTGCGCAGCGTGTGGGCGCGGTCGGCGGCCGAGATGCCGGTGGCGACGCCGTGCGCCGCGTCGACCGACACGGTGTACGCGGTGCCTTTCGGATCCTCGTTGACCGCGGTCATGGGCGGCAGCAGCAGGCGATCCAGGTCGGGTCCCGCCATCGGGGCGCACAGCACGCCGCTGGCGTGGCGGACCAGGAACGCGATGGACTCCGTGGTCGCCAGTTCGGCGGCGAGGATCAGATCACCCTCGTTCTCGCGGTCCTCGTCGTCCACGACGACCGCCATCCCGCCCGCGGCGATCGCCGCGATCGCCGTCTCGACCGGATCCAATGTCCGCTGTCCTGCGAATTCGGTACGCATGACCACCTCCTCCTATATGACTAGTAGAAATATCCCTAATCGATATAGGAAGCGGCAGTCCCGCTCAGCGGGCCGCGATCAGGACGCGCGGCGCCCCTTGCCCTTGGCGGCACGCTTGGGGCGCCCGCCCTCGGCGAGCTTGTCGACATCGGCCAGCAGCTCCCGCGCGAAGTCCCGCTCGGCCTCGTAGTGGCGCACGCACCAGCGCAGCACCGCGCCGGGGTAGGCCCAGTCCGGGTTCTCCTCGGCGCCCTCGGCGTCCACCTCGGCGAGCTTGCGCATCCGCTCGGCGTAGCCGATGTGCTCGGTGAGGATCTCGCGCAGCCGGTCCGGTTCGGCGAGGTGGCCGAGCCAGGCCCGCAGCATCACGCTGTGCTTGAGGACGGGCGCCTCCACCGGGGCGTGATTGACCCACTGCGCAGCCGCCGCGCGCCCTGCCTCGGTGATGGAGTACATCCGCTTGCCGCGCACGCCGTCGTCCTGCAGCACGGTGCGCGAGGTGGCGTAGCCGTGCTTCTCGAGCCGCTTGAGTTCGGCGTAGATCTGACTGAACGACGGGCTCCAGTAGAAGAACTGGAGGCTCCAGTCGGCCCATTTCTTGAGATCGTAGCCGGACAATTCCTCGGCGTGCGAGAGCATTCCGAGCACCGCCCAGCTCGTCGTCGGCAGGTCGGGCACCCCGGCGTCCACGGGAACAGACTTGGCATCGGTCACGCTAGGACTATATCGCCTAGGCATATGACAGGTGAGAAATCCCGTTGAGTGGGATTCACGCGGCATCGATCCGGGTCCGGTGTGACAGGTTTCACAACACGTATCACCAGAGCATCGGAGGGCGATCCATGTCCACCATTCCCCGCGACCCCGGGACCACCGAAAGTCCGGGCGTCGTATCCGAATCCGCCGACGACACCGGACGACTCGACGGCGCGTCGCGCGGCAGGATCTTCGCCGTGCTGGCGGTCATCGTGCTGTTCACCGAGGTCGCCCCGATGCAGTACACGATCGTGGCCGCCGCGCTGCAGAAGATCGCGCCGACCTTTCCCGGCGTCGGGGCGAACATCAACTGGGCCATCATCGTTTTCGGCCTCGTCGGCGCGGCCGCCTCGCCGCTGATCGGCAAGATGAGCGACGTCTGGGGCAAGAAGCGGATGTTCCTCGTCTGCGGCGTGCTGTTCATGCTCGGTTGCGCGCTCGACGCGATCACCTCGAGCTGGGCGCTGTTCCTGATCGGGCGCGGCCTCCAGGCGACCGCCATCGCGACCGCCGTAATCGCCTACGGCTTGATCCGGGATCTGATGCCGCGCAAGTACGTTCCGATCGGCCTCGGCATCACCGCGACGGGTCTCGGCCTCTCCGCCATCGCGGGTCCGCTGCTCGGCGGTTTCCTGGTCGACAACTACAGCTGGCGCGCGATCTTCTGGTGCCTCGCCGGGTTCACGCTGCTGATGCTGCCGCTGGTCTACTTCGTGGTGCCGGAGTCGAAGCTGCGCGTGCCCGAACGCATCGACGTCCTCGGCGCGGTGCTGCTGTCCGCTGGCGCCGGGCTCACCCTGATCTACCTGGACAAGGGCCAGGACTGGGGCTGGAGCAGGCCGACGACGCTGGGCTGGCTGGCCGCGGGTCTCGTGCTGCTGATGCTGTTCGTGGTGATCGAGAACCGGGTCAGCAGGCCGATCATGGACATGCGCCTGCTGTTCCACCCGAGGGTGGCGCTGGTGCTCGCGGGCGCGCTGTTCGCGTCGTTCCTGATCGGCGTGCAGTCCTACGCGCTCGGCTACATGACGCAGACGCCCGACCAGGCCACCGTCACCGCGGGCGTACAGCAGGCCACGCTGGCGCAGATCCAGCAGCAGACCGGGCAGCCGCTCCCGCCCGAGGCGGTGCAGGTGACCCTCGATCCGGGCTACACCTACGGAAACGGTTACACCCTTTTGGAATTCGCGGTGCGCATCGCGCTGCTGCAAGCCGTGCTCGCGATGCTGTGCGGCGCGCTGGCCGGCGCGCTGGCCCGCCGGATCGGCGCCCGGCTGCCGCTGATCACCGCGCTCGCGCTGTTCGTCGGCGCGGGGGTCTGCTACGCCGTGCTCCCGCACACCTGGGTGACCTTCCTCTGGGTGAGCGCCGCGTTCGGCATCGGCTTCGGGTTCTACTACGCGGCCATGCCGATCCTCATGGTCGAGGCCGTCCCGCAGGAACAACAGGGCATCAGCCTGGGCATGCTCGGGGTCATGCAGTCCATGGGCGTGGCGATCGGCCTGGCGATCGTCACCGCGTTCCTGAACGCCAGCCCGATGCGGGCGCTGGTCACCGTCGCCGGTCAGCCCGCGCCGCCCAGCCCGATCCCCGACATCTTCGGCGACCGCGGCTACGAACTGGGCTTCTGGGTCGCGGCGGGCGCCGCGGCGCTCGCCCTGCTCATCGCGCTGATCATGCGACACGGCCGCACACCGGCGACCGGCGGCACCGCCTACTGATGCCGACGCTCGTGGCGGGGCCGGTCACCGACCGGCCCCGCCCTGTGTCACTCCGGCGCGCTATTGCTCAGGTAGCGATACTCCGCCTCGGCGATGGTTCCGAAATCCACCGCGGTGAGCCGCGCGGTCAGAGCGAAGACGTCGTCCTCGGCGCCGAACCCGATCCCGTCCTCTTCGGGCAGCGGAACCCCTTCCTCGGCAACCGTTTCCCCTTCGACGACGAGCACGTCGCGCACAACCGCGCCGTCGACGTACCAGCCGATGCCGTAGGTGTCGGTCGCTCCGTTCAGGATGAACGTCAGCACCCGTCGTCCTTCGGCCAGGCGCGGCGTCAGCGTCTCGTCGTAGAGCGCGCTGATCCACGGATCGGCGAGCACGGTCCAGCCGCCGACCGTCGCGACCGCGTAATCGGCCGCAAAGCTGCTGCTGAAAACCTCGTCGCCCGAACCTGTTTCGCCCGATGCCAACGGCGCGCCCGGCAGCGCTGCCAGCACGTCGGAGCCGATCTCCCCCTCCACCAGCAATCCGGCGGCATTCCAGCCCATACTCTTCTCTCCTTGCCCTCGGTGACGGGGCGACAACCCCGGGAGTAGTGTGCTGCCCATGTCGCGGACGCGCATCATTCGCATCGCTACCCGATCCAGCCCCATGGCGCTCGCGCAGGCCGAGCACGTGGCGGCGCTACTCGCCGGGCTGGGGGTGGACAGCGAGCTGGTGAAGGTGACCACCGCGGGCGACCGCTGGATGGGGGATCTGTCGAAACTCGGCGGCAAGGGGGCGTTCGTCAAGGAGATCGACCTCGCGCTCCAGACCGACCAGGCCGACCTCGCGGTGCACTGCCTCAAGGACATCCCCGGCGACATCCCGGTGCCGGAAGGCTTGGCCTTCGCCGGATTCCTGGCCCGCGAGGACGTGCACGACGCGGTGATCACCGCGAGCGGCGCGCCGCTGGCGGAGCTGCCGGAGGGCACCGTGGTCGGCACCAGTTCGGTGCGCCGGACGGCGCAGCTGAAGCTGCATTTCCCGCATTTGACCGTGAAACCGTTGCGGGGCAACGTGAACACCCGGCTGGCGCGGCTCGAGGAGGGGCACGTCGACGTGCTCATCGCGGCGGTGGCCGGGCTGCATCGGGTCGGCCAGGAACACCGGATCACCGAGACCCTCGACCTGGACACCATGTGCCCACCGGTCGGCGCGGGCGTTATCGCGCTGGAGTGCCGCGCCGACGACGCGTGGCTGCTGGACGTCGGCGGCGAACTGGACCACCCGGAGACGCACCGGCATGCCGATGCCGAACGCGCCATGCTGCACGCCCTCCAGGGCCACTGCAACTCTCCCATCGCCGGGTACGCCACCACCGACGCCGCGGGACGACTCACCTTGCACGGCAAGGTCTTCGACAGCGACGGCAGCCGATGGCTGGACGCCAAACACTGGGGGGTGCCGGAGGACCCGAAGGCGCTCGGCTTCTTCGTCGGCGCCGACCTGCTCCGCCAGGGTGCTCGCGCGCTCATCGATTCCATCCCGCACTGATCCGGATCTGGTCATCTCAGCTACCTCTTCCACACGGCCTTTCGTGCCCGGCTCAGCGGTTGGCTCACTGATCAATGCTCGTCGTCGGCACTCGTCCGCCCCCTGACGATGAGCGCCATTGCTTCAACCATCGCCTGTTCGTGACCGTCGAAGGTCAGGTTGTCGTGCGGATGTCGAGGCGCCGCGGAACTTTTCGCCGTGGTGTCTACGCAAGCACGGAATTCGAGGTTGGTATCGCAGAGCTTGTTTGTCGCCCAACGGCACGCCCGAGTCGGGGATGGTGCGGTCGATGAGGACGACGTCGGCGCGCTGACAGGCGGCGAGTTCGTCGCCGATGCCGCGTGTGACGAATCACAGCGTCGATGCACAACACGCTGTGTGTGCGCGGGTGGCGGGCCGGCTCGCGCGGGCGGCCGCGGTTGCGGGCGCGTTGGGAGGTGGCGCAGCCGCAGGTGCACGCGCTGGTAAACGCTGGCGCGCCGGTGAGCTTGCGGGTTGGAATCTGTTGCCGGGCAAGTCATCCGGCGGCCGGGGCGAGGAACTGCTGGCCTCAGGGGTGGAGGCGATAGTGTCTTCAACGCATTTGCGTGAGAGGAGTGGCGGTGGCGGAAGAGTCGATCGAATCGTTGAGCGAGACCGGGCGTGTGGAGCAGGCGACGGAGGCGGATCTGGAGAAGATCCTCGACGAGGACATTCGCTCTTGCCTCGATGACGACACCAAGGTGCACCGTGGTGACTTGAGGATCGACGGTGATCTCGGCATCTACGACGGCGCGCTCATCGTATTGGGGAACCTGTCGGCGACGGGCTCGGTCGCCACCGATGAGACCGCCAGCCTCATCGTGACCGGCTCGGTCGAGTGCAGGCATCTGTACCTCGAGGGCAATCTCGAGATTCAGGGGAACGCAACGATGCGGGGCGTCGTCTACGGCTTCTACGAAGCGGGGATCTCCGGGGTGTACGGGACGACGAAAGCCAAGGTTGGCCTCATCGGGAATCACTGCTGGGAGTGCCGAAAGGAGGAGTATGAAGTCGGAGGCACGTTCTCGAACTTCCGCACGGGAAGCTTCACCGGCGATCCAGAAGCGCTCCGCCGGGTGGTCGGCGAGCGTGCCTTCCAGGGGCTTGGCATGTTGCTCGGCTTGACCCAGGTGGAACCGAAGGAACGAAACTCCGCGTGGGGGCTCCCGCTGTTTCGCGATATGTGACCCGAATCCTGCACGAGCAGGGGATTGATCGGCACCCTGCGGAACAGCATGAGCCCCGGCCCGGCGCTGGACGGCGACATGATCTCGTCACCTGGGGCGGACTGCATTTGCAGTCCGGGCTGGCAGCGTCCGATCCACCGCGCGATCGGCTCATTCCACCGCGGCCTTGGCCCGCGGCCAGATGCGGGCCAGAGCGATCAGGTGCGCGAGCTCGGCGTCGAAATCATGCGCGACCACGGGCAATGGCGGTGCTGCTCCGGCACGGGTGGGCGGTAGGCCCGTCTTCCTGGCCTGCGCCGCCCGCATCAGCCGGTGGGCGTAGTCGGCAAGCCCCCGGTCCGATTTCGGCTCTCGCACGGTATTGCGTTGCGTTGCGCCGGTTTCGGCCGGGAGGTAAGCGCCTAGGTGGAGCATTGCGTCGCGGATCTCCACGGTCATCCGCAGCAGACGGGTGGCTGGATCCGAGCCGTGCCGTACATCGACGGGCATGACGATCTCCGGGACCGCCGCGGTGAGATCACGCCACAGCGGCAACAGTCGACGGCAGGTTCTGGTGGCGCGATCCATACCCGCGCGCTGCACCAGCTCCCCGACCAGCGGTATCGCGAGCAGTGTCGAATCGATCGCGACCCACAGGGCGAACGCAGCCTGAACCAGCGACAGTTGTGGTCCCTCGAGCCATCCAGTGGCCGGCTGGGAAAGTGAGAGTGCCAGCGCACCCCAGAGAACGGCATTGCTGCCGATCAGGCCGATGCCTACGATCCGCGCCGCGGGCGGCGTCTCGGCATCGCGAAGTGTGCCCAGGCATCTGCGAGTGAACACGACCGTGTTGTAGGTGAATGGTATGGCGAAGGCGCAACCGATGCCCAGTGCATCCCGTATGAGGCGCAGGTCGACCGATCGTCCCGAGTATCGGGCCGATGCCGCGGTCAGGACTACCGAGGCCGTCGCGGCCGAGGCGAGCAGAGTGGCGGTGCGCTGGTGGCGCCTTACGGTATCCGGCTCGGCATCGGCGCTGACCAGCCGACCGATGACGTACAGGTATGTGGTGGTCATCAGAACGCAGCCCAGGGCAAGCTGATTCGCCGGGTCATCGAGGGTCGGCGACGACGCGCACCGGTACATCAGCAGGGCCGCGATGCTCCACAGGCCCATGTGGTTCACGAGCCGATCGACAACAGCGCCGCCGACGAGCCAGAACCGAACCGCCAGGAGAACCGAGACGTAGCCGATCACTGCCCAGGCCACGACCCCCGGCATCGGAGACGACATCGACACATCCTCTTGGTCCGGCGGAACTCGTTGAATGGCTGAGGCTATTGGGAGACATGGCCTCGGTCCAGTCGCGTGTATTTCGCCGAGTTCTGGCGAGGTCAGGCTGGGAATTGGGAGACCCACGTGTTCTGAAAAGTGGTGAACAACCAGGTTCCGTTGGCGCGCACCGCCACTCGAGTCTGGATGGACTGCTCATCGCGACCAGGTTGCACGCCGGGTGGGCTCGGGCGCAGGCCCTGGGTGATCATGACCGCCGTATCGGGCGTGGGGAATCGGATGATCAGGGTGTGCGGTTCGGACATGTGGGTGCCCTTCATGAAGCCGTCGAAGCCCTTCTGCATCTCGATCGTAAGTTCTTCACGGCCCCGGATGAATTCGCCGATCACCGAAACGAAGTCGGCGTCGTCGGTGAAGGTCGCGGCGAATGCTTTCCCGCTACCGGCCGCCCATGCGGCCATCTGCGCCCGCAGGAGTTCGCGCAGCGCGGTCTCCGGGGCTGCCATGTCGTTGGTCATGTTTCACCTATCGGCGCGGCGCAGGCCGACATATTCGAGGGTGGCGAAGATCGCGACGAACGAGGCTCCGATGTGCAGGAAGACAATGCCCCAGCCGGTCAGTGGCAGCAGATCGGTGAAGGTGAGCAGCACCATTCCGACCGCAGACAGGGCGTTGACCGTCACTACCGTGACCGCCAGGGGCGCCGGGATCTCCGGATATCCCGCGAGGAGCAGCAAGGCGGCCGCGCCGCCCAGCATGGCGACACCGAATGGGATCGACCAGGTGGTCGGCAGGCCCAGGGGTTCGCGCAGGCCCGGCGCGACCGCCAGCAGGATCGCGCCGAATGCGCCTGTGCTCCAACCATCCACGCGAAGGACTGCGCGAAGTAAATCGTGACCGGTGTCGAGGACCGGAACTGTCGTTGTCGTCATGACGGCAACGCTGCCAGTGGTCGATCATGGTCTCAATGACCTCGGAGGTCATGGAGGACTTGATCGGCGCTTGGATATCCTGCGCGAATGACGCGATCGGCACAGCACTCCCCGGTGGGCGCACTCCTCCGCGAGTGGCGGCAGCGGCGGCGATTGAGTCAGCTCGATCTGGCACTGGCCGCCGACAGCTCCGCGCGGCATCTCTCCTGCGTCGAGACCGGCAAGTCCCAACCCAGCCGGGCCATGGTGTTGAAACTCTGCGAAGTCATGGCAGTGCCTCTGCGAGAACGTAATACGGTGCTGTTGGCGGGTGGGTTCGCGCCGGAGTACCGGGAGAGCAGTCTCGACGATGTGGAACTGGCAGCCGCGCGAGCAGCCTTGGACACCATACTGGCCGCGCACGAGCCGTATCCCGCGGTGGCGGTGGACCGCTACTGGAATGTGGTCGCCACCAACCGCGCGATGAGTCTGCTCGAGGACGAGATCCCCGAACATCTGCTGGCCGAGCCACGGAATATGTACCGCCTCGCCCTGCACCCGGCCAGTGCGTCCGCTTCCACGCACCTGGTCAATCACCGCGAAGTCCGAGACTTCCTCCTGGAAAACCTGTTTCGTCAGGTCCAAGCCACAGACGACCCGATCCTGCGCAACCTGTACGAGGAGGTCTCCCAGTACCCGGTGCCACCGGAGACCGAATCGGAAACGGCCGCAATGCCACCGAGTCCGTTCGCGGTTCCCCTGCGCATTCGCACCCAAAGGGGTGAGCTACGAATCTTCACCACAATGGTCACCTTCGGCGCACCCTCCGACGTCACCCTCTCGGAGCTGGCGATCGAATTGTTCTATCCGCTGGACGAATTCACGGCCAACACCCTCCGCGGCCTCTTCGAGACCACCATCGGCGACGCCCTACCCGCTTGAAAGATACGACCTGAACTCGGCTGGTCGGCGGCAGGAGGGCCGACCGGTCCCAGCCTGTGCGGGCCGCCCGATCCGGGCCGAATCTCAGGCGGCGCTGGTCGATCTGAGCAACGAAGACGTCAACACCGCGCCGAACAGGCCCACTACCAGCGAAGGCGGGCACAACATCTCGAACTGCCGCTGTGGAGTTCTAGGCGATACCACCATTGGTCGAGCCGGCCATCGCGGCGGCAAATCCCGGGTGCGCCTCGACAACAACAGTATCCTCAGCCACTATCGGACGAAACCAAATGAAGGTATTTGCCCGACGATGGAGCATGGAAGCGACCAAAAGACCTGCAGGAATCCAGCCCGGAAATACCACGACCGCCAAGGAAACCATAACAGCGCTCGTCAGGCCCAGAATTCTGGCTATTACCAATCCTGCGACACAAAGCAACCCGACAATGACAATACTTCGAGCAATCCTCCGACACCTGCGAGACGACCGGAGGCAACGGTGGCACACCGGCCATTCACCACGGAGACAGGTGTTGATCTCGAGACGGTTGGGCCCCAAGCTGAACATCTTGTAAGCCAAGGTGCGAAACGTCGAGTTCGGCGTGAGCTGTTCCCGCCCGCGGGTGCCCTCGTGAAAAAGAACCACTTCGGACCGGCGACCGATCGCGGGGAGGCCATGCCTGCTGCATACATCCGGCAGGGGCTCGCAAAGCTCCACCTCGAATCGAATGCCCGAATCTCGCCACCCCTTCGACAGAGGCCGAGTTGCGGTGACCACGGGGACTGCGACAGGAACCACATCCACATCCGGGTATCGAGCCATCATTCCAGCCAGCCCCGTTGCCGACGCTCACCGAATATTTCGTCGACCAATCCGTTTGCACTCACGTGAATTCGACCTTGCTCAGCGTTAATATTCCGATAGCTGCTGACATATTCTTTCGCCCTGCCCGCTTGGGCAGATAGGTCTTTCATTGTAGTGCGAACTCGTCCAGGTCGTCCGGCTCTACCTTGAATTCTTCGGACACTGTCCCCCTCCTGACCAGTAGTGAAACACTTCCGTGAAGGACATGACCGTAGCACGAACCTACGATGCCGACGATCGACCAAATTCCGAGGTTACATCGCAGAAGGGCTGTCCAACCATAGAGCAACTGCTACCCCGGCTTTGGCTGACTCACGCGATCTGTTCGTAGTAGCACTGACCGGACTGGAGGCAGCGGTGGAGCTGGCCTCGTTTGTCGAGTCGTTGATTCGGCATCGGTTGTGGTGGGTGCTGGCGCCGAGCCTGGGTCCCGGGTCGCGGAGATCGTGTCGACCGAGTCCGAACGCGCCGAGTTGGAGGGTTGAGTGCGTAGACCCGATACGGCCGCAGGTCTGGCGTCGCAGGCGAGGATCGTGTCGGCCGCGGCCGGGAGCGGATCGAATTCTGCTGGTCCTTAACGGATCGGGCCGGATCGCGGCACGGTCCGCACGTGGGGTGATCTGGATCGATCGACGAGAGATCTGGTCCGAGTGGCCGAGTGCGGTTGCAGGAGTCTGGCTTCACGGATCGCCCGCGGTGGTCGAAGCGACGACCTCCGTTGGCAAAGCCTTTGCTGCCCTCGAGTTGGCGGTGGCAGAGAAGCGTGTGGCCTCCATCGATGACTGGCGGGTGGCACGAACTCCGGTTCACGATGCCTTCGGCAAATTCATCGGCTCGGCGCGCAGGGACTTGGATTTGTCGCCTGTTTCAGCCACCTTCTTCGACCACTATCCACCGCCGCCGGAGGAAGGCTAGACGTTGCGGCAACCGGTAGTTCCGGTTGCCGTCGCAGTACTAGGGTCGCCGGACCCAACGGTCACAGCGCCGCCGGGATCGAATTGCCCGGCGCCGAACATCTCAGCGCCAGCGCGCGTGCCGCGGGAACAGCGCCCGGCCCGCCTCGTGGGCGACCTCGACGAGAACGCGCGCCAGCCGGGCGGTGTCCAGCGCGGGCCGCTCACCGCTGACCTGCCCGGACAGCGACAGCGCGGCCACCGCGGCGCCGCGCCCGCGCACCGGCACGGCCACGCACGCGATGCCGCTGACCGATTCCTCGTTGTCGACGGCGACGCCCTGGCGGTGCCGGATCCGGTTCAGCTCCCGGTGCAGTTCGCCTCTGTCGCAAACGGTCCGGGCGGTCAGCTGGGGCAGCCGGTCACGGAACGACGCTTCGACGATGCTGGGTTCCAGCGTCGCGAGCAGCGCCTTGCCCAATGCCGTGCTGTGCGCGGGCATGCGGCCGCCGAGCCGGGTCGGGATGGTCGCGGCCAGGCGTCCACCCGCCTTGTCGAGATAGAGCACCTCGCGCCCGTCGAGCACGCCGAGGTGTCCGACCATCCCGGTGCGCTGACACAGATCGTGCAGCAGCGGGCTCACCACATCGCGAATCTCGTTGTGGTCGGCGGCGAGTCCGCCCAGCTCCAGGGTGCGCATGCCGAGGCGGTAGCCGCCGGGAGCGTGCGCGAGCCAGCGCAGCCGGATCATCTGATCCAGGATGCGGTGCACCGTGGAGCGGGGCAGCCCGGTGCGTTCGGCGAGACCTAGCAGGGTCAAAGTCGGTGTCGCGCCGTCGAACGCATCTAGGATCAGCGTCATTCGTTCGATCATCGACACCGGCGGCTGGGCCGGCTTGGCGGTCGCACGACCCGTACCCGTCCACTCGCCGGACTCGGGATGGGTCAGCATCTCGACCGTCATGGCTCACCTCCATTGTGTAGCGACTCAAAGCTTAGAAGTATTTCGATTAGGCATGTGCAATTTCGGCACATGTGTTTGTGTCTCCCATCACAGTGCCGCGCCCGCGTCGAGCCTGAATCCCGGAAACTACGGAGATCGGTACGGATCTTTCTCGGTAGCCGGAACCCGTGCTTGACACCTCCGACACCCCGCCGCCTACGGTCATGACGAAACGGAATATTTCTAGTCGAAACTAGGAGCACCATGGCCGTCGATCTCGACTTCAAGGCCGTCCTGGGCCGATTCTGCACCGGCATCACCGCGATCACGGCGCTCGAAGGCGATCAGCCGCTCGGCTTCGCCTGCCAGTCGTTCTCCGCGCTGTCGCTGAGCCCGCCCGCTGTCGCACTCTTCCCGGCCCGCACGTCCACCACCTGGCCGCGCATCCGCGAGGTGGGCCGATTCTGCGTCAACATCCTGGCCGACGATCAGGAAGACGTGTGCAGGCAGCTGGGCCGCAGCGGCCAGGACAAGTTCGCCGACCTGCGCTGGCGCCGCTCCCCCAACGGCTCGCCGCTGCTCGAGGGCTCCATCGCCTGGATCGACTGCACCCTCGAGCGAGAGGTCGACGGCGGCGACCACACCATCGTCGTCGCGCACGTCACCGAGCTGAGCGAGCAGCGCGAGGCCGCGCCGCTGCTGTTCTACCGGTCCGGCTACGAGCGGCTGGCGGTGGTCTGAGCGGCTCCCGATCAGTGGGACCACGCCTACCGGCGCAGCGAGCGCCGTCACAGCATCGAAATAGCCCGGAACGACATAGGCCTGAGCGAAATACCTCTGGAGGACCCGACATCATGAGCACGGCGAACACCGACGATCAGGTGCGCGTGATCGACACCGGCGCCCCGCCCGCCCGCTACGCGCGCGGCTGGCACTGCCTCGGCCTCGCCGACAGCTTCCGCGACGGCAAGCCGCACACCATCACCGCGTTCGGCACCGAACTGGTGGTCTTCGCGGGCACGGACGGCACGCTCAACGTCCTCGACGCCTACTGCAGGCACATGGGCGGCAACCTCGGCGACGGCACCATCAAGGGCGACACCATCGCCTGCCCCTTCCACGACTGGCGCTGGAAGGGCAACGGCCGCTGTGCGGCGATCCCGTATGCGCGCCGAGTGCCGCCGCTGGCCCGCACCAAGGCGTGGACCACTCTCGAACAGAACCGGCAGTTGTTCGTCTGGCACGACCCCGAGGGCAACCCGCCGCCGGAGGACGTCACGATCCCCCGCATCGAGGGCGCGTTCAGCGACGAGTGGAGCGACTGGACCTGGAACCAGATCGTCATCGACGGCGCGAACTGCCGCGAGGTCATCGACAACGTGGTCGACATGGCGCACTTCTTCTACGTGCATTTCGCGTTCCCGACCTATTTCAAGAACGTCTTCGAGGGCCACGTCGCCAGCCAGTACATGACCTCCATCGGTCGCGAGGACATGCAGGGCGAGCTGGCCAAGGAAGCGGGCGGCAAGAACGTGCTGCACTCCGAGGCGCACTACTTCGGCCCCTCCTACATGATCGACAACCTGGTCAACGAGTCCAACGGCCAGACGGTGGAAGCGGTGCTGATCAACTGCCACTACCCGGTGACCCCGACCAAGTTCGTGCTCCAGTACGGCGCGATCGTCAAGAAGCTGCCTGGTCTCGCGCCCGAGGAGGCCGACGCGATGGCGGTGCGGTTCGCGGGCGGGCTCGGCCGCGGCTTCGAGCAGGACGTGGCGATCTGGAAGCGCAAGACCCGCATCGACAACCCGCTGCTGTGCGAAGAGGACGGGCCGGTGTACCAGCTGCGTCGCTGGTACGAGCAGTTCTACCGGGACGTCGCCGAGGTGGACGAGAAGATGACCGACCGTTTCGAATTCGAGGTCGACACCACCCGCGCGATCAGCGCGTGGGAGGCCGAGGTCGCCGAGAATCTCGCCGCGCAGCGCGCGAGCAGCGAGGCCTGAGCGCAGCAGCATGGACGCCGTCATCTGTCAGGCCTGCGGAAACCGGGTCGCCGTCGTCAAATTCAGCCCCGCGCACACGAGCGTGCAGTGGACCGCCGCCGCGGCGGGACGCTGCGCGGAGCTGCGCGGCAACGGCGGCGGGCCCATGCCGGGGTGTGCCGCGCTACGCCGCAGCATCGACAACGCGGTCATCGCGGGCGCGCTGGGTCTCAGTACCCGAGAGCAGGATCTGTTGTGAGCGAGCGAACCAAGTACGCAGCAGCTCTGCTCACGGCGGAACCGAGCGCCGGCGAGGTGCAGTCGTGAGCATCCGATTGCGCGTCGCGCGCGTGATCGCCGAGACCCCCGACGCGGTGTCGCTGGAACTGGTCGCCGAGGGTGAACGCCCCGCGTATCGGCCCGGCCAGTTCCTCACCCTGCGAATCCCCAGCGACCGTACCGGGTCGGTGGCGCGCTCGTACTCGCTGTCGAGCGCACCGCACGAAGACGGTCCGCTGAAGGTGACCGTGAAGCGGACGGCATCCGGCTATGCCTCGAACTGGTTGTGCGACAACGCCACCGAGGGTATGGAGTTCGAAAGCCTACCCCCGGCGGGGGTGTTCACCCCGGCCTCGCTCGACGACGATCTACTGCTGCTCGCGGCAGGCAGCGGGATCACGCCGGTGTTGTCCATCGCGAAATCGGCGCTGGCGCAGGGACGCGGGCGCTGCACCCTGGTCTACGCCAACCGGGACGAGGGCTCGGTGATCTTCGCGGCCGAATTGGCTCAGCTCGCGGCGGCCCACCCGGACCGTCTCACGGTGGTGCACTGGCTGGAGACCGTGCAGGGCCTGCCCTCCGCGCGGCAGCTGGAGTCGCTGTTGGCGCCGTGGGCCGATCGCGCCGTGTTCGTCTGCGGGCCGGAGCCTTTCATGGATGCGGTCGAGTCGGCCGCCGCCGGGCTCGGCGTCGACCGGGTGCACTCGGAGCGGTTCCTGTCTCTCACCGGCGACCCGTTCGCGCCCGTACCCGCGGCCGACGCCGGGCACGAGGACGCGGCGGCCGTCACCGTCGATATCGACGGCGAAACTCACGAACTGGGCTGGCCGCGCGAGACGGTGCTGCTCGACGTGCTGCTGGCCCGCGGCATCGAGGCGCCGTACTCGTGTCGCGAGGGCGCGTGCAGCGCGTGCGTGTGCCGCCTGAGCGACGGCGAGGTGAAGCTGCTGCGCAACGACGTATTGGAGAAAGACGACCTGGCCGACGGCTATGTGCTTGCCTGCCAGGCGATTCCGGTCACCGACACGGTCCGGATCACCTATGACTGAGGAGAACCACCCCATGGCTGTCATCAGCTCGCTCGGTTATGTGAAGGTCGCGGTCAGCGATCCGCATGCCTGGCGCACCTTCGCCTTCGACGTGATGGGTTTCGCGGAGGGCAGCGGTCCCGACCCGGATGCGATCTACCTGCGCATGGACGAGCGCGGCGCCCGCTTGGTGCTGGTGCCCGGCGATACCGACAAGGTGCTCGCGGTGGGCTGGGAGGTCCGCGACCACCGTGCGCTGGCCGCCGCGCGAGACGCGGTGCGCGCGGCGGGAATCGAGGTTGCCACGCTCTCCGTCGAGGAGGCCGACGCGCGCCGGGTCGAGGAGGCGATCGCCTTCGCCGACCCCGCGGGGACGCCCGTCGAGGTCTTCCACGGCCCGGTGCTCGACCACAGCCCGGTCGTCACCCAGCACGGAAACCGTTTCGTCACCGAGGGACTCGGCCTCGGCCACGTCGTGCTGCCGGTGCCGGACCTGGACGTCGCGTTCCGCTTCTACACCGAGGTACTCGGCTTCCTGCCGCGCGGCGCGTTCCGGCTGCCGACCCCGCCGGAATACGGCCCGATGCGGGTGCGGTTCCTCGGCGTCAACCAGCGGCACCACAGTCTTGCGCTGATCCCCTCCGGCGGCAAGGAAGGCTCCGGGCTGGTGCACATCATGGTCGAGGTCGACGCGCTCGACGACGTGGGCCGCGCACTGGACCGGGTCGGCAAGGCCGGCTACCACCTGTCCTCCACGCTGGGCAGGCACACCAACGACAAGATGATCTCCTTCTACGTCCGCACCCCGGGCGGCTGGGATCTGGAATTCGGCACCGAGGGGCTGCTGGTGGACGAATCCACCTACACCGCGGAGGAAATCACCGCGGACAGCTACTGGGGCCACGACTGGTCGCGCTGACGAGCTCGAACCCGAAGTCAGGACAACTGAATTGAGAGAGGGGCCGTGCGTCGGGCCCGCAACCCTCTGGCCAGGGCCCGCCGCACGCTCTCGTCCTTCGAGTAACACTGCCTGCGCGACAGGCGATTTCGGAGCATTGACATCCCGGCTCACTCGATTCGGAGGTTGGCTCGTGTTCGATCCGGTTGTTTCCGATCTCGCCCGTGACGTAGTCGGTGAAGTGGTTCCGGCCGAGCTACCGGTGTTCGATGCTGTGAGCCGAGCGTACTTCAAATCTCCGAAGGCTACCCTGCATGGCAGGAGCAAAGCCGGCCCCCTCGGGTTCGGGCTGGCTGAAACCGCGACAATGCTGACACCCGCGGTGTTGTTCGCAGCCACTACCCTGCTGAACGCGTTTATCGACCCACTCGCCCGACGGACCAGTAATGCGCTGGTGCGCAAGGTTTTTGGAGTTTTCCAACGCCGCCGCGTGCATTCGCGCGAAGAGATCAGCCGAGCATTTCGCGCGTTGACACCCGCCCAGGAGTCCACGCTTCGTCAACTCGCGGTGACCTCCGCACAGGAAGCACATGCCGACCCGGAGATGTCGGAACGGATCGCCGACTTGCTGATCGCCAATCTGCGCGGCGTCGGCGCGGATGAGAACCGGCATGAGCAGTGATGAACGTCCTCCGGCCGCCGGCGGGCACCTCGCTGCGATTCGCGCTCCTGATCCTGCTGGTCGGCGCAAGTGGCCTGTTCATCTTCTATCAACTCTTCTTCCTTGCACCAGTCAGTCACAACTATTTCTTCTCGGTCTTCGGTCGCTGCTTCGCGGATCCGAGAATCGCCCTGCCCGACACCTACGAGACCGGGCGGTCGTTGCTGATCGAATGTCAGGCTCCCGCCTTTTACGCGAAACTGAAGTGGATCGGATCAGGATTCTTAGTACTGATCTCGAGCACGGCGGTGCTCTATCTACTACATCCGGTGCGGACCACATTGTGGAACGGGTGGGTGCGATACGAACCGAGTGCCTACAACGCTCACGTGCTGACGCACCTGCAGGAACTGGTCGACCAGATGGGGTTGAGGCGCGCGCCCCAGTGGTACGTCGCCGGACGGGGCAGCGCCTCGGCCGGAGGCAGCGTCTTCGGACTTCCGCGGCGGCGGCGAATCCGTCTGGACGCGGCGCTCGTCCGCGACTTGCACGACAACCCCGACACATTCGATGCGACGGTCCTGCACGAGCTCGCCCACCTGCGCAACCGCGATGTCGATCTCACCCAAGTAACCATTGCTCTGTGGTGGGCATTCGTCGCGGTTGTCGCGATGCCATTGTTCGTGCTCGCCGCCTTCTCCGCCACCGATAGTTTCGACCGGTCGGCCGCCGCATCGGAGCTCACTGCCCACCTCGTGGATCGGCCGTTGCTGGTCACCGAAACGCTGGTGCTGACCGCTCTGGTCTTTCTGACCCGCAACTCGGTGTTGCGCGCCCGTGAGCTGCACGCCGACGCGACCGCTGCTCAGCACGACGGTGCAGATGAAGTAGTCCTGCGTCGCCTCTACCCGAAACGTTCCCGTGGTCGACTCGGTCGCTGGACAGGTTTCGTGCAGCTGCTGGGGACACATCCGATGCCCGCTGCCAGGATCGCCGCGCGCAAGCATCCCCACCTGGTGTGGCGTCCATCGTTGGTACAACTGTGGGCGGCCGGACTGGCCCTCGGGCTTTTGGCGGCAAATCTCGACCAGCTGGTCCAGCAGCTGTTCCTCGATGTTCTCGGACGAATCAACACCTTCCAAGGCGTGGCCCTCACCGGCACGGGCATCGGTGCGTTGTCGACGACGGTGCTGTTGATCTCGCTCTGGCAAAGCCGGGGTCCGACGGTCGACTGTCGAGTGTCACCGCGGGCGTGCGCGCTGCAGCCAATCGTCCTGGTGACAGGTCTAGTCGCAGGTCTTGCCGTGCCGCTGCTGACTTACCACCTGCGCAGCACCCCGCACGTATGGGCGTCTTCTCGATGGTGGAACGGTGATTTCACTCCGCTGATCCTTTCTGCTATCCCCCTCACCATCGGATTGATACTGCTCGCGCTGTGGTTCCGCTCGGCGATCGAGCCCGCTTCGTCGTCTCGACGACGAACACTGGGCTTGCTCGTCGCCGGTGCGGTCATCGCGAGCCCGTGGTTCGCGGCATGGTATGTCTCAGCTGATTGGCGGCGCGAGGAACAGACCGCTGGACTCGGGTGCTGGTGGGATGGGATCTCGACTGCTCAATTCGGGCAGGCGTTACGTTGCCCACCTGCGTTTCCGGTCTTGAATCTGGTCGAGATCAACCCGTTGACGCTTCTCGGTATCGTGCTGGTGTTCCTGGTTCCCCTTGGTCCACGAGCATCACAACGGGGGCATGTTGCGGCGGGAACCATCGCGGGACTTTCGGTGGTGGGGTTCGGAATCTGCCTTGCCTTCTGGGCTCAGGACGCGGTCCCCGCATCCGATCGCCGCATCGGCACGCCCGCCGGAGACGCTTTCCTCGACACGTTCTGGCACGCCTATCTCACTGCGGCAGTCGCACTTCAGGTCGTCGCAGCCCTCGCCGTACTCGTCCGATCGCGTGCTTTCCGGATGCGCAGCGCCGTTCTCGCCGCGTCGATCGCCGCGATCATCGGGACGGTCGGTCAACTAGCGACGTGGGCAACGGCCCGCTGCATCGACCTGTGGGGAACGAACCCCGCAAGCTGTGTGCCACCCCTATCCATGCCTCGGCTGGCCGCCGACCTCCACACGGTCATGCTCTACGGATGTTTGGCCTGCGTCCCCATCGTCACCCTCGCCGCGCTTCGGCGCCCACTGGTGGGGAAGCCGAACCATTTGCCAGCACGAACAATCGCCGGCGACATCGTGGTGGCCGGTGTTGTCATAGTCGTCCTCGTCGCCGTCATCGCGAATCTGCCAACTGCCGAGCGAGTATGGGTCAGGTGGGGAGCATGATCGACAGGGCGGACGAACGTGGGATGGCGATTCTCGGAATTGGCCCTGCGGATCGTCTGGCGCACAGGGGCTCTGCCGATTCACATCAGCCCGGAGAAGGTGTGAGTTCTGACCGCTGCCCGGTGGGCCTATCGTGGTGCGCGTGGAGGCAGTAGCTGAACTCGTGGAGAGGTGGAAGCCGCTGTGTCATACGAGGACAAGAAGCAAGCAGCGCACCGCGCTCTGGTGGACCGCGTCCTGAACGGGGAGGGCAGGGCATCTCGGGACCAACGCTCCCGCGCCTTCCGCAATGCCGATGTTCCACCGCCTTTGCAGGCGCTGATCGGCAAGGTCGCTACGAAGCCTGCGCAGGTCACCGATGCCGACTTCGCCGCGGCCAAGGCAGCCGGCTTCAGTGAGGATCAGCTCTTCGAGTTGGTCGTCTCCGCCGCGGTCGGCCAGTCCGCCCGGCGGTACGCCGCCGGACTCGCAGCCTTGGCCGAAGCAACCGGCAGCGGGGAGGCCGGGTGATGCGACTCGACATCCTCAACCGCGGTTACCGTCCCGGGATCAAGTTGTTGTTCACGCTGATCCGGGCGTTCTCCGGGCAGCCGGTGCCGGACGCCGCCAAGCTGGTCTTCTACCGGCCCGACTTCTACGGCGCCCTGGCGAAGGCGTTCACCCACGAAGCGATGCGGGGGCCCTCCGCCTGGTCGGTAGCCGACCGAGAGCTGATGGCGGCCTTCGTGTCGAAGGTCAACGACAGCGCGTTCTGCATCGGCGCGCACACCGCGACCGCGGGGCAGGCGTACCAGGACGGCGCGAAGGTTCGAGCGGTGCTGGCCGACGTGGAATCGGCCCCCATCGAGGACGGACTGCGGGCCACGCTGCGCATGCTCGGCAAGCTGACCCGGGAAGGAACGGTGAACGTCGAGGACATGCGAGATGTGCTGTCCGCCGGTGTCACACGCCGGCAAGTCGCGGACGCGCTGGCGGTCTGCGCCGCGTTCGATACGACCGACCGCCTCGCCGATGCCTTCGGTTTCGAAGTGCTGAGCCCCGCGGGCTTCGAGGCAGGAGCCAAGTACCTGCTCAAACGGGGCTACCGATAGGACCGCGGCTCTGCGCGCGCCCTAGCCGAAGTCGACTCGACGAGCGCTGAGCTGCGCCGGGATACGCCCGGGTCGAGGCGCCGGACTCGCCGGCTCAAGCCGGGGTGGCCTCCCACTCGAACCCGTCCGGGTCGGCGAAGGCCCCGAAACCGCCGCCGATGACGACCCGATGCGACCCGGCGCCCTCCGGCTTGACGCCGGCGTCCTTGGCCGCGGCACGGCGTCCGTAGAGCGCCAGCTTGACCGAAGACGGCGGGGTGTCGAACTCGACGTACTTGCTGCCGAAGCTCTTTCCCACGGCCAGGCCGCGGTCGACGTAGAACTGCTTGGTCGCCTTGACGTTGTCGACCCCGAGGAGCACCACGAGATCGTCGATCTCCCGGATGGCAGGCCCGGTGTCCTTCTTCGCCGACGTCGCGATCTTCCAGATCGCCCCGTCCGGGGCCTGAATGACGCCGCCGTATCCCCAGAAGCTCTTCTTGGCCGGCTTCAGCGTCGTCGCGCCCGCCTCGATGGCGGTGCCGATGAAGCTGTCGACGGTGCTCGGCTGCGACACCACGAGCGACAGGATGAAGCCTCGAAAGCCGGTCGTCGGCGCCTCCGAGGCGCGGACGCGCACCTTGTCGCCGAGACCGAACGCGGCGTCGTAGAAGGCCGCGGCAGCCGTGGGGTCGGACACCTCGAGGATGACGTAGTCGATGGCGGTCTGATCAGTGGTGATGTTCATGGCGACAACGCTAATTGCGGCGCGGTGACCAGCGCTTCTCGATTCCTGATCGGTTCGGCCGCCCGCGTCGCCGGGCACGACGGGTATGTCGATTTCGTCGACAGCCGCGGCATCGACGGACCTACGCCGAGGTTTCGGCTTCGGCCAAGGCGTGCAGCCACTCACGCGTGTAGCGCTCGGCGAGGAGGGGAAGGAAGTGGTCGAAGGTGGCGTGGTCGGCCATGTGGTCGTAGGCGGCTTGCAGGAACTGTTCGATGGCGGTCTCGGGGGCGACGCCCTCGAACTCGTTCGCCAGCCGGGCGGCGGCGGTCTGCAAGGCATGCCGCTGGTCGACGGACGGCTCGGCGGGGCGGTCGGCGGGCACGGGCGTCTCGGTCACGGTTCCTCCTCGTGACGGGTATGTGCACGGCGGCGCGGAGGGGCGCTCCACACCCGCTCGTCGAGTACCCATTCGCCCGCGCCGCTGCACCCGGACGACATAAAATGAGAACACGTTCTTGTCGAGCGCGCCGCCTCGTGCCAGGCTGAGCGCATGGATCTCGCCGCCATCGAAGCCGTGCGCCAGCTGAAGTACCGCTACTTCCGAACCCTCGATCTCAAGCTCTGGGCGGAGTTCGCCGACACGCTCGCCGTCGACGCGGTCGGACGCTACGGCACGCACGCGCTGGGCGAACCGCTCGCGCTCGACGGCCGCGCCGCCATCACCGATTTCATGCGCCAGAATCTCGGCCCCGGCATTCTCACGGTGCACATCGCCAACCATCCGGAGATCACCGTCGACGGCGACACCGCGACCGGGTCGTGGGCCTTCGAGGACACCGTCATCGCCACCGAGTACGGCGTGCTGATCCGCGGCGCCGGGTACTACGACGACCGGTACCGGCGCGACGCCGACGGGCGGTGGCGCATCACCGAGACCAGCTATCGGCGGATCTACGAATCCAGCCGATCGCTCGCCGATACGCCGAGCCACCGGCTGCTCAGCAACATGTGGGCCGACAAGGTCTGAACGGTTCGGCCGCGCGAAGAATCGGCACGGAAAACGAGCCCCCGCCACCGCAATACGTCCCGGTAGCGGGGCAACCGCTTGCGGCGACGGCGATTACGCGGAATAGTCCGTTCGGATACCCACCAGAAAGGTCCTACGATGGCAAACCGGTTCCGGCGGCGATCGTCGCGCGCGTTGGCGCTCGCCGCGGTCGCCCTGTCGCTGCTCGCGCCGACCGCCGGGGCCGCCGATACCGGGCCGCTGGCCTACATCCCGGTGGCGGGCGAGGGCGCGGTGGTCGTGGTCGACACCGCGACCGACCAGATCGTCAGCCGGGTCGAGGGAGTCGGACCGCAGGCATCCGCGGTGACGGCCTCCCGGGACGGACGCCATCTCTATGTCCAGGCGTTCAATCCACCGTTCGTCGGCGCCGACGACATTGTTGTCATCGACCGCGCCACCGACAGCGTTACCACCCGCATTCCGATCAGCGGGACGGACGGCATGACGCGACCGATCACCGATCCGGTCCGGGACCTGGTCTACGTGGTCACCGCCCGCCCGTCCATCGACGTGCTCAGTACGACGTCCAACACGCTGGTCCGCTCGATGCCGCTGCCGTCGCTGGCGCTCGCCGCCGCCATCTCTCCCGACGGTGAACGCCTCTACGCCGTGTTCGCCGACTCGACCGCCGCCGTGTTCGACCCCGAGTCGGGATTCCAACTCGGCGAACGCATTCAGATCGACGGCTCGGTGCCCGCGTTCGCCGCGGTCTCCCCCGACGGTCACAAGCTCTACGCGATGAACGCGCTGGGCGACAACGTCTCGGTGATCGACACGGTGTCCTGGCGGCGGCTCGGCGCCATCCCGCTGCCGCCCGGCAGCGCACCGGTGTCGGGCGCGTTCAGCCCCGACGGGGATCGGCTCGTGGTGGCCACCCCGGGCGCGAACGCCGTCCAGGTGGTCGACGTGGCGGCCGACCGCGTGACGAGCTCGGTTCCGGTGGACGCGCCGGTCTCGGTCGGCTTCACCGCCGACGGCGCCAAGCTCTACGTGGGCAGTCTCGGCCCCCAGGCCGGTCCGGTCATCGCGCCGATCGCGGGCTTCGACGCGACCTCGCTGCTCCAGCCCCTGGTGCGGGCGAGCAGCAGGCCGAGTTCGGTGATCTCCCTCGACGCGGCGACACTGCGACCGAGCGGATCGCCGATCGGCATCGGCGCGGCGCCCGGCGCGGGAGCATTCACGAACTGAGTCCCGAGTCCGGCCGAGATCGGTCCACTTTCGGGCCGCTGGCGCTGTACGAATGGTCACCGAGGTCGCATGCTGCAAGGCATGTCCTCGCTAGCGCCCGATGAATTCCGTTCCGAGACCGCCTATCTCAACACCGCCTCCTACGGACTGCCCTCGAAACGGGCGCTGACCGCGAAGGCCGAGGTCAACGCCCGCTGGGCGGCGGGAAGGGGCGGCCCGATGACTCACGATTCGATGGTGCCGGAGCTGCGTGCTGCGTTCGCGAGGCTGCTGACCGGCGCGCACCCCGATCACATTGCGCTCGGCAGCGGCGTCGCCGGTCTGGTGGGTCCGGTGGCGGCCGCGCTGCCGCCCGGCGCGGAGGTGCTGCTCGCGGCGGGCGAATTCGCCTCGGTGTCCATGCCTTTCGTGCATCGCGGCGATCTGGCGGTGCGGGTGGTTCCGCTGGCGGAGCTGGCCGCGCAGGTGCGGCCGGAGACCGCGTTGGTGGCCGTGAGCGTCGTGCAGTCCGCCGATGGGCGTATCACCGATTTGGCCGAGCTGCGCGCCGCCACCGCGGCCAACGGCGCCCGGCTGCTGGTCGACGCCACCCAGGCGGCGGGCTGGCTGCCGCTGCGCTTCGCCGACGCCGACTACTGGGTCTGCGCGACCTTCAAATGGCTGATCGGCGCGCGCAGCGTGGCGTTCTTCGCCGCAGCGTCCGAGGCTGCCGCCGCACTGCGCCCGATCGGGCCGAGCTGGTACGCCGCCGAGGACCGCTGGACCGAGCTCTACGATCCGCGCGCCCTGCCGGTCACCACCCGCCGCTTCGACGCGACCCCGGACTGGCTGGGCGTCGTCGCCGCGTCGGCCGGTCTCGGCCTGATCGAGGAGCTGACCGTCGAGAAGATCAACGCGCACAATCTCGATCTGGCCGACCGCTTCCGCGCCGGTCTCGCCGAACTCGGCCGAGAGCCGGTGCCAGGGCGTTCGGCGATCGTCGTGGTTCCTGGCGCGGGCGAACTCGCACCGCAGCTGGAGGAGGCGGGCGTGATCGCCTCGGCCCGGGCGGGCTCACTGCGTTTCGCGTTCCACCTCTACAACGACGAGACAGACGTGGACCGCGCGCTCAACGCACTGGGTTCCTGAGCAGAACGGGGCGGACTTGGACCGGGTACGGCGGTCGATCGCCGACGTCGTGCGTGCCGTGCGGTCGAAGGCGCCGACCGCGACCGTCCGATCGCTGGACACGGCACCCGCGCTCAGCTCAGTGTGAACGTCGCCGTACCCGAGATCTGCTCCATCTCCCTGTCGTTCGAGTCCAGCGCGACGATCCGAGCCTCCACCCGGCCGAGGCCCGGCGCCGTGCCGAAACCGACGATCACGCCGTCCACCATGTTCTGGACGACACCGTTCACGACGCGGTGCTGCTGCCCGTCCGCGTACCCGGTATCCAGGTTCTTGAAGCGCACGGCGACCTTCCAGTCCGAGCAGCTGTCCCCGGTCTGGGTGACCTTCACCCGCACGCCGAACGTGCCAGGCTTCTCCTGCTGCACGGTGACCGCGTCGATGATCGCCGAGCAGCTGGTCGGAACCAGGCGCGTCAGGGTCGGCGAGAACGGAAAGCCTGGGTCGTGCGGAATGGCGGTAGATGGCGCTGCGAGCCCGACCACTCCGGCAGCGGCCACCGCTGCGATGACACCGACACGGACCGAAAACTGTTGTAGCTGTTTGCGATTGAGAGTCACGCCCGGTTTGTCGGGTCACCAACAGCCGTTGTTACCACAGTAGTTGCGTTAGTGAAATCACTGTAACATCTGGAAACGATGCTGTTGATGATCTCAACGGCCAGGTCCGAAAGCCGTTACAGCTCAGAAGATCTCAGCTTCACCGCTGATCCGGCGGCAACGGCGACTGTTCCAGCCCGCAGAGATCCCGTCCCTGGGCGAACTCTGGTGCATCAACCACACAGCGCCAGTTGGGTGAGAGCCCGAAGTGCGTCGTCGATGGGATGGGGCTGCGGTTTCCCCGAGGGGTCGAGTTGGTTCCATCGCTGCAGGTTGACCGCGATGGACATTTGCCGTCTGCCGTCAGCGCTGGTCATGGACATCGCGCCGCCGCCCCAGACCGAACCCTCATGGCCCCAGTAGATGCCGTGACCGGGCACCGTCATCTTCTGCAGGCCCAGACCGTAGTCGAGTGTCTTTCCCTCGAAGGAGATGACCGGAACGGTACGTTGCATCTGCGCCAGCGACGCTCGACTGATGATTTCGCCGGCCAGCAGCAGGCCGAAGAAGCGGTTCAGGTCCGCGACGGTCGATATCAGCGAAGCCGCCGGCCCCACCCACGACATGTCGTAGACGCTGTAGTCGCGCGGCGGGTCGATCATGCCGAACCACGCCTCGTAGTGCAGTGAGTGCGGTCCGTTGATATGCGGTCCGGCCGGGAGCTCGGTGTCCCGCAGCCCGGCGCGCTCGATGATGTTGCGGGTGATGTATTTCTCCGCCGAGGTACCGGTAATCGACTCCAGGAGTTGGCACAGGAGCAGATAATTGGTGTTCGAGTACACCCCGGGTGTGCCACCCGGGGTCCCGGTAGCGGGCGCAGAGACCCCCATCTCGATCAGCTCGATCGCGTGAAACCTGGTGAACCGGCTGTCATCCAGGCTGGTCGGTGTCGTTTTCGCCAGGGCGGGGAAGGCTGCGAGGGACGGGTAGGCATGCGGGAGGTATTCGGCGAGGCCGCTGGTGTGGTCGATCAACATCCGGACCGTGATCGCCGCGCCTCGTTCGCCGGGAACCAGCCGCGGCAGGTAGTGGCCGATGGGCGTGTCGAGCTCGATTTCACCATCGTCGACCAGCTGCAACACAGCGGCGGCGGTGAACGTCTTGGTGATGCTGCCGACACGGTGTCGCATATCGGCCGTGACGGGGCGGCCGGTGGCGACATCGGCGACTCCGGCGGCGCCACGCCAGACTTGGTCGTCGTCGCGCACCTCGGCGAAAACTCCGGGCATGCCGGCGCGATGAACGGTCTCCAGTGCTGTCTGTAGCTTCTCGGGATCGAATGTGCTGGTCACGGCACCACTATCGACCGACCGCTCCCGCCCGGTATTGGAAAAAACTTCCCCAGGCCCGGTGCCTCTGCTGGGCGATGGTGGGCAGATAGTGCGCCCTCAGTGCCCCCGGCGTGCGGTTGGCGAATATCGACACGTCTCGGCACAGATGAGCCTGATCGGTGTATCCGCAGTCCACCGCGACGTCGGCGGCGGGCCGCCCCGCCAGCAGACCGTCGACCGCGTACCGGAACCGGACCAGCATCGCCGCCCGCTTGGGTGTCAGGCCGATCTGGGACTCGAACCGCGCCCACAGCCGCTTGGGGCTCCATCCGAGGGATTCGGCGAGCTCACCGATCTTCACCTGGCCACGGGAGGTGAGTATGCGATTCCAGCCGGCGAGCACCTCCGGGTCAGGCGTCCGCATCGGCCTTTCACATTGCGCCAGAAACGATTTCGTCACGGCGAAACGTTCGTCCCAGGTCCGGGTGGACGCGAGTTGCTCACGCAGTCGCCGAGCCCACGATCCCCACAGGTCTTCCAGAGCGACCACGCCCCGGCCCAAATCAGTTGGGGAAACACCCAACAGCGAATACGCCTGTATCGGCGACAAGCGAACCTCGATGCACTCTGCCCGCTCGCCACGAACACGCATGGCCTCCACGGGAAGCCCGACAACGAAGCCACCGAGGGTCCGCCGCCCGACAGCATCGTCGACGATCAGCCCGCGATCCCCGAATTCGATCACCACGGTGATCGCCGCTGTCCCGGCAACCCGAAGATCCAACCCCGCGCCACCCGCGTCGCGATAACCGATGATCGCGGCACCCAGCGGCACGGCATCGGCCGGACCTGCGAAATCCCACCCCACATCAGGCTCGCGGCCGGAATCCACAGTTCCCACCCGTCCAGGCTACGGAAAGGTGAGGACACCGCCATCGCTCACGCAGGCCCGTCCGTGCCGACGATGTCGACGCCTACACCGACGATCATGCCGCTGGGCGCGCGGGCCCACTGTGCTGCACCGTAGTAGTCCGAGGCCGAGATCTGCTGTTGCTCAGGACATTCTGCTATGCGGATGAGCGGACGGTCCTGCGGATCCGCCGCACATCGAACACGGGACCACCGGGCGCGGCGCGAATCGGTCCATCATCCAATGCAAGTCGATAATGCTGCGCTCGGTGTCGCGGTCACTGGTGCTCCCGCCTGGATGCCGAGTGCCCCGAGCTGGCCGAGAATATTCATCCGATCATCCGGCATGCTTCCGCGCACTACGACTACCAAATACACTAGCCCCAAAGAGCGGCCATGACATCGTCCACGCCGGCCGGAGGGCGCCTATGCTGCGCGCCGAGGTCAGCCGCCTGTGCCACCAGCTCCTCGTTGGTTGGCTGTCCTTGTCCGGCATAATCCTCGAGACCGACTCGGACGTGGCCGCCCGCTCGCAGGGCTGCCTCGGCGAGCCCTGATCCGAGTACGTCCCCCCACGGCACCCCGACCATCCAGGGAAGTCCCACGTCGCTGATCATCTCGACGTAGGCATTCAGGCCGGTCTGCGTCGGCGGTAGGCCGAATAGTGCCGCTTGTCCGCCGAAATACAACTGGATCTTCGTCCGCTTCGGCAGCCGCCCCGCCTTGTGGTGCGCGAGGGTGAGTCTGAGGAAGCCGGGCTCGAAGATCGACACGTGAAGCGGCAGGTCGGCCTCACGGCACCACCCGAACACCTGGTCGACGTCGGCAGCGGAGTTGCCGAAGACGGGTAAGGCCATCGGTCCTTCGGGACCGCCGAAAGCAAGCGACAGGCAACCCGCATCTGCGGTGGTCATGGTCAGGGAGCCGCGCCGATGGAGCTCTTCGATGTGCGAGAAACGATCGGCGACCACGGACGTGCGCTCACCCGATGTTGTGGGGTGCATCAGCAAACCGGGTCGGGTCTCCCAGATTTGGCTCCACGCCGCTTCGTAGGGATCGGCCGAATGCACGCTCGGCTCACCGAAGTTCGGCTCGTCGTTGTGGTTGTGCACGATGGTTGCGCCCGCGTCGACACAGGCGAGAGTCGTCGCGACGATCTCCTCGACCGTACGCGGCACGTTGGGATTGACCTCCTTCGACGTCGACCCATTGATGGCGGCCTCGATCACCAGCGGCTTACCCCAACTCATTCGACCCCCATAGGCGTGTGACGTACGGGCGCAAGCCTCGCTGGAATCGATCCATTGCGCAATATCCGCATTCGACCAGCGGCAGGGGTCGTGGATCACTTGCCGCACAAGCGATTCCGACACGCACATCAGCTTCGCGATCAACCCGCCACCACGGGTGGCTGGTTACAGCATCAACTTTCCTGGACGCGGCACTAGCCCGTGAATGGATCGCTGGCACCCCTAGGAAGTGTCCTCAAAGCCATATGAGCAGGGTGGCCAGGTCGAGCATGCCGCGGTAGGACAGTGCGGTCTTGTCGTAGCGGGTGGCGATGGCTCGATACTGTTTGAGCCGGTTGAAGCAACGTTCGACGACGTTGCGGCGGCGGTAGGCCAGCGGGTCGAACGTCGGTGGGCGGCCACCGGCTTGGCCGCGGCGACGCCGGTGGGCCTGTTGATCGGCGCGTTCGGGAATCGTCGCGGCGATCTGACGCCGACGCAGATACTGCCGGATCGCCCGTGAGGAGTAGCCCTTGTCGGCCAGTACTCGCCGCGGCCTCGTCCAGGGTCGTCCGCGACCGGGGCGTGGCATGCGGATACCAGCCAGCACGCGGGTGAACACGGTGCAGTCGTTGACGTTGCCGCCGGTCAACACGATCGACAACGGCCGCCCCAATCCGTCGCAAGCCAGGTGGATCTTCGTCGTCGGCCCACCACGAGAACGACCGATCGCGTGGTCAGCGGGCTCGCCGTCCGTTTCGGGGTAGAACCCGGTCCCCGCCGATGTGGACCACCCGGTCGCGGCGGGCGCCGGCGGCGTGCTGATGGGCGCGCACGATCGAGGAGTCCACCGACACCTCTCGGTCGAGTTCGGCGACGGCGTCGGCGATCACCCGCACCCGCGCCACCAACAGTGACAAGGTGCCGTTGCGTGACCAACGCCAGAACCGGTTGTAGACGGTCTTCCACGGCCCGTACCGCTCGGGCAGGTCCCGCCAGGCGATCCCGGTCTTGGCCTTGTACAGCATGCCGTTGACCACCCGCCGGTCATCGACCCGCGGGCGGCCCTTCGCTCCCGAGGCCGGCAGCAACGCCGCCACGACCTGCCACTGCTCATCGGTCAACTCATGCCTGCGCAC
>NZ_JBYIRW010000037.1:0-28296 GCF_057708325.1 Nocardia sp. bgisy134
CGGCGCAATTACCTCGGATGCGGTGCAAGCGGGTCGTCATGTACGTGCGGTATTGCGGCAAATGTCTCTTCCTTTAGCCGGGCGTATGGCGAAAGCCAAGTAGTGCACTACGTGCGACTTTCGTCCCCGGTCCGGTCAGACTCGGAGCATCCGTTCATATCGTTCTATGCGCTCACCGTGGGAGCGAGGAGAGGACCATGTGTGCGCGTACTCCTGATGTTCTGGAGTCGCCGACCCAGGGACGCGAGGAGCCGTTCGAATACGACCTCTTCGTCTCCTACGCGCACGAGGATCGACCGGTCACTCGCGGGACTCAAAAGGGCTTGACCGATTGCATCGGCCGACAGGTGAGCCACTTGCATGCGCTGCGTGTTTTCCGGGATTCCATCGACTTGATGAGCCAGTCTCTCTCACGGGATCGAAAGATCAGCTGTCGGCGGGGTGGGTTGTGGTCCTTCTCCGATGCGCGATGGCGCAGATACGGCTACGCGAACTTCTTTCGTGCAGCCGAAGGTTCGAGCGTGGACCGCAGTCAGGTCCGTAGTAGTCGTCACCGCCGCCTTCGGGTAGGCCGCTGCCCGTGTCTCGGCGTTGGCCGAATCCGACACCGAAAGCCACATTTGAGGAGACTTCCATGACCACCAGGCCAGTTCACAGCACATTCTCGATTTCGTCGGGTTTCCGGACCCCGGAGCGGCCCGATCACGACGGCATCGACTTCGCGGCACCGTTCGGCACGCCCATTTTTGCCCCTATCGACGGCATGGTCATCGAAGGTGCGGATCGGCCGCCAGGATCGGTGTCGGGATTCGGCAACTGGGTGTGGCTCGATGCTCAAGACACCCATGGCGTCGATCTGGTCTTCGGACACATGCGCCACGCGAGCATTCTGGTGAAGCGGGGCGATCGTGTCCGGGAAGGCGAGCAGATCGCGAGCGTGGGATCGGAGGGCGAATCCACTGGTCCGCACCTGCATTTCGAGGTGTGGGGACCACCCGGACGTCTCGGCGGAGACCCCAGGAATCCGCAGGATTTCCTTCAGGACGCCGTCGACCCCGGTACGCAGCCTGGCCCCGGAACGGACGGGGGCGCTTCCGATGATTTCCCGCTCCCGCGCGGGTTCTTCTACGGTCCGCTCGAAGGCCCCGATTCGTCCATTTCCGGCCGCCACGGCAGCGAACGCCCTGAGTGGATCGCGGGGCTGAAGCGGTGGCAGCAAGCGCAAGGAGTGCCCCAGACCGGCGTCTACGACAAGGCCACCGCCGACGCGGCGCGTGCTGTTCAACTCGCCAACGGGTTGACGCCGGACGGGCTGATCGACCCCGCGACGTGGCGCGCGGGAATCACAGGCCCCGGGACGCGGCCAACCGAGCGGCTGCAGCTTGTCGATCACGCGGCGGCACGGCCGGGGGCTCGCGCGGTGAAGGCCGACGGATATCACGGGGCGGTTCGCTATCTGGTGGACTCGCCCGAACGCGGCCTGGTCAACAAAAAGCTCACGCCCGAGGAGGCCGCCGGATATCTCGAGCTCGATATGCCGCTGGTCAGCAACTGGCAAAAGGGCAAGCACGAGACCGCGGATTGGCGCCGGGGCTTCGACGGCGGTGTCGCCGATGCCAAGGCGGCCGATGCGTGGCACAAGCACTGCGGCGGCCCGCCCGAGGCCCCGATCTTCTTCTCGATCGACGACGATCTGTCGCTGTCGGAGTGGAACAGCCTGGCCAGCCATTATCTGCGCGGCGCCGCGTCGGTGCTGGGCAAGCAGCGCGTCGGCGCATATTGCAAGTATCTGGCGTGCGACTGGGCGGTCGAGGACGACGTCGTCGGCACCTGCCGTGACGGGAGCGGTAAACGCTACTTGTGGCAGCCGAATACGTGGCTGGGCAGTCGGCCGCTGGGGACGATCTCCGAGCACGCCTGCCTGTTCCAGCGGCTCATCCACCCGCGCGACGACATCAAGGTCGCCGGGATCAACGTCGATGTCAACGACACGCTCACAGAGGATTTCGGGCAATGGCACTACGTCGCCCAGCTTCCCGTCCCGGTACCGGTCGCCGTCGAGCCGATCGTCGTTCGTGCACCTGAGGGCTACGACATCGCTTGGCACGACGGTCCCGGACACCGCTCCGGGCACGGCCCGTACAAGCGGATCTATCTCCATACGACAGAGAATCAAGACTGGATCACTCGCGCGGAAAACGTCGCCGACTGGCAGGCCCGGCAACAGAACGGGTCGTACCACTACATGGTCGACGACAATCACATCATCCAGACCGTCTCCACCAAGAACGCAGCGTGGGGCGTGCCGGTGCGGGGACTGGACGACGACAACCATGTTTCGGTCCAGATCGCCTTGGTCGGCACCTCCGGCGCGATTCCGCGGTGGACCGGCTCGTCGCCCAACGTCGAATCGAACCCGAAGCAACGCCAGGCGTGGCTCGAGCACGACAAGATGCTCGACATGGTGGCCTACACCATCGCCAAGGTGTCGAAGGACCACAACATTCCCATCGAGAGAGTCGATATCGCCGGTGTCGGCAACGACCTGCACGGCGTCTCCAGCCACAACAACTACACGTACGGGTCGGTGAAACTGAAGGGCTTCCAGGACGGCACCCACTGGGATGTTCCCGACACCTTCCCCTACGACGTCGTCTTCGCCGCGGCCAAGCAGTACGCAAGCGTCCCCGACGACCCCGACCGCTTTCCACTCCCGGACGGACACTACTGGGGGCCACTGGAAGGACCGGAAGAGTCGTGGTCGAACCTGTTCGGAAACGAGCCGCAATCGTCGAAGGACGGGCTGAAGCGTTGGCAGGCAGCGCTCGATATTCCGCAGACGAGCGTTTACGACGGCGCCACTCGGGACGCCGCGAAGACGATGCAGCAGGCCAAGGGCTGGCCGATTACCGGCCATGTGTACGCCGGGGAATGGTACGGCGTCATCAAGGACGGCTGGCGACTGCCGACCCCGCAGCCGGCAATGCTCGCCACCGGCGCGCGCAAGATCAAAGATGCGACCGGACCCGGTCACACCGACCGATTCGGAATGGCCGCGACCGATCTCGGGGTGATGACCCGGACACCCTCGGGGAGGATTCTCGCCGTTTTCGGTGACACCTTCCGCGACCCCGAGGTCGGCAGCGCGGACTGGCGTTCGCCCGTGGCGCTGCTCTCGGAGACGACGAACCTGGACGACGGCATCGAGTGGCACGAAGCCGCAGGACCGGATCCGCACTACGCCCGCCAGCTGTGGCCCTACGACCACGCGGGCGGGACCACCGCGCTGCCCTCCGATGTCATCACCATCGGACAGGACATCTTCCTGCACGTCATGATCAACCAAGGCCTCGGCAACGTGGTGCGCACCGAGATCTGGACGTCGTCCGACGACGGCAAGTCCTGGCAGCACTCCGGTGCACAGTTCGACGCCGGCCTCCACGGCGGCTTCGCGCAACTATGGACGTGGGCACGCGACGACGACGGGTGGGTCTACGTCTTCTCGACGGGCTTCCAACGCGACAAGGGCGTCATCCTGCGCCGCGTCCGTGAGGACCAGATCACCGATCCCGGCGCCTATGTCGGTTGGGGTTGGCGTGACGGACAATGGAATTGGGGGAATCCGCCGACACCGGTTCTCGAACGCGAGCCCTCCGCGGAAAAGTTCGGGGAGATGTGCCTCCGCAAGATCGAGAACAAGTGGGCTCTGGTGAACTTCGACGCCTCGACGATAGGGGGCTACGACATCGACCTGCGCATCCTCGACACTCCCACCGACAACCTGTACCTGGTGCCCAAGACCACACCGCTGCGGGGTTCGTCATGGAGTGAACAGGGCGGCGACAAGATCGCGCAACTGTACGGTCCGAGCATCATCCCCGGATCCACCCTCGACGCTGGACTGCACCTGCTGGTGTCGCAATGGAAGACAGCCGACGGATGGCCCTACCGCGCAATGCACTTCAAGATCCCCGTCGGATAGAAGTCTGGGGAGCGTCCTCAGGTCATATGAGTGTGCTAAGTCCAGCATGTCGCGGAAGGAGGTTGCGGTATTGCCGTAGCCGTTACCGCCGAGAAGTCCGGCTATATCAAGTGCCCGGGCTATCTCGAGTGGATCCGACTGCCCGTCACGGCCAGTTGCCGGCCCGAGTCGGGAAGAATTGTTGACGGGCAAGCGAGCTCGGTGAGCAGGGAGCGTGCGTAGCGACGGTGACGTTTCCATACCGTCTGCCACGGACCGAATGCCTCGGGCAGGTCCCGCCACGGCATCCCGGTCCGCAACCGGAACAACATCCCCTCCACGACCAAGCGGTTGTCGGAGAAGTTACGGCCCACGCGGCCATCGGATTTCGGTAAGAGCAGCTCGAGCAGTTCCCACTGGTTGTCCGTCAGAACCTGATACCGATCACCGACAGTCGCTGCCACGGCGGACATGATGCCCGACACGACAACCTACCGGCCGTGAACCGGAAATACCGATTGGGAGACACTAGGGCCTCAGCACGATTTTTCCGTGGGTGTGTCTGCGTTCGAGTTCGGTGTAGGCCTGACGAACCTGCGTCAACGGGTAGACGTTCGCGATCGGGACTTCGAGGTGTCCGTCGGCAATCAGGCCGGCCAATTCGGCGAGCACCTCGGCGCCCGGCCTGGCCTTGGTCCCGGGTTCAGTCTTGACCCCATACTTTGCGGCTGCTGCGAAATCGGCGATGGTGTCGATCCGTTCGATTGCGACGCCGAGAGCGAGGGCAAGTTCGACGTACCCGTCGCCGTAGGTGTCGATGAAGGCATGGATGCCGTTGGGTGCGGCGGCCTTGATCCGGTCCGTGACGCCGTCACCGTATGCGACGGGGATCACGCTGTGGCTTTGCAGCCACTCGTGGTTGCTGTCGCTCGCCAGGCCGATGACCGTGGCTCCGGTACGGCGCGCGAGCTGAACGGCGATCGAGCCGACTCCTCCGGCTGCTCCGGAGATGACGACGCTCTCGCCCTTCTCGAGCTGTACGGAATGCACTGCCCCCCATGCAGTCACGCCGGCGACGTATAGGCCGCCCGCCACCTCCCATGAGACGTTCTTCGGTTTGGGTGTGAGGTTGTCGACGTCGACCAGGACCAGCTCGGCCTGGGCGGCCCGCAGCTCGGAGAATCCGATCACCTCGTCGCCGGGCGAGAATCGGTCGGCTCCGGCGCCGATCTCGGCGACAACTCCGGCGAGATCGCTGCCCTGCCCGGACGGGAAGGTCGAGGGAAAGATGTCCGCCATCGCGCCGGTGCGTATGGCCGCCTCACCGGGGTTGATGCCTGCCGCTCTTACCTGCACGAGGACCTGCCTGGCCGCGGGCACCGGGCGATCGACCTCGTCGATACGCAGGACGTCGATTCCGCCGAATTCGTCGTACCTGACTGCTTTTGTCATTGTCTTGCTTCTCCTCCGGCGTGCGATGCGCGGCTGACTTCGAGAACGGGAATGGTTCGCACCGGTGTGGCCGTCACCAGGGCACTGTTCCGGCGTCGTCGAAGAATCCGCCGGTCGGTCCGTCGTCGGGCAGGGTCGCGAGGTGAATCGCGATCGCCGCTCCCTGTTGCGGTGTGCGGACGCCTCGGAAGCCGTTGAGGTCGGTGGCGGTGAAACCGGGGCAGCCGGAGTTGATCAGGATGTTGGTGTCGCTCAGTTCCCTGACGTATTGGATGGTGACGGCGTTGAGGAAGGTCTTCGACGCCAAGTACGCGGTGGGAATCGGCCCCATGTCGATGCCGGGCGTGGTCTGCAGGGCGAGCGAGCCCACGCTGCTGGACATGTTGACGATTCGCGGTGATGCCGAGCCGCGCAGCATGGGCAGCATCATGTTGGTGACCCGGATGACGCCGATCACGTTGGTTTCCACGACAGCTCGCATGGTCGCGGGATCGACCGTGGTGGGTGTCTGTGGCATACCGCCGGTGATCGCGGCATTGTTGACCAGGACGTCGAGGCCTCCGGCATAGTCGGCGATCAGCTCGGCCGCGGCAGCGACACTCGCGTCGTCGTCCACGTCGAGCGGCACGCCGAACGCATCGGTCCCGGCCGCGCGCAGCTTCTCCACCGCGGTCTCGCGGCGTTGTTGATCCCTCGCGCCCACACCAATTCGCCAGCCAAGGGCGCCCAGGCCCGCCGCGATCTCGTATCCGATTCCTTTGTTCGCGCCGGTCACCAGCGCGATCGTCCGTTCACTCATGCCGTTGATCATGTTGCGGACTCGGGTGGGGCGTCCAAGACCGATTGGGTGGGCGGCGATACCGCACGGGTATTGGTCGTGGTGAGCGCCGGATACGATGACGTGGTGGAGACGCGGGAGTTGCGATACTTCGTCGCTGTCGCCGAGGAGTTGCACTTCGGGCGGGCGGCACAACGGCTCGCGATGGCGCAACCACCGCTGTCGCGGGCGATCCAGCAGCTAGAACGGCGGCTCGGAGTCGTTCTGCTGCACCGCACTGCTCGCGCAATCACGTTGACCAAGGCCGGGTCGGTGCTGCTGCGGGAGGCCCGGCTCGCCCTCGAAGCGGTCGAAGCCGCCGAGCGCCGCACCCGCCGCGCCGCTGCCGACCGGCCCGGTGTGGTGCTGGCCACCAAGGCAGGAGCGTCCAGCGAACTGTTGTCGAAGCTGCTGGACGCCTACGCCGCCGACCCCTGCGCTGTCGCAGTCGAGGTGGTGCTGTGCGGGCCCGGCGAACCGGAAAGCCTGCTACGCGACGGGCGCGCCGACGTTGCTCTGCTCCACCGGCCCTACGACACGACGGCCGGATTCGACACCGAGGACCTGCACACCGAACAGCAGGTCGTGGTCCTGCCCGCGGGGCACCCCCTCGCCAATCGACCCCACATGTCGATGGCCGAGGTCAATGCCCTGACGGACCTGCCCCTGCCGCGCTGGCCTCGACGGGATGGAAGTTATCCGGACGGCCCTGGCCCACAGGTTCGCGACCATACCCAGTTGACCCAGCTGATCATGCTCGGACGGGCCTGTGCGGTCATGCCCGAGTCGCTCCGAGCCCAGCTACGCGACGGTCACGCCATCGTGCCGGTGCCGGACGCACCGGCCGTCACGACCGTCATCGCCTGGCCACCACACAGCAGATCCAAAGCCGTCGCCGACCTCGTCCGTACGGCGATACGCCTCTAGCCGACGACGTCCGCAAATGCCCGCATAGCGCGCTGACCGAACCGGCCAGCACAGCACTCGATCGCCGCGTACACGGCTGGCCGGAAGAACCATGCGATCTCGGCCGAGTTGCCCACTTCCCGGCTGGTGAGCGTGGCTGAGGCCGGTATGTACATCGGCTACACATCCCTGCGAGGGGTGACGTGCTACCTCGATGGCTATGACCAAGCCGCACGTCGACACGGCGGGCAGGGCCTCAACGGTTTCCGAGAGTGGTTGATGGCCAACCACGTTGGTGAGAGCAGCTTCACCTGGTGGGCCATGGTCCAGTTGATTGCGTTACCGGACTGGGACTTCCAGACCGATCTCACTTACGAGCAGGAGCTGCCCTTGTCGGTGATGGGTGCCTTCGCCGAGTTCGAACATGCCCTGATCCTGGAACGCCAACGCGAGGGCATCGCCGCCGCCAAGGCCCGCGGTACCTACACCGGCCGCAAACCCGCCCTCACCACCGAACAGGCACAGCAGCGGCGGGAACGGGCCGCAGCCGGGTAACGAAAGTCCGTGCTGCCCAACGAGTTCGGCATCCGCCGCGAAACCGTCTACAGCTACCTGCGAGCCGACCACCGGCTGAACGAGGCATGCACCGTCCGTTTCCTGGTCAAAGTGGTATTTCAGCTGAAAGGAGATGATTCGGGTCCTTATCGGTACATACTTGCTTCGAGGTCAGACCAGCTTATGAAGCAACTCTGTCTCTCAGCGGCGGTGTAGTACTCCGGATTCGGTGGCGGCTTTCCGCTTGCCTTGTCGGTCACGTCAACCGTCGAACACCTGCAGGTCGTACGTCGTATATTGGCTTTGATATCGACACGGATGTCGGACTTGTCCTGACCGGCCACTTTGGGAACGGGACGGTCGATCATGAAGGTGATCGGCCTGGGCGGTGCGCGGTCTCGGTCGGCCGCGGAAGTCGACGCGAAATTCGTCAAGGATCGAATCGGTCAAGGAGCATCCAGCTCAGCCTTTCTACTGTGCGGTCCCAGCGGTCATCGGACCGATGACCCGGCAGATTCAGAGGAGGAAGAGAGATGATCAGTGCATCCTGCAAGCTCCCGTGGGACGTGAAGAACGCGGCGTTGATCAAGGGCGATGAGGTGTGGCACACCGACTGGTCGGGTCAGACGCTGAGCATCGCGGAATGGGTCGGGCGCAACTTCACCGGTAACCTTCCCTCCTGGAAGTCGGTCGATGCGGCCATGCAACTGCCGTGGAGCACGAAGAACGCCGCGCTGTTCAACGGCGATCAGGTATGGCACACCGACTGGTCGGGTCAGACGCTGAGCATCGCGGACTGGGCCTCCCGCAACTTCACGGGGAAGCTGCCGGACTGGACCAAGATCGATGCTTCCTGCAAGCTCCCCTGGGACGAGAAGAACGCGGCGCTGTTCAACGGCGATCAGGTGTGGCACACCGACTGGCCAGGCCACACGGTCGAGATCGGGGAATGGGTCGGGCGCAACTTCACCGGCCACTTCCCCTCCTGGGACAAGGTCGATGCGGCCATGCAACTGCCGTGGAGCACGAAGAACGCCGCGCTGATCAACGGCAACCAGGTGTGGCACACCGACTGGCCAGCCCAGACACAAAACATCGCCACCTGGGTCCGGAGCAACTTCGGCGGTAGCCTGCCCAACGGATGGAATTGAGCAGTCGATAGGGCCCTCACCGGCCATGGACTGCGCTGATACACCGCGGGCCTCCGCTCATGAGAGCGGGGGTCCGCGCGATCTGGCGGGTGAAGTATCGCGCGGGCCTGGCGGCTGCCGTCGCCTGCCGCCTGGCCGTGGTCGTGATCGACCTCGACGAGGCAGCTTGCAAGCCGGTCGTTGTCCAGTTCCGGATGGCCACCGACGACTGGGACACCGTGATGAACGTGCACCTGTGCGGCTCCTTCCTGATGGGCCGGGCGACCCAGAAGTGCATGACCGCAGCGGGTTTCGGCCGGATCGTGAACCTGTCGAGCACCTCGGCGCCGGGCAACCGCGGACAGGTCGACTACGGGGCGGCCAAGGTCGGCTTGCAGGGGTTCACCAAGACGCTGGCGCTCGAACTCGGCAAGCAGGTTTGGATGCGGCTGACGTGATGTTATCGGGCGAAAGTCGCATCTGAATTGCGCATTCGGACCCCCGAGTGGAGCCGCGACGTGCCATCTCATCGATGGATCTTTCCGTGGTTGTCCTGGTTGAACCAAGCGTCAGGTGTAGCTGCGAGGCCGCACGAAAATGTCAGTGGCCGGGCCGCACGAAAATGTCAGTGAATCCGCGCCCCGGGACTGTGCGTGATCGAATACGGCCTGGTGCTCGCATCTGGTTGCGAGCCAACCGATCTGGGAGGCCGGGCCAGTGGTCGACGCGAACAAGCGCGCGTTGCGGCGAGCGGCTGTCGATCGGCTCACGCAGATGTCGGACCAGGGTGGTTTGTCCAGCGATCACGTCCGGTTGACTGCTGAGACGCTCGGTGTGGCCGAGCGAACGGTGTGGCGGTGGTTGTCGGCGCGCCGGATGAATGCGCCGCCAGTTCAGCGGGACCGGTTTCGGATCGATGATCAGTTGCGAGTGCGGCTGGCCTATTGGCGTGGCAACGCGGCTGCGCTGCACCGGGAGTTGGTGGACCAGCACCAAGATGGCGGACCAGTGCCACCGAGTGTGTCGACCGTGCAGCGGGCGATTCTGCGGGATCTGACGCCAGGGGAGCGTGCGGGTCTGCGGGGCGGTGAGCGGGCGCGCCGCAAGTTCGATGTGTTCCTGCAACGGCCACCGGCGCACCGCAATGCCGCGTGGGAGGCCGATCATGTCGAAGCTGCGGTGCAGGTCGACGTGGACGGGATTCTGACAAAGCCGTGGGTGACGTGGTTCGTCGACGCCACCCATGATGTGATTCTGGGCGCGGCGGTGACACAGCAGACCCCGAACCGGGCCAGCATTCTGGCCGCGTTGCGGGCCGCGGTGCTGCGGCGGGCGCCGTATGGTCCGGCCGGTGGCCTGCCTGGGGTGGTGCGGGTCGACCAGGGCAAGGACTTCCTGTCGCGCACGGTGGGTGAGGCGATGGGCGCGTTCGCGGTTCGGGTGGTGGATTTGCCGGGCTACACCCCGTATCTGAAGGGCACGGTCGAGGCCGTGAACAGGGCGGCCGAGGAGATGCTGTTCGCGCGGTTGCCCCGATACACCCACCGCCAAACCCAGATCAACGGTGCGCCAGTCGATCCGGACCAGCCCGCGCTGACGTTCGAAGCGTTCGTCGCCGAGGTGCTGGCGTGGATCGACTGGTGGAACACCTGCCACCAGATCGAGGCCTTGGGCGGGGTGTCGCCGCTGGAGTCGTGGCTGGCCGATCCGACGCCGGTGCACGAGGTCGACGAGTCCCAGCTGTGGATGTTCACCCTCGAAGACGACCGGCGCCAGCGCAAGATCACCACCAAAGGTGTCGGGTTCGGGCGGGGCCGCTACTACGTGGCGGACTGGATGGTCGGGCTGGTGGGCACCGCCGTGCGGATCCGCTACATGCCCAACCACACCGGTGAGATCGAGGTCTTCGCCGCCGACTCTGGTGTCCATCTGGGCACCGCGGAGCTGGCCGACGCCGCCTCCGCCCGGACCCGGGCCGCCGTGCGCCGCGCACGAGACCGCAAGGCCCGCAAGTTGCGCGCGGACCTCGCCGCCGCCGAACGCGCCCGCCGCGACCGCTACGCGGCGTCGACCGTCGCGGGGCCCGCGCAGCGGCTCGACGCGATGACCACGGCCGAGGCTGCCCGGGTGCTCGCCGATGATCGGTGCGAGGACATGGCGCGGTGGGCGCGGCCGGATCTGATTCCGTTGCCGCCGCCGGCGCCGGGCTGGGTGATGCCGATCGATCTCGACGAACTGCACCGCCGCGGCGGAGAAAGCGGGAATTCCTCGTGACTCGACCACCGAAGCCGGGCCTGAACATCAACACCGCGACCGATCACTTCCTCGGCCTGGCGGGCGCACACATCGTGGCTACCGACGCGCTGCTGCTGATGAAGGACAACCTCGCCGACGTGATCGACGCCAAGGCGATGATGTGCGTGCACGGTGACGCCGGGGTCGGAAAGACGCTGTCGGTCAACGCCACACTGCGCGAGCTTGCACCGGACACGGTGTGCCGCGTGCAGTTCCGGGCCCGGCCGACACCACGCGATATCCGGCACACGCTCTTTGACGCGCTCGCGATCGGAGGTGCGCCGCCGCGCAAGCCGATCGAGTTCGATCGCGTCCTCAAGGACGTTCTGTCCGAACGGTTCCGGGTGCTGGTGTGCGATGAGGCGCAGTGGATGAGTCGCGAGTGCTTCGAGTATTGGCGGCATCTGTGGGACGACCGGCGCACCGACATCGCCATCGTGTTCGTCGGCGGCGGGGACTGCTACCAGGTGTTGCGCCGCGAACCGATGCTCTCGTCGAGGGTCTATGTGTGGCAGGAGTTCCGGCGCATGACCCCCGAGCAGGTGCTGCGGGTGATCCCGGCCTTCCATCCGGTGTGGGAGAACACCGCCCCGGCGACCATCGCCTTCGCCGACGCCCACGCCGGGCACGGCGCCTTCAGGGCCTGGGCCAAGATCACCTCCCACACCGTGCGCGCCCTGGCCAGGCTCGAACGCGAGCAGGTCGATGAAGAGGTGATGGGCTGGGTGTTCTCCAAGCTGTCGGGGCTGTCGGGGTGAGCCAACCCCGCTGGCACGCCGACCTCGCCACCGAAGCCGCCACCGAGACCCCCGGCGGATACCCGATCACCGTGCTGCGCGACCCCAGTGACGACGCCCGCGTCACCCACGCCCTGCTGGGCGCGCACGACCTCGCCCATGGAGTGATCACCGTGCATCCCACGCCCACCGCGGTCTCCGGGTCCGCACTGGCGGCCGACACCCTGGCCGCACTCGGGTGCTGCCTGGCCCGGGCCTCGACCGAACAGGTGGCCACCACCGACGCAGCCTCCCGCGCGGTGCTGGCCTGGATCCACGCCGACCGCATTCGGCACCTGGTGGTGCTGCGCGCGCACACCCTCACCGCCGACCAGCTCGCCTGGCTGCTGCGACTACGCCGCTCCAGCAGTGTGCGCCTGGTCCTAAACGCCGCGCTCCCGACCGCATCGCGGGCTGGTACGAAATCATCGCCCTGTACCGGCTGCTCGGTGCCGTCATCGCCGACAGCCCCGGCCCCAACACCACCGTCACGCGCGTCCAGGGTGTGCGCGCCGCGTTCGAACTCCACGGCATCGACCTCAAGTTGCCGCCGAACCTGGCCTACAGCGTCGGGCCAGGACTGACCACCACCCCGGTCACTCACAAGGTCGTCGACCGGATTCGGTGCGCCACAATCAACCCCGTCTACGCCGCCGCGGCCGCCATCCAGTTGTTCACCGGCGCCGATGTCGAAGAACTGAAGTTCATTCCGTGCGTGGCCTTCACCGGCGACGCCCTGATCTTCAACAGCGCCCTCGGCTTCGCCGATCCCGCCGACGTGTGCGTCTGGACGATCCCACCGGCCGCGCGACCGTTGATCGACGCCGCCCTGGTGTTCCAGGAAGCCGGGCGCGCACCCGACCGGCTGCTGGCCGGAGGAGTCGGCCGGGACGGTCAGCGGCTGCGCGACGCGGTCACCGCTGCCGGTCTGACCGTCCCGGCCCGCTACTACTGGAATCGTGGCTGGATGTGGCACACCGGAATGCTGTGGCGCGGGCACCGGCCCGTTCCTCGGAAGAAGCAGCGGCACCCAAGCCGTCGACGCAACGAGCCGACCTTCCAGCGCAACATTCCCGCCCCAGAGTTCGTGACGATAGAGGAAGTCGTAAGGCAAGCCGAGGCATGGCGCCGCTCGACACGGGCCAGGCAACGACGGATGTAATCGCAGTGACCGCATTGCCGATCCGCCGCTGAGGTCGTCGCCGGACTAGGGTTCCGGACTGCGCGCGAAAAACAACGGATATGGCGAAGCCGCTGCTCAGCGTCGGCGGTCGACTCCCGGGCCGAGCAGCGCGGTGAGATCGCGCATCGCCTGCGGCGACGGTTTGAAGTAGCGGCGCAGGTTCTCAGCTTTGCGATGCCGCGACTTGGCCATCAGCTCGAGCAGGCTGGCCCCGGACTCCCCGAGGTGCGTCAGACCCGAATGCCGGAGTTCGTGTAGATCCCAGCCGGTCCCGGGACCGTCGAGCGCGGTGGCGGCGTCGAGCAGATCGCGGGCCTGGTCGTAGGACAGCCGCGCCAGGCCGGTGTCGGGGCACACGTCGCGCTCGGCGAGGTACTTGCCGGGCCCGGGCCGGCGGTGGGTCACGAACAATGGCCCGTGCGTGCGGCCGCGGATCAGTCTCGGCAGCAGCCGGGCGGTGCCCGCATCCCAGTACACCTTCTCCAGGACGTGTTCGTGGTGGGCGGGGCCGCGGCGGCGGGTGCGGGGTTTGGCGCCCTTGGACTTCACCGGTGCGCACCGGCCCGCCAGGTCCAGGTCCTCGATGTTGAGTTGCAGCAGTTCCTCTGCACGAGCGCACGTTTCGTACAGCATCCGCCACAGCGTCTTCTCCCGCACATGGATGTCGCGGCGGGTGATGAGCCGGTCGATCGCGGTGCGCGAGCGCACCGGGGTGTCGGAGTCCGGCGGGGTTGACCGCGCGGCCGAGGCGGGCAGCTTCGGGGCGGTCCAGCCCTGTTCGGCACACCAGTTCAGCCATTTGCCGACCGCGGCGCGGCGCGCGTTCCAGGTGTTGACCGCAGCTTGGCCCCATAGGGTTTCGAGGGCGGCGCCGATCTCGGCGTCGGTGACCGAGTCCAGGGCGCGCGAGCGCGCGATCAGTCCGTCGGGGCCGGGCCCGTCGAGGGCGTCGACGGTCTTGACGATCGCGATGCCGTAGGCGCGGCGGGTGTTCGCCGATCCGATGGTGTCCAGGTACGCCTCGGCGGCGCTGCGCAGAGTCCGCGCTGGCGGGGTGCGCAGCCGGGTCACCTTCGCCGCCATCGGCCTGCCTTTCCTGGCTTGCCCCGGATAACGGGGCCGGGTCGTGTTGCGCCGCAGTCCGATCGCCGCAGCACGGTTCCGACGATAGCCCAGATAACGGGCTGTTATCCAGGGCAAAGAGATTGCCCGGGCAAAAGTCTGCCGAACGCGCAGAATGCGGAGCGTGATCGCGCGTTCCGCCGACTGTGCTGGCCGATCCGGTCAGCACGACCAGCGGCGTTGCAGGGCGTTCGGCGTGATCGATGTGCTGCTTCGTCGGTGGTGCGAGATCGCAATGGCTCAGTCTGTCTGCAGGACGAAAAACAGGAAACCCAAGAAACTTTCGCCGATGACTTCACGGAACACCTCCGGAAACAGATCGCGGGCCGCAGGCACAGGCGGCGGCTCGCTGATGACACTGATGCGAAAACCCGACGCGGTGAAAGCATCGGTCATCGCGTGCAGCGGCCGGTCCCAGAAATGCAACCGGGCGGACTGCCCGCCCATGGTCCACTCTTCGGTCCGCTCGCGGGTCTGGAAATAGTCGGTTTTCTTCCCAGCCGAGCGTTCTGTGACCCAGATGGCGAAAGGATGCTCGACCGAGACGATGAACCGACCGCCCGGCTTCAGGACGCGTCGCAACTCGGTCAGTGTCGGTCCCCAGTCCTGCAGGTAGTGCAGCACCAGGGATGCAACGACGTCATCGAACGCGTCGTCGGGAAACGGGAGTGGGTTCGCGAGGTCGGCGATTCGCAGGTCCGCGTCGGTGCCCAGTCGGCGTCGAGCCACCTCCAGCATTCCGGCACTCGCGTCGATGCCGGTCACCATGGCACCCCGATCGCGCAGTTCAGCGAATAAAGCACCTGATCCGCACCCGGCGTCGAGGATCCGCCGACCGCTCACGTCCCCGGCGAGCTCCAGCACCGCGGGCCGCTCGTAGTAAGCGTTCAGCAGGCTGGTCTCGTTCTCTGCGGTATACCCCTCGGCAATGCTGTCGTAGTTGTACGCCTGGGCGGGATCGGCAGGAAGCGCGGTGCCTTCCGGAACGGGAGTCATGCGGCCCATCCTGGCACGCCCGCACGTGCATGCGCTGTAATGCCTTGTCAGGCAACCATTCTGACTACTCGACAATCGTCCACTATCGGGTGTTACAGGATGTCGATCTAAGGCGTCCGGAGGCGCTGAGATGAGGTCAGAACAGGGGGGTGCCGCGCACCCGCAGCGGTCGGTAGCCGGTAGGGCCGAGCTGGGCGAGTTCGGCGTCGATGTCGACTTCGATGGGCGCCGAAGAAGTTGATGTTGGCGCTGTGCGCCGGAGAGATGTGGGCCAGGATCTCGTTATCGATGCGCTGTCCGGACCGGCGCAGCTCCACGGCCAGCCCGTAATACTTCGTGCGCGAACACACCGCAGGCGGTGCACTACTGCGCCGCCTGTACCGGGCTGAGGGCCCGAGTGACGAACCCGCAGGTCATCATCGACTGACATTCTCATGCGGTTTGCTGCTGACACGTAGCGCCGTTTCCCCAGCTCGCGCCACTGACATTCTCATGCGGCCTCGCATGTAGCTGTACAGCGCGTGCACGGTTCGTGGAAGTTGGCTGAGGCGGCGGAGAGTGGGAAGCTTCTGCGGCTCGGCGGACGGCAGCCGTTCTGTTGTCGGTTGTAGTGCGCCCTGCTGAGCGACACCGAGGCCGGGGGCTAGGGGCTATGAAATCGTCAACGGCAGCCAAATGGAGGTGCCCCAGAGGCTGTGACATGCATCTATGTCGCTATGCGCATCTGACCATGCCAGCGGTCCTGCCGGAGACGGCGCATCCTCGCGCACGTGTTGACTAACATTTCCTATGTTCGCTAACATAGCGCATGTCATACAAGCAGCGAGAGGTGATCTAGATGGCGAAATGGGCTTCCTATCAGCACGAGGGGAAAAGCTATGCCGGTGTGGTTGTGGGGGACAACGTTCACGCCGCGCCGGGACGCGCGACTCTGCTGGACCTGATCGGTGCCGGACCTGTCGCGCTCGCTCAGGCTGCCGAGCAGGCCGCCACGTCACCGGCGCACGTGGCGGCTCTGGCCGATGTCACACTGGGTGCGCCCATTTCCAATCCGCCGGCGCTGCGTGATTGCCTGTGCTTCTTGGACCACATGCGCAACTGTCAGCTGGTTCTGGCCGGCAACCGGGATCTCAACGACACGTGGTATCAGCGCCCGGCGTTCTACATCGGCTGCAACTCGACGATTCTCGGCCCCTTCGACGATGCGCCGAAGGCTCCCGGCACGATGGCAGCCGACTTCGAACTCGAAATTGCGGCCGTGGTGTATGGAACAGGGCCGAATCTGACAGTTGAGGAGGCCCAGCGCGCCATCGTTGGCTACACGCTGTTCAACGACTGGACGGGCCGTGACCATCAACTCGCCGATCAGCAGTTGGGACTGGGGCAGGCCAAGGGCAAGGATTGCGGCACGACGCTGGGCCCGTTCTTGGTCACGCCCGATGAACTCGAGGAGTACTTCGCTGATGGCCGGTTGAATCTTTCCGTGACCGCGTTGGTCAATGATGAGGTGATCGGATCGGGCTCGCTGTCGTCAGCGGATTGGACTCTTGCCGAAATGATCTCGTTCGCCTCACGTGGTGTGCCGTTGCGGGCTGGTGAGGTCTTCGGCTCTGGCACGGTCCCAACGTGCACCTTGGTCGAGCACCTGGGCGACACCGATCCCACGGCCTTCCGCTGGTTGCAGGAGGGCGACCTAGTGACGTTGCGCGTCGATCATCTCGGCGAAACTCGACAGAAGGTCGTTGGCAGCGCTGACCCGCATCCCCTGCGGACGCTGACCAAACCACAGGTCTGAACGCGGCAGCAGTTCGCCTGGGGCGAGGCGCTCGTCGCTCGACGCCCGCGAGCGTCTGTCGATCAATACAGAAGGGAGACTGCTCATGGCGCCATCCGATGCGCCCGCCGAACTCGTGCAGATCGGGCAAGGCACCTGGGCGTTGTTGCGGTTACCTGGATCGTGGGGCCAGACCAATACCGGCCTCATCGCCGGTGCAGACGCTTCGGTCGTCATAGACACGCCGTGGGACGAACGGCGCGGGCAGGAGATGATGCGGCTGTTCGAACCTCACGTCCGGCGCGCGCCGATCGAGTCTGCGGTGATCACTCACGGCGATGCCGACCATTGGTGGGGTAGCGACTGTCTGCCGTCTCATGCCGACATCATTTCCAGTGAGGCGACATTAGAGGAGATCAAGCACGACAACCCGCCCAGGCAGGCATCGTTGGTGGTGTCGGCGTCACGCGTGCTGTCCCGTGTCCCCGTTCGGCGCATCGCGCATCCGTTTTGCATCATCGGTGAGGCCCTCGCCGGTGTGCAGCCGTCGCCCGAAAAGCGTGTTCCTAGTGTGACGTTCACCGGCAAGAGGGTTCTGAGTATGGGCGGACGGGCGTTGCAACTGCGTGAGGAAGGCCCGGCCCACACCGCCGGTGACGTCATCGTCTATGCCCCCGACGTCGGCGTAGTGTTCGGCGGCGATCTGCTGTTCTTGGGGTCCACGCCGGTGGCATGGCATGGTCCGCTGAGCAACTGGATCGGTGCGTTGGAGCGCATGATGGCTCTGGAAGCTGACACGTATGTGCCCGGGCACGGTCCGCTTGCGACGAAACGGGATGTGGGGGAACTGGCCGCGTACTGGCAGTGGATCACGACCGACGGGCGCGCCTGCTTCGACGCTGGGCTCACGCCATTGGAAGCTGGGCGGCGGCTGTTGGCGTCCCCTGACGGACGCAACAGGTGGGCGTCATGGCTCCACCCCGAGCGGATCGCGATCACACTGCACACCGCTTGGCGGGAATGGCTGGGGCGCGAGCTGTCGACGCCGACGTTGCGTCAGCGGGTGGCGGCCTTCAGCGATACCCGCCAGCTTCAGCTCGAGTTCTCTCAGGGGCGGTGAAGCGATGCGTGCGCCGTATCTGCGGGCACGACTGGGTCGCAGCTGTGTCGTCGTCACCAGAAGCTATGTCAAGACTCACTTTGCGCGATACAAGGTTCCGCGTGATCTCCGGTGTGCCGCTGAGCTTCCGAGATCGCTTGCTCGGGGCTCCGCCCAGCGAGCCGGGATGACGACGACATGGATCTGATGATGGCATGCGCTGCGTCAGCCCGCGCTGCCCCACGCAGGAATCAACTGCGCTCGGATTGCTTGCGGCGCGGCTTGGTGCTGGCCACGAAGAGCGTCTTGATCGCAGCGCACGCCGTGTCCAGGTCGATCGCCTCGGGTGCAACCCGCCACTGCTGATGGACTCCGATGATGGAGCCGTGTACTACGGTGATAAAGGTATCTTCGTTCATCCCTGATGGCAGCGTGACCCCGCCGAGACTGTCGGCCAGCCACTTTCGCAGAGTGGCCTGAAGGTCAGCGCACACCGCAGTAAGCGGTGAATCAGGCTCGATAGCCTCGGCCAGCAGCGTGATGGCCAGCCTGCTAGTGGGCTGCCGGATGTGCTCGAACAGCTGGTCGAGAGCATCCTCGAACGAGGTGACGGCTCCTGCGGCTCCGATTCCCGTGGTGCGGATGTCATCGATGACCGCCTTGAGTAGCCCCTCCTTATTGCCGAAGTGCCATGGAATCGAGCCGCGGCTGATGCCAGAACGTTCGGCGATGTGTTCGAAGGTCGTTGCGCGGTAACCGTTCTCGGCGAACAATTCGGCAGCCGCCCGCAGCAGGATCTGACGGCTTTCTTGGCTGGTCGCCTCACGACGGCTCATCGCCACGACCGACCTCCTTCTGTCACAGTTACCGATCGCCATGCCTATTCCATGCTACTCGACATGTGCTGCGATGGATGACATAGGTAGTGCTCGCGGCCCGATATGTGACGAGGAGGTCGAGTTACCGCTACCTATGTCGGCTGACATAGGATATGTTGATTGATCTACGACGCTCTTTGTCGTCACGAGATTCGAAGGAGGTCGCCGCGCCGCAATGATGAACACGTCCTACCCGTCTGGCGCCCGCACTGTGTCACGGCTGCTGTCCTACCGGGCAGACCATGAGCCTGATGCCGTGTTCTCGAGCTTCCTGCACGACAACGACAGCGACGACCTCAGCTACGCCCAGGCATGGGAGATGGCGCAGTCGGGAGCGCGGCTGCTCGCCAATGCCGGCGTGGGTGCCGGAGCGACATTCGCGGTCATGACTGACAACTGCCGCGAATTCTTCGCCTGCTGGTTCGGGGCTGCTCTTCTCGGCGCGGTGATCGTTCCGATCAGTCCGCGCAGCAGCGTCGACGAGATCGCCTTCATCATCGGTCATGCGCAATGTCGCTTGCTGATATGCGGGCAAGAGCGCGGCGCTGAGCTACCTGCCGACCTGGGGGTGCCGGTCATCACCTGCGGGGCCGACTTCGAGGCCCACTCGCAGGGATCCTCGCCCCCCAACGCGACGGTGGGTCCCGAGTGGCCGCTGGCGGTGATGTACACCTCGGGAACCACCGGCCGGCCGAAAGGCGTCGTGGTCACCCATGCCAACTACGTGGAAGCCGGGACGGTGGTGGCCAATCATCTGCGGATGCGTCCCGATGACCGCTGGATGGTCTGCTTGCCGTTGTTCCATGCCAACGCCCAGTATTACTGCGTGATGTCGGCACTGGTAACCGGCGCCTCTGTGGCCGTCGCCCCACGATTCTCGGCTACCCGCTGGCCCGCTCAGATCCGTCGCAGCGCAGCCACCTTGGCCAGCCTGTTCGCCGCACCGATGAGAATGATCCTGGCACAGCAAGGACCCGACACGCCTACGTCGTTGCGCGCCACCATCTTTGCCCAAAACCTCACACCTGGCCAGCTCGAGGAATTTCAGCACCGCTTCGACACGGCGTTGGTGCAGATCTATGGCATGACCGAGACCATCGCGCCGGTGCTGATGAATCCGCTTCACGATCGCCGGGACAACATGACCGTCGGTCTGCCCGTGCGCACGGGCGCAGTGCGCGTGCTGACCGCCGACGGGCGCGATGCCGAGATCGGTGAGATCGGCGAGCTTCTCGTCGCGGGCAGCCCCGGATCGACACTGATGGCTGGCTACCTGCATGACGAGACGGCAACCGCCGAGGCTTTTCTCGATGGTTGGCTGCGCACGGGCGATCTGGTCACCATCGATGAACACGGCTACTTCTCGATAGTCGACCGGAAGAAGAACATGATCAAACGCGCCGGCGAGAATGTTGCCGCCGCCGAGGTCGAACGTGTGGTCAATTTGCATCCCGGTGTGTTCGAGTGCGCCGTGGTGGGCGAACCCGATCCGGTGCGCGACGAGCGGATCAGAGCGTTCGTGGTGCTCGAGCCAGGACACGGCGATGTCACCGGCGAAGACACCATCGCCTACTGCACCCGGCATCTCGCCGACTTCAAAGTCCCGAGCGTCGTCGACATCGTTGGCTCCCTGCCGCACACCGCGGTGGGCAAAGTGCAAAAGCACCGACTCGGGGCCGCGTCTTCAGGGGTACGTAAGGCCGCGCCGTAACAGCGGCGGTGCTGCATCTCCCGTGACTCGCAAAGCCTCTGTCGGGAAAGCGATCAGCATCGCAGCGGATCGGGTTTTCGGACCACGCGCGAGGATCGGGGGCGAAGAGGCTCGAAGCATGTGGTCTTCGATCAGATCGGAAAACCGCGATCGGATGTGGCTGAGCCACTCCGCCTAGCATGCGCGCACGTCGGCCGCGCAGCGCGCCACGGGAGGGGTGGCATGAAGGTCGGAAAGGGCCGCGGCGTGCGTACGGCCAGCGGCAAGCCGCGCTTGCTCCCGAAGTGCCACGCGATAGCGCAACTGCTGATGCCCGAACGTCGCTCGATCGCCTCGAGAGTGGTGGCGCGATAACCGTTGTGGATGAACAGGTCCAACGCCACCTGCACGATCGTGCCGATACCGGCGTTTCGCCGAGGATGGGTGTCGCTCATCGCTGTCGTCCTTCCGCGCCACTGGAGAAGCTCCTCTGTCCTATGTTGGAAGACCTTTGCAATGCTTGATAGCCTATTCTGTGTTAGCCAACACAGGCGAAAGGTGTTCGATGCGCTATGTGATGTACCGGTCCGACGAAGGGGACCGTGCCGGAGTCGTGGTCGGCGACGCGATTCACGCCCTGCCGACAGGACTGGCCTTGATCGACGTGATCGGCCGAGGCGCCGAAGTGCTGCATGAGCTCGGGCAGGCTGCCCGGCAGTCTCCGGCGGAGGTGGTGAGTCTGGCGCAGGCCCATCTGTTGGCGCCCATCGAGCGACCACCTGTGTTTCGCGATGCACTGTGCTATCTCGACCACGTACGCAACTATCAGGAAGCGGTCGGGCAGGGCCGCGTCCTCAAAGACGTCTTCTACCGGATACCCGCTTTCGCGTTCCGGTGCCCGACCACCATTCTCGGGCCCTTCGACGACGCGCCGATGGCGCCCGGAACCGCCTGGCAGGATTTCGAACTGGAGATCGGTGCCATCGTCGGCGTCGGCGGCAAGGATCTCACCGTTTCGCAGGCGCAGGACGCCATCATCGGCTACACGATCGTCAACGACTGGTCGGCGCGAGATCTGCAGGCCCTTGACGCACAGATGGCCATCGGGCAGGCAAAGGGAAAGGACAGCGGCATCACCCTGGGCCCATATCTGGTCACCCCCGATGATCTGGAGCCGTACATGCGCGACGGACAGTTGGATCTGACCGTGACGGCCATGATCAACGACACGGTGATCGGCACGCGGTCGACCGCGCCGATGGACTGGAGTTTCGCAGAGGTGATCTCATTCGCGTCGCGAGGTGTTCCGATCGTCGCCGGAGAGGTATTCGGGTCGGGCACGGTGCCGGTGTGCACGCTGCTGGAGCATTTCCGGCTCGATGACATCGACAACTGGCGCGGATGGCTGCGAGACGGCGATGTGGTCACCTTGACCGTCGAAGGTCTCGGTCAGACCCGCCAGACGGTGCGCGCATCCCACTGCCCCGAACCGCTACCGGCACGGGTGAATCCCGATGTCCCCGTCGTCGTGCGGCGCCCCAACCCGCTGAAACCGCTGCTGCCGTTCACCCATGGACTGCATGAAGTCGGCCGCGATGTGTGGGCGTGGATTCAACCCGACGGTGGATACGGCCTCAGCAATGCGGGACTGATCGCCGGAGACAACGCGTCGATGCTCATCGATACGCTCTACGATTTGCAGCTGACTCGAGCGATGCTCGATGCAATGGTGCCGATCACGTCGGCACGTCCCATCACCACGGCGCTGTTCACTCATGCCAATGGCGATCACTGTTACGGCAATCAACTGCTCGACGAGTCGGTGAACATCCTCGCGGCGGCCGGCAGTGCTGAGGAGCTCGCGCACGAGATGAATCCACAGATGATGGCTTTCGTCGCCTCCATGGATCTCGGCCCGGTTGCCAGCCCCTGGCTGCGGGAACGGTTCGGTGGTCATGATTGGGGCAGCATCGCGGTGCGCAATGCCGATCAGACCTTCGACACGTCGCTGACCGTCGAGGTAGGTAGCCGCACAGTCGAACTCCACGATCTCGGTCCCGCCCACACTACCGCCGACACGGTCGCGTTCGTTCCCGACGCCGGTGTGCTGTTCACAGGCGATCTGGTTTTCGCTGGCAGTTCACCGATCGTGTGGGCGGGGCCGATCTCGAACTGGGTCGCTGCCTGCGAACGCATGATCGACCTCGGACCCTCGGTCGTAATTCCCGGGCATGGCCCGGTTGTCGGCGTCGAGGCCATACGCGCGGTAAAGGAATACTGGGAAATGGTGATCGAACAGTCCGATGTCGCCTTCCACGCCGGGCTGCCGGTGGCCGAGGCGGTCCACCAGATCGACCTGGGCCCATTCAAGGACTGGTTGGATGCCGAGCGCATCGTCAACAACGTCTACGTCCGTTACCGGGAACTGGACCCCGACACACCCGAACTGCCTATCGTGGCCCTGCTGACCATGCAGGCCGACTGGGACGCCAAGCACCGCAGCTAGATCACTCATCCGCGCAACAAGATGGCGCATGGTTTGTCAGCAGTTCACGACCAGGCTCTGCCCGCCTTCGCCGCGCAGTTCGCCAGCGCCGGAATCGCTGTGATTCCAGGTGATGCGAGTCCGCAGACGATCTGCGAGGCGACGGGCGCCGCGAACGCCACCATTATCGAACGAATTTCCAGGAGTACGCAATGACATACGAGATCGTCAAGGGCCTACCGTCGACGCACGGCGACCACTACCAGCTCAACACCACGACACTCATTCGGCACGCCGCCCGCACGTACCCCGAACAGGAGATCGTCTTCCGGACCGCAGACGGCGGCTGGGATCGCTACACCTACCGCCATGCGTACGTTCGGATTCGCAAGGCCGCCAACGTCCTTCGCGGACTCGGTATCGGACCCGCCGACATGGTCGGGGTCCTGGACTGGAACAGCAGGCGGCATTTCGAGCTGTACTGGGCGATCCCGGGGCTCGCGGCGGCGATGCTGCAAATGAATCTGCGATTGTCCCCCGAGGACCTCGGGTACGTGGTCGAGCACAGTGCGGCCCGCTTCGTGTTGGTCGACGAGACCTTGCTACCGGTAGCGGAATCCCTTGCCGCCCAAGGAGTCGGCGTCGAAGGCTGGGTGATCATGTCCGACCGGCCGATGGCCGAGATCTCGACCACCCTGTCGACGTGCACCATTTCGAGGACCTGATGGCCACCGCCGACACCGAGATCGAGTGGCCGATGATCGACGAAACCTCCACCTACAGTGCCTGTTACACCACCGGGACCACCGGCCGCCCCAAGGGCGTCTACTACTCGCATCGCGGAATGTATCTGCACGCTGTGGCGCAGGCCGCGGCCTTGAGCATTACCGCCGACGACGCGATCATGCTCATTACCCCCATGTTCCATGGACAGTCGTGGGGACTGCCGCAGTCCGGTGTGTACAGCGCGGCCAAGATCGTGCTCCCCGGGCGTAATCTGGCGCAGGACACCTCGGTCCTGGTGGATGAGATGATCGCCGAGAACGTCACCATAGCCAATGGCGCACCCGCGATCTTCGGGCCCATGCTCGACTACATCCGAACCCTCGACGTCAAGCCGGACTTCAGCCGTGCCAGATTGCTCTCGGGCGCGACCGAACCGCCGTTGTCGATGATGCGCGGCTTCTACGAATTGACCGGCGCGGACATCGTGCACGGCTACGGGGCTACCGAGACGACGCCCATCGTCGCCGCGAACGGCGCGCTGAAACCCGCGCTGCGCGACACTCTCACCGAGGACGAGCAGTGGGATCTCAAACGCTCCCAGGGCATTACGGCCGTCGGTGTCGATATTCGGATCGTGGACGCGGAAGGCAATGATCTGCCGCACGACGGTGTCGCGCAGGGCGAGGTCCTGGTGCGCGGCCCGTGGATCATCGAGCGGTATCACCAGCTGCCCGACGACGGCGACCGATTCCACGAAGGCTATTGGCGCAGTGGGGATGTGGGCCGCATCGACGAAAACGGGTACCTCGAGCTGACCGACCGGATCAAGGACGTGATCAAGAGCGGTGGCGAGTGGATCTCCTCGATCGATATGGAGAACGCCATCGCCGGGCATCCGATGGTGGCCGAGGCCGCGGTGATCGGTGTGCCGCACCCGAAGTGGCAGGAGCGCCTGGTCGCGCTCGTGGTCACGGTGGATGGAAACGAAATGCCGCTCATCGAGATCCACGAGTTGCTCGAGGGGCGGATTCGCCAAATGGCAACTGCCGGAAACGGTCCTGTTCGTCGAGGAGCTGCCGCGTACCAGCGTCGGGAAGCTCGACAAGAAGATCATGCGCACCCAGTACTCCGATCTCTACGAGGACGCTCAGTGAACAACGACTGTGCTGAACGCACGTCACAGGGGCGAACAGCGCCGCTGGCGTGAGCATGCAACCGGTACCCGCCGACCAGACAGCCTTCGAACAGCGCTTCGCATCGGTGGGTACCGACCTGCTCGAAGCGGCTCCCGTGGTTCGGTCCGCGCCGCCGGAAAACAAACCCCGCGAGACCCGCGACCAGATCCTCACGGCTCGTGGTGGATGCTCGGCGCGGTACCGATCAACGGGGCGCGCATCGGACCCTGGCAGTCAGGCCGGTCGGCCCGGTGAGGGGTGGACCTTCGGCCCTGCCGCGAGGCGGTCTCGAAGACGACGATGTGAAGAAAAAGAGGCGGTCCGGCCATGAGCCGGGAATCGAGGCTGAGCCGCAAGAACGGAGTGGAGGAGGAGTGCCGACTCCGCGGACGACTCGATCGAAGTCGAACGAGAGACTCTCGACTCGACAGACACCGGCGTCACTGTGCTGGCGTAGGCAATGCGGGTGTGCCACGCGCCACTGGCCCGCGTTCTCGGATATCGCCCACCGCTTCGTCCCCACCCGCGGTCAGCACGACCGCACCCGAAGTCGATGCCGGGAGGAGTCATGGGACATCTGGAACTGCACGCACACTTGAAGATCCGTCCAGGTCAACTGGAAGGGTTCAAGGCGCAAGCGGCCGAGATCATGCGGCTGACCCGAGAGAAGGACACGCAGACCCTTCGCTACGACTGGTTCATCAGCGAGGACGGAACCGAGTGCGAGGTCCACGAGGCGTACCCGAGCGGGCAAGGTCTGATCGAGCACAATTCACACGTCATGGACGCGCGGGCGATCCTCTTCGAGAAGTACGCATACGACCACCGGATGACCGCCTTCGGCGAGGTCTCCCAGGAGCTCAGGGAACTCGCAGACAAGCACGCCGGAGGAATCGCTGTTTACTCGTTCCTCCAAGGCCTCGGAACCGCGGCGGCTGTCTAGGCCCCGAGGAAGGGACGTGAGGTCATGGCCGAGACCCGTCTCCTGGAGCGGGTGACCGCTTCGGACCTGTTCCTGCTGCTCTGGGACGACTACGGCTGGTCCACCGACATCGGCGGGCTCGCCATCCTCGACGGCACAAACCTGCTCGACGAGGACGGCAGCGTCCGACTCGACGCGGTCCGGCGACACCTCGAGCCGAGAATGCGGTTGGTGCCTCGTTTCAGGCAGCTGCTGTACCGGCCTCGCCTCGGGCTGGGGTGGCCGCTGTGGATCGACGCGCCCTCCTTCGACCTCGCTGAGCACCTCCACGTCCATGCGGTTGCCGCGCCCGGCGACCAGGACCAGCTGCTGCGGACATGTCAGCAGCTGGCCCGGCGGCCGTTCGACCCCGCCCGGCCACTGTGGGAGCTGTGGCTGCTGCCCGGCCTGCCGGACCAACGGGTCGGCGCGTTCTTGAAGCTGCATCACGTCCTCGCCGACGGCCCCGCCGCGATGGCCGCCTTCGGGGCGCTGCTCGACCGGACCGCCGACGCGCCGGTCGAGGGTGCACCGCCGTGGACGCCGACACCTATCCCGTCCACCGGTGAACTGCTCGGCGACAACCTGCGACGCCGCCGACAGGAACTACGGCTCGGGTGGTCGGGCCTTGTCCATCCGAGTAGAACATTGCGCCAGGCGCGCCGCGCGTTGCCGGCCTGGCGGGAGGTGCTCACCGAAAAGCCTGCCCCACGAACCAGTCTCAACCACCCCGTAGGCTCCGAGCGCCGACTGACCATCGTCCGCGGCCGTCTCGACCCCATCGAACATGTCGCTCATGTCCATCAGGCCACGGTCAACGACGTGGTGCTGGCCGCGGTTGCCGGCGGCCTGCGCCAGCTGCTGGCAAGCCGCGGCGAGGATGTCCGAGGGCTTGTCCAGCGCGCGATGGTGACCATCTCCCACCACGAAGCGCGGCCCGGGGAAGCGCAAGGCAACACGCCCGGATGGATGATGGTGCCGCTGCCGGTCGGTGAGCCGGACCCGGTGTGCCGGCTCACGGTGATCGCCGCAGAGACGAGCGCACGGAAGGGCAAGGCTCGCCCCGAGGCGGGCAGCGGGATCTTCAGATTCGTCGCCTGCCAGCGCATCTGGTACCGGCTGTTTCCGCGGCAGCGGTCGGTGAACCTGGTCGTGAGCAACGTCCCGGGTCCGCGGACGCGGCTTTATCTCGCCGGCGCGCCGCTGCTGGAGGTGTTCCCCCTACTGCCGCCCATGGGCAACCTGACACTCGTCGTCGCAGCCCTGTCGTACGCCGGCCAGCTCAATTTCACTGCCGCCGCCGATCAGGACAGTTGCCCGGACGTGGAGGTCTTCGCCCGCGGGTTGCGCAGTGCCCTCGACGACCTCGTGCAACCGGTCCTGGGGTCTGAGAAAGGCGGTCGGGCCGGCGCCATGGAGTCGGTACCGACGCCCAACGCGCCGACTACGCCGCGCCCGTCACCGCGGTGATCGATCCCGGCATGTGCGGATACTGGTGTCGCCGAGTTGCTGCCCGAAATCGATTGGGTTTCCTTGGGTGCACGGGCAGTCTTGGTTGTATGAGCTGGAACGAGGCATTCGCGGACCATTATGACGAATGGTCGGCCGGTATGACGGCGGATATTGCTTTCTATGTCGAGCTTGCCAGTCGTGCCGATGGGCCGTTGGTCGAACTCGCAATCGGCAATGGCCGGGTGGCGATCCCGGTTGCCCAAGCCACCGGGCAACCCGTAATCGGCGTCGATACCTCTCCTCGAATGCTCGAGCAGGCCATGATCCGGGCGGCGGCGGCTGGCGTGCGGCTCGAATTGCGCGAGGCCGACATGCGCGAGCTGCGCCTCGATCAGCCGGCGGCGCTGATCTACTGCCCGTTCCGTGCGCTGCTGCACCTGAATACCTGGGCTGACCGCCGCCGTGTCTTCGAGCGTGTAGCCGCCTCCCTGCAGCCCGGCGGACGATTCGCCTGGAACGCGTTCGTCTTCGATCACCACACCGCAGCAGACCTGGACGGCACTCGCCAGCTCGGACCGGTCCCGCACACAATCCGATACGCGGTGGGCGACAACCGGATTGACCTGGTCCGTGACGACGGCGCGGTGAGCTCCTTGTGGTGGGCGACGAAGAACGAGTGGCTCGGACTTCTCGACGTGGCAGACCTGGAACTCGAGGCACTCCACGGTGGGTTCGCTGGCGAACCGTTCACCGAGGACAGTCGAGAATATGTCTTCGTAGCCCGACGCCCGCATGGTGCGTACTCGGGCCGGTATATCCGCTCATCGGCAGAAGCGCGCATCCGGTTGGATACGCGCTTCCCG
>NZ_JBYIRW010000038.1:0-22507 GCF_057708325.1 Nocardia sp. bgisy134
TCTACGTGGCCAATCACGCCGAGGACCAGGTGGTCATCGTGGACGGCACCCTGGTGCCGATGAGGTGCCCGCCCCGGCAGGTGGTGTCATGCGGTACGTACGGCGGTGGACTGGCGGGCTGGTGCGCTACGGGACGTAAACGATGCGGTCATCGGTTTGGGCATTCCATGTCTCGCTGACCTGAGCGAGGGGCACGGGACGGGCCTGCACGGCGATCGCGTCGGTGTGCACCGCAGCGGCGAGTTCCGGCAGCTCCGCGAGGAAGTCGCGGGCCGGTACCGAGCCGATTCCGCTGCCGCAGATCTGCAGCCGCGACGCGCGCAGCAGCGAGGAGTCGACGGGAATCGTCTGACCGGCGACGGATCCGATCTGGATCCAGTCCAGCGGAGCGCTGCGGTCGCGGCGGGCGGTGATCATCGCGGTCATCGCTCGGGCGGACGGTTCTCCCCACACGTAGTCGATGACAATGTCGACGTCGGCGGCGCGGTCGGCGCGCTCGAAGGTCACTGTTTCGTCCGCGCCGAGGTCGTGCAGTGCCTCGAGCCGGGAAGCGTTGCGTCCGGCGGCGATCACGTATGCGGCACCGAACCGTTTGGCGATCTGCACCGCCATCCGGCCGGCGCTGCCGGTGGCGCCGAGGACGAGGACGCATTGACCCTTCCGGAACGCGATACGGCGACGCAGCGCGACCCAGGACGACATTGCCGGGTTCATCGCGGCGGCGATGCGCACCGGGTCGGCGTCGTCCGGCAGTAGCACGCTGCGGCGGGGGTCGATCACCGTCTGCTCGGCGAGCGTGCCCAGGTCGCTGTCGTCCACCACCGTGTACCTGAGATTTCCGTGCTGGTCGCGTACGACGGCGTCGACGCCGGGAACGAACGGGAACGTGCCGGTGCTGCTGTAGTGCGTGCCGTTCGCCCGAGCCCTGACCAGTTGGTGCAAACCTGCCGCGAGAACGTCCACGACCATCTCGTTCTCCCGCTGGGCGACCGGGGCGGGGTACTCGCTGTACCGCGGCGGAGCGTCGAAGCTGGTGACAACAGCGGCGTGCATGGCAACTCCTCGTATTTGATTGGTATTGCAAACTAAATTGAGTTTGGTTGGTAATGCAAACTATGTCAAGTAGGATCCGGGCATGGGATCTGACGACGCGCTCGAGGACGCTCTCGTCCGGACGTCATTCCGGGTGATGGCCGTGCTCACCCGCATCGGTTCGGAGCACGATCTGTCCCTCACCCAACTGCGGCTGCTCGGCCTGCTGCGCGACCGCCGACCGCGCATGACCGATCTGGCGGCGTTCCTGGGGCTGGACAAGTCCACGATGTCGGGCCTCGTCGAACGGGCAGAGCGTCGAGGCCTCGTGGCGCGGGGCAAGTCGCCGCAGGATCGCCGGGTGGTCGATGTGTTCATCACTCCGATGGGCAGCGAACTCGTGCAACGGGTGCAGGAGGAGATCCACGCGGCCCTCGCGCCCTATACCGCACGTCTAGCTGAGGACGACCGCCAGGTGCTCACACAACTGCTCGATTCCCTTTCGGGAAGGCCAACGGGGGACAACGGGAAAGAAGGGTCGACGAACGCACTGTGAGCCCAGATCAACGCACCGACCCCGATACGGGAACGCCGAGCAGGGAAACACCACCGGCGATCACGGGCCGGGATCGGAGACCGGTGACGGGCCGACCTCGGAAAACAGGCATTAGCTTGTGCGCCAACTCATCTGGCACAGGACAGCGGACCCGTCGTGAATGGCATGCCAGCGCTCGAGCGTGGATTGCTCGCCCGTCAACCGCTTCGGTCCGTGTTCGGCCCAGCAAGCGCTGTGGGCGACGACCGCCTAATCCACTACCCGGCCCAGCCTGTTCGACAGATGCCAGTGATCGGAGGCCTGCACGGCCCCGGGGAGCGCCCGTCGGGCACCCCTGGCATCAGGCGGTAGAGCCGTCGCGCACGATGATCTCGACACCGGGATGTTCGTATGACCATGCCCGCGATGAATCGAGCTTGCGATCGGGCAGCACGTCGATCCATTCGTGGGTGGCGGCGTCGATCATAAGAAACAATCCCGGAGTTCCCTGAGGTCAGAGGCAGCGATCAATCTCCAGGCCAGCGGGTTTCGGTCGATAGAGAGATCATTCGGCTGATTGAGCCTTCTTCAGGCTTTCTGAAGTTCTATCGTCTTCTCCGTCGCTCGTGCATGGATGGTGAAGGCGAGGAGGTTCGGGTGGGATTGGCCGCGGTGCGGGAACTGCGTGATCGCCGGGTTCCGGCGAGCCCGGAGCAGATCGCCGAGTTCGAGACCGATGCGCTGTCGGGCTTCGTACTCGCGCGAGCGGCAGCAGGATTGGCCGACAACACGATTCGCGCCGATTTGTCGAATCTCGAGCAGATCCGGGCGTGGTTCGGGCGCCCGTTATGGGATATGGAACCCGCGGATGCCGACGCATATTTCGGTCGTGTGTTGCGGTCGGCGCCGCGGAACACTTCGCTGGCGCGGGCACAGGCGCTGAAGACCTACTTCAGCTTCCTGGAACTGCGCTATCCAGTCGAAATCCATATTCTGACAGGGCGAGTCGTCGAGTGCCCGATCGACGAGATCAACCGGCCACGCGGGCAGCAGCGCGCCGCGCTGCGGATCCCGCCCAGTGTCGAGCAGATCGACCGGTTGTTCACCGGTTGGCGTCAGGAGCTGATCAGCTGCCGCAAGTTCGCGCCGACGGCCCGCAATTTCGCCGCGGCCCGGCTGATGGCGGATGTCGGGATCCGTGTCAACGAGACCCGCAGCCTCGACCTGGCGGATGTGAAGTGGGATCTGGGCCGGTTCGGCAAATTGCATGTGCGCCATGGGAAAGGGACTCGTGGCAGTGGGCCCCGTGAGCGGATGGTGCCGCTGATCAACAACGCTGACCGGGCTCTGCGCTGGTTCGTCGAGGACGTCTGGTGTTGTTTCGGCGACGACCATCGCCGTCTCGGCGCGCCCCTGTTCCCGTCCGAACGCAAGAACATTGATGGGTCGGCGGCCCGCATCAGCAGTGAAACACTGCGGGCCGCACTGGCGGGCGCGGCCGCACGGCATCTGCCGGAGTGGTCGGATCGACTCACTCCCCATGTCCTGCGGCACTTTTGCGCCAGCCAGCTCTATCTGTCTGGGATGGATCTGATCGCGATCCAGCAGACCCTCGGCCATGTTTGGGTCGCGACCACGATGCACTACATCCATGTCCACCGCACGCATATCGAAGATGCCTGGATCGCCGGCCAGCAACGCGCGGCGGACCGGCTGGGAGGGCTGTTGTCGTGAAATGGAACCTGCGTCTGGCCGCGGCCAACCGTGGTATCTGGAAGGCCAGCGAACTCCAGCGCATGCTCGCCGAGCACGGGCTGACCATCAGCGCCGGGAAGATGTCGGGGTTGTGGTCGACCGACTCGCTGACCAGTATCAAACTGGCCGACCTGGATGTCATCTGCACCGTTTTGAATTGCGAGGTCGGCGAGCTGCTGCTCCCCGAACCCGACAAGGTCAGCCGCCAACCCGACGGCGCGGACGCCGCGCCAGCCGCGCTATCGGCTTCCAGCGGGCAGGTGGTGCCCAAACGCCGGGACGGTCGTTCTCTGCCGCCGATCTGATGGGCGGGATCCGGCCGGACAAGGCGGCGGCCAGTTGCGCGGAGTGTCTGTGCTGGGGCGTGCTGCCCGGCACCTGTTGCCGCTCCTGCTATACCTTCCGCAACCTGCACCCTTCCGGTCGCTGCAACGCCTGCCGTCGGATCGTCCCGGTCAAGGACGGCTACTGCCGCTTGTGTCGGACCCAGGCACTCGCCGCCGCCAAGGCGGCCGGGAAAACCGCAGTCTCCGAACCTTTTCTGCGCGCGGTGCGCTATCAGCAGCTGTTCTTCGCCCGCATGCACCGCGACCATTACCGGGTGCCCGGCAGGGTTCGTCTCGGCAAAGCTGGGACACGCGGCCAGCGGGCCCGCCCGCTCGAGCCCGCGACGACGACGGCTCCGCCTGGGCAGCAGTTGTGCTTGCCGTTGGATCTTCGCCGTGACTACAGCCGGTTCGACCGCAACACCCATGCAGACCCCGCAGATCCGATCGTTATTCAAGCCCGTTGCATCGCAAGAGATTTCGGCGAAGCACGTGGATGGTCGCACTGGCTGATCAAAGCCGTCGGACACGGACTGGTCGTCGTGCTGTCCCGTCGTGTCCCTGGCGAGAAAGTCCGCTATTCCGAACTCGCGACCATCGTTCGCCACCACGGGCGCGTCGCGGAAGTCCTCAACCACCTCGCGCTGCTGGATGACGACCGTGTTCCCGCGTTCGACACCTGGCTCGACCGCAAGCTCGACGGCGTCACACCCGGCATCAGCCGCGAGGTCGAGAACTGGACCCGAGCACTCCAACATGGCGGGCGCCGCACCCGGCGCCGCGACCCGCATACCGGGCGGGCCTACCTCAACTCCATCCGGCCAGCTCTGCTCGACTGGTCCATCCGCTACGACCACCTCCGCGAAGTGACCCGCGACGACATCCTCGCGGTCACGGATGCCTTGCGCGGCAGCCGGCGGCGTCACACGTTGATCGCTCTGCGGTCCCTATTCGCCTTCGCCAAGAAAACCGGTGTCGTCTTCCGCAACCCGACCGCTCGGATCCCGGTCGGGCCGAACACCTACAGCGTCCTGCAGCCCCTGAACCGCGCCGCGATCACCGAAGCAGCCAACGCTGCCACCACACCAGCTGCCCGACTCACCCTCGCCCTCGCCGCAATCCACGCCGCACGGACCACCGACATCGGACGACTCAAACTCGACGACATCGACCTCGGCAACCGCAAACTCACCATCGCCGACCGAACCCGTCCGCTGGACGACCTCACCCATCGGGCCTTGACCGAATGGCTGGCCTACCGCCATACGCACTGGCCCAGCACCGCCAACCCCCACGTTCTGATCAACCGCGTCACCGCTGTCCGCGACATCCCCGTCGGGCGAGTCTGGATCACCAAGGCGTTCTGGGGACTCACCGCCACCCTCGACCGCCTCCACATCGACCGCCAGCTCGAAGAATCACTGACCCACGGCCCCGACCCACTCCACCTGACCGCCGTGTTCGGCATCAGCCCCGGCACCGCCATCCGCTACGCGGCCGCCGCCCGCCAACTCCTCACCACACCCGCCGAACTCCACCAGACCCCCTGAATCAACACGAACTCAAGCACTATCCTCGGTCTGAAAGCCCTCCGGCCCTCGAGTTCCCACTGAAACTCCTTCACTTCCGCTGAACTCCGGGCTTTCGCACGCTGGAATACCGCTGCCCGCGACGCAACGCGAAGTCGTCGACGCCCAGCACTTTCGGCACTGGCCGATTCGGCAGCGGAATACCCAGCAGCGCCCGGATCGCGGTATGACGCGACAACCGGAACGCCATCGCTGACAGCAGCCGCACACTGGCTCGTCCGGCCATCTCGCGCACGACCGACTGCACCTGCTGCGTCACACGTGTGGTGCGACGCTGATGGCGGCCGAGGACACCGGGCACCTGTTCTCGAAACGTCCTGCGGCAGTTCTGTGTTGGGCACACCGGTCGCCGAACTCGGACCCGTGGCATGACGGACCAGCCGTCGACCGGAACGTCGACCACGGTCCGATGGTGACTCGCGTGCAACCGCGTTGATTCTGCGCCGCAGCCCGGGCAAGCGGCTGGACTATCCGGCGTCCGCGCCCGCACCAAGATCCGCTCGCCCTCATCGACCACATCCTGAACCACCAATGGGCGTAACCATGAAAAGACGACGACGGCAGCAACATTCACCAAAAACACCGGCACATCGTGCCGTCACCGGTACCTGATCACCACCGAAAGTGGGCCGTTCATCCGGCACTCCCGTCGAATTCGATAACGAGGCGGGCGAGGGTGTCGGGGGACTCCGATTGGGGGAGATGTCCTGCGTCGGAGATGATTTCGAGGCGTGCCCCGGGGATCGCGTTCGCGTAGGCGGTGGCGTGCGTGAGAGGGATCATGCGGTCGCACTGACCCCAGGTGATCAGTGTTGGGGTGGTGATGGCCGGGAGGCGGTCGAGCAGGGTGGGGTCGGTCATGGCGGTGCCGCCGTAGGTCTGCAGGGTGGCGCGGTTGCCCGCAATGGTGGCGAGTCGTTGCGGGGGAAGGGAATTCATGTCGATGCGAAAGGCGTCGGAGTGGCAGTAGCTGAGGTCGGCGACCTCGTCCATGGTCAGGGCGAAGAAGTCCGCGATCGGGGTGGCTGGGAGATCCAGGCCGGCGGCGTTCGCGATGACCACCCTGCCGACTCGTTCGTTGGACAGCAGGGCGATCTCGGCGGCGATCCAGCCGCCGAGGGAATTGCCGATCACGGTGACATCGGGTAATTCCAGTCGATCCAGCAGCTCCACGTACAGCCGCGCCAAATCGGCAATGGTGGTGAGGGTTTCGGGCCGCGGTGTGCCGTCGAAACCGGGGTGAGTGGGGACGATCACCCGCCGTTCGAAGCGGTCGGCCAGCAACGCGGCGAAGCCGGACACCGAGAGTGGCCCGGCGCCGCCGTGCAGCAGGAGCACTGGCCGTCCATTGCAGTGGTCGGTGACGGTCAGCTCGATGGGTGTGTTGTCGAGGGTGAAGCGGTGGATGGTCATCGGAGTGTTTCCGTTCTTCTGGGCAAGCCAACGATGTAAGCAAGCTTATATAAGGTTCCTTATATCAACAACCTGATTTCGTGGGTTATGATCGGCCGGTGGAACCCTCGTTGCAGCAACTCGGGCAGGCGGTGAAGCGCCTGCAGTGGCGACACCATCGGGAGGCCAATCGTCGGCTGGCCGAGGTGGGCTTGTCGATCGCGCAGTGGGATGTGCTGCGGAATCTGCATGAGCGTCCGGAGGCGTCGCTGCACGAACTGGCGCAGTTGACTTTTCAGACCGACCAGTCGATGGGGACGCTGGCCTCCCGCATGATCGAACGCGGCCTGCTGGAACGCGTCGCCAGCCCCGGACGAGCCGTGCGGCATCGGCCAACGGGTGAGGGGGAGCGGGTGCGCCGCGCAGGCGCGAGTTTGATGGACGAGGTGTTGAAAGAGACCATCGGCGTACTGGATTCGACCGATCGCGCAGTGCTGTACCGCCTGCTGATCGCAGCCGCCGCGGGAGAGTAGTTGTCGCGACAGCAGAGCCAGGGCGTCAGGTCCGAGCACGACCGTTGCTTGACGATCTGCGGCTCGAAGATGCTGTCGCGGTCACGGGGCATGTCGATCCGCCCGTGACCGGTCGCCTCGCCGCCAGGCTCCTCGACCTCGCTTTTCTGCCTGCTGCTGACGTTCGTCGTCGCGATACCGATGGCGATTCTGCTGATACCGGTCACCGCGATGACGAGCGAAGCCACGACGGGATGATTGTCGGAGCAGCGGCGTGATTGTGCTACTTCGTGTCCGTGGCGATCGCAGCGGAAGCTCAGCGCGCACACGACCCGGACGGCGAGCCCAGCGCAGGTGCGGTGGGGACGCCCGGGTTGCTCGCCGATGTCGGTGCCGCAGTGGCGCAGGTGACCGATGTCGGGCTCGTGGGGGGTGAGTCGTGGTGCGTACGATCGCTGGTCACCCACCAGGCGATGGCGGCCACGACGACGAGGACGACGATCCACGTCGGTCCGGGCCGGTTGCGGCTTCGTGGTTGCGAGGCCGGATTGATCCGAGTGGTGGCCGGCCTGGACGGTGCGGGTGTCGCTGTGGGTGCGGCGCGGAGCGCGGCTCGCGCCGCCGTGGCCAGGTCCCCCGCCGTGCGATAACGGTCGTCGGGGTTCTTCGCCATTCCCCGCCCGATGACCGCGTCGAATGCGGCAGGCACCGCTGCCGATGCGGACGGTCGTGGCGGTGGCGCGTTCAAGTGGGCGGTGATCTGCTGCTCGATGCTGTCCCCGGGGAATGGTTGGGAGCCCGTCAAGCATTGGTACAGAACACAAGTCAGGGAGTACACATCCGAGCGGGCGTCGCAGGCGCCGTGCAGGAGCCGTTCCGGTGCGGTGTAGGCGAAACTGCCGATTGCCGCACCGGTGGTGGTCAAGCTGGAGTCGCCGCTGCCGACAGCGATCCCGAAATCGATCAGGTACGCGAAATCGCCCGCGGTGACGAGGATGTTCGAGGGCTTCACATCGCGGTGCACGAGCCCGGCCCGATGCGCTGCGTCGAGGGCCGAGCCGATCTGCCGGATGTACTCCACCGCAGTGTCTTTCGCTATCGGTCCGGTGCCGAGCAGGGCGGCGATGTCGTGACCCTCGACCAGCCGCATGTCCAGATAGAGGCGCCCGTCGATCTCGCCATAGTCGTGGATCGGGACGACATGCGGTTCGCTCAACCGCGCCGCAGCGTGCGCCTCCCGCCGGAATCGCTCGCGATATTTGGGGTCGTGCGCCAGATGTTGCGCCAGCACTTTGAGCGCCACCACCCGATCGGTCTCGGTGTCGTAGGCCCGATAGACCTGCCCCATTCCACCCGCGCCGAGCATCTCGAGCAGCCGGTACCGCCCGAATGGAGTCCCATCCACCCTGTACGACTATCACATCGGAGCCCAGATCTCTCCCCGAATCATCCCTGTCGCAACAATGCTCGCGGACTTCGCCGGAAATCCACCGAAGACACGGTCTCAGGGCGGACGTGGTAAGAATTTTCGAGTGACAAGCAGCCCCGACCCGGATCGTCCAGCGCGGTCGAAGTCACGGAAGGACCTGGTCGAGCGTTCGGCACCCCTGCTTCCCGCAGGCAGTGAAATCCGGCAGGTGTTCATCTGCCAGACCGCGCCCAGCTTCGTCTTCTTCCTCATCACATATCTCACTGGTCTTACGATGTTCTGGAACAAGTACCGTTGCGTGGCAGTCACTCAGAACGCCATATATGTGCTGGAGAGCAGCAAGTTGTCGGGCGGCGCCAAGCCGCAGCAGCTGGTGGGCGCGTTGCCGCGACACACCCAGCTCGGTCCGGTCTCCGGCCTATGGGGGCAGGTGAACATCCTGGGCCAGCGCCATTGGGTCCACAAGCGCTTTCACGACGCAATCGCTGCCGCCGACCATGAGGCCGGCCTCACCCGCTGAAGCACGGGCCGGTCAACCGGTTTCCCGTACTCGACCTGTTCGAAGCCGCCAGGGACATGAGCTTCACTCGCTGCCGCACTCACCCGCTACGAGAAGGTCGCGAAAGCGAAATCGGCGACATGAGACACCGTCTTTGGCCAGCTGAGTTCCTGAGCATCTCCCGTCGTAGCCTTGAACCAGCCAGTGGCTGTGTCGCGGCATCCCGACCAACCGTAGGAGGCGCGTGATGATCTTCATCGTCGTCAAATTCAAGACCAAGCCCGAACGGGCGGACGAATGGCTCGACATCGTCGGCTCGTTTACCGCGGCTACCCGAGCCGAGGAGGGCAACCTCTGGTTCGACTGGTCTCGCAGCGTCGACGACCCGACCGAATTCGTCCTGGTGGAGGCATTCCGAGACCAGGCCGCCGGCAGTGCACACGTCGGCAGCCCTCACTTCAAGGCCGCAATGGCCGAACTTCCCGCGGCCCTCGCGCAGACCCCGCGCATTATCAGTCAGACCATCGATGCCACCGACTGGTCCGAAATGGGGGAGATGACCGTCGAATAGCCGCGTCTGTGAAACGCCGCATCGCAGCCCGGCTTCGCTGGAGTGGTGGGCGTTCTGGCGACTGTCTTGATGACGGTATCGTCAGCGCTCGGATTGGGTGCTGATCGATGGCCATGAGCACCGAGGTAATTCGGTGCGGCTCGCCGGGGATCAGTGGGCCTGGCAGATACTCACCCAGTGTCTTCGGCGAGCCGCCGGTGAGCTGTTCTACGTCGCCGTGGCGCGTGGAAAGCGGCCGTTCCATTGTTGTATGAAGTGCGCCCTGCTGGGCCTGCGACAGCCGAGGCCGGGAGCTGGGGCTGGGTAATCGTCAACCGGCAGCCAAACAGAGGTGCTCTTACAGTGGAATGGTTCTATGTAGCTATGTGCATCTGACGATGTCTTCGGCCGGATAATCGCTCAACGTGCAGGCGAGGCAAAGAGGCCAACAAACGATCGAGCACAGCGACATCGACTACGCGCGCGATCACTGCCTGGCTGTGCCGGTGAATTCCAACGTCGTTCATCGGTGGACCGCGACGTCAGGGAGCAGGTCCAAGTGTTGTTTTCATCGATGAAAAGTGACGTCACCGGATCGGCGTGTCCAAACGGTGAGCGTGTCGGAGGAACACGCCCCGTCGGGTCGTCCGATGGACGGCTCGAGTTGGTCAGACGCTGTCAGTCGGTCACCGTCAGCGCGAGCAGGGCAGCGTGAGACCTCGTGATCACCACGAAGTGATCGACGATGTTCGTGTAGTAGCCCTAGCCCGGTGTGGTGCAGACGGTGAGCCGAGGCTTGTCCCAGACCACGGCGTCGGTGTTCTGGTCGTGGCAGCGGGCAGCGTTCGAGACGCCTTCGTAAACCGCTGTGAGGCGGCTTGTTTCAGGTTCATGCGCGTCGCAGTCGACGCGACGCCTTTCCCTGACATCGGTGAAGTTCCAGCAATCACCGACCCGGAAGTTGTTGGCGAAGCAGTAGAGGGCCAAGCGGACGCCGTCATCGGTGCGATGGTGGTAGGAGACCGCGGCCATCGGATCACCGCATTCCATGCCCGCGGTTTCCGGCGCGAGCTGATACTTCTCCACCAGGCGATAATTCGCCTGTACAGAATCGCAATCGGCGGGTCCGCCGACCTGGTTCATGCGATCGTAGAGGGCGCACTCGCCGATCTCGAGTCCCTCGTAGATGTTCGGGTAAGCGGCGGCGGTGCCCGAGCTCGCCAGGCTCACAATTGCCGCTGCGATGCCGACGGTGAATCCCCCTAGGTGACGACGCATGATGGATTCTCCCCCTTGATGTTTCGAACGATCGGAGATGAGGCTACTCGGCCACGGCGATGTGGGCCCAACCAGGTCATGTCGACTTGTGCGCCGAGCTGCAGAGATCCGGTGTCTTGATCTCGGCGGGGGATTTGTCGATACGGATACCCCGCCAGCTGGGATGACGCAGTCCCTCGGGGGTAGCTTCCCGGTATTCGATATCGGCGACCAACTCGGGCTCGACCCAGTGCGCCAGCACGGCGGCGGCGCGTCGAAAGGTGTGTCGGGGCGGGCGAGTTCGTTCAGGCGGGTGCGTAGACTGCGCCGTCCGGCGATTTTCCATCCGGTCCCGGCGGTGGTGGACCGACACGAGTCTGTCCACCACCAACGGTGACTGCTGGCACGCACCAAGCGCTGAGGGTTCAGGGCGACCAGGGTCCGCGGCCCGGTCATCCGTTACTTTGCCGACCACGTCGGCAATCCTGCAACAGCGGCCGCAGCCTGCGGGGGTTGTCTATCCGGTGTGGACGTGAACGCGGGGCTCGGCGTCGACCAGGCTGGTGAGGGTCGCCCATTCGTCGAGTTCGGCGAGGCGTGCGGTGAGCGCGGTGCGCATACTGTCGGCGCCGGCGATGCCCAGGGCGAGGCGGCGGGGCGGGGTGTCGCCGGCCACGGCTGTGCGGATGGCGGCGGCCACGCGATCGACGCCGGAGAACGCCGATGCCGGCAGCGCTTGGATCGCCAGCAGTAGAGCGCGCACCGTCTGGTCGTAGTCGGCGTGGGTTGCTGTAGCCGTGTCGAGGTTGGACAGGAAAGGCGTTGCGGTGAGGCCGGGCTGAACGAGAGTCACGTGGATTCCGAGTGGCGCCACTTCGGCTGCGAGCGCGTCGGAAAGCCCTTCGACGGCGTACTTGGTGGCTGCGAGCAGCCCGACGCCGGGATCTGCGGTCTGGCCGTAGTAGGACGAGCCCTGCAGGATGTGCCCGGACCGCTGGGCCCGCAGCACCGGCAGTGTCGCGCGCAGCACGTTGAGTACGCCGAAGACGTTGGTGTCGAAGATCGCCCGTGCCTGCGCGTCGGCTGCTTCCTCGACCGCTCCGAAGAGTCCGTAGCCGGCGAGGTTGGCGACGATGTCGATGCGGCCGAAGCGAGCCACGCTCTGCTCGACCGCCTTCGCGACGGCTGTCTCGTCGCGCACGTCTGCCTCGATCGTGAGAAGTCGGTCGGGTTCTCCCAAGTCACAGAGAGTTTCGGTGTGTCGAGCCACCGCGACCACAGTTTCTCCGGCCGTCAGCGCCTGAACTGCGAGCTCGCGTCCGATGCCCGAGGAGGCGCCGGTGATGAACCAGATCGGTGGGGTGTTTCCTGCATTCGTCATGTTGTGAGCGTAACCGTTTAGCTAACAACGTTTCAAGTCGTTTCAGCGCAGATGTTGTGATCAACTGGGTTAGCCGCTTGTCGTGTTGGTATCGTGGAGGAGTGGAGGCGACGCGTGAGGCACCGAAGTGGAGCGATGATGCGGCTGCCTTGGTGTTGCAGTTCGTCAACACCAGAGCCGACGGCGCGGGGCGTGTCGAGGTCTTCGGCACTGCTTCGGGATTCGCGGACTGGGCGATCGAGCATGGCCTGGTCGACGCCGCCATCGTGGTGACCGACTCCGACGCGGTGGCTGCGCGTGAGCTTCGCGACGCATTGGTCACGGTGCTGCTGACACACTCGGGTGATCCAGATATCGGTGACGCCCAGATCGCCGAGGCGGAACGGTATCTGCTGCAGGCCGGTGTGCGCTATCCGCTCACAACGGTCGTCACCGCGGAAACGGCTCAGCTTCTCGCCGGATCGACCGGTGTCCCCGGCGCTTTGGGTGCCGTTCTCGCCGCGGTGACCGAGACGGCGCAGCGCGGGGACTGGATGCGGATCAAGGCATGCTGCAATCCGCCGTGCCACTTCGGCTTCATCGATCGCACCCGCAACCGGGCGGCGCGCTACTGCAGCCCCGGATGCGGATCGCAGGTGTCGATGCGCGCTCTTCGGCAGCGCCGCAAGCAAGCCAGCTCCTGAAGGACTCGGTCCACCAGAACATCGACCGCTGCGGCAATGCCGGCCAGAGCATCGAGAGCCGCCAGATCAGGTTCGGAGCCAGCGCGGCAAGCGTTCCCGCCGACGACAGGCGTCGCGTGAGACCCGACGCCTGTCACTGCGGCAACCACCCGACTGCGCAAGGGGCACCCCGCCGTCCCGGATGAATGGCTTACGACGGCTGCCGGGTCGGCATGATCGTGACCTGCTGCAGGTTCACGTGCGCGGGCTGGGACGCCAGGAAGTTGACGGCCTCGGCGATATCTTCCGGATCGAGCCAGGTCATCGCCTGTTTCGAACTCTCGAGCCATTCGTGGGCGCCGGCGTCGGTGACGTGGCTCTGCAGTTCCGTGCCGACGATGCCCGGCTCGATCGCGGAGACACGAACATCCTTGGCGCCGAGTTCCGCGCGCAGGGTCCGCGACAGGTGCGTCACGTAGGCCTTGGTGCCCGAGTACACCGCGAAATTCGGGAACAGGTTCTGCGCGGCGATCGAGGACGTGTTGACCAGGTCGGCCACGCCCTTGTCCGCGGCCGCGGCGATCAATTGCGGTAGGAACGCGCCGATGGCATTCATCAGGCCGGTCACGTTCAGATCGATCTGCTGCTGCCACTGCTCGACCGGCAGCTCCTCGACGGGTGCGGGCAGCATGACACCCGCATTGTTGAACAGCAGATCGGCGGTACCGAGTTCGGCGGCCACCCGCTCGGCCGCGGTGCGCAGGGCCTGCGCATCGGTGACGTCGACGGTCAGGGCCAGCGCCGTCCCGCCCGCCTGTTCGATCCCCTCGGCCAGGAGTTCGAGCCGATCGGCCCGGCGTGCGAGCACGGCCACCGCCGCCCCGGACGCGGCCAACCGCTTGGCAGTGGCCGCGCCGATGCCGCTGGAGGCACCGGTCACCACGGCAACGCGGCCGGCGAGCGGGGAGGTGTTGTGAGTAGTCATGGGTGTGATCTCTCCTGTGTGTCGTCCGCGGCGGATGCGCCGCGCATTCGATACAACAGCGGGAACAGGGGCCGCGGCCGGCCTAATTGCGCCTTGCTCGACCTAGGTTCGGCGAACCTGGGTCCAGCAGACCGACCTTGGTTGCGATCTGTGGCTGCCGTGTCCGTCAGACTGGATCCATGGAGCACAATGCCGAGCTGAAGGAGTTCTTACGCACCCGCCGCGCGCGCCTGAACGTCGATGACATGCAGATCGGCGGCACGGGCGGGGTACGCCGAATGCCGGGGCTGCGCCGCGAGGAAGTTGCCCAGCTCGCCGGGGTGACATATCGGTTACGCACTCCTCAAATGCTCGCCTGAGCCGGTGAGCGGTGACAGGTGGGCGTGAGCGGAAAGTCTCACGCAGGTGGCGTGGTCGCGGCGCGCCGGATCCCGCCGAGCCGGTCTGTGGACGACATTGTTCGCCGCGTCCACGACGGAGACGGCCCGTTGCCCCTCACCGAGCCCGCCAGCTGCCACGCTGGCGGGCTCGTTGCAGGCCAGCGCTTTCGGCCACGAATCCCCGAACTCGCGTCAGCCGCTGGGCGATTCCGCGCGGTCCGAAGCAACCAGCGCTGGGCTATGGAAGATCAACTGGCCCTACTCCTCTGGGTCGGCCAAACGCACCATATTGCCGATTTCAGGATGGGTCGAGTTGTCCCTGGCTGGTTACTGTCGTGCGCGGCTGGGCTTTGGCGCCGATCGGTCACCAATCAGCGCTCAGTACTCCGCAGGGCAGGCTGAGCGTGCGAGCGAGAAGGTGCTTCCGGCAGGCGTGGGACTTTTTCGTGCAGTGACAGTCCAAGTACGACCCTGGTTCCGGTTGCGACTATTTCAGCCATTCCGCGTATGCCTGCCAACGTCAGCGCGACAGACCGGAACGTATGGGTGCGCGTGTCCGTGACCGGGATACCCGCGATACGATCCTCCAGCCAATTCAGACTCATCGGCGTCGACAAAGGCAGCAACGTGAAATGCTCGCTCAAGCTATCGCGCACATAGGTGACCGTGGCACCTCCTCGGCGATATCGGTCGACCTGGCCCTCGACACACTCGAGGTGGACGACTTGGTCGTGCACAGGCTGGATCACCAGCAGCGGGCAGGCAGGCGTCCTATGACCTAATCGGAGATCGCCGAGCATCGATTGCAGGTCCGGTTCGGCCAATATCTCGGCCAATGGCCGACGGAGGAAGTCGTCGACATTCTGACTGGCCAGCCGCCAGATCGCCGCCACGGGAGTCATCCTGGCCGCCTGTTCGAGAAACTCGAGTCCTTCGGGGCTGAGGTTCTCGTCGATGATTCGATCCAGAATGGGGTAGATACGACGTATCGCCGCGATCACGATTGCCCCGAAACCCGCGAAATATCCACCGTTGAGACGCGCGAACACTTCACCTGGATCCCCTACCGGCGCACCGAGGACCGCGCCGACGATATCGAGCTCCGGTGCATAAGTCGGTGCCATCTCCGCTACCCAGGAACTCGCCATACCGCCGCCTGAGTAGCCCCACACCGCGACGGGGGTATCGATGTTCAATCCGAGAGGCCCGAACCTGAGCGCTGAGCGTATTCCATCAAGGACGCGGTAGCCAGGCTCGCGAGGAACCCCGAAGTTGCCATGCAGCCCTTGGTGGTCGGCGATGCTCACGGCCCAACCGCGACGCAGGGCGTTAGCGACCAACATCCACTCCAGCTGGGTGACAGACCCCAGTGCTCGCGCGCTACGTCTCAGCGCGTATGAGGGTGCACAGCGGTCAGTGACCGCGTCGATAGCGGACTGGAAGGCCAGCAGAGGTCGGTTGGTTCCGCGGGCCGCGCCGTTGGGAAGCATTACGGTGGTCACCGCTACCTCCGGCTGTCCGTGCAGATCGTTGCTGCGGTAGAGCAGTTGCCAGGCCGAAACCTGTTGCGGAACAACGCCCATCAGTGCAATTTTCACGGGTCGGCTGCGCAGGATCGTGCCGGGTGGATGGGCCGCAAGGTTGGCTGGTGCACGCCAGAACGCATCCTGTGACGGTAGCTCTGGTCGGTCCGTCCCCGGGACTGGCGACCAGCCGAAGAATCGTCCTCGGACAGTGGTCATCGCGAGCTCCTCGTATCATCCCCGCATCGGAGGATCTGTTGATGGGAATGATCCGGACCGCTCACCGCAATAGGTCAACCCGACAATGGGGTTGATCTGGAGTCATCAATTGGTATGTTGCGCAACGGATTACCCGCTGTACGACGCGATCAAGGCATCGTAGACGGAGGCTTCGACCCGCGGGCTCATTCAGCTCGTGCTGATTCGAGGATCCAGCCGGCTGCCCTCGCCGTGTGGGCCCGACCGGCATTGCCGACGGCCTGTGAGCAATGGCCCACGCGGGTGGACGTCGCTGCCGTCCAGGGTCAGCTGGTGGCTGAGAGTACGCGGGCGGCTGCAAATTTCGCGCCCGCCTCAGTGGAGCCGTCGACGATGTAGGCGACGTGATCCAGAGCGCTCACCCCGTTGTTGCACACCGGATCTCCGGAAGCGCAGTAGTCGGCCCACTTCGGCGAGTATGTGGGACTGCCGGCGGCAATGGTCTTACCTGTGAGCCGAATCGGGTTACCGAAGGTCACGACGGCGACGACGCGCGAGGCAAGCGAGGCGGGGATGGCTGTGCCGGAACCGAGGACGGTCTTGATGCCAGCCGCGATGTCGGTCACGGTAGCGCCCTGGGAGTATCCGCCGATGACGAAACGCGTATTCGGGCATCGCGCCGCCACTGAAATGACATGTTCGGTCATTTTCGTTGCTCCGGATCCCGCGCTGAGCTGGGCGGGGTCGGCGAGATAGTCGACAGCGTAGGTGGTTACAGATTTGCCGGGCAGTTCGGCGATGAGAGCTTGGGTGAACGGGCCGCCGACAATGCCGAGGCCGGGCAGCTCCAGGGTGCCACGTGCGAAGGTGACATCGACGTCTGTGCACGAGGCCGCCGATGCGGTCGCCGCGCTGAACGGGAAGCCCACCGTGGTGCCTGTGATCACGAGCCCAGCCACAGCGACCAACGCGGCGGTCCATCGGGTACGGCGCTCCGGCGCCGACCTAGCGACCATCCTCGAAATGGGCGCTGCGGTAACAGATTCGAACTTCAAGGTGGTTCCTTCACGTTGAGGCGCGTGGTGCACCGGTGATCGGGTGCTACGAATCTATGCGTCAGCCTCGAACGGGAGCTATGCCCGATAGCAAAGGAATTCAGCGATCTTTTGCGGTGCGATGAGTGGAATATCGTGCCAGTGTTTGTCATCCGCGGACAAGGGTGGCGCGCTCTTTTGTCACCGATGCAAGTCAGCCGGTGACCGTACTCGCTGTCGGGAAGGGGACGGCCTGGAGGGCGAGAATCAGCTCGAGCCGCGTTTGCGGGTCGTAGAGCGCGTCACCGAATTGTTCCTCGAGCTGCCGAAGCCGGTACCGGACCGTCTGCGCGTGGACATTGAGGCGGACGGCTGTTTCAGCGACATTGCTCCCGAGGAGCAGCCACATCAGAAGTGTCTCGCAGAGGCGCGCGCGCTGAGCCTCCGGCAGCGCGCTGATGGGGGCGAGGGCACGCGCGTTGAGGTGGCGCAGAAGTTGTTGGTCACTGTGCAGCAGCAGGGTCGAGAGATGATCTGCGCATCGCAGGATGCCCCCGCCGGGGAGGATGCCGTTCTCGGTTAGGCGCAGAGCACGTGTTGCCCAGCGCAGTGAGTTCGCTGCCTCGGAAAGCGGCACGGTCGGGCCTATCGCTGCTGGGCGATGGCGCAGTGCGAGGGTCAGGGCCCGCTCGCTGATTCGCCCTGAGTTCGGGTCCGGAAGCAGTAGCCGCGGTGGGTGCGCATCCATATCAGTTAGGGCGTCGAGCAGTGTCGGCGTCGGGTTCTCGCGGATATCGTCCGAGTCCCGTGCTGCGAGAACCACGACGGCGACATGTTCGGGTATGTTCCATCGAGCGCTGTGGGCCAGCTCGCGAATGACATCCGGCGATGTGGGCGAGTCACCGATCAGCAGATCGAGCAGATGCCGACGGCGGCGTTCCAGTTCGTCGGAGTCGCGTAGCCGCGCCTCTGCGTAGCCGGCCGACGCCGCCTCGGCGACTTCGTGGACCGTGCGAAACGCCAACTCACCCAGCGTCGAGACCACTGCGGAGTCCAGCCCTACTTTCTCTACGGTGCGGCCCATCAACCGCCAGGCATGCAGGCCTCCCACCCGTAGCGCCGATTGCACCGCTTCCAGGCTTCGGCCTTCACGGGCCGCATTCCACCCCAGTTCGTAGTACGCCGCCATAATCTCCTGATCCTGGCCACGCGATTCGGCGACATACTCGACGAACAGGGTCAGCGCCTGGACCACACCGATGCGGAGTTTGTCGCCCAAGGCATGTTCGGCCTGGGCATACTCCGGGACCTGGGCGCGGACGGCGTCCTCGACCTCGGCGGCTACGGAACCGAGCTGATCTCGCAGCCGCTGGGCCAGATCAGGTGGAACCCACACGGCCGGAAGGCTCCGCGAAGCAGGTGCAAGTGTCGGTGCACCGTTGGTCCGAATGCGGTTCATACCCCTGAATTCTCGTTGATGACGTGCAGTGTGCACGCCCGCGGTCGCGGCGGAGACCGCGCGGTAACCGTGGAATCAGCATGATCGTGTTTGCCCTTGCCCACTCCGGATACAGGACGCGGTGGCCGTGTCCTTTGCTGGCTCCGATTGCCACTCGATGTTCGGGTCGGACTCACCGGTCACTCGCGGGGCGCGGCATCTGCGGATGGCTGTCGCCGTGCTGTGTGGCCGCGGCAACAGAGCAGCCCCGTTCCTGTCCTGGTTCGGGAAGGAACGGGGCTGCTGGCGTCCGGCTACACCTTGGTTGCCGCGAATGCGGCTGCCGCTGCGGCGTCGTTGCCGTAGAGGAGGTGAGCGGCGCCGTTCAGGCCGCCGGCCTGGCATATCGGGTCCCCGGAGGCGCAGAAGTCGCGGGTGCGGCTGGCGTAGGTTCCGGTGACGCTCTTCCCCAGGGCGCGGATCGGGTTGCCGAACAACAGCAGTGCGGCGACTTTGGGTTCGATCGCGGTTGGGATCGTGGCCGCGATGTCACCTCCGACCACAGCGCCCGCGCTGCTGATGCCGATCGAGTTGTCCACTACGTTGGCGCCCTGGGAGTAGCCGATGAGGATGAAGCGTTGTTGCGGGCAGGCTGCTGCTTGGCTGCTCAAGTGGTTGACCAAGTCGCGGTTGCCTTGCTGCACCGACCAGGGCTGGATGAGGCTAGCAGGATAGTCCACCGCATACGAGCTGGTGGTCTTGCCGGTCAAGGCCTTCTGCAGTGCGGCATACAACGGCTCGCCGATGATGCGACCCAAGCCCTCGGCTTCGAAGGTTCCCCTGGCTGCGACCACGTCGATATCGGTGCACGTCGCGGCCGCGGTCCTGGGCGATGCGGTCGTGGTCGGTGCCGGTGCGGCGGTGGACGGTGCCGTGGTCGAAGGTGCGGTCGTGGACGGGTCCGCCGTTGCCGAAGCCATAGCGCCACCTCCCAGCATCAAGACGACTGCACACACCTGCGCAACGTGGCTGAACCTGTTGCGCGGGAACGACTTCCAATTGCCCATAGCGAATCACACTTCTTCGTGTCGACCTGAGGAGGGTCCCCGATCCGCTTCTTACTAAGCGGTCGGTCACCTCGTGACGCGGATCACCGTACTGGCGGGTAATACGACCGTCAACGATCTGCTTCGCCGCGAATCTCCAGCTAAATTGGAGCCAATCCTGTTGGCACCGAGGATGAGTCGTTACGTTGGGACTCGTGGGAATGAAGCCGACACCAGCAGAGGAAGCCGCGAAGGCTCTACCGGGCCTCCTCAACCGGTCGCTGGAACAGCAGATCGAGCGGCATAGATTCCCTGCGGGCTATCGCCGGATATTTCACGTCGCGATCGAAGCGTTCGCCGAACGCGGCTTCTATGCGACAACGACCCGCGAAATCGCTGCTAGGGCGGGACTGAGCCCGGCTGCGATCTTTGTCCACTTCAAGACGAAAGAAGAGATACTGCACCGGATTGCGGTCGCAGCCCTCGACCTCACCGAAGAAATTTCGGTCTTGGCGGCAAACAGCTCGCAGGTACCCACCGACCGCCTGCGCGCACTGGTCTGTGCGCTCACCGCGTGGCTCGCCCACCACGGAGCGTCGGTACGGGTGGTGCTCAATCAGCTCGACGCGTTGACCCCCGAACATCAAGCCGAGATCTTCGACAAGCAGCGGGCACTCAACCAACTCGTGCGCGACATCATGACCGACGGCGTCGAACGCGGCGAGTTCGATGTCCCCGACATCGCCACCACCAGCATCGCGGTGCTGTCGATTTGCGTCGACACCGCTCGCTGGTACCGACCCGGCCATCACCGCACCCCCGTCGAGCTCGGTGACCACCACGCAAAAACCGCCCTGCGCATGGTCGGCGCGAGGGAAGCGCGCCAGCCCGCGGAATGAGGATTCGGCCGGCGGGTGTCGTGGCAGTCCAAATGGAAACCGTGTTCGGCGCCCGGCACTGAGCGTAGATCGAAGTAGCGGCTCGCCCCGCCTCGGTCGCGCTCTTGACTTGCCGTCGGGAAACCTTGAAGTCCCGAGATCAGGCGCGGGATCGTGTCAGTCCGCATCAGCTCGACGGGTGATCCGCAGCTCCGGCTACATGGAGTGCGGAGATGGTACGACTCGCTGGGGTGACATATCGGTTACACACTCCTTAGAGCATTCTGACCTATTCTGGTGCATCAGAACTTGCACAACCGTTGGACCTGCTCGCCCTGTCACAGCCCTGATATGTCAACTGACACCGGCTTCGGTGTTCAGGTACACCACGAGATCGCGGGGCAGGCCGTGGGTGTCGTGCAGGTAGTGGTAGTCGTCGTCGGTCAAGGGTTCAGTGAAACGGCTGTGGGACAATACCTTTCGTCCGCGCTGGAGCAGCAGATCGAATTTGCGTTCCTCATCGAGCAGGATGGTGCGCACCTCGTGGGAGTGAACAGATTGCCGGAAGTTCCCGAGGGTGTGTTCCACCAGCTCGATCGGCAGGTCGGACAGGGTGCGGGTCGGATCGTCGCGCCACAGCGTGGTCAGGGTGCGGCGGATCAAACGGCGGAGTACATGACCGCGACCGGACGGGGATGGGGTGACCCGGTCGCCGAGGACGACGATGCTGGATCGCAGATGGTCCGACAGCAGTCGCAGCGACGGTTCGTCCAGCGGGCTCCAGATTCGGGGCAGGGTGGTCAGCCAGGGCTGGAAAACGTCGATCTCGAAGACGGACTGCGTGTTCCCCAGGATTCGCACCAGCCGTTCCAAACCCAGGCCGGTGTCGATGCCCGGCCGACACATTGGTTCGAGGCTGCCGTCGGGATGCCGGACGTATCGCATCATGACGTGATTCCACACCTCCACCCACCGGTTATCGGATGTCGGTGTGCCCTGCGGCATTTCGTCTCCCGTCCAGACGAAGATCTCGGAATCGGGTCCGCAGAGTCCGGTCGGGCCGTTGGACCACCAGTTCTCGTCAGTGGTCGGTTCGACCGGTAGGCCCAGCTCATCCCACGTGCGCCGCGACTTGTGGTCGGGCTCGACCTGTTCGTCACCGCCGAACACCGTGACGTATATCCGGCCGGGGTCGATGCCGAAGCCGTCGCGCAGCAGTTCGAATCCCCAACGCAGGCTCTGCGGGCCGCCGTAGTCGCCGAGTGACCAGGACCCGAGCATTTCGAACACGGTGAGGTGGGTGTCGTCACCGACCTCCTCGAGATCGGTGGTGCGCAGGCATCGCTGCAGGCTGGTGAGTCGCTGGCCCAGCGGTTGGGGTCGGCCCATCAGATATGGGGTCAACGGGTGCATCCCGGAGGTGGTGAACAGCACCGGATCCCCCGGCGACGGAATGAGCGATCCGCCCGGCGTGAGTTCATGCCCGCGTTCGTGGAAGAAGTCGAGGAAGGTCTGAACGGTCTGGTCTGTGGTGATCATGGTGGTTGCTCCATCGATGTGAAATCGACCGGAAGCGACCGCACATGGCAAGTCCGGCAACAAGACCGACGCGCACCAGCGGACCGTTTCCGGTCGCCGGCATGGGAGAAGAGGTCAGGCGGCAGCGACCAGCGAGCTGAGAGCTCGTGCGGCCGCGGCAGCGATTCGTGAATTGACCTTCATGACTGCATGGTAGCAACCAGGCCCTGCGAAGCACGACCCATTTATCGGCCGATGGAGTGATCAGGCACCGGTCAATTGCAGGATGAGGCGCACATCGGTGTAGCCGGGTGGTGCTGGGGTACTCACGTCGCTGCCAGTCCCGCACGCGCACAGCGTCAACGCCGCCGTGACGCACACAGAGCCGAGAACCTTCCCGAATCCGAGCATTTGTCCTCCAACAGCTTGGCGGACCTCATGCTAGGCAGCCCCGGCCAGGGCACACGTCACCCCGAGAGCTAACTGACACACCGTCTTTCGATACTCGAGGGCCAACCACGCGGTGATGTTCATACCAAATTCCAGGGACGGTCGATCCGTCCGGCAACGGCTGCGGTCGCCGGTCCG
>NZ_JBYIRW010000039.1:0-22469 GCF_057708325.1 Nocardia sp. bgisy134
CGCCGCAGGGTGAGTTCAATTCCGAGACTTATACCGCGGCGCTCCCCATTTGCGATGGAGTAGGGGCTGAATGAGGCGAACTTCGCGACATCACACCCTTCTCGCCGCGCATGTATCGCCGCCGCAACGTCGTTGAACGCTGCTTCAACCGGCGATCCTGCGTTGCACCGACCTCGACCGTGTTACACCGACAACCGTCAGGCGCCGAGATCTCCCCCGGTGATCAGCCCTTTCGCGGTCGCGACACCATGATCTCGTCCACCCCGGTCAGTCGCCGCTGCCGCTTACGCACGGTCTTCGGCCGAACGAGGAGTTCCTATCGCGCGCGGCACGTCGATCTGGACGGGAATCCGCAGGTCACGAAGTAACTGAATGAGCAGGTTCAGCCGCGTGGCGCTAGCGTGGCGGGACGAGCGCGTCTCACAGTCGGGTGTAGTTTGTCTGGTCTTGCTCGAACGCTGTCAAAATCTCCGGTGTCAGTGTCAGGCGGGTGTTGGCGACGGCGGCAAGGTAGTCCTCGAGGTCGGCGGGTTCGCTCGTTTCCTCGCGCATCGCGCGTTCGAACGCCGACTGGGCCCCAGCGCGGGCGGCGTACTCTATGTCCGCGGGGGTGAAGTGAATGGTTGCGTGCACCAGGTGGTCGAGGTCGATGGTCTCGGCTGCGGGGCCCAGGTAGCGCCGCCAGATCGCTTTGCGCGCAGGCTCGTCGGGCGGACCAACCGGAATTACGTAGTCGAAGCGGCCTGGCCGCAGGAACGCCGAATCCAGGGAACGCACCGAATTGGTCGCACAGATCAGCAACCGGCCGTAGTCCTCTCGGAATACCGGAATCAGTTTGAGCAACTCGTTCGTCACGCCATGCGCCGGACTGGTCGCGGTCCCTTCGCGCGCACCGGCGATCTCCTCGACCTCATCAATGAACAACAGCAGTTCGTCGAGGTCGCTCAAGTCCGCGAACACCTCACGCAAAGATGCTGCGAGACCGCCACTGGCCGCTGCGGCCAACCGAGACGGGAACAACTCCACGAACGGCCAGCCCAGCCGTGATGCGACCGCTTTCGCGAAACTGGTCTTCCCGGTACCCGGCGGCCCGAACAAGATCACGCTCTTGGGTGGCCGAACCCGATAACGTTCGGCGACATCCGGGTTCGCCAACGGCAACACGATCCGCCGTTCGATGATCTCTTTCTCCCGGTCCATCCCCGCCATCGACTGCCACAATCCGGGTGGCAACAGCCGGCCGCCCAGTTCGGTCAGCAAACTGGACTGCGCCGGTGCCAGCGGCTCGACCAGTTCGTAGTAGACGAGACCGGTCCTGCGCAGATAGCCGGAATTCTCGAACGCGACCGACCCAGTCGCGCCCTCGGGAACGAGCGTGCAGATCCGCCGCACCCCATTCGAGCGCAGCCGCCTCTCCAACTCGGTCAGCAATGCACTGCCGATACCGCGCCGACGCCACTGCGCGCCCAGCGCCACCAGCAAGACCCACGCACGCTCACCCTGGATCTGCGCGACCGCCATGCCCACCATCTCTTCGCCGACCTCGGCCACCACCGCCGGCGGTCCCGCCCGCGCAGACGCCAGCACCTCCGCCAACGCGAACACCGGCTCATCCGCAGTGGCCATACGGCTCTGCTCCCAGACCTGAATCGCCTGGTCCAGGTCATCATCGCGAAACTCGCGAAGTCGCCATACCGGCATACACACCTCGAACCGCCGTTGCAGAGTGGACGAATCGCTCCCTGCCAGTAAACACCTAGCAGCACCCGTGAGTAGGCCATTCCTAAGCTCCGGCGCAGGGCGGATCGGCGATGTCGACAACTGCTTCTTCGAGCTGGGCTCGAACCAACGCTGAGATCTGCTCGCGGACTGCCTCCGGCGGGCGATCGTGCGTTGGCGGGCGGCGAATGCACTTCATCTGCCGCCGTGCCCCCTGTCACCGCGTCGAAGTATTGGCTATAGTTCTATATAGTCAGCTATGAGGTGGGCGAACAAGGAAGGCAGACATGACCAGAATCGAAGGCGCTATCGCCCTGGTGACCGGCGGGCAGCGGGGCCTCGGCCGCGCGTTCACCGAGGAATTTCTGGGACGCGGCGCGGCCAAGATCTACGTCACCGCCCGCAAGCCCGGCGCGGCCGATGACCCCCGCATCGTCCCGCTCGAATTGGAGGTTACCGACCCGGATTCGGTTGCGGCCGTCGCGGCTCGGGCCACTGATGTGAACATCGTCGTCAACAACGCGGGCGTACTGCGCCCGGCGCCGCTGCTGCAGGCCGAAATGGCCGATGTCGTCGAAACATTCGAGACCAACGTCTTCGGACCGCTGCGCATCGCCCAGGCTTTCGCTCCCATCCTCGCCGCGAATGATGGTGGCGCCCTAGTGGATATGCACTCTGTGCTGTCCTGGAGTTCCGGGGCCGCGGCTTACGGTGCGTCGAAGGCCGCCCTGTGGTCTCTGACCAACTCCTTGCGCATCGAACTGGCTGCGCAGGGCACCCAGGTCGTCGGTGTCCACCTCGGCTTCGCCGAGACCGACATGGTCAAGGCCATCGATACCGCGAAGCTCAGTCCCGCTACGGTTGCCGCCGCACTCGCCGATGGCCTGGAACAGGGTGCGAGCGAAGTCCTCGTCGATGAGTTCACTCGGCAGGTGAAGGCCACCCTGTCCGGTCCCGTCGAAAACCTCGTCCTTCCCTTCCGCCGCTGAGACACCGGTTCGCCCAAAGGAATTCACTATGCCGCTCTGGCACATCTACCACCCCGCGAACACCTACACCCCCGAGGACAAGCAGAACTTCGCCCAGGACATCGCCGCCTACTACACCCGTGTCGGCCTCCCGGAGTTCTACGCCATAGCCCTCTTCCACGAACTGCCCGCCGACTCCTTCTATGTCGGCGGCAAACCCACCGCCGCCTCGGTGCGCATCACCATCGACCACCTCGCCCGTCAACTCGACGACCCGGAAATGCGAAAACGCATGACCCGCGGCCTCGACACCCTTATGGCCCCCTACACGCACGATCGCGGCCTGTACCTCGAATTCAACATCAACGAGGTCGCGCGCGACACCTGGATGATCGCCGGGCTCTTCCCGCCACCGATCGGTAGCGACATCGAGCAGGTCTGGGCCAAGGAGAACAAGCCCATCCCGTACTGAAGCCGGCGGACGGCACCTGCCTCCCGCGCCTGCCAGCAGCATCGGGCTGATGCACGACAACCAACTGTCGAAGCGGCGTCCTGCTGGTCGCTGCGGCATAGTGCTCGCCGCACTGAGGTCGGATGCACTCACTGATGCGAATCCTGCTCGCGACCCTCGCCGGGCTACTGCTCGCCACCGCGTGTTCGTCGCCCGATGTCGGTGCGCCCGAGCCCGGCCCGGCGACCTCGGCCGAAATATCGGATTCAGCGGGCGCACTGGGCTTTCCGGCTGCAGCGGTGGCCGACTACCTGCTCTGTGGCCCGTACCCGCCACCCTAGGCACAAAGATCGTGCTGCGAGACAGCACGATGGCACCCGCCCCCGGCTTCTACAACATCTGCTATGTCAACGGTTTCCAGACGCAGCCCGGCGAGCATGACCTATGGCTGCGTCAGCGACGCGATCTCATCCTCCTCGGAAGCGACAGCCGTCCCCTGATCGACGAGAACCGGCCCGACGAGCCGATCGTCGACACCTCGACAGCGGCGAAGCCGACCCCGTTCGCCTGTGTCATCGGCGAGACGGTCAGCATTTGAGCCACAAAGGGACCGACTGTGGGCACTGGACTGGACCTGAGTTCTAGTAGCAATGCCGCGCAGTTACAGATCAGTTAAGAATGAGTCGGTGTGTCGGTTTGCTCTGCGACACAACGTTTCCGACCCTATCGGGTGGTTGACGAGGTGGTGACCGATGCGTTGTGGTCACGGTTGGAGCCGTTGATCCCGCTGCGGCAGCGCCGTTTCCGTCATCCGGGTCGACAGTGACTGCGCTCGTTCAGCGAGCGCCGTCAACAGCGCGTGGCCAACCGCCTCTGATCGGTGTGAGTTCCCTGCAAGACCTGATCTCCATCGTGGCCGGACTCCGCAAGCGCGGCATCGGCTTCCGCTCCCTGCACGAAGTCGGCGACACCACCCCCGGCGGGCGCCTGGTCTTCCACGTCTTCGCCGTCCTGGCGGAATTCATCCGCGAACTGATCGTCCAAGGCACCCACGAAGGCCTCGACGCCGCCCGCGCCCGCGGCCAAACGCCTCGGCCGCCCGCCGGCCATGACCGCCGAACAGATCCGCCAGGCCCGCGCCATCCTCACCCGCCCCGAGGAGACCGTCTCATCAGTGGCCCGGCTCCTCGGGGTCTCACGCTCCACGGTCTACAAATACCTGCCCGAACTGACGCACTCATGAAGGCCTGGACGCCGCCAGAACCCGCGGGCAGCGCCTCGGCCGCCCGCCAGGAGGGAACGGCCAGGCGGATCAGGTTGGGCTGCCCACACAGCGTTCCGATATACGGACCGACGCGTTGTTCCCGGCCCTGACAAGCGAAATGATCAGTGAGTAATCAGTTGACCCCTCCATCGGATGGGGCTACCGGGCATCGTCCTCGGTGACTATCGAGGTCGGCCGAAACGTGAATATCACCATCGAGGCCGAATGACCCCAGTGCCGATGGCGGGGCTCCTACGGCCGAGGCTTGAACAGCGGTGGACGGTCATGCGCCCAGCGGGTCCGGCGCACCCGAGTCGGGGTCGGCTCAGGCTACAGCTGCACAGGACGACGCCTGTGGGCGTTCGGCGAGAATAGGGGAAGAAGCGATGACACCGATGAGCACCCTAAAAAGTAGCGGTGGTCCAGATGGCGCAGGCGTGCGATCGTCGACGAGCTGCTCGTACGTCGTAGAGGCGCCGGTGCTTGCGTGAGCCTGGATCCACGTGTGTCACGAACGTCGCCGCACGTATGAGAACCTCGGCGATCAGGTGGGCTCGCCGCTGATTCGGCGGGCGCTCGAGCTTGGCGACCTGCACGCTACGCTATCGACCGGCCGGCTGAATCCGGCTCGGCGTCCTGGGGACTTCGACGAGACCGTGCTGCGCACTTGGAGGCGTCTCGATCACTTGACACCCGGTCGGCGCCCCGGACCGATACCGGTCGAATTCCGCTCTTCGCGGCGACGACTTTCAACCATGAGGGGGCATCCGTGGTCACCGATAATATCGGCCACACGGCTACCAGCACGCCGACAGTCAATCCGGACGACGAGGCCACTCGCCTTCTCGCCTCCGCGGCCCACCTCGATCCCGAACTGGCCGACGCCATGGTCGAGGAGTGCTTGGCCGAACCATATCGAGTCGTCCTGCCGTCCCCTGGGGTCCGGGCCCACATCGTGCTGCGGGAGGCGGTCGCAGCGCGGACAGCGCGACGGATCGGCAGCGCGGTGCTGGTCGCCCTGCTGGTGCCCTTCACCATCGCCAGCGGCGGGCTCGTCGTCCTCTGGCTCGCGTCCGGCTCGGCTTGGAAGATCAGCTCATGGGCCGTGCGAGCCGCGCGACGGTCACGCACACCGGCAGTCGGGCGCGAACAGCACGGCGAGCGAGAACAGCGCGGTGAGCGCGGATCATGGTGGCCGACCGCGTTGCTGTGGCTGCCGCTGTCCTTGATCTTTACGTCGCTGTTCGCAATTCCTGCGGCCGTGCTGTCTCTGCTGACCGCTGCGCTATTCGGAGGCCTCGGCAACGAATCCGGCGATGGTTTCTACTCCGAGCAGCCCGGGGGCATCTCGGCGGTCTCCGCCATCGGCATCGGCACCGGCCTGCTGATCACGACGGTAGGGATGTTCTGCGTACTGTTCGTGCAGCGCTATCGGCCATGGGTTTTGGCCGATCGATACTTCCGTTTCGGCCACTTCCAGCCGGATAGGCCACCGCGCGAATTCGTGAGCTGGGCCTGTCGTCCGTTCGCCACCCGATTGCAGCGCATCATCGACCAGGAACAGCGCGATAATCGCCCTACTCCCCGCAATCTGATCATCTACCGCGGCCATCGGCCGTTCGTCGGCGCCGGGACGCGGGTGCGGTCCTGGTCGCAGGCATTCGAGTTACGTCCGAACGATCCCGCCGGGTACTCGGACGCGCCGATGGCGGAGTTCGCCGCGGCAGAACTGCAGAACTTCGTGGCTCGCGACGTCGACGCCATGCGTAAGACACCGAACATCACACCGGGCTGGCGGTTCGCGGGCCTCGAGATCAGCGATACCGCTTTCCTGTCGGCCGGGCACGTCCTGAACTACCGCGAGGCTGAATTCTTCGCACGGGAGTTGAAACAGGGCCGCAATCCTCAACTCGCCGAATCGTATTGGCAGGAATTGCTCGACAGCGCACCGGAGTGGCTGCGCTTCTATCGCTGCTTCCGGCTCGAAGGTTGGGCGCGGCAGTTGGGTGTCGCCGGATACCTGCACATCGGGTACGAGCGACAGATCCTTTTCGTCGAGTGGAATGGGTTCGTGCTGCCACCCGTGGCGCCGACGTACCATTTCGCCGATTTCCCGCCCCGCGCGCCTGCGCTGCTGGCGCTGTGGCAGGCCCTCGGGGAACTCGCGCTGCTACCGACCACGATTCCCGCTCGTGTGATCGATATGGCGCGATGGATGCGGGATGCGCATGGAGTCGGTCGCGGCCGTACCAACACCCCTGATCGAGCCGCCAATGCGTTCGGTGCGCTGGCCACCGTACGCGAAATCGGAGCGGGCACAATCTTCCCGCAATTCTTCCAGGAGTCCGACAGCGACCAGTATTTGAAGATCCTGGAGCGCCGGGTGCTCGATGCGATCCACCGCTTCCTGTCGAGCAAAGGTATCGCCACCGACGCCTTCGACACGATGATCACCCAGATCAACAACGCCACCGTCATGGAGGGCTGCACTGTGGTCGCGGGCAATATCGGCGGCGCGGACAATATCGGCACCGTCGGATCCGGGACCATCGGCGGTACGACCTCCGCCACACCGACCGCCGCGCCTTTGGCCACGAAATGATCTGAGTGGCAATTGAATTCAACTAGAGGAGCATCCAGCCATGCCTGGGGATACGCACGACAGCAACGTCCATATCAGCGGCGGGCAGGTGGTCGCGGGAAATATTAGCGGCAAAGACAACACGGGTGTCGTGTCCGGCCCCGTGTCCATCAACAGTGCGACCGAACAATCCGCGCTGATTGCTGCGGTGGCCGAACTGCGTGCCGAATTGACCGCGTTGCGAACACATCTCACCGCTACCGGCGGCGCCGGTGCCGAACCCGCTGACGTCGACGACGTTCTCGATGCACTGAACGACCCGGAACCCGATCTGGAGCGGGCCGAGAGTCGATGGTGCCGCCTGCGCCGCCGCATCCCGGAGGGTCTGCTGAATCTCGACACGCTGACGAAAATCGCCAACCTGTTCGAGAAGATACAGGGCCTCACTAGCTCATAGCCGGGGGTCATTCGCCGGAATTCCGCGTGGGTCTTCTTCGGGCCGCCGATCACATTTCGACAGCCGACCAGCTACACCACGCGTCCCAGATCAACCCCTCGAATCAGGCCGGGAGGCAGTGCGGGGATGAAATCTCCCAGAGGCAACTTCGCATCTGGGAGAACCCAGGGCGAGCCGTACGCCCTACCGGTCGCCTCGTGCTCGCGACGCGGGCCGAGATCGAAGCGTCCGCCGAGCTCGGGCACCCAGACCTCGACCTTGTGGGCTTGAATGCGGAGACATGACCCACTCGATCATGATTAGCATGCTCGGCGGCCTCGTCATACCCCTGTCGAGTCAGACCGTGAACGGAGACCAGGCGGTGGACATATCGCGAGCAAGTCAGCCACATCGGCGACAGGCAGTTGACGAGCCACCCCGCCCAGTCACCTGCGGGACGCTACGGGGTAGCTATCCCCGACCACGAACCACTGCGCATAGATAAGTCGACAGTTGAATACACGGTCTTGCCAGTCCGGGACCCGACCTACATCAGGCCCGACGCATGAAGGCCAGCATGTAGTAGACGTTCTCGATGTTCCGTTCGACGACGCTGACCAGCTCCCAACCCTGGGATTCGAGCAGCTCGATGCCGTTGACCAGGTGGACGACCGGCTCGAAGATCGCACGTTGATAGCCGGCCGAGCCGAACACGAAACCTCCGGTCTGAGGCGAGCTCAAGACCAGGTTCCGACGCGGATAGGACCGCAGGTCCACCACGCCGTTCAACACGGCAATCACATCGAAAACAGGCCCGGGCGCAGGAGCATTCATGTCCCTATCGTTGTGCATACCCGCGGACTCGCACACTTGCGGTCGCACCGACTCAGACTCGATCGTCGGCACGCCACCGGCGACTGCCTCTCTGCGAGCATGTCCCCATGATCGACCGACGGCTACGGAGCCGACCCGCGCATCGGAAGCGTCGATGATTCGTATCAACCAGCTGGCGCCGTGGCCACTGCGCGCAATACATTGGGCGCATGCGTGAACGATCTCGAATCCTGCTGTGCGCTACCACGACCGTCGCCGCGGCGATGGCGCTGCCGGTTCTCCCGATCGCATCCGCTGAGCCCTCCCCCAGTCCCACCGCCTGCGCCCAGGTCCGCGTCGTCACCGTCCGTGGCACGCTCGAACCGCAGAGCGGCAGCCTGCTGCTGACCCCGCTGGCCGGGCGGATCGCCCAGGAATCCGGCCGCAGCACCACAGTGACCGAACTCGAGTATCCCGCCTCGATGGCCCCGGACAGCCCCGTGCGCGGCGTCGAGAACCTGACGGCACTGGTCAACACCGCCGCAGCCGAATGCCCGAATCAGCAGCTCGTCCTCCTCGGCTACTCACAGGGCACCCGCGTCATCGGCAACACCCTCCGCACGCGAACCGCGTTGACCGACCAGGCCGCCACGCAGATCGACGCAATCGCCCTGTTCGGCAGCCCGCTGTTCAACGGCGCCGACCCCTTCAACCGCGGCAACTACGATCCCACCCTGTCGGGCACCGCCGCGCTGCCCGTCGGCGCCCTCGGAGAATTCACCGACCGCGTGCGCTCCTACTGCCATGCCGCCGACCGCGTCTGCCAGGGCGGCGATCCGGCCGCCGGGTTCGGAAATGCCTTGAGTCCTGGGCATTTCGCATACTTCGTCAACGACTACCGGGACCAGGCGGCGGCATTCGTCCGCGAGCAGCTCGGCTCGTAGTCGTCCCCTCCTGCGGTCCGGGCTGGTACGCGCCCGACCGATCACCGCGATACGCGCGGTAATCGACGAGCTAGACCTGCCCCTGCGGGTGCCTCGTTGCGGTCGGTTGGTAGCGACCGGTGAGAGTGCGGTGCCGTATCGGTTGTTGGGTTGCTGGTGGGGTCAAGGACAAGCTCACTCAGATCGAAACCTCGCTTCAACGAACCGCAGTAACAACTGGCCTCGGAATGCCTACGTTCGGTTCTATTTCTGGAAGAACCTCCACCTGATGAGAATCAGGTTCGTAGGCTGCATCCGCCCGATACGCGGCAATATCGGACGTTCCGCGCGGACGCCGACGGCCCGAGATAGCCTCGGGCCGTCGGTCTTCGGACTGTCGCATCTGGTTACCGGCAGGGTTGCGGAATCCCGCTGCGGACTTCGAATATGCCGCTACTTGACCGAGTTGGCCAACTGATCGGCATACGGAGCGGTGAATTTTCCGACAAGGGGAAGCTCCGCGCGGACACCGCCGGTGTTGCTCGCCTGGACCATGGCCAAGACCCAGACGACGACCGCGAAGACCCCGACTACGAGTCCGGCGAGGCTGAAGATGATCCCCGCGACTCCGAGGAGCGAGCCGACGATGCTCAGAACAATATTGACCACCGAGACCGCCCCGAAGAAGACGATCGATTGCGAGGCATGGAATTTCACGTCGGGGTCGTTCTTGCCAACGAACAGGAAGATGATTCCGGTGAGCCACCCCAGTGCGTAGGACAGGATCGCGCTGGTCTTCTTGTCCAAGCCGGCGGACTGCGGTTGATTCGTGGGAGGTTGAGAAGATGTCATGAGGTAAGTAGACGCTGCGCGCGCCACCTACCGATCCCAAGTTCCGCCCGAACCCCCAGGTCGCGGGCCGGCCGGCGACCGGGATCCTGGACGTGGTTCTCCCTATGAGATGACTGCCGACGACCTCGAAACGCCCCATCGGTCTCCGGGCAGGGCCCGCCGCCCGGTCATCGTCATGCAGCTGTGTGTTCGGTCGGCCTCGAATCGATGCATCCAACGGGTGGTCGCCTGCCCGGCCGGCCGGTTCGGTCAGCGCGGTATGCGGCCATTACAGGTTGTCAGGCGCATTGGGGGTCTTGCTCATTCGTCGGCTGGTGTGGTTTCCGCGTCGGGGGAAGCCGTTTGTGGGGAGGGTAGATCGGATCCGGCTCCATCGTTTCTGCGGTGATGGGCCTGGAGAACGTCCTGGACCAGGTCGAGGGATGGGGTACCACTGGGGTCGCCTGCGCGGGCGTGACCCCGGCCTGTACTGGCTTCGGCTCTTCGGCCGCCCTGGACATGACCGTGTCTGGGCCTGGCGGTTCGGCGGCCACCACATCTCCCTGAACTATCTGGTCATCGACGGTCGGCTCGTTGCGGCGACCCCCTGCTTCGGCCTGAACGAGCTGGCCGCACACCGGCAGCGCGCTTTCCCCCGCTGACGTGCGGCAGGACGCTGACCCGCGGCTTGTTCCCCTGCCTAGCCGTGATGCGATGCGCTGCGGTAGCCGTGAAAGTACGGGACCGGTAACGCCCCGGTCGCTGCGGTGCGCGCCGGTCGGCAGCGCCGCGGGATAGGACCTCAGCGATGCCAACTGCTCGCGTACAGACTGGGGATCCTCCTCGCGGGAGATGATCGCCATACGCGCGATCCCGTCCGGCCGGACGGGCCGAGGGCCGTGTACCGATACGACAAAAGGCCTGACGGCGGATGGAACGCCTACACCGCCTATTCCTACGAGTCGCAGAACCTCTTGCGACTTTGGCCAGAGTTCGGAACGCACTCATCTGCCGCGTCCCGCGCTGACCGAGACGGTCAGCGTGGGGTGTCGAAACGGCGACTGACCGTGCTCACCCGCTCGCCTGGTGGTCCCATCACTTCCGCGACGCCGAGCCTTATCCGGATTGATGTAGAGCCGAACACCCCTGTACACCACCGTGTTCGGCACATCGTCGTCGTGATCCGGGTCGCCAGCGCCCCCGGGATCCGGCAGTTCCGCCATCTCCTCGATGACGATCTGTGCCCGCGCCGCACCAGGATCGAACATTTCCTGAAACGGCCCGACGAACGACCCGAGTTCCGTGCGTTACCAAGGTGGCACGAAAGCTAGCCGGCTACACCCGACCTGGTCACCAGCATCTTCTCCAGCCCCCAGGTTGGGTCCAGGATTGGCACGTTCCGCTCCACCCACTCCTCTGACCACCACACCGAGATAGAAGAGCTTCCACGTCCGGGTGCGACCGATTACCGATCGATCGACTGAGTCGCCTGGGCAAGTTCCCGCTCGACGGTTGCCAACTCCGCGGACCGATCCCCGTGTGACGGTTCGTCCCGTCGTCGCAGCCTGCGGCTGTTCGCCCAGGTCGGTAATGTCTGTCCGGTGACCGACGCTACCGACCTGATGCGGATGTATCTGGTCGATCCAGACCAGCCTTTCCCACCTGTCGAGCTCGCGGATCCGACCGGACTGGTCGCATTCGGCGGGAATCTGTCACCAGAGCGGCTGTTGGACGCCTATTCCGCGGGCATCTTTCCCTGGTATAACCCCGGCGAAACGATCCACTGGTACAGCCCGGACCCGCGCAGCATTCTGGTGCCGACCGACCTGCGGGTGACCAAGTCCTATCGCCGATCTGTCGCCCATGCCGACTACGCGGTGACCATGGATCGCGCCTTCGCCGATGTGATGTCGAATTGCGCCGGACCGCGTGACAAGGAGACCGGAACCTGGATCGGCTCCGACATGCTGGCGGCCTACCTACGGCTGCACCACCTCGGTCATGCGCACTCAGTCGAGGTATGGCGCGACGGCGACCTTGTCGGCGGCCTCTACGGCGTCGCATGCGGCCGCTCCTTCGCCGGCGAGTCCATGTTCTCCCGCGCCCGTGACACCTCCAAGGTCGCGTTGTATTGGCTCTGCGCCCAACTGGCCGCCTGGGATTTCGCGCTCATCGACTGCCAGGTCACCTCCAGCCACCTCACCTCCCTCGGCGCCATCGACCTCTCCCGTGCGGACTACCTGCACCTACACACCCAGGCCGCCGCCCGCCCCGGCCTCTCGGGCCCCTGGCAGTTCGAAATCCCGGTCCCCAACTCCCCCAAACACCTACCGGCGTGAACGATCACCGAAGCGATAGGTCAGCAACGTCGTGAATTGGCGGGCCGGATTCACGACCGCGAATATGAACATCGTTCCGGCTTCGGTGGCCACCCGCGCCAACATCGACGAGCGCAGCGAATTGGCCGACCAACGACAATGCTGAATCGGGGTGCCGAGCCGGCTCGCCGGACGAACCCGCAAACGCACTCTCATGCCGCACAGCGCAGGATGAACCGCTGGGCGTGCGATCCGCGAGCGTCCGGATCTGCCGCTTACGGCGCCGATCGGATCGGCCACGGCCTGATGTAGCCCTGACGTGTCAACTGACACCGGCTTCGGTGTTCAGGTACACCACGAGATCGCGGGGCAGGCCGTGGGTGTCGTGCAGGTAGTGGTAGTCGTCGTCGGTCAAGGGTTCAGTGAAACGGCTGTGGGACAATACCTTTCGTCCGCGCTGGAGCAGCAGATGACGGTCCCCTGCAGCTGTGGTCGTTCGACCCTGCTCATTGTTCGGTCACGCTGTCGGTCGGCGCGCCGCACCGAAACCTCATCGGTCAGCGGGCCGCCCTGGACCTCGAGCAACCTCACGGCCGTCGCCGAAGACGACACGGACATCACAGCGGCGCGCATGGTCGGGCAGCCATGCCTCGATGCGGACCTCGACGACATCCGGCTGCGTCCGAGCCCATCGAGCCAGCATCGCCTTACCGTTGAAGTGCCACAACGTCTCCGGGTGATGCTCACCGCCCGGCGGTGCGTATCCGGGTGGATGAGCGAAGTGTGGACGGCGAATTCCGCCCAGCCGTGCCCCGGACCACGACGAATCGGTTGGAGGAACTCACCCGAAAACCCCTTGTCGAATAGACGGTCAGCCTTCCCGTACACACGGGAAAGCCACGGTGGCCGCGCTATTCGAAGAAGTATTTGGATTCGGCTGAGTTCGAAGTCGAGGAGCCTGCAACGGCTGAAATATCAGTTGGGGGTACGCATCGCCGAGTAGGTGGGGTGATCGACTGTGCTATCTGTCGACAACGGTTGCTGTCGAGGACATCTCAGTGCCGAATAGGCTCGCTATGAGACATGCAGAGCCGAGGTGACAGCGCAGAAGGCCATCACTGAGGCCGATGTGGCGTCACTCGAGCTTCTGCCATGCGGTGACGAGCGCTGCCATGCTGTTGCGGGCAAGCCAGATAGGCGACGCTGAACGTACTCCTGCCCGTCTGGTGCAAGCCAATGCGCTTAACATCTGCCGTCACCGCGAACCCCTGCAGACCGGCCTTGGCCGCCGCGTAGTTGGCCTGGCCGCGATTGCCCGATAGTCCGGCCCCGACGATCACGACATCGAGGTGCTGCGGAACTACGGACGAAGCTTGCTGGTGGATTCCGGGTGCTGCTCCTGTCCGGTCGTGGCGGACCAGCTGGCGAGCAGCTTCAGGCCCTCTTCGGCGGCGGTTCCGGAGGGTGCGCTGTAGACGACCACGCTCAGGCCGCTTTCGTCTGGCAGGGTCATGGTCTCCTGGTCGAGTTCCAGGTCGCCGACGAGTGGGTGGTTGAGGCGTTTGGTGCTCTGGCTGAAGACATATACGTCCTGGGAGCCCCACATCACGCGGAAGGCGTCACTGCGGGTGGACAGTTCACCGATCAGGTTCGACAGCTCCCGGTCGTAGGGGTTCTTCCCCGCCTCGATGCGCAGTGCGCCCACAGCGAAGCGGGCCATGCGCTCCCAGTCGATGTAGAACCGTCTGGCCGCGGGGCTGAGGAACGCGAACCGGGCGATGTTCGCCCCGCAGGTGGCATCGGCGTACATCTCCGAGTACAGGGCCCGGGCGAGCGAGTTGGCGGCCAGCGTGTCGAGGCGGTTGTTCATCACGGACGCCGGCAGCCCCGGCATGCCTTCGACGATTCGCGCCACGCTGGGCCGAACCGTCGGCCGGACCACCCGCCGCCGGGCCTGGGGTGCCGGTCCTGCCGCGCGGGCGAGGTCGTACAGATACATGCGCTCAGGGCCGTCGAGCCGCAGTGCCTGGGCCAGCGCGTCCAACACGCTGTCGGAGACACCTTTGAGGTTGCCGCGCTCCAGGCGCGTGTAGTACTCGACGCTCACCCCGGCGACCGTGGCGACCTCACCCCGGCGCAGTCCGGGCACCCGCCGCTGACCGTACGTCGGCAGACCCGCCTGCTCGGGCGTGATCCTCTCGCGTCGGGAGCGGAGAATCGCGCTGACTGCGTCCCGGTTGTCCATGAGGACAGCGTAGGCAGGCCCGCCGTCGCGTGGGGGTCCCTCCCAGGACCCCTCACAGCGGAAACTCCCCCGTCACGGCCGCTTCCCGTTGCATGGTGCATGCCCCGGTCCTCCGGGGCCCGATCGGTGCGAGGACATACGCGCCCCGGCCGGCCGAACTTTCCCGTACCGAGTTCCGCATGCGGGCTCGAGTACCTGAACAAGATTGAAGGGCACACACGATGAGCGACCAGATCGAGACAGTGACGCAGACCCCGGCCGATGTCGTACGAGGGCTGTATGACGCGTTGAGCAAGGGCGACGTGCCGGGTGTCCTGGCCAAGCTCGACCCCGAGGTGATCGTGGACGAGCCGAATCAGCTTCCCTACGGCGGCGTGCACCAGGGCCGCGAGGTGTTCGTCCAGTCGATCCTGGGCGCGATGATGGGCTACGCCGACGTTGCCATCACCGATGCCGAGGTGTACGAGGGCCCGGCCGGCGTAATCGGAACCCTCACCGGAACACTCACGGCCCACACCACCGGTGAGCGGTACCCGCTGACCATGGTCGAGATCCACCAGGTTGAAGACGACACGGTGCGCAAGATCGACGTCTACATCAAGAACCCCCACGACCTCGCCGCGTTCTACGCGCGCGCCGATGCGGGCACCCGCTGACGACGCCACACTTCAGAGTTACCTGGTAGCACTCGGGAATCGCAACCTGAGGCTCCCCCGAATGGTGGACAGGGAGGTTATACGGCTACCGCTGTGAGCTAGCACTCGAAACTGTCGGGGCTTTGGTTCCCGATCGCGGAGTGCCGCCGCGTAGTACTTGTAGAAACTCATCCACTTGTCAACCGAGGCAACGAGTTCGGCCTTCGTGGCGTAGGCGTTAGTGGTGGCGGGACGGTTCTGGTTCGGTTGTCGCAGGTACGTGCCCGTAGCCGGATGAACAAGAGCCCGACAACAATGGCGAGCCGCAAACCGGCTGATCAGCCGAATCTCACTCGTCTGCACCGCATTTCAGGTACTTGCCCGCCTGGCCGGGCTGGTGATGGCGCGTCTCATTCTGGTGGGGTACTGCCTGGATGCACTGCACATCCCCGATGCCCCGCACGGCTTGGTGCAGAATTCCGCCGCGTTCCACCATCTGCGTTAGCCAGTCCCCACTGCCTCGGGAAAGCTCATACGCCGCGAACCGGTTGTGAGCCGGGAGATCTGGGGGCCGCAAGGTGGGTATGCGGGGTTACGCTGGATGAGTGCATGGCCTGCAGCGGCTGCTGCTCGGGTCGGGGCGGTTGCCAGAGGATCTGCGTGCGTCGCTGGTCGCGTCCGACGATGTTGTGTTCTTGGAGGAGGGTTTGACCGGTTCGGTCACCCGTCGCCTTGTCCGCTCATCCGGTCGTCTTGTCGAGTGGGAGCGGCAGGCGGTCTCAGGTGCGATCGCAGTCACTGTCGGCCGACGGGTGCTGGTGTGGGCGGGCCGGTTCAAACACATCGATGTGCCGATGACGCATCCGCTGTGGGCGACAATCGAGTTCAGCATCGACCGACCGAACCGAGTGTGCTTCGCCTACGACCCGGCGGTGACCGATCCGGGGCAGTCGGGACGGGTGGAAGTGCGATTGAAAACGTCGCGGGTGAAGCAACTCGCCCGGCTGGTCACGCGGCCGGTGTGAGGCCATTATCGGTTGCCCGGCATGGTGACTCGGCGAGATCCGATCAGCTGCCGTGGGCTCACCGTCCCGCGGCGGTGAGCTGGTAATCCGCTTCGAGCAAATCCACCCGCTCAGTTGTACCGAGAGATCGCGGCTCAGGTTCGTCGACGAAGCGGCGGACGAGTGCGCGAGCGGGGGAAGGGTCACGGTGACCCTGATCGATATCCAGTGCACGACAACCACAACGGTGATCGAGCAGACGCGCACAATATCGATGGCCCAGTCGCGCTCGAGCACGTTGGACCACATCGCCCGGTCGGGCTGGGTCACCATGACTTCGGATTACTCGCCCCGGCTGAACACGTGGTGAATACCGCGCTGAATTCGGTGGTATGCAATGCGCGCCTGGCCACCGACGACATTGCCACCGAGGTCGGCCGGCTTCGTGACCAGCCGGGTGCGGGCGTAGTGTCCATCGGCGGGAACGCAGCCAAAGGTGAGCCGATGGGCCCGCAATTCCACCACCGGGTGGCCGAACCGCTCATCGATCATCCAGGCGGCCACAGTCCGCCAGCTTCCGGACCGATGACCGGCTCTCACACGCCCTTGATGTGGCCCCCTGGCAGCAGGCCGCCGAGCGCGGCTATCACGTCCTGGCCGAACACCGGTGCACGACCACACCGGCCCACCGGTCCCATTCAGCTCGAAGAATTCCACTACCGGACATTCGAAACCACGCGAAGTACCAGGGGAGGGTCAGCCGCGATTGCTGTCACACATCCCGACTACATTTACTGCACAGTCGACAGCAGTCGCAGCGGCGCCTGTGAGCCCTTTGGCCACGGAGCCGACACTTGGGCAGGAGTCATATGAGTAGGTACGTGGTCGTTATTACTCCCGAGACGGAAGAGACAGAGGCAACTTCCAGACACGCGGAAGCCACGATCAAGATCGAGACTGCCGGTCCGACCCCACGCATTACAGAAATGACCATCAGGTCTACTGCAGCGGGTGGCCTGTCCGCACGCACACTGCCGAGTATCGACCTCGAATCGGTTGTTGCTGCCCTGGTGGCCGGGGTGAATCCGAGCGCACCCGTTGCGCACCCTGAGACTCGCCGAGCTGCAACGCATGTCGCAGAGACCACCCCTGCCACGGCCAGCGAACAAGCCCCGACACAGCAATCAGACGCAACCCGAAACACCACTGACCCAACACCATCCGTGACTCCGGACACGACGGTCCCCGAGGTCCCGGAGCGGGCCTATCGCCGCATGCCCGACGCCGGCGAAGTCCGCGCGGCGTATGAAAAGATCGGAACAGTCACTGGCCTTGCCCGACACTACGGTGTACCCAGGCACACCGCCCAAGGCTGGATGAGCCGACTCCGCAAGCTCGCCGCCGAATCCCCGGCTGGATCCGCAGATGCCAGGTGAGCCGCGCGCGACGTCAGCGAAGGAGATATTCGTGGGCAGTACGTACAAAGTAACGATCGCACCTGACGCGCCGGACAAGACAACCGCAACCATCACCGTCGTGCTCGACACAGGGGGCGTGCGGGTAACCGAGATCCGCGTGGCGGTCGGCGACGATGGTGCGCCACTGCCGAACGAACTGGCACACATCGACTTCGCCGTCTTGGTCGAGAACGCCGTACTGATGTCGCAAGGCCGCCTACCGATGGTCGCTGAGGCCACCAATGCCGAGGCAATCGACGTCGAGCCCGATCCCGATCGTGCATCAGCCAAAACCGCGCCCCCCGCGGATCGCGCCGTTCTTCGGTCCGATACCGGCGCCGCTGCGTCCGGCAATACCCGACGCCCGTCGGACTCGGCCCGCCCATCCAATGGCGCACCGTCGGATCTGGCGGTGACCTTCTGGCGCCTTGGAAGTATCACCAAAGTCGCCAAACACTACGATGTTCCGCGTCACATAGCGCAAGACTGGATCAAAGTACTGAGTCAGGAGACCAAGCTACCGAATAGCTGGAGCAACAAGAGGAATGGGCGATAATTAGATCGAATCAGTTGCCCGTCGGTCGATTCACGATCCTATCCGCTCCGTCGCCGACAACGACATAGCATCGCAGCTCGTCCGTCGTGCAGGCGACTGATTCCTGCGCGTCGATCCGGACTCTCAGTGCGCAGTCGCGCCGATCGCGTCAGGTCTGAATGCTGACCAGCCGCTGATCGACCACGGGTTGACATTGTGAATATCCACTCAGCCATCCGGTTGCTTGATAATCGCCGCGCCAGGTGAATACCGCTGCCCCGTGCTCAGAACCGCTGCCCGGAGCATCAGTGGTGGCTTTCCCTTGTGGCGCTGGGGACGTGATGTAGTTCGCCCCTGACCACGTGGCCAGGATGGCGGTGGTCGAACACTTCAAGCGCACTTCACCGGAGGTGCTTTCGAGCACGGCTCCGGTGACACGGTCTCGTAGCAGCGCCGCATAGTCCGACGGGTCGAGCTGAGTGCCCTGAGGTCTGCCTGTTTCCGTCCAGTCGGGACTGGTCAGGCCGCGCGAGGTAGCCGCGTGCCACAGCGTGGGAACGAGGTCCTCGGCGTGTTCGGCAGTGACCATCTGCTCACACATCCACAGCAGCCGCCCCGCGCCCCGGCCGGGCTGGCACCGCCGCCACCGGATTCTCTTGCTCAGGTCAGCAGCGACCACAGCGACCCACGGATGCACCGTGCCGAGAAACCCCTGGCTGCTCAACCAATACAGGTACCGCGGCGCACGCTCTAGGATCGGATACATTGTCGCATAAGGGATCCCGGCGATCACCCGGGCGCCACGATGAAACTGCGATGGTGAGTTCGCTGCTGTCAACAGCACCGCGCAAGCCAGGTCTCCCTGGCTGTAGGCGAAAGAACCTGCGCTCTGGCGACACTCGATGTGGACCTGGCCGTCGTCGGGCACCACTCCGCCGGCAAGCTTCAGCTGGACGGCATTCGCTTTGAGAGCTTCGCTGATCGCGGCTTGGGCCAGTTCGGGAACGTGGGCGGCAATGGTCTGAATCAAGAGGTTTTCGGCCTCTGCGGGACTCTTGGGTAGGTCCAGTCCGGCCAGGGCCGTTCGTAGCTGATAGCAGACCTGAGGGGACACCATCAACCGAGCAGTCAACAACCCGAGCTCGGTGGGGATCAGCTCATCGATTTTGTCGGATCGCGCTACCTGTCTGAGGAAGTCACCGTCTATCAAGAACCGCACTGCTTGCCTGAGCGGGGTCATATCACGGCTCCCCTGATGATGGGCCAGCGTTTGCGCCCACCACCGTTCGGCCTGCGATAGAGAGTTGATGCGCCCCTGAATCGCCTCCGCTAGAACATGCTCAGGAAAGCTGTCCTGGATCTGAGAATCGACGCGAAAACCCGCAAGCAGCTTGCGTTGCCACACCGCCCGTTCGACATCGTCGACGATCAGAAAGGCCCAACCCTCATTCTCCCCCGCGCCAACACGTCCTGCACGACCGAACATCTGCTGAACGGTCGCAACATCGATCGACTTCAGGCCGACCTCCGTGTCTTGCACAACAACAGCCCGGGCTGGCATGTTGACCCCCGCCGCCACCGTCGATGTCGCTACAAGCACATCCAATTCGCGTGCACGGAAGCCTTTTTCGGCCTCGCGCTTGTACTCCCAGCCCTTATAGTGCAAGCCCACCCGAGCGGCTGCACAGATCCGATGCACGACGTCAGGATCATCAGGATCGACACCGAACACATCAGCACCCCGGCTGGCGGCAATGATCAACGCGGTCCGGCGAACATTCCGTTTACTGCTGCAGAACACCAGCACACTGCCCCGATCGGCGGTGACCATATTCACGATCCCGCTCGTCAAACGCGACTTGGCGCCCTCTACCAGACTCCAATCCGCGGTCTTGGCCACTACCGGCAGCTGCCACGTCAGCTGTGTAGGCCGCCACGCAACCCGCACCGTCCGAGCATGCAGCCACACGGCGAGTTCGTCGGCGTTGGCGACAGTGGCCGACAATCCGATGATTCGCATTCGAGACCCCGCACCCCGAACCCGCGCGAGAATCGCTTCGAGGAACGGCCCCCGAGTGCGGTCACCCAGCAAATGGATCTCGTCGACGATCAAACAGCCAACTTCGGCCAATGCCTCCCGCAGCGAAGCAGTCCGGCAGATCGATTCGAACTTCTCCGTCGTCGTAACCCACAGATCCGCGTCCCGAATCCGTTGCGCATCAAGGCGATACTCTCCCGAGAGCCGCTCCACACGCAGACCACGCTGACGCCAGCTATCGAGCTCCTCGTTCAGCTCATCGGTAAGCGAACGTTGCGGCACCAGCCACGCGGCCTTCTTTCCCTGCTCGAGCACGGTGCGCAGCGCGGCAACCATACCCATCACTGTCTTACCCGCCCCTGTCGGTGCCACCACGATCAGGTGTTCGCCGCTGCTGAGGATGTGTGGGATCGCTTCTGCTTGAGCGGGATTCACCACCGGATGCGGCAAGTACCGAACCCAGGCCGCAGGCACGACTCGCTCTATCGGGAGGGGCTCGGTCAGCAGCCCCTCCACCATGGAGTGGTTCTGCCACATCAGCTCGAACGCATCGCGCGCGGTTTGCGCTGCGGGTCCGCTGGCTGCTCGATTCCGCCGAGAAGCCGACCGGGTAAGCCCTGACTGATCGGTGACGACGGTCAACTGACCGTCATCGTTCAAAGTGTGCACCGACTCTTGCTCCAACAGATAGCCGATCTCACGAAACGGCACCTGCTCGGCTACCAGCCTGCTCCTGAGATCGGCGAAACGATCGCCGACCGGAATCAGTACTCGCACATCGGTGTTCGGCGGATGCGGCGGGAGCACCGCATCTGGATCAGCAATCTTCATCCACAAAACGGGAGGCTGGTTCGCATACTGAGACCTGGCACCGGCGACTTGCATCAGCGTGAACCTGACCTCCGTGTGGACCGATCACACCGACACACCGTTACCGGCGCCTCGAGCGTGACGAACTGAGCGACCTCGACACCATAGCCGAGGACAGCGACAGTTCATGATCAGCGTCGAATCAGCCATCTGACAGGCGATTACGGCAGCCGACAGGACACCGCCCCTTCAGACATCCCAGTGCCATGTCGCACCACTACCATGGCGGAGTCTCGGACTGCCGCGCAGGATCGACAATGTGGTTCTCGAGGATGGGACCAATGACCGCCAATGCCTCCGGTGACGTCATCTGAGTATGCTCGCAGTCCACCGTGTTCTCGTGCACGGCGCCGGTAACAGCGGACCGCCATGCCTGCGCCGGGCGTTGCTTGCCGGCATGGTCCATCACGCTCGCCGAGCCCGCCGCGCTGAAGTAGAGCAAGTCCCCGTCGAAGACACCCGGCCGGTATTCGCGCCATATCCGTCTGGAGTTCTCAACCGAGGCGGCAAGTCGTTTCAGGTGCGTGGAGGTGAGACCGGTCTCCGGACCGAACAACCTGTTCAACAGCGCGGCGGCATCCTCGAAGGAAAACTCGCCATCTATGTGGGAATCGGCGAGCGTCCTACCGACAGTTTCGAGACCTTCGATGTGGCTGTCGGCGAGGTCCGAACTTATGGCGTGGACCAACTTCTCGGCGCTTACCCTCCCTCCGAGCGGATCTTCCCCGTAGACCGCGGCCGTATCTTCTTCGTAAAGGACAGAATCCATCATTGCGAGCGTGGCAACGTCGTCACCGGCTTTGGACAACTCGACGGCCATGGCGTGTGCAATTGCGCCACCCAAGGACCACCCCAGCAGATGGTAGGGTCCGTGCGGCTGGACTGCGCGCATCTCCTCGACATACCGATGGGCCAGCTGACCAACTGATTCGAAGTTCGGTTCACCGCTGATGACCGGCGATTGCAGACCGTATACCGGGCGGTCAGGTGAGAGGTATCGAACCAGCCCCGAATACGCCCACGAGAGTCCGAGTCCCGGATGTACGCAGAACAGAGCCGGATGACTTCCGGTCGAACGCAGCGGAATCACCGCACCGAAAGCATCGTCGATCGACACTCTGATGAGGCCCAGTGGATCCCCGATGCGACCGGCAACCCCTGTGACTGTCGGATCCAGGAACATCAGTGGTAACGGAATCCGGCTACCGAGTCGTTCCTGCAGCGCAGTCACCGCAGTGACCGCGAGCAACGAGTTCCCCCCCAATGCGAAGAAATCGTCGTCGAGCCCGACCCGCTCGACCCCCAACACCTCCGCGAACACCTCCGCCACCACCTGCTCCACCGGAGTCACCGGCGCCCGGAACACCACCGGCTCGAATAT
>NZ_JBYIRW010000040.1:0-16285 GCF_057708325.1 Nocardia sp. bgisy134
AGTCACTAGTTCTGGGCTGCGGCCAAGTGGGTTCGGAAGAACCGGATGCACAGGTCGAGCCATTCGGGCTCGTGCTTCATGGCGCAGTGGTCGTCGTCGGCGTAGAGCACCAGCTGGGCGTTGGGCGCGTAGGTGGCGATATCGATGGAATCCTCGACCCTGCACAGGGAGTCGTCGGCTCCGTTGACGACCAGCAGCGGGATCTCGATTCGCCGTAGGTGATCGCGCAGCGACAGCGCCGAAAGCTTGCCCACCATATCCGGCACGCTTGTGGCTCCGACGGTCCGGCGAATGGTGGAGACGATGATTTCGGGAACGCCGATCGACCCCGTCGGCGCGAAAGTGCGGTCGGCCAGCGCACCGTTGGCGACCGCGGCACGCAACCGCGGCTCGACCGCGGCCATACGGGTCGACCAGTACGCGCCGAAGCTGACGCCCAGCATGCCGATTCGCTGCGCGTCGACACGGTGATCGGCGGTGAGGAAGTCAACGACGGCCGAGTACACCCGCTCCGATTCCGGCGTCAGCGGCTGCCGGTAATGGAAGGTGCCGGGCATCTCCATGACGAAATAGGTCATGCCCTCGGCGCGATGCTGCAACAGCGGCAACGTCAGCTCGCCGAGGGTGCCCTCGAGGCCGTTGGTGATGAGCACGGTCGGCAACTGCTCGGCACCCTCCGGCGAGATCAGGTATCCGCGGACTTCATCGGCGCTGCCGCGGGGGATTCGCACCGCCTCCACGGTGATGCCCATGGCCGGGGCGAGCGCGGTGAGCAGGATCTCGCACAGCCGATGGGAGGTCTCGTAGGCCTGCAACCGGCGCGGGCTCCAACCCGGCCAGGACGCGGCGAACTCGTACACCACGACCTTGATCAGCGCGTCCAGAGCGACTGCGGCATCACAGTCTTCGGGGTGCAGCGCGCAAAAGCGGTCCACGGCGTCCGGTGGTGCGATCGGGCCGCGGTCGGCGAGGATCTCCACCGCCGGAGCGAGCAGTTCGCCGAGCTTGCGGACCTCCACGTCGGTGGTCGAATCGAGCAGTTCCCGCGTCGACGGTCCGCCGAGTACCGCCAGCGCGGCATCGGCCGTGGCGGTGTGTTCGTCGGCGAACGTCTCCCAGTGTGTGGTCCATCGGTTGTCGTCGAAGGAGTTGCACGCGGCCAATTGGGCGCTGAACACCGCGGGATCGATCCCACCGAGGTGAGTGAGCCGATCGGCGAAGAGTGCGGGCAGAAACGGCGCCGTGCCGAAACGGTTCGCGGCCCGTTCGGTGGTGCCGGTCAGTGCGAGGGTGCTGACGAAAAGCCTGCGGGCCCGGGATGTGGTCGATGCCACAGTCCTGCCTCCCTATCGGATCGAGGTGCCATAACGGTTGCGGCCGCGGGGCCAGCGTAAGCACCGTCGATGCTAAAAGCAAGACTATTGCGTTAAGAGTTCGCCGGGTTACGTAGCCAGCGCCAGTGGTCGCGCTGCGGCGTGCCGCACCAACCCAGCCCTATCCGGCCAGGCCTCGCAGGAGGGTGTCGACCATCTGCGCGATCAGCTGGTCGTCGACGGGTCGACGGACGAGCAGGGCCCGGAAATGCAGTGGGGCGATGAGCATTTCGAGGGCAATCCAGGGATCGGCCCCCGGGGCGAGTTCGTCGCGGGCGGCAGCGCGGTCGAAAATGACACTTGCCGCGTGGTACCGGGCTTTCCAGAACTCGGAGCGACCGCCGGCGGTGGCGGGATCGTCGTCGGCGACCGCCATCGCCCTGGCCAGCGCGGTACCCAGCGGCGTGGCCAGATAGGCCTCGACCGCTCGCGCCAGCGCGATCATGTCGCCGCGCAGCGATCCGGTGTCGGGGACCGGCAGCAGCTCCTCGCTGCGCTCCAGCAGCGCATCGAGCATCACGTTCTCGGTTGTCCCCCAACGTCGTTGGATCGATGTCGCATGAACCCCGGCCCGTCGAGCGATATCGCTCATCGTCACCCCGCCCGGGCCGTGTTCGGCCAGGACCTCCAGAGTTGCTTGCAGCACCGCGGTGCGCACTCGCGCGGACCGGCCGCCAGGGCGGCGCCGCACCTCGTCACCAAGCTCATCCTGACTCATCACCCTCACCCTAATGCATGCCTATTGCGTTAACGACGCGCCGCGCGTACTGTTCGTTAAAGCGGAATCTCTGCGTTAAAGGCACGGATCGCCGAAGGAGTCGACATGCCCTACCCATGGCCGCTGAACCCACAGGAGCTGTTCAGCGAGCGGTACGCGCAGATGACCAACACCGGATTGCCCGTCGACGACGTCGACGCGATGCGTGCCGTGATCACGGACATGTGGGCGGACGCCCCGGGCGGCGCGATCCGGTCTGGCCGGTGAGGTCGATGCCGCCGTCGACATCGGCGGGCCGGTCGAAGCCACCTTCGCCGGAACGGGGCCGACCCGGTTCGGCATGGCCGACATCATCGGCAACACACTGGGATTCGACGCGCCACCCAGCGCCGAGGAACGGATGGCCCGCTACGCGGAAATGTCGCTGCGCCCGCTACTCGATCAGGATCGCAACGCCCCGATGCTGATCATCAACGGCGCCGACGATGTCCACGTCCCGCAGCACGACACCCTGGTCTTCGAGGGACGCCGCGACACCGTCGTCGAGCCGCTGCCCGATACCGGGCATTGTGCGGTCACCAAGCTCCCCGAGGTGGCCTCGACCGTGCTGGACTGGCTCCCCCGCGCCCTGGCCTCCGCCGAGGTCGCCCGGTGACCGGCCTCGAGCTCCTCGACGACTACATCGCCCGGTTCAGCCGTGGGGTCGCTTTGTCAGCTCGCCACGCCGTCACCAACGTCCATGGTCAGTACACCTAGGTCGTGGGTTCGGTGGCCGTTCGGGCTTGGATGGTGTCGAGGGTGTCGAGCGCTTCTCGGCACCAGTCGACCCAGAGTTGTTCCATCGCGATTCCGGCTTTGAGGACGAGGTGCCGCAGGGCGTCGGCGTCGGTGTCGACAGTGGAGAAGTCGCGAGTCTCGATCTCTGTGTGTTTGACCAGGTCGCTGCCGTGCACGGCGAGATGGTGGGCGATCACTGCGCGCAGCCCGTCGAAGTCGCCGACGGAGGCCGCGGCCCGCGTTTTCACGATCAGGGATTCGCGGGCATGCGTCGGTTCGTCGATCTCGCCGGTCCAGTCGCGCAGGGCGGTTGTTCCCGCCTCGGTGATGGCGAAGCGTTTGGGTTGGCCGCGCCCAGGGCGTTCGGGTTGGGGCACTTCGGCGACCAGGCCGGTGGCGTGGAGCCGGTCGAGCTCCCGGTAGATCTGCTGATGGGAGGCCGACCAGAAGTATCCGTAGAGACGATCGAAGCGTTTGGCCAACTCGAAACCGCTGGATTCGCGTTCGGCCAGCGCTGTGAGGATCGCGAACTGCAGTGCCATTCGCCGAATCTTAGAGAGGTCGCCCGACGGCGGGTTCGTCAGTAGCCGGCGAATACCGGGGCGGACTTGGCCAGAAACGCTGCCACCGCCGTCTTGTGATCACGGGTGCGGCCCGTGCGGGTCATCTGGTCGGCTTCGAAATCCACGGCGGCATCGAGGGTTGTTCCGCAGGCGTGGTTGACCGAAGCCTTGATCGCGGCCAGCGCCGTCGTCGGGCCTGCGGCCAGTTCGTTCGACAGCGAACGCCAGCGTGCTTCGAAGTCGGTGTCGGCGACCACTTGGTGGACGATGCCGAGGCGCAGGGCTTCGGCGGATCCGATGACGCGTGGACGCATCAGTAGGTCCAGCGCGGCGGCACGGCCCGCGATACGGGGCAGGGTCCATGACATCCCGGTGTCGCAGGACAGTCCGATTCCGGCGAAGGCGGTGGTGAAGGCCGCCGACTCCGTGGCGATGCGCAGGTCACACGCCAGCGCCAGCGCCATCCCCGCTCCCGCGGCGGTTCCGTTGACGGCCGCGATCACCGGTTTGGGCATGCTCACCAGCAACTGCACGATCGGGTTGAAGTGTTCGCGCACCAGGTCGCCCAGAACGGTTGCTTCCGGAGCGCTCTGCAATTCCCGCAGGTCTTGTCCGGCGCAGAACGCGCGACCGTTGCCAGTGAGGACGACCGCGCGCACATCGGGATCGGCGGCTGCGGCGGCCAGGTCCCGCCGCAGCCGGTTGCGGGCGGCGGTGTCGATGCTGTTGAACTGCTGGGGCCGATTGAACCGGATGATGGTGGTCGCGCCTTCGGTGCGGGTGTCGATCACGGGAGTGTTGTCGTTCATCGGTTGTCGCTTCCTTCTCGGTTTCAGAGGGTGTCGCAGCGGTGGTGTGGGGTACTGGCGTTGGTGGGTGAGCGCAGATAAGGGCAGTGCTCTTCGAGCAGATGACCGATCACACTCAATCGGCGCGCGTAGTGCCCGATCGAGTCGCGGGCCGCGGGGCCGGGGCGGGTCATCGCGTCGTGACCGATCCAGCGGGCCGTGTCGGTTCGACGGGTCGCCCGCGCCGCGGCGTCGATGGCCCGATCGGGGTCGTCGAGCAGGGTCGTCGTTGCCCACGGGGCGCTGCGGCGCGCGAACTCGATCGCGAGGTACCAGTCGGCGACGCCGGCTCCGGCTGCCTCGTCGTAGGTGAGGGCGGCACCCTTTCGCCGTTCGCCGGTGGAATGGTCGACGATCAGCTGCAGTGCGCGAGCCATCGCGCCGACCGCCTCGTGGCAATAGGCGATGCGCGCGCGGGCGAGCGCGGTGGCAATGGTGGCCGAGTGATCGTGCTCGGGCGTCCCCAGTGGTGTCGCCGCGGCGCGGTCCAGGATCAGCCGCGCGGCGCGGCTGCCGTCGAGGAGGGTGTAGCCGTCGATCTCGACGGCGCGCTGGTCGGGTTCGATCAGGAACAGCCCGGTGCCGTCGCTGTCGGTGTGGGCACTGACGATCAGCAGCGAGGACTCAGCGCCGTAGACGACGGATTCCTTTGTGCCGGACACCGACCAGCCATGCCCCCGTCGGCTCGCCCGGCTGCCCGGATCCCCAGTTGCGTCGGCTTCGGAATGGGCGAATACCGGCAACAAGGTGCCTTGCCCGAGTGAGGTGAGCAGTTCTCGACGTTGTGGCGCGCCGGCCGCGCCGGTGATCAGAGCACCGGTCAGGACCGCCATGGCGACGTAGGGTTCGGGTGCAAGCACCCGGCCGATCTCCTCGGCCACGATTGCCGCTTCGGTCGGTCCGGCCCCGGCCGGGACAGGCTCCCCGCTGCGGCGCGAACCGAGCACGTCCAGCTGCGCCAGCGAACGCCAGATACCGGCATCGAAACCTGACGCGGTGGCGAGGCTGTCGCGACGGGCGTCGAGGTCGGGGTAGCGCAGCGCGAAGACGTCGTGCAGGTTCTTGCGCAGCGCGGGCTGATCGAGTTCGAAGGTCGAATCCATTGTTGGCCTTGGTTGTTCGTGGTCGCATGCGAGTCCTACCGCGGGGGTTGCGTGATCATCTCGCCGATGACTGTGCGGCTCGGCGCGGAAGGCTGCCCGGCGCGCTCGAGCATGGATGCCAGGTCGCGGCGGGCTCGGTCGTACTGCTGGGTGAGCGACCCGACCACGGGCAGGGACAGACGGCGGGAAAGCCACAGCGGTGAATCCTTCGAGACGGAAAGCGGCGAAGACGCCGCCGGGACTGCGCTTGAACCCGACGTTATTTCCAGCGAAGGCTTTATGCAACAAGTTGCACAAAAAGTGTGGCATCGCTCACTTTGCGGACCCCTCCAGCCCGGGGCCCGTGGGTTATCCGCCAGCTGCCAACCGAGGTGCAGCAGTCCGACCAAGGGCGTGACCAGCACGTTCACCGACGTCGGCGGATTGGACGACAAGCGATCGTGATTGCCGACACACTTTTTATGCAACTTGTTGCACAATGCGCGGCGGTCCCCATAGCCTCCTGTGCACCGCCTCGGGCCACCCCGCACCAGTCATGCGAACCCGGGCGATCCATCCACGTTCGACGCGCCAAGGAGAGCCGCGCATGGACATTCAGTTCGATTTCACCGGTAAGAAGGTCGTGATCTTCGGAGGCACGACCGGCATCAACTTCGGCATCGCCGAAGCCTTCGCCGCCCATGGCGCGGCCGTGGTGGTGGTCAGCCGCAAACGCGACAACGTCGACGCCGCGATCGCGCGGCTCGACGTGCACGGCGTGCCGGTCGGCGGCTTCGTGGCCGATGTGCGCGACATGCGGGCCGTGGAAGAGGTTTTCGAGTCGATCCGCACCGAGTGGGGAGCCATCGATGTCCTGATCTCGGGCGCGGCGGGCAACTTCCTCGCCGAGGCCTCGGCGCTGTCGTCGAATGGCTTCAAGGTGGTCGTCGACATCGACCTCAACGGCACCTTCCATGTGATGCGCGCCGGGCTCGACTACCTCGCTCCGGGCGCTTCGGTCATCAACATCACCGCCCCGCAGGCCTCGATCCCGGTCCGCTACCAAGCCCACGTGTGTGCGGCCAAAGCCGGTGTCGACCAACTGACCCGGGTGCTGGCCCTGGAATGGGGCGCCAAGGGGATCCGCGTCAATGCCATCGCTCCCGGCCCGATCGCCGGCACCGAGGGGATGGCGCGGTTGACCCCGCACGACGACGGCGCCGCCATCAAGACGGTGCCACTGGGAAGGCTTGGCACCAAAGACGATGTCGCCGGCCTGGCGATGTTCCTGTCGTCCTCGGCGGCCCGCTACATCTCCGGGGCGATCATCCCCTGCGACGGCGGCGGCTCGGGCGAAAGCGTTCTCCAGATCCAGGAAGCCGGACGGTTCCTGGCAGCAGCCGCCCAACAGTAAGCCCCCGTCGCGACACCTTCCCCGCTTCGCCAGCCGCGGGCCGCTACAGCCCGACAGCACTGGCCCCCAATGGTTTCCGTTCACCGCCTCATCGCCGCCACCGCAGAAAGATCCGACGTGCAACGCCACATCTTCGACACCGAACACAACGACTTCCGCGACCTCGTACGCACCTTCCTCGCCAAAGAGGTACTGCCGCACTACGAACAGTGGGAAAAGGACGGCGCAGTCTCCCGTGAGGTCTGGCTCGCCGCAGGCCGCCAGGGCCTGCTCGGCCTGTCCGCACCGGAAGAATTCGGCGGCGGGGGCACCACCGACTTCCGCTACAGCGCCATCATCGCCGAAGAACTCGCCAGTGCGGGCGTGCCCGGACTCGCGCTGGGACTGCACAACGACATGGTCGGCTCCTACCTGATCGGCCTGAGCAACGAGGAACAAAAGAGGCGCTGGCTGCCCGGCTTCTGCAGCGGCGAAACGATCGGCGCGATCGCCATGACCGAACCCGGCGGCGGCTCCGACCTCCAAGGCATCAGCACCCACGCCCAGGATCGCGGCGATCACTGGCTGCTCAACGGCTCCAAGACCTTCATCTCCAACGGCATCCTTGCCGATCTGGTCATCGTGGTCGCCAAAACCACCCCGGAAGGCGGGTCACGAGGCCTGTCACTGCTCGTGGTGGAACGCGGCATGGACGGCTTCGAACGCGGCCGCAACCTCGACAAACTCGGCCAGAAGGCCCAGGACACAGCGGAACTGTTCTTCAACGACGTCAAGGTGCCCAAGGAGAATCTGCTCGGACAACTCGACGGCGCGTTCCTGCACCTGGTCACCAACCTGGCCACCGAGCGGCTCCACATCGCCGCAGCCGCGATCGCGGTGGCGGAGCACATGCTCGACATCACCACCCGGTACGTCAAGGAGCGCGAAGCGTTCGGGCGACCGCTGGCCAAGCTGCAACACGTGCGCTTCGAGATCGCCGAGATGGCCACCGAGTGCGCCGTCACCCGGAGCTTCATCGACCGGTGCATCATCGATCACTCCGGCGGCGAACTCGATGCCGTGCACGCCTCCATGGCGAAATGGTGGGCCACCGAACTGCAAAAACGAGTCACCGACCGGTGCCTGCAACTGCACGGCGGCTACGGCTACATGACCGAGTACCCGGTCGCGAAGGCCTTCGTGGACGGACGCGTGCAGACCATCTACGGCGGCGCCACCGAGATCATGAAGGAGATCATCGGCCGCTCACTTCTCGCCTCCTGACCAATCCCTCGACCGCAGCAAACCGGCCTTATATTCAACCAAGTGGTTGACCATTGCCGCTGATGCGCGCATACTCAACCATGTGGTTGAACATGAATCCGATCGGCTGGACGCGCTGTTCCACGCGCTGTCGCACCCCACACGGCGGGCCATGTTGCGCACGCTGGCCGAGGGCGCGCACAGTGTCGGCGAGTTGGCCGAGCCGTACGCGATGACACTGGCCGGGGCGTCCAAGCACATCCAGGTGCTCGAGCGCGCGGGGTTGGTGCGGCGGACGGTGCACGGTCGGGTTCACATCTGCCGCCTCGACGCGCGGCCGATCCGGGACGGCGCCGAGTGGATGCGCTTCTACGAGCGCTTCTGGACCGAGCGACTCGACAGGCTCGAAGAACTACTCCGAACCGAGGATGAATCATGACGGCACAACGGATTTCCGACTACGGCACCGTGACCGAACCCGGCGCGGTGCGCATGGAACGGCTGCTGCCCGGCCCCATCGAGCGGGTGTGGCGGTACCTGACCGACGCGGAGCTGCGGCGCACCTGGCTGGCGGGCGGTGAGATGACGCAGGCGGCAGGCGGCTCGGTCGAATTGATCTTCCGCAATTCCGAACTCACCGATGCCGACGATCCGGCGCCGCCGCAGTACGCGAACGAGCACCGGATGCAGGGCGAGGTGCTGGCGTGTGAGCCGCCGCGGCTGCTGTCGTTCACCTGGGGCGACGGGTCGGAGGTGACGTTCACGCTGGAACAGGTGGGCGAGCAGGTCCGCCTGGAACTCACCCACCGCCGCCTCCCCGACCGCGACGCCCTGCTCAACGTCTCCGGCGGCTGGCACAGCCACCTCGACCTGCTCGTCGCCCGGCTGTCCGGAGGCACGCCGGAACCGTTCTGGCCCAAGCTCGCTCGGCTCGAGAAGGACTACGCCGAGCGCATCCCGGAGTAGCGGCCGAGCCGCCCTGCTCGCTCGGCGAGCAGGGCGGCGGACAGCTCGCGATCCCTCGCTCTTCGCCCGACAGCTGATGGCCCGACGTTCAGGCGACGAGCAGGCTGATCGTCTCGGTGACGCGGGCGGGTTTGCCGGAACCTCAGCGGCCGGCGAATTCGGCTGTCGTGCGGGTCAGGAAGGCCTGGATGCCGATGGCGGCGTCCTCGGTGGTGAACAGCTTCTGCACGGTGGGCACGAGCTCGGCTTCGGCGGCGGCCTCGCCCTCGCGTTCGGCCAGGCGCGCGTTGCGCAGGGTTGCCTGCACACCGAGTGGCGCCTGTCGCGCGATGACTCGCGCGATCTCGATCGCCCGTTCGACGTGCGTGTCGTCGGGTACGACTTCCTGGACGACGCCGATCCGGTGCGCTTCGGCGGCGTCGAACTCCTCGGCCGTCAGCAGCCAACGCATGGCGTTACCCCACCCCGCGGCACGCGGGAAGCGGATGGTCGTTCCGCCGAACGGGTAGATGCCGCGCGAGATCTCGAGTTGGGCGAAGGTGGTCGATTCGGCGGCCACCACGATGTCGGCGGCGAGCATCAGTTCGATGCCGAGGGTGAGGACTTTGCCGTGCACCGCGGCGACGATCGGCTTGGAGACCCGCTTGCCCTCGACTTGCCACGGGTTGATCCCGCCCTCCGGGACCATCGAGTTGCCCGCCTGGATCTCCCCGGCGACGCTGGCCAGATCCAAGCCGGAGGTGAACATCGTTCCCTCGCCGTAGAGAACGGCGGCGCGCACGCTGTCGTCGCGGTCGAGTTCGCCGAAGGCGGTGGCCAGTTCCCGCAGCATCGTGATGTCGAAGGCGTTGCGTTTGGCCGGGCGGTCGAGGCCGATGATCTGCACCGCGCCGCGGCGGCGAACGGTGAGGGTTTCGTAGGTCATGAGTATTTAGTCCTTTCGGGGTTCGGGCACGCTGACGGCTTCAGGCATGGGACTGCTTCTTTCGCTGGAACGCGGTGACCGCCGAGAGCACCAGCGCCGAGGGATTGACGTGATCGGGGAACTGCGACCGCATGTGCGTGACCAGTTCGCGCAAGTTCGCACTGCTGTCGACGTGCGCGGCGAATTGTTCGATGTAGTCGCGGGTTTCGGCGATGCAGTCGGCGGTGTCGGCGGCGCCGGGTCGTTTGTGCCCGGCCACGACGGTGGCAGGGTTCAGTGCGGCGATGACATCGACACTGCCCAGCCATTTCTGCCATTCCGCGGGCCCGCTGACGGCGAGGAAGGGATTGACCCCGTTGTAGATCGCGTCGCCCGCGACGACCGCCGCGATCGAGGGGATGTGCAGGATCGCCGTGGGAGCGATGTCGGCCTGGGGGATTTCGAGGACGTGGACCGCGATGCCGTCGACCGACAGGGTCGGCTCGTCGAGAGGTTCGGGCACGACCGCGTTGTCGAGGGCCTGCCCGGCGAAGAATTCGCGGGCGTAGGCGCGATCGGAGTCGATGCTCGCGGCGATGTGCGCTGCCACCGATGCCACCGCTACCGGCCGGGCTTCGGGGAACCGGTCGAGCAATCGCTGGAGCCCGAAGTAATGGTCGGAATGGCCGTGGGTGACGAAGATCGTGGTCAACCGCTTGCCGGAGGCTTCGATGCGCCTGATGACCTCGTCGACGTCGGCGGCCCGGTACTGGGTGTCGACGAGCAGCGCCTCGCTGGGACCGGTGACGAGGGTCGAGGTGGTCGGCGAGAACATCCCTCCGTTGGGGAGGTCGAATGCCTCGCTGGTGTAGACGTCCAGTATCAGTTTGTCGCTCATTGGATTTCGCCTTCGCGGATGGCTTCGGCCAGGGAGTGGACCCGGCTGAGGTGGTGGGCGCCGTAGAAGTCGGCCTCGCGCAGCCGTCGCAGGTCGTCCTCGGTGGGTTCGGGATGGGCGAGCAGCGCGGCGGAAATGATGCGCGCGTGCATCCACGCCCCGGCGATGAGGGCCATCATGGTCAGGTAGTTCACCGAGCCCGCGTAAGCGTCGCGTCGATCGTTCGCCGCCAGTTCCAGCAGCCTTCGAGTCGTGTCGCGGGCGCACTCGATCGCACGGTCCAGCCGCTCGACAGTGCGCCGCACCACCGGATGTTGCGATTGCCGCAACGGAACCAAGTCGCCGGCGATCAACCCGAGCGCCAGTTCTGCGGTGGCGCCTTTGTCGCGAATGACCTTGCGGCCCACCAGGTCGTTGGATTGGATCCCGGTCGTGCCCTCGTAGATGGGCAGGATCCTGGCGTCGCGGTAGTACTGGGCGGCGCCGGTCTCCTCGATGAACCCCATGCCACCGTGCACCTGGATGGCGTCGGAGGCGATGCGCACGGATTCCTCGGTGAACCAGCCCTTCATGACCGGCACGAAGAATTCGGCCAGCTGCGCAGCCTGCTGGGAGTCGTCGCGCCGCCAGCGGTCGCACCACTCCCCCAGTTGCAGTGAGAACGCGCGCATCGCCGAGAGGGAACTCGACATCGACAGCAGCAGGCGCGCGACATCGGGGTGCTCGGCGATCGGGGAGTCTGTGGGGCGTCCGAGCACCCGGCCCTGCACTCGCTGTTCGGCGTAGTCGCGGGCCTGCTGGTAGGCGCGGTCGGCGATGCCCAATCCCTGCAGGCCGACGCCGATGCGCGTGTTGTTCATCATGACGAACATCGCCATCAGGCCGAAGTGTTGTCGTCCCACGAGATGACCGACCGCGTCGTCGTATTCGAGTACGCAGGTGGGGCTGGCGTGGATGCCGAGCTTGTGTTCCAGCGCGAGAGTCGTGACGCGGTTCCGTTCCCCGACGCCGCCGTCGCGGCCGGGCAGGAATTTCGGCACCACGAACAGCGAGAGCCCGGCCAGCCCTTCCGGTGCGTCCGGGGTCCGGGCCAGGACCAAATGGACGATGTTCTCGGTCAGGTCGTGGTCGCCCCAGGTGATGAAGATCTTCTGGCCCCGCACGGACCAGGTGCCGTCGTCGTTGGGACGGGCGGTGGTGCGGATGGCGGCCAGATCCGTCCCGGACTGGGGTTCGGTCAGGTTCATCGTTCCGGTCCATTCGCCGGACACCATCTTGGGCAGGTACGTCGCGCGCAGTTCCTCGCTCCCGGCGGTCTGCAGCGCGGTGATCGCGGCGGTGGACAGCCCCCAGCACAGCGAGAACGCCGTGTTGGCCGCGGTCCACAATTCCGAGACGGCGTTGTAGACCATCAATGGCACACCGCCGCCGCCGATCTCGCTGTCCAGGCCGAAACCGACCCATCCGGCTTCGGCGAAAGAACGGTAGGCCTTGACGTACCCGGGCGGGGTGGTCACCACGCCCTCGGCCAGCACGCTGCCGACCCGGTCGCCGACGGGATTGAGCGGATGCATCACCTGCACCGCGAAATCGGCTGCGGTGGTGAGGATGTCGTTCACATCGGCGGCGTTCAGCTCGCCGTTGCCGAGGGTGTGCAGCAGCTCGTCGCCGAATACGTGGGTGTAGAGGAAGTCGTAGTCGTCGATGGGCGGTCGATACATCGATCTGCCTTTCAGAGTCGGATGCCGACAGTGGTGGCGAGACCGCCGTCGAGCGGAATCACCGCGCCGGTCACGAAATTCGAGGCACGCGAGCTGAGGAACACCGCGGTGGCGGCGATGTCGGCCGGCTCGCCGATGCGGCCGAGCGGGCTGGCAGCCCGCAGTTCGTCGCCGACCTCTTCGAGGGTCTTGGCCATCATCTTCGACGGGAACGGACCGGGAGCGATGGCGTTGACGAGGATGGACGGCGCGAGTTCGGCGGCCATGTGCCTGGTCAGGTGATGGACCGCGGCCTTGGACGCGGAGTAGGAGTAGTTGCCGACCCCGGGAACTACCAGCCCGTCGATGGAACCGATGTTGATCACCCGGGCCGGATCTCCCTCGGCGGCAGCCTGTTCCAGCAGCGGACGAGCCAGCCGGGTCAGGGTGAACGGCGCTTTGACGTTCGCGTCGAGCACCTTGTCCCATGCGGCGTCGGGGAATTCGTCGAACGGCGCTCCCCAGCTCGCGCCCGCGTTGTTGACCAGCACGTGCAGCGCGGATTCGCGGGCGGCGACGGCTTCGATCAGCGTCCGGCACTGGGCCTCGCTGCTGACGTCGCAGGGTATGGCGTGCACTTCGCCGTACCGCGAGAGGTTCTCGGCGGCTTCGGCGCAGGCGGCTTCTTTGCGCGAGGAGATGTACACGCGCGCACCGGCTTTCAGGTAGCCCTCGGCGATCATGTAGCCGATACCGCGGGTGCCGCCGGTGACCAGCACCGTCTTGCCTTCGACGGAGAAGATTTCGGGAAACATTCGTACCTTTCGGGGTGGGGGAAGGTCAGGAGTAGAGGTCCGCTCGATGAACGACCCGCCTGCCAAGCGGTTTTCGATCACGCCGGGAGCGATGTTCTCGCCGGAAGACGTGATCAGCAGGTCCTTCTTACGGTCGGTGATGTGCAGTCGGCCCGCCGCGTCGAAGTAGCCGAGGTCACCGGTGTGCAGCCACTGATCGGTGAACAGTCCCGCGCGGTCCTCGGCGCGCCAGTAGCCCGTGGTGTTGCCGCGGCTGCGAACCAGGACCTCGCGGTCGGCGGCGATGCGAATATCGGCGCCCGGCAGCGGAAGACCTACCGAGTCGCGGCTCCCGGATCCGAGCCGGTCGCAGGCCGCCGGACCGGATGTCTCGGTGAGGCCATAGCCCAGATGGATGTCCACTCCGATCGCGGCGAGCGTGATCCGCAGATCGTGGGACATCGGCGCGGCGCCCGTGCCGGCGAACAGAACCTTGTCCAAACCCAGCGTCCAGCGGACGTCGCGCAGCAGACCCTCTCGCGCGCGAACAGCCGCGACCGCCTCCGGGGCGGGTACCGGCCGGTCCTCCCATCGCGCGTGGGCCACCTGCCGGAGGATCTGCCGGTCGCGATCGAGATCGGCTCGGCGGGAGTCGAATTCGGCGCTGCCGATGACCCGCTGCGCAGCGGCGTGCAGCTTCTCCCACACCCGGGGGACAGTCATCAGGAAGCTGGGCCGGTGCGTTTGGAGCGCGTGGATCAGCCGCCTCGGTTCCGGGCAGCAGAACACGTGGCCGCCCAGCCGCATCGGCAGATACAACGACCACAGGCGCTCGGCCACATGCGCCAGCGGCAGGTGCGAGACGGCGCGGTAGTCGTAGTCGACGGTGCCGGTGCGCACCATGGCCTCGACCTCCCACAACAGGTTGTCGTGGGTGAGGACGACCCCCTTGGGAAATCCGGTCGTTCCCGAGGTGTAGACGATGGTGACCGGATCCGACGGCTCGATCGCCGCGATCCGGGAGTCCAGTTCCTCGGCCACCCAGTCGCGACTGTCCGCGCCGAGGGTGAGCAGCTCGTCCCAGGTGAACTCGGTCGGTGGATTCGGGTCGTCGAGGGGATCGAACAGCACCAGCTTCGGCTGGTTGGCCACGACCCACGGCAGGTGACGCACGATCCGCTGCTGAGGATGTTCCTCCACCACGATCATCCGAGGCATGCAGTCCGCGAGGACGTGATCGATCCGTTCGGCGGCCATCGTCGGATACACGCTCACCGGGACCGCACCGCAGTGCAGCGCCGCGAGGTCGGCCATCAGGTGTTCGGGACAGTTGCGGCCGAGGATCGCGACGGTGTCGCCGGCCCGTACCCCGAGCCGCAGCATCGCACCGGCGAGGTTCAGCACACGTTCGCGATAGTCGAACCAGGTCATGGTGCGCACCAACATGCCGTCCCACCACGACACCGCGAACCGGTCCGAATGCCGGGCCGCCGCAACGGAGAGCAGATGGCAGAAGGTCGGCACCTCCGTCGCGGCCCCGATCTCACCCGCAGCCTCGTAGTTGCTGGTGCTCATGAACTTGCTCCTTCGACAAAACCCGTGGTCAGCGCCGACCGACCGGGCTAGACTAAATCGTCTAGACTAAATCGTCAACAGTTGCGGGGCGCGAAAGACGATGCCGCTATGCTTGGTTCGGTGAAAACGCAGGAAGCCGCGACGAACGGCGACAAATCGGCACGTACCGTGCCCTCGCACAAGGAGCGGCTGCTCCGTCAGGGCATGCAGCACTTCTATGCCTACGGCTTCCACGGCACCACGGTCGATGCGGTCCTGGAGGCCTCAGGGGTCCCGAAGGGCTCCTTCTATCACCACTTCGGATCCAAGGAAGCCTTCGGCCGAGCGGTGCTCGAGCGCTACAGCCGCTACCAACTCGATCTGCTCGCGAAGTGGGCGGCGAAGTCCGAGTTGAGCACCGCGGACAAGCTCTGCGGCTACTTCTCGGCGATGGCCGATCACTTCGTCGAGTCCGGGTATCAGCACGCCTGCTTGTTCGGGAAGTTCTCCACCGAGGTCGCCGCGACCTCCGATACGTTCCGCGAGCAACTCGACACCGATGTGCGCGCCTGGCAATCGCACCTGCGCGATGCGATCGCGGCAGGCCAGTCCGCGGGCGATGTCCGGAGCGACCGCACGGCCGACGAGCTCGCAGACACCGTCCTGGCCCTGATCCAAGGGGCGTTCGTCGTCGCGCTGTCCACCCGCGACGACGAATCCCTTCGCTCGGTCTGCCGGTCTATTCCGAGTTTGATCTCATGATCCGCGCGGGCTCGGATGTACCGGCATCCTGGCCAGCCCGCGCCAGCACATCGCCACCGTCGCCTCCACGGCGTCCGCCTTGGCGACCGGACGTCCGCTCTCGACCCAATCCGTAGCCGCGGCTTGCCACGCCCCGACGAGGCCGGTCGCCACCATGCGGGCGCGAAAGTCGTTGCCCTCCCGGTTCATCGCCTCGCAGACCGCGTCGACGCAGTCCTCGGTGGAGCGCGCCAGTCGGCGGCGGACCGGGGGTTCGCCGCCGGCGTCCGAATCGAAGACGAGGCGATAGCTCCGTGGCCGACGGTCGACGAAGTCGAAGGTGGCCGACGTCGCGGCCCGCATTCGGCGCTCGCTGTCGGTCGCCGACCGAAGGGCCTTTCGCACGCCGCCGACCCAGGCGTCGACGTGCATCTCGACAACAGCGAGATAGAGTCCCAGCTTGCCGGGAAAATGCGCGTACACAATCGGTTTCGATACTCGCGCCTGCTCGCAGACATGTTCCATCACCGTCGCGTAGTAGCCCCGTAACCCGAACACCTCACTGGCAGCGGCCAAGAGCTGCGCCCGTTCGCGGCGACCGGACGGTCGTAGCGACCGACGAATCGAGGAGTCAGCCGATGCCGGTGCATCGCCGTTCATCATCACCTTCTCTATGAAATTCGAGGACATGCACCGAGACCCGGGAATCCC
>NZ_JBYIRW010000041.1:0-15015 GCF_057708325.1 Nocardia sp. bgisy134
CGAGCGCCAGCGAGGTGGAGGCATGAGCACGAGGGCGGAGACATGGCGACACTGAGCGATCGGCTGGACCACATCCTTGGCGCGAAGGCCGCGGATTCGCTGGCCGACGCCTTCGATATGAACACCGTCGAGGACCTGCTGCGGCACTACCCGCTGCGCTACGCCACCCAGGGCCAGCCGCTCACCGAGGAGGCGCCGGAGGACGGTTCGCACATCACCGTCATCGGCCGGATCACCAAGACCGAGCTGAAGCCGATGCGCAACCGGCGCGGCTCGCTGCTGAAGGTGTTGCTGGACACCGGTTCCGGACGCCCGGTCGACGTCACGTTCTTCAACGGTGACAAGGTGAAGTACGTCGTCAAAGAGGGACTTCGGGCGATGATGTCGGGCACCGTGAGCTACTGGCGGCCCGGCAGCTGGAATCTCAGCCATCCCGGCTACCTGATCCTGCCCGAGACCGAGGACGATTCGGTCGGCACCTTCACCAAGGTGCGCGGCGGCGGCGATCTGCGCGGCCTGGCAGAGAGCGCGAAAGGCGCTGGCGGCGTGGATGTCTCGTTCATGGAGCGGGAATTCATCCCGGTGTATCCGGCCACCGCGAAGGTGCAGAGCTGGGATCTGCTCGCCTGCGTGCGCCAGGTGCTCGAACAGCTCGACCCGATCGACGATCCGCTGCCGGAGGACGTTCGCGACGACCGCGCTCTGATGCCGGTCTCCGACGCGCTGCGGTTGATCCATCTGCCGGAACGCAAGACCGATATCGACCGGGCCAAGGAGCGGCTGCGCTTCGACGAGGCGCTGGCGCTGCAACTGGTGCTCGCCGAGCGTCGGCACGAGGTCGCGGGCCGGACCGCGCGACCGTGCCCGCCGCGCACCGACGGCATCGCGGCGGCCTTCGACCGGCAGCTGCCGTTCGAGCTCACCGCCGGTCAGCGGCAGGTGATCTCGGAGATCTCCGCCGATCTCGGCCGCACCCAGCCGATGCACCGGCTGCTACAGGGTGAGGTCGGCTCCGGCAAGACGATCGTCGCGCTGCACGCCATGCTCCAGGTGGTCGACGCAGGTCAGCAGTGCGCGCTGCTCGCGCCGACGGAAGTTCTCGCCGCTCAGCACTATCGGTCGCTGCGCGGGATGCTCGGCGAACTCGGCACGGCGGGCGAGCTCGGCGCCGCCGAACAGTCCACCCGGGTGGTGCTGGTGACCGGTTCGATGTCGGCGTCGGCGAAGAAGGCCGCGCTGCTCGAGGCCGTCACCGGCGAGGCGGGCATCGTCATCGGCACGCACGCGCTGATCCAGGACAACGTGGAGTTCTTCGACCTGGGCATGGTGGTGGTCGACGAACAGCACCGCTTCGGCGTCGAACAGCGGGACGCGTTGCGCGCCAAGGCGAAAGCTGGAAGCAGCCCGCATCTGCTCGTGATGACCGCGACCCCGATTCCGCGCACCATCGCCATGACCACGCTCGGCGATCTGGAGACCTCCACGCTCACCGAGCTGCCCCGCGGCCGTTCGCCCATCACGTCGAAAGTCGTTCCGCGCAAGCTGCATCCGAACTGGGTGGACCGGGCCTGGGAACGCATCCTCGAAGAGGTGAAAGTCGGCCGCCAGGCTTACGTGGTGTGCTCGCGCATCGGCGACGACGAGGAGAACGGCGGCTCCGGCAAGGGGCGCGGCCGCGGCAAGGCGGCGGAGGAGAAAGAGGCCCCGGCCACCCAGGCCGTGGTCGACGTCTTCGACATGCTGCGCGCCGGACCGCTCGCGGGCATCCGGGTCGGCCTGTTGCACGGCAGGCTGCCCTCGGACGAGAAGGACCAGGTCATGCGCGCCTTCAACGACGCGGAGATCGATGTGCTGATCTGCACCACCGTGGTCGAGGTCGGCGTCGACGTGCCGAACGCGACGGTGATGGTGATCGTGGACGCCGACCGGTTCGGCGTCAGCCAGCTACACCAGCTGCGCGGGCGGATCGGCCGCGGCAAGCACGCGGGGCTGTGCCTGCTGATCACCGACGCCGCGCCCGGCGGTTCGGCGATGACCCGGCTCGAAGCCGTGGCCGCCACCACCGACGGTTTCGAGCTCGCCGTGCTCGATCTGCGCCAGCGCCGCGAGGGCGACGTGCTCGGGGCGGCGCAGTCCGGCACCGCCAGCTCGCTCAAGCTGCTCTCCCTGCTCGACGACCTGGAAGTCGTCACCGCGGCGCAGGATCTGGCCAGGCAGCTGGTCGAGGCCGATCCCGGTCTGCGCGAGCACCCCGGCTTGGCGGGCATGATGCACGCCGCCGTCGACGGTGAGCGGCTGGAGTATCTGGCCAAATCATGACGCGCGCCGGGGACGGACCGCGGCCGCGATCCGCCCCTCGGCGAATGGTGCTATGCCACAACGGCTTTCGGCTGCTCCTCCGTCGCGTCGGCGGCATTCGCGCCGCGCGAGTCCGCGGTCCACAACCCGATGACCGCCGCCGAGATCGCGATCAGGCCGCCGACGAGCAGCGCGCGCTGGAAACCGTCGGTCATCGCGTCGAGCTGCGGCTCGCCCGCCGCCAGCTGCGCGGTGGTGCGGGAGGTGGCGATCGCGGTCAGCACGGCGATGCCGAGCGCGCCGCCGATCTGCTGGGCCGTGTTGAGCAGCGCGGCGGCAAGTCCGGCCTGTTCGGCGGGGACGCCGGCGTTGGCCGCGGTGGTGTTCGCGACGAACACGGCGCCCGCCCCCACCGACATGACGAGCATGCCGGGCAGCACGTTCGTCAGGTAGGACCCGTCGGTCGGGATGAACGACAGCCACACCACGCCGAGCCCGGTGATCGCGGCGCCGCCGATGATGACCGGCCGGGTGCCGACCCGGGCGAACAGTTTCGCCGAAAGGCCAGCCGCCGCACCGATGGTGAGGCTCACCGGCAGATAGGCCACGCCCGCCTCGAACTCGCCGTACCCGAGGACCGACTGCATGTAGAGCGTCACGAAGAAGAACATCGCGAGCATGCCCGCGGCCAGGGTGAGATGGGTCAGGTTCGCCGCCGCCAGGCCGCGGATGCGGAAGATCGACAGCGGCATCAGCGGATCCGCCGAGTAGCGCTCGTTCGCCACGAAGGCGATCAGCAGCGCGGCCGCGCCGCCGAGCAGCGCGAGCGTCGTCGCGTCGCCCCACCCGTGCTCGGGCGCCTTCACGAGTCCGTAGACGAGCAGCATCAGCCCGCCGGTGCCCAGCGCGGTGCCGAGCAGGTCGAAGCCGCCGCGGATCTCGTTGCGACGATCGTTGGGAACGAGCGCAGGGACGGCCGCCAGCACCAGCAGGCAGACCGGGGTGTTGACGTAGAAGATCCAGCGCCAGCCGGGGCCCTCCGCCAGCACGCCGCCGAGGAAGACGCCCGCCGCCGACGCCAGGCCCGCGGCCCCGCCCCACACGCTGAGCGCGGCGGTGCGGTCAGGGCCCTCGCGGAAACTGGTGGTGAGGATCGACAGCGCGGCGGGCAGCATCAGCGCCGCGCCGACGCCCTGCGCGAGGCGCGCGCCGATCAGCAGCCCGCTCGCGTCGGCCAGCCCGCCGATCGCCGAGGCGACCGCTATGGTCAGCGTGCCCGCGATGAGCACGCGGCGGCGTCCGAGCAGGTCGGCGAGACGGCCGCCGAGCAGCATGAGTCCGCCGTAGGTGAGCAGGTAGCCGCTGGTGACCCATTGCAGCGTCGACACGTCCATGCCGAGTTCGCGCTGGATGGTCGGCAGCGCGACATTGACGATCGAGCCGTCGACGAAGTCGAGGAACGCGACTGTGCACAGCAGCGCCAGCGTGAGCTTGCCGCGGCGAGTCGCCAGATACGAGGGTGTTTCGGTCGGTGCGAGCACTGGCCTGGTCCTTCTCTGTGGTCGGACGGTTGTCGTCCGGTCACCAACCCAGAGCGCGCGGAGCCGAGGGAGGTGACATCGGCGGCCGCCCGCGAGATTCGGATCACACCTCGCGGCTCGCGATGTCACATCCGAGGCGCGGAAACACTCTCGGACAACGACAGCCGCGCGAGCTTTCCGGCACAGGAGGAACGATGATCGAGACCATGGACGAACAGCCGACGCGAATCTTCGCCGAGCACCGCGAACTGCTGTTCTCGATCGTGTACAACATGCTCGGCACCGTCACCGACACCGAGGACGTCCTGCAGGACACCTGGCTGGCCTGGGTGTCGCGCCATCGCTCCGATCTCGGCGAGATCACCAGCCCGCGCGCGTACCTGGTGCGGATCGCGGTGAACGCCGCGCTCTCGCGCCGGGAGAGCATCGTCCGCAGGCGCGAGACTTACGTCGGGCCGTGGCTGCCCGAGCCGCTGGTCGCCGACACCCCCGAGATCCGAGACAGCGCGGATGCCGCCGAGATCGCGCTGCGGGGCGAGTCGGTCTCGCTGGCCGTGCTCGTGATCCTGGAGACGCTGACCCCGCTGGAACGCGCGGTGTTCGTGCTGCACGAGGTGTTCGGCTATCCGCACGCCGAGATCGGCGCGATCCTGGGCCGGGAGACCCCGGCGATCCGTCAACTCGCGCACCGGGCGCGGGATCACGTGCGGGCGAAGCGCCCGCGCTACCAGGCCGATCCGCGAACCCAGCGCGCGGTGACCGAGCGCTTCCTCGCCGCCCAGCTCAGCGGGGACGTGACGGGCCTGCTGGAGATGCTCGCGCCGGACGTCACGTTCCTGTCCGACGCGGGCGGCCGGGCGCGGGCGGCGCTGCGGCCGATCCACGGGGCGGACAAGGTCGCGCGTCTGCTCACCAGCCGGATGGTGATCGCTTCCGTGCCGGACATGACCGTCCGGGTCGGGCGGACCAACGGCGATCCGTCCGCGATCGTGTACTCCGGCGGCGAGCTGCAAGCCGTCGTGGTGCTGGACATCGACGCGGACACCGGAAAGGTGCGCGGCGTCTACGCGATTCGCAACCCGGAGAAGCTCCGCCACCTGCGCGGGTGAGGTTCAGCGCAGCATTCGGGGATACGGCAGATCGGTGCTGGTGTTCTCGGCGACCGCGAGCGGGCTGCCGATCTGCGGAAATGCCCGCTGCGGGCAGGCGGGCCGCTCGCACACCTTGCAGCCCGCGCCGATCGGCACCGCGGCGGCCGGGTCGTCCAGGTGCAGGCCGGTGGAATACACCAGGCGGTCGGCGTATTCGATGTCGCAGCCGAGTCCGATGGCGAAATTCTTGGTGGCCGTACCGAATCCGTGCGGGGCGATGAACGAGGTGCGGGCGATCCACAGGTAGCGCCGTCCGTCGGGCATGGCGGCGATCTGGGTGAGGATGCGGCCGGGATTCGCGAACGCCTCGTGCACCACCCACAGCGGGCAGCTGCCGCCGACGCGGGAGAAGTGGAAGGCCGTGGCGGACTGGCGTTTCGAGATGTTGCCCGCGCGGTCGGTGCGGACCAGGAAGAACGGCACGCCGCGCTGGCCCTGCCGCTGGAGGGTGCTCAGGCGGTGGCAGATGGTCTCGAAGCCGACCTCGAAACGCAGGCTCAGCAGGTCGATGTCGTAGCGCAGTTCCTCGGCCGAGCGCAGGAACCGGCCGTAGGGCAGGATCAGCGCGCCCGCGAAGTAGTTGGCCAGCCCGATCCGGGCCAGCGCGCGGGATTCCCCGGTGAGCGAGGGGGTCTCGCTGAGCACCGCGTCCAGTTCGGCGCCGAAGAGCAGGAAGCCGAGCGTGGTCGCGATCTGGAAGGCGCGCTGCCCGGGCCGCAGCCTGCGGGCCAGGGTCAGCGTCCGGCTCTCGGGGTCGTAGTGGCGCTTCGGGATCGACGGATCGGCGCCGTCGCCGCGCACCAGCACGGTCACCCCCGCCCGCTCCTCGGCGATCCTGGCCAGCTGGCGATCCAGCGAGCCGATGGTCAGTCCGGACTCTTCGAAGAGCTGTTCGGCGAGGTGATCGAGGTGCGGAATGTGATTGTGGTGGTCGTAGAAGAAGTCGCGGACGTCCTCGTAGGGCATCGGGACGCCGGGCCCGCCGGTGGGCGCGGCCACCCGGGAGGAGAGCAGATCCAATTGGTCGGTGGCGGCGCGCAATCGCCGGTGCATGGCGACCAGGAGGCGGGCCACCTCCGGCTGCCTGGTGGCCAGCTCCTCGACCTCGGCCAGCGGGGCGCTGTCGCCGCCCGCCGCGTCGACGAGCACCTCGTGCAGATCGGAGACCAGTCTGGCGTCGGAGTCGGCGGCGAAGAACTGCACATCGAGGTCGAAGGTGGAGTTGAGCTTCAACAGCACCGGAATGGTGAGCGGTCGCTGGTCGCGTTCCAGTTGGTTGAGATAACTGGGCGAGAGATCCAGGGATTTCGCCAGTGCCGCCTGGGTCATCCGCCGTTCCTCGCGCAATCGCCGCAACCGGGCGCCCGCATACATCTTGCGCACGGGCGAATCCTAGCCGCTGAGTCTTCGCAAACATCGCAGATTCGGCACTTCTCGCCCACAAAAATCGGCATTTGCAAGGGGTTTTTGCTTCGGAGTTCGCTGCGTAGCGTGCGAAGAGAGGCCCTTGGGCCTGCTGAGCTGGCCGTCTGGAACCGGAGGATGCATGAAGACCCATATCGTACGCGCTCGCGCCGCCGACGAGGCGTTTCCGCGCGGCGAACATCTGGCCGCGAGGATCGCGGAGGTGGCCGCGGATCCGGTCGAGGTGACCGACGAGGTGGCCGAGATGATCGTGAACCGCATCATCGACAACGCGGCCGTCGCCGCGGCCTCGGTGCTGCGGCGTCCGGTCACCAGCGCGCGCACCCAGGCCACGGCGCAGCCGTATCGACCGCGTGAGGGGCGGTCGGGTGGCACCGTCTTCGGCCTGTCCACGCAGACCAGGGTCTCCCCCGAGTGGGCCGCGTGGGCCAACGGGGTCGCGGTGCGGGAACTGGACTTCCACGACACCTTCCTCGCCGCGGAGTACTCGCACCCCGGCGACAACATCCCGCCGATCCTCGCCGTCGCCCAGCACACCGGGCGCACCGGCGCCGAGCTGATCCGCGGCCTGGCCACCGGTTACGAGATCCAGATCGACCTGGTGCGCGGAATCTGCCTGCACCAGCACAAGATCGACCACGTCGCGCATCTGGGGCCGTCGGCCGCGGCGGGCATCGGCACGCTGCTCGGGCTGGACACCGAGACCATCTACCAGGCGATCGGTCAGGCGCTGCACACCACCACCGCGACCAGGCAGTCACGCAAGGGCGAGATCTCCAGCTGGAAGGCCTACGCCCCGGCGTTCGCGGGCAAGATGGCGGTGGAGGCGGTGGACCGGGCCATGCGCGGCGAGGGCGCGCCCGCACCGATCTGGGAGGGCGCCGACGGCGTCATCGCGTGGCTGCTCGGCGGAACCGACGTCGAGTACCGCGTGCCGCTGCCCGCCCCCGGCGAGGCCAAGCGCGCCATCCTGGACAGCTACACCAAGGAGCACTCGGCGGAATACCAGAGCCAGGCCCCGATCGACCTGGCCCGCCGGATGCGTTCGCGCATCGACGATCTCGACCGGATCGAGTCGATCGTGCTGCACACCAGCCATCACACGCACGTGGTGATCGGCACCGGCTCCGGCGATCCGCAGAAGTTCGACCCGCACGCCAGTCGCGAAACCCTCGACCACTCCGTTCCCTATATCTTCGCGGTGGCGCTGCAGGACGGCGGCTGGCACCACGAGCGCTCCTACGCCCCGGAACGCGCGCAACGACCGGACACCGTCGCGCTGTGGCACAAGATCTCCACGGTCGAGGATCCGGAATGGACCCGCCGCTACCACTCGACCGACCCGAACGAGAAGGCGTTCGGCGCACGCGCGGTGGTGACACTGCAGGGCGGCGAGACCCTCGTCGACGAGCTGGCTGTCGCCGACGCGCATCCGCTCGGTGCGCGGCCGTTCGCCCGCGCCCAGTACATCGAGAAGTTTCGGACGCTGGCCGACGGGGTAGTAGATCCTGCGGAGCAGGACCGTTTCCTCGACGCGGCGCAACGCACCACGAAACTCGGTGCGGGAGAACTCGATCAGCTGACGTTCACCGTGGCGCCCGAGGTCCTCGGCCGGGCACCGGAGGTTCGTGAGGGGATCTTCTGATGCCCGACCAACTCCGTTCCGGCCTGATGGCCGCCACGACCACCGCCGCCGACAAGCGGGCCGCCTTCCGCACTGGACTGGCCTCCGGGCGCATCCAGCGCCTGCCCGGCGCGTTCAACCCGCTGGTGGCCACGCTGATCCAGCGGCTCGGATTCGAGGGCGTCTACGTCTCCGGCGCGGTGGTGTCGGCCGAATTGGCGCTGCCCGACATCGGTTTGACCACGCTCACCGAGGTGGTCGAGCGCGGTCGGCAGATCGCCAGGGTGACCGACCTGCCCGTGCTGATCGACGCCGACACCGGCTTCGGCGAACCGATGAACGCCGCGCGCACGGTGACCCTGCTCGAGGACGCGGGACTGGCGGGCTGCCACATCGAGGACCAGGTGAACCCCAAGCGCTGCGGCCATCTCGACGGCAAGGCCGTGGTGCCGGTGGACGACATGGTGCGCAGGCTGCGGGCGGCCGTCTCGGCGCGCCGCGATCCCGGCTTCGTGATCTGCGCCAGGACCGACGCGCGCGGCACCGAGGGACTGGACGCGGCGATCGATCGCGCCAACGCCTACGCCGACGCGGGCGCGGATCTGATCTTCACCGAGGCGCTGGCCGACCCGGCGGAGTTCGCGAAGTTCCGTGCTGCCGTTGACGTTCCGCTGCTCGCCAACATGACCGAGTTCGGCAAGTCCGAGCTGCTGTCGGCGCGGACGCTGGAGGAACTCGGCTACAACGCGGTCATCTATCCGGTGACCACGCTGCGGCTCGCTATGCACGCGGTGGAACAGGGGTTGGCCGAGATCGCGGGCACCGGAACGCAATCCGGTCTGCTCGACCGGATGCAGCACCGCGCGCGGCTCTACGAACTTCTCGACTACGAGCGATACAACGACTTCGACTCCGGAATATTCACCTTCACGCTGAGCGAGTGAACCATGACCGAGATCAGAAAGGGGCTGGCCGGAGTGGTGGTCGACACCACCACCGTCTCCAAGGTCGTGCCCGAGACCAATTCGCTGACCTACCGCGGCTACGCGGTCCAGGATCTGGCGGCGCACTGTAGCTTCGAGGAGGTCGCCTACCTGCTCTGGTACGGCGAGCTGCCCGATGTCGCGCAGCTCGAGCTGCTGTGCCAGCGGGAGCGCGCGCAGCGGCGGGTCGACCGGTCGATCCTGTCGCTGATCGAGAAGATGCCCGCCAGTTGTCACCCGATGGATGTCGTGCGCACGGTGGTCAGCTACCTGGGTGCGGAAGACCCGGGCACGGACCCGGACGGCATTGCCGCGCCGAAAGACCTGCTGGCCAGGGCATTACGGCTCACCGCCGTGTTGCCGACGGTGGTGGCGGCCGATATGCGCCGCCGTCGCGGCCTCGATCCCATCGCGCCGCACTCGCACCTGGGCTTCGCGGAGAACTTCCTGACCATGTGCTTCGGCGAAGTGCCCGACCAGCGGATCGTCCGCGCCTTCGAGGCATCGCTGATCCTGTACGCCGAGCACGGCTTCAACGCCTCCACCTTCGCCGCGCGCGTGGTCACCTCCACCCGCTCCGATCTCTACAGCGCGGTCACCGCCGCCATCGGCGCGCTCAAGGGCCCGTTGCACGGCGGCGCGAACGAAGCGGTGATGCACGCGATGCTGGAGATCGGCGAGCCGGAGCGTGCGGCGGACTGGTTGCGCGGCAAGCTCGCCGCGAAGCAGAAGGTGATGGGCTTCGGGCACCGCGTCTACAAGAACGGCGACTCCCGGGTGCCCACCATGAAGGCCGCGCTGGACGACGTGGCGGCGGTGACCGGCGGGCAGCGCTGGTTGCGCATGTACGACGAGCTGGAACGCGCCATGGCCGAGGCCACCGGCATCCGCCCGAACCTCGATTTCCCGGCCGGGCCCGCGTATTACCTGATGGGCTTCGACATAGAGATGTTCACCCCCATCTTCGTGCTGAGCCGTATCACCGGCTGGACCGCGCACATCGCCGAGCAGTCGGCGGCCAACGCGCTCATCCGGCCGCTGTCGGAGTACGCGGGGGTGGCGCAGCGGGAGCTGCTGGCCGCGGGCGGGGCGGCGCGGCGGTAGGCGACACGGTCGGACCTCGACCGCCGACAGCCCGCGCGTGCCGTGGGCCCGCGCGGTCGGGGTCGGCGCGGACGCTCGCTCAGCCGAAGTGCCGGGCGGGGTCGGGCGAACCCCTATTGAACCAAGCGACTATTTGGTTGAATCGGTGGATCGACCCGATGCCCCGCCCGGCGCCAAGGAAGCGAGCGTTGCCATGACAAGTCCGGACGAACTCGTCCGCGCGATGTGCCAGAGCTGGTCCGATCTCGATCCCGACCCCGATCGGATCAGCTCGTACTTCGCCGAAGACGCCGTGTACCACAACATTCCGATGGAGCCGATCGTCGGCCGCGCCGCCATCCGCGATTTCATCGCCGGATTCCTCAGCTCCTTCGACGCCATCGATTTCGACATCCACCACCAGGTGACGTCCGGCGACATCGTGATGAACGAACGCACCGACACCTTGCGCGGTAACGGTCGCGACACCCCGCTCCCCGTCATGGGCGTCTTCGAGGTGCACGACGGCGCCATCACCGCGTGGCGCGACTACTTCGACATGGCGGCCGTCGACCGCGCCTTCGGCGTGCCCGGCTGAGACTGCGTCGCCTTCTCGCACCGCCTCGGCGATGCCCGGGCTCCGTCGCCACAAGCCATCCGCCGGCCACACTGCGAGCTGAGGGCGCCGACTTCCGGCTCGGCAGTGGCGGGACTCGGCGCCCAGATATGCAGGGCATGCTCCCCCATGCGCAGTCACTACATTGACGATCTCAGCGCTCGGTGCCTTCCAGTAGTGCAAGATACCGGCGTCCGAACAGATAGGCGTCTCCTGGCCAGCGTGCGGAGAGATAGTTGCGATCTTCGACGATGAAGGCGGGGGTGTCGTCGGTGGCGGTGCCGCGTCTGGTGAGTTCGAGTGGGCCGCGCTGGAATTGGGTGTCCGAATTGTCAAGAGCCGCGCGGACCTCGTCCTCGACGTAGGCCGGATACGTGCGGTAGTAGCGGCCAAGTCGCCATGCGGTGCTGAAATACGCGATGCGCTCCATGTATTTGGGCAGGCAGGTGGTGCGGCGCTGGGCGAGCACGCTACGGCCGGTAGCGGGATCTTCGGACCGGGCGAGGACGAGGACACCGTGGCAGATGGCGCCCACCGGCCGGCCCAGGGTCCAGAACCTTGCGACCTGCCGCTGCAGTGTCTCCGAGCCCAGGTACTGCCGCATGCCGGGTGCATGTCCGCCGGGTAGAAGCAGTCCGTCGAAGTCGTCCACGTCGACCTCCGACCAGGAGACCGTGGCGGTGAACTCCGGTGTGCCGGTGAGCTGCTGGTAGAAGGTCCGGGGCTCGGCTTCGGCACCGAGTTGACCGAAGATGACTCCGGTCAGCAGCCGCGGATCCGCCACGGGCACCGTACCCGCTCGCTCGGTGGTGAATACCACCTCGTGTCCGGCGTTGGTCAGGATCCGCCAAGGCACGGCGACCTCGGTGACGTCGAAGTCGTGGTCCGGAACCGGCATGAGAACGCGCATACGCACATCATCGCAGCCGGCACTCATCCGACTCCGGCAGCGTTCGGCGTGCGCCGTAGGTTCCTCAGCCAGGCTGGTCCAGGTGTAGGCATCGTGCTCGGTCAGTTCGATCGGTGTGCGTTCGGCCTGCATGGCTGAGAAGTGATATCGCCCGCGGGGGAACCGCACGGACGCGGCGCACGTCGAACAAAGCAAGTGGGGAGCAATGTTTCGTCGACGTGTGAGGAGGGGTGACATGGAACGGTCGAGGTGTGTGCCGTCGTGGCGGCAAGGGGTGAGTCCCAAGGCGCGGGTGCGTCCGGTGCGGGAGGCGGGGGAGGCTTGCGAGAGTTACACGCCGAGAAAGCGGCGGCAGCAAGGACGTCCGGCGGAGGGGGAGTGAGATCGCCTCTGGCGGAGGGGTGATCGGTGTCAGCCGGGGCAGGGGAGGTTGAGTCCGCCGGAGGGCGGGTGAGATTCGGTGCGCAGCGGCCGGGCCGCGCGGGAAGCGCGGCCCGGCCTTCGTGCTAGCGCACCGCCTTGGCGGCGGCCACCATGTTGCGCAGCGAGGCCTCCACCTCGACCGGGCCGCGGGTCTTCAGCCCGCAGTCCGGATTCACCCAGAGCCGCTCGGCGGGAACGGCTTTCAGTGCCGCGCGCAGCGAAGTGGTGATTTCCTCGACGCTCGGCACCCGCGGGGAGTGGATGTCGTAGACCCCCGGACCCACGCCCAGGTCGAAGCCCGCGGCATTGAGGTCGTCGAGTACCTCCATGTGCGAGCGAGCCGCCTCGATGGAGGTGACGTCGGCGTCCAGCCCCGCGATCGCGTCGATCACCTCACCGAACTCCGAATAGCACAGGTGGGTGTGGATCTGCGTGGCATCGGAGACGCCCGAGGTCGCCAGCCGGAACGAGCCCACCGACCAGTCCAGGTACGCGGCCTGATCGGCGGCGCGCAACGGGAGCAGCTCGCGCAGCGCGGGTTCGTCGACCTGGACGATGCGGATGCCCGCGGACTGGAGATCGACCGTCTCGTCCCGGATCGCCAGCGCCACCTGGCGCGCCGAGTCGGCCGGCGGCTGGTCGTCGCGCACGAACGACCAGGCGAGGATGGTGACCGGTCCGGTCAGCATGCCCTTGACCGGCTTGTCGGTCAGCGACTGGGCGTAGGTGATCCAGTCCACGGTCATCGGCGCGCGGCGGGTGACGTCGCCGAACAGGATCGGCGGCCGCACGCAGCGGGTGCCGTAGGACTGCACCCAGCCGTTGTCGGTGGCGGCGAAACCGTCGAGCTGCTCGGCGAAGTACTGCACCATGTCGTTGCGCTCGGGCTCGCCGTGCACGAGCACGTCCAGGCCCAGCTTCTCCTGGAGCGCGACGACATCGGCGATCTCGGCGCGCATCCGACGCACGTACTCGGTCTGATCGATCTCGCCCTTACGCAGCGCCGCCCTGGCCAGCCGGATCTCGGAGGTCTGCGGGTAGGAGCCGATCGTGGTGGTGGGCAGTGCGGGCAGATCGAGCCGCTGCGCCTGGAGCGCGCGACGTTCGTCGGCGGGCGCGCGCCGGGTGGCGTCCGGACCGAGCGCGTCCAGCCTGGCCCGCACCTGCGCGTCGGAGAGCCGAGGGTCGGCCTTGCGCGTCGCCGCGGCGGCCCGCGCGGCGGCGAGCTCGTCCGCGATGGCCTCGGTGCCCTCCGTCAAAGCCGTTGCCAGCAGGCGCACTTCGGTCACCTTCTCCGCGCCGAAGGCCAGCCAGGAGCGCAGCCGCTCGTCCAGGCCGGTCTCCGGGCCGAGCGAGTACGGCACGTGCAGCAACGAGCAGGAACTCGACACTGCCACCGACGCCGCGCTGCCCAGCAGCGTGCCGAGGGTGGACAGGGCGCGATCCAGGTCGGTGCGCCACACATTGCGTCCGTCGACCACGCCCGCCACCAGCAGCTTGCCTGCCAGCGACGGCAGCGCGGCCACCGCGGACAGATCCCACGCGGCGGTGAAGTCGAGCGCGATGCCCTCGACGGCGGTCGCCGCGAGCGCGGGCAGTGCGGCCCCCGGAGCGCCGAAGTAGGTGGCGACCAGGATCGCGGGCCGCTCGCTCGCCTCGGCCAGCTCGGCGTAGGTGCGCCGCACCAGCTCGATCTCGGCCCCGGTGAGATCGGTGACCAGCACCGGCTCGTCGATCTGCACCCATGCCGCACCCGCGGCGGCCAGCTGCCGCAGCAGGTCGCGGTAGAGCGGCACCAGCTCGCCGAGCCGGTCGAGCGCCGCGCCGCCGGTGCTCTTGGCCAGCTTCAGGAAGGTGATCGGCCCGACCACTACCGGACGCGCAGGCACGCCGAGCTCCTGCGCTTCGCGCAGCTCGTCGAGCAGCTTGTCCGGGTGCAGCGCGAACGTCGTCTCGGCGCCGATCTCGGGAACGAGGTAGTGGTAGTTGGTATCGAACCACTTGGTCATCTCCAGCGGTTCCACGGTGTCGGTGCCGCGGGCCGCCGCGAAGTACCGGTCGAGCGGATCGACGATCCCCGCCACCCGGGCGGGCAGCGCGCCGAGCAGCACGGCGGTGTCGAGCACCTGGTCGTAGTAGGAGAAGGTGCCGACCGGGATCGAGTCGAGCCCGGCCGCCCGCAGTTCGGCGAACTGGGCGCGTCGCAGGTCGCGGGCGACGGCGCGCAGCTGCTCGGCGTCGATGCGCCCGGCCCAGTACGCCTCGGTGGCGCGCTTCAATTCCCTGCGCGGTCCCACGCGCGGTAGCCCGAGAACGGTCGCGGTGAAGGGTGTGTGCTGAGAAACAGTCACGGTGTGCTCCAGTGCTTTTCAGGTCGTGAGCCATCGCCATGCGAGCACGCGGCGACCGGCCGACGTCGCGGGCAGCCGAGTGGAGACGGAGCCCGGGAAGATCAGCACTGGTGGTCCGCGCGCCCAATCCACGAGGCGGTGGCCGCCGGATACGGCGTATCCGGCACGGCTGGCAGGTCTTCGGACTCGCGGGCACCGGCTGCGGAGCTACGCTCCCGCCGACCTACTTGCCGCCGCTTCCCAGGTCTTGGCCCAGTGCGTGATGACGGTGTTCGTTCCTGCATACCGCTGCGGGACAGTCCCGGATTCCCACCGGGTTCCCTCTCGCCCGCCGCCCGGGGGACCGGGAACGGGTTTCGACTCCGGCGCGCGACGTCGGGGCTCCATCTCGTCGGGCGCACTGGAGAACCAGCTGCGTTGTCCAGCATAAACGGGAGCCGGGGTATTCCGGACGCACCCCCCGGCCCGCCGCGCACCGACGGGGCACGGCGGCGGTGAGATGTGACGCAGGGATGAACGCAACTTCGCAAGCCTGCTAGGTCTCGTTGTGAAGATTGCTGCGAAGGGGACTTCCCTGTCGGTGCTGTATCCGGGGCCGGGTACCTTGGTT
>NZ_JBYIRW010000042.1:0-13446 GCF_057708325.1 Nocardia sp. bgisy134
CACCTCGCCCCCCCCCCCCCCCCCCCCCAAGCCGGTCGCGCAGAACCAGCACATCGGCGTCCAGTCCAACGTCCCGCACTTCGCGGGCGAGGAGGGACTGCTGCGCCGCCGCGCCCTCTCGATGGCGATCAACCGGGAACAGATCTGCGAGAAGATCTTTCACGGCACCCGCATCCCGGCGCGCGACTTCACCGCGAGCACGCTGCCCGGCTTCGACGGCAACCTGCCCGGTTCGGAGGTGCTGAAGTACAACCCCGAGGAGGCCAAGCGGTTGTGGGCGCGGGCCGACGCCATTTCGCCGTGGTCGGGGCGCTACGAGGTCGCCTACAACTCCGACGGCGGCCATCAGGCATGGGTGGAGGCGGTGGCCAACAGCGTCAAGAACACCCTCGGCATCGACGCCATCGCGGTGCCGTACCCGACCTTCAAGAACATCCGCGACGAGGTGAACGCCGAAACCATCCGCAAGTCCTTCCGTTACGGCTGGCAGGGCGACTATCCGACGATGCTGCAGTTCCTCACCTCGCAGTACTACAGCTACTCCGAGACCAACAACGTCAACTACGACAACCCCGAATTCGACCGGCTGCTCGACGCCGCGCTCGCCGCGCCGACCCAGGAGGAGTCCTACCGGATCATCGCCCAGGCGCAGGCCCTGCTGATCAGGGACATGGCCGACATCCCGGTGCTGGACTACGTGGCGGCGGCGGGCCATTCGGATCGGGTCCGCAACGCCCACCTGGCCTGGAACGGCCTGTTCGATTTCGAGGGCATCGAGAAGTAGACGCCCGGGGAGCCGGGCCGACGGCGAAAGTCGGTCCGGCTCGGTACTTTCCGGAGGAAATATGGCTTGGTATGTCGTGCGGCGCCTGCTCCAGATGATCCCCGTGTTCCTCGGCGCGACGCTGCTCATCTACGCGATGGTCTTCCTCATCCCCGGCGATCCGATCAAGGCGCTGGCCGGTGAGAAGCCGCTCACCCCTGCCGTCGAGGCCCAGCTGCGGGCCAGATATCACCTCGACGAGCCGTTCATCACGCAGTACCTGTTCTATCTGAAAGGCATCCTGACCTTCGATTTCGGCACCGCGTACTCCGGTCGTCCGGTCCGCGACGAGCTGGCGAGGGCCTTCCCGATCACGATCAAGCTCTCCGTCATGGCGGTGTTCATCGAAGGCGTGTTCGGCATCGTGTTCGGCCTGATCGCCGGTCTGCGCAAGGGCAAGCTGTTCGATTCGACGATGTTGGTGGCCAGCCTGGTGATCATCGCCGTGCCGGTGTTCGTCGTCGGTTATGTCGCGCAGTTCCTGTTCGGCGTGAAGTGGGGCATCGCGCCGACGACCGTCAGTGCGAAGGCGAGTTTCACGGAACTGCTGCTGCCCGCGTTCGTGCTCGGCTCGCTCTCGTTCGCCTATGTGCTGCGGCTGACGCGAAATTCCGTGGCGGAGAACATGTCCGCCGACTACGTGCGCACCGCGACCGCCAAAGGGCTGAGCAGACGTCGCGTGGTGACCATGCACATCCTGCGCAATTCGATGATCCCGGTGGTGACCTTCCTCGGCGCCGATCTCGGCGCGCTGATCGGCGGGGCGATCGTCACCGAGGGCATCTTCAACATCCCCGGCGTCGGCGGCACCCTGTACCAGGCGATCCAGCGGGTGGAGCCGCCGACGGTCGTCTCGTTCGTCACGGTGCTCGTGGTGATCTTCCTGCTGGCCAACCTGATCGTGGATTTGCTCTACGCCGCACTCGACCCGAGGATCCGCTATGCCTGAGCTGGAGAAGGACGCGAGCAGCGACATCAGGCCCGGTCAGGAGTACTACGTCGCGCCGCGGGACGAGGTGGAGGTGCTCGCCACCGACCGCGTCGACACGTCGGGCGAGCCGGCCAGCATCTGGGGCGACGCCTGGCGGCAGCTGCGGCGCAACCCGATCTTCCTGGTCGCCGTGCTGTTGATCGTGGCGGTGACGGTGGTGGTGCTGTGGCCGGGACTGTTCACCGATCAGGACCCGCGCCACTGCCTCGGCGACGACATCATGGCGCCCCCGCGCCCGGGACATCCCTTCGGCTTCGACCGGCAGGGCTGCGACGTCTACACCAGGACCATCTACGGCGCGCGGGCCTCCGTGCTGGTCGGGCTGAGCGCGGCGGCGCTGTTCGTGCTGATCGGCGGCACGCTCGGCGCGGCGGCCGGGTTCTTCGGCGGAGTGCTGGACGAGATCGTCTCGCGCATCGCGGAGATCTTCTACGCCATCCCGATGATGCTCGCCGCGATCGTCCTGTTGCAGATGCTGCGGCCCGCGACCATGTGGAACGTCGTCCTGGTGCTCGCCTCGTTCACCTGGCCGCAGGCGGCCCGCATCGCGCGCGGCGCGGTCATCGAGGCCAAGAACAGCGAATACGTCACGGCGGCAAAGGCGTTGGGCGTCTCCAGGACGGGAACACTGGTCCGGCACGTGCTGCCGAACGCGGCGGGCCCGCTCATCGTGGTCTCCACCATCTGGCTGGGCGTCTTCATCGTCACCGAGGCGACGCTGTCGTATCTCGGTGTGGGGCTGCCGCCCGACATCGTGTCCTGGGGTGGCGACATCGCCAGGGCCAAGAACGATCTGCGCACCTCGGCGATCCTGTTCTATCCCGCCGCCGCGCTCGCCATCACCGTGCTGAGCTTCATCATGCTCGGCGACGCGGTGCGCGACGCGCTCGACCCGAAGGCAAGGAAGAGGTGAGCGTCGCGATGACGGACCGTCCGCTGCTCGAAATCCGTGATCTCGATGTCTGTTTCAGCTCCGAGGGCAGGCAGGTGCCCGCGGTGCGCAACGTCGGTCTCACCGTGTACCCGGGCCAGACCGTCGCGATCGTCGGTGAGTCGGGTTCCGGGAAGACCACCACGGCGCACGCCGTCATCGACTTGCTGCCCGGCACCGGCCGGATCACCGCGGGGTCGATCGTGTTCGACGGCAAGGACCTCACCAACGCGTCGAAGAAGGAGATCCTCGCGGTGCGCGGGCGCGGCATCGGGCTGGTGCCGCAGGACCCGATGTCCAACCTGAATCCAGTGTGGAAGGTCGGGTTCCAGGTGCGGGAGACATTGGAGGCCAACGGAATCGCCAAAGGATCCGAGGCGCGCCGGCGGGCCGTCGAGTTGCTCGAGGAAGCGGGCATGTCGGATGCGGCGCGGCGGGTGAATCAGTACCCGCACGAATTCTCCGGCGGCATGCGGCAGCGGGCGCTGATCGCGATCGGGTTGTCGTGCCGTCCGAAACTGTTGATCGCCGATGAGCCGACCTCGGCGCTGGACGTCACCGTGCAGCGTCAGATCCTCGATCACCTCGACGGATTGACCGGGGAGCTCGGCACCGCCGTCCTGCTCATCACCCACGATCTCGGCCTGGCCGCCGAACGGGCCGAGCACTTGGTGGTGATGTACCGGGGGCAGGTGGTGGAATCCGGTCCCGCACTGCGCATTCTGCGCGATCCCCAGCACGCCTACACCAAGAAGCTGGTGAACTCGGCGCCTTCGCTCGCCTCGCAGCGGCTCTCCGCGGTGCGCAAGCGGATCGAGATTCGCGAGCAGGCCGAGCAGGTCGCCGAGGCCGAATCGGCCGCGCCCGATGTGGTGGTCGCCGAGCGGCTCACCAAGGTGTTCCCGATCCGCGGCGGCGCGCCGTGGAGGAAGTCGTCGGAGCTGCGTGCGGTCGACGACGTGTCGTTCCGGCTGCGCCGCGGCACCACCACCGCCATCGTCGGCGAATCCGGGTCGGGCAAGTCGACCGTCGCGCAGATGGTGCTCGGCCTGCTCGCGCCGACCTCGGGCGCCGTCACCTTCGACGGACGCGACGTGACCACGTTGGATCGCGCGGGCGCCTTCGCCTTCCGCCGCCGGGTGCAGCCGATCTTCCAGGACCCGTACGGCTCGCTCGACCCCATGTACTCGATCTTCCGCACGATCGAGGAGCCGCTGCGTGTCCACCGGATCGGCACGCCGAAGGAGCGCGCCGCGGTGGTGCGTGACCTGCTGGACAAGGTGTCGCTGCCCGCCTCGGTGCAACGGCGCTATCCGAACGAGCTGTCCGGCGGCCAGCGTCAGCGGGTCGCGATCGCGCGGGCCCTCGCGCTGTCGCCCGAGGTGGTGGTCTGCGACGAGGCGGTGTCCGCGCTCGACGTGCTCGTGCAGGCGCAGATTCTGAATCTGCTCAACGATCTGCAAGCCGCGCTGGGGCTTTCCTATCTCTTCATCTCGCACGACCTGGCCGTGGTGCGCCAGATCGCGGACGACGTGCTGGTCATGCAGCAGGGCCGGGTCGTCGAGGCGGCGAGCGCCGAGCAGGTGTTCGACCACCCGCGCGAGGACTACACGCGCCGGCTGCTCGACGCGATCCCGGGGCGGGATCTGCTGGCGGGGTGAGGTGGCCGCGCAAGTAGCCTCGTATCCCGTGACCGATCCGCTGCAGCCCCTCGTCGACCTGCCCGGCGTGCGCGACGCCGCCGACCGCGCCCGCGATGCACTGGCCGCGGTGCACCGGCACAAAGCGAACCGGCGCGGCTGGCCGACCACCGCGGCCGAGGCGGCGGTGCGCGCGGCGCGGTCCTCCGCGGCCATCGACGGCGGCAGCACCGACCTGCCCGCCGACGGCCGGGTGGAGGATCCGATCCTGGCGGGCTCGCTGCGCGTGGGGCAGGCGCTGGACGGCGATGCCCTGCGCAACCTCGCGGGCACCTGGCAGCGCGCGCCGCTCCAGGCCCTGGCTCGGTTGCACCTGCTGGCGGCCGCCGACCTGGTGACCGACGAGCAGCTGCTCGGGCGGCCGCGCGCCGACGCGGGCGTCGCCGAGCGGCTGGATCTGCTGGTGCAGACCGTGTTGACCACCAAGGCGCCCGCGCCGGTCGTCGCGGCGGTGGTGCACGGCGAGCTACTGGCGTTGCGACCGTTCGGCACGGCGGACGGGATCGTCGCGCGTGCGGCATCGCGGTTGGTGTCGGTGGCAAGGGGCCTGGACCCACACAGCCTGGGGGTGCCCGAGGTGTTCTGGCTGCGGCGCAAGCAGGCGTACGAGGCCGCGGCCGCGGAATTCGGGACCGGCAGGCCCGAGGCGGTCGGCGGATGGGTGATCCTGTGCTGCGGTGCGCTGGAGGACGGCGCCAGGGAGGCGACGTCGATCGCCGACGCGGCGTCGGGATAGCGACTCGGCGGACGTCTCGACCTTCCCCGCACATCAAAGCGGGCGGCGTTGTCGTTGACGACCTCACCGCCCGCTAGCACGGACTACCGGGTTACCAAGCGTGCTAGGTGGGTTGTGTTCTGCGGCCTCGGCGACTATTCGAACTCCGCCGGTTCATCCCCGCAACCTGTGCGAGGCCTTCGCCGTCGACAATTCGAATCTCGCAGGCCCACAACGCTTCTGCCCTTGTCGCGGCGTGCTCCGCGTGGGTGCCTGGTGTCCGTGCTGGGAAGGGTGGGATGGGAGACTGAACCTTCTCTTCCGGCTCCGCCTTGGCCTTCCGTCCTTCCGTGACTCATTTCTACCACTGTGAGCGGGCTCACTCAAGGGTCGAGAAAACAATGAAAAATCGGCGTGTTTGTCGGCGTTTCGTGCTTGAATGCCTGGTCGCGAACCCCTCGGAGCCGGGCTGTCGAACCCCCGGCGAGCCATCGGCTACCCCTGTTGAACAGTGCGGCGGCGCGCAGCCGGGTCCACAGTCAATGATCAGCGGCGGCGCCGCAGCAGGCGATAACTGATCGCTCCGGCCAGCACCGCGCTGAGTCCTACGGCCGCGGTCGCGGCAAGGGTGGTCGACGAGGGCGACTGGAATCGCGCCCACAGCGAGACCGGGTTGGAGAAGGCGAGGATCGGCCAGCCGCGGGCAGTCGCCTCGCGGCGGAGATTGCGATCGGGGTTCACCGCCGTCGGGTGGCCGACGGCGCTCAGCATCGGCAGATCGGTCGCCGAATCGGAATAGGCATAGCAGCGCGAAAGGTCGTAACCCTCTGCGGCGGCGAGCTTTTCGATGGCCTCGACCTTGCCGTCGCCGTAGCAGTAGAACTCGACCTCGCCGGTGTACTTGCCGTCCTCGACGACCATCCTGGTGGCCGCGGTGCGCGAGGCGCCGAGCACCTCGGCGATGGGGCCGACCATCTCCTCGCCGGACGCCGAGACGATCACCACGTCGTGGCCCCGAATCTTGTGATCGGCAATGAGATCGGCGGCCTCCGCGTAGATCAGCGGGTCGACCAGCTCGTGAAGTGTCTCGGCGACAATGGATTTCACCTGCTCGACGTCCCAGCCCGCGCACATCTTGGTCAGATGTTCACGCATCCGCTCCATCTGGTCGTGGTCGGCGCCCGACAGCAGGAAGAGAAAGTGCGCGTAGCTGCTCTCCAGCACGGTCCTGCGGTTGAGCAGACCCTGAGCGAAGAACGGCTTGCTGAAGACGAAGGCGCTCGATTTCGCGATCACCGTCTTGTCGAGATCGAAGAACGCGGCCACGCGCCCGCGCCTGGTCGGGGCGCTGTCCGCTGTCGTCGCGGCGCCCGCCTGATGGTCCGGATCCGTTGTCTGGTCGTCCTCGGCCGTCACCCGTTCAGAATATGCACACCGTGCAAATGCCGGTGGGCGGGTCGGGTCACCGGGGGCGGCCACGAGTTTGCTCGAGAGACGCCGGAGCGGCGGTGACGGCAAAGTTCTTCGATGACGGACTTGCGTGCGTGCCGGGGATTGGGTGTAGTATTGCTGGCACCTGGACATGGTCCAGGCGCGTTCAGCCCGACCCCCCGGGGCTGAACCCGACGGCCCCAGCCTCCTCCCCCCCCGGCTGGGGCCGTCCTCTATTTCGGGGACGAATTCCCCTTCTTCGTCGGTCCGACGGTTGTCCACAGCGTCGGAGTTATCCACATTCGGCATCTCGGGTCTTCTGGCGAGCCTTCGCGTGCACCACGCTGACCTGCATGGATAACGACGTCGCGCAGACAGTCTCGATCTCGCCCGCGCTCGTGCTCATCCGGGATGTCCGGTTACGAGACGAGGTCCGCCGGGTCGCCGCGGCCGCGGAGCGCCTGCTCGACGAACGCGAGCCGCCGGTGGGCAGGCATGCCTGGTCAGGGGCGCCCATGGTGATCCTCGACACAGTCACGGCGGGTGAGTGCGCGGCAGCCGGTTACCCGCGGCGGGGCGGCGTCGTTCTGGTGACCGATGGGGAGCCCGGACTACCCGGTTGGCAGGCCGCGGCGGCGGTCGGCGCCGAGCGCGTCATCGCGCTGCCGGGGGCCGCGGTGGGGCTTATCGAGAAGTTTGCTGAGCACGGCGAGCGGCGCGCATCCGACGGTGTCGTGGTGGCTGTCGCCGGTGCGAGCGGTGGCGCGGGAGCCTCGGTTCTCGCCGCTGCCACCGCCCTGCGCGCCGCCGCCGAAGGGTTCCGTCGCGACACCGTGCTCGTCGACGGAGCACCCCTCGGCGGCGGCCTCGACCTGCTGTTGGGCATAGAGACGGGTATGGGGCTGCGCTGGCCGGACCTGGTCGTCGAGGACGGCAGGATCGCGGCGACGGCGTTGCACGACGCGCTGCCGAAGGCGTCGCCGGGGCTGTCCGTGCTGTCCTGCGGCCGCGGCGGTGCCGGTCGATTGCCGGGCGCTATCGGGGCGGGCGCGGCGCGCGCGGTGATCGAAGCAGGCCGTGCCGCAGGCGATCTCGTGATCTGCGACGTGTCCGGTGAGCGCGGCGCGCACGCGGAACAGATGCTCGAAAGCGCGGATCTGGTGGTGCTGGTCGTGCAGGCCACGCTGCGGGCGGTGGCCGCGGCGGAGTCCGTCGCGGCGTACATCGGCAGGCGAAATCCCAACCAGGGCTTGGTGCTCCGCGGTCCGGCGCCGGGCGGGCTGCGCGGAGCCGAGGTGGCCGAGGTCCTCGACCTCCCGCTGCTGGCGGCCGTCCGAGCCGAAGGGGGCTTGGCGGCCCGCCTGGAGCGCGGCGGGCTCGCCACTCCGCGGCGTGGACCGCTCAAGGACGCGGCCGATGCGGTGCTCGCGGTGCTCGGCGCGCCTGCCGTGCGGAGCGAACCGTGAACGCGCTGGTGACGGCCGAGCTCCTGGATCGCGTGCGGGAGCGACTGGCGGGTGAACCGGGCGATCCCGACCCGGCGGCCGTCGCGGCGGCCATTCGCGCCGAAGCGGGCGGCGTCCTCGGTGACACCGACCTGCTGCGCGCGCTGCGGCTGTTGCAGACCGAGATGACCGGCGCGGGGGTGCTCGAGCCACTGCTGCACGATCCTCGGGTCGCGGATGTCCTTGTGACGGCGCCCGACGCGGTATGGATCGACCGCGGGCACGGGCTGGAGAGGACCCCGGTCACGTTCCCGGACGAGGCGGCGGTGCGCAGGCTCGCCCAGCGGTTGGCGCTTGCGGCGGGGCGCAGGCTCGACGACGCCCAGCCGTGGGTGGACGGACGACTGGCCGGAACCGAAGCGGCGCTCGGTGATTCGTTCGGCGTTCGGCTGCACGCGGTGCTCGCGCCGATCGCACAGGGCGGCACATGTCTGTCGCTGCGAGTGCTGCGCCCCGCCACCCAGGGGTTGGGCGCGCTGGCGGCGGCGGGCGCGGTGCCGCCGGACGCGAAAACCCTGCTGGAGCGCGTCATCCGGGCTCGGCTCGCGTTCCTGGTGGTCGGCGGCACCGGGGCTGGGAAGACGACCCTCTTGTCCGCGCTGCTCGCCGAAGTCGATGCCCGCGAGCGGATCGTGTGCGTCGAAGACGCGGCCGAACTCGCGCCGCCGCACCCGCACGTGGTGCGGCTCGTGGCGCGCACGGCGAACGTCGAGGGCGTCGGAGCGGTGACGGTGCGCGATCTGGTGCGGCAGGCGCTGCGCATGCGTCCGGACCGGATCGTGGTCGGCGAGGTCCGCGGCGCCGAAGTCGTCGATCTGCTGACCGCGCTGAACACCGGGCACGACGGCGGCGCGGGCACGGTCCACGCGAACTCCCCGCGGGAAGTCCCCGCCAGGCTGGAAGCGCTCGCCGCGCTCGGCGGCATGGACAGCGCGGCGCTGCACAGCCAACTGGCCGCCGCGGTGCAGGTGGTGCTGCACGTGCATCGCCGGGCGGACGGCTCGCGCGGTCTGCGGGAGATCGGGGTGCTCGACCGTGACGCGAGCGGCAGGGTGCGCATCGTCGCGGCTTGGCGCGCCGACGATGCGCCGATTCCGGGTGCGGCCGGGCTGGCGGCCCTGCTGGCGGAACGGATTGGTCGATGAGCGCGGCGATGGTGTGCTTGGCGCTCGCGGTGCTGGTGGTGCCCGAGACGGGTCCGCGCCGACGAATGCGAGGTCTTTTCGCGCGGGGTCGTGCGCGAAAGCCGGACTACAGCAATGTTGTTCGCGTCGCGGTGTGTTCGACGCTTGCGTCAACCCTGGCGATGGGCATCGGTGTTTTCCTCGCCGCGGCGATGCTGGCGGGCACCGTAGGGCTGCGCCGGCGACGGGCTCACGCCGACCGCCGTCGCACCGAAGCATGCGCCCATCTCCTCGACGCCTTGGAAGCGGTCATCGGCGAATTGCGCGTCGGCGCACACCCGAGTGCGGCCGCGGACGTCGCCGCCAGCGAATCACGCGGTGTGGCGGCTCGCGCTTTCGCCGTCAGCGCCGCGCGCGGCAAGCTGGGCGGTTCCGCCGCAGATGGTCTGCGTGACCCGCACGTGGTCATCAGCGCCGAGCTCGCTCGCATCGCCGACGCGTGGCTTATCGCGGAGCGCCACGGCCTGGCCCTCGCCGAACTCTTGACGGCCGCCCGCGCAGACCTGGTGGGTCGCATCCGTTTTCGCGCACGCGCTACCGCCGCCCTCGCGGGCGCTCGCGCCACCGCCACGGTCCTGTCCACCCTCCCGCTGCTCGGCTTGATCCTGGGCCAGCTCATGGGCGCCGACCCGCTGCGGGTCCTCTTCGCCTCCTCGGCGGGAAGCCTGCTGCTTCCACTCGGGGTGGCGCTGGCCTGCACCGGGCTGCTGTGGAGCGATGCGATCACGCGAAAGGCGCTGGTGTGAACGGGCGCGGTGCGGTGTGCGTCGAGCAGTCGCCGGGCGTGCCGGAGGTGGGCGGGAGCCGGATGCCTCGTGCCGAACCTCGGCGGAGATTCGGCGGGCTGTGCGTAGCGATCGGGTATGTCGTCTCGGCGTTCCTTGTGCTTGCCTCGTCGGCGTCGGCCGCCATGGCTTCGACGGAGCGCGGGCGCGCTGCACCTCGTCGGGTTATTGGCTCGGCGCGTGTGCCGGACTCGGTGGCGGGCCGGGATGCGGTGTCGGCGTGTTTTGGCGAATTCGGCTGGGCAGAAAGGGATTCGGATGGCGATCGAGGCCGGTGTCGCAACGTTGGCGGTGGCGGGGGCTTTCGCGCTGTGGCCGGGGCGCGTCGGCGTCGGTCGGAGGCTGCGGGTGCTGGGGCGGACCGGGGAGGGAAAGGAGCCGAAGCCGGACAAGCCGGGCGCTGCGAATCCGCTCGATATCGCGTCGGTGTTCGATCTGCTCGCCGCGTGTCTGCGAGCGGGTCTGCCGATGGCGAGTGCGGCGCGCGTGGTGGCTGCCGGCGCACCGCAGGCGGTGGGCATGGCATTGCGCACGGCCGCGGACCTGCTTGCGCTCGGCGCGGAGCCGGGCTCGGCCTGGGAGCGTGCGGCGCGGGATGCGGAGGGCCGACCGGGAGCTGCCGAGATCGATTCGCTGGCGCGGATGGCCCGACGCTCGGCGCGATCCGGCGCTTCGCTGGCGGTCGCCGTCGGAGAACTCGCCGACCAGCACCGCCGCGCGGTCGAGGATGCGGCAGCGGCTCGCGCGGAACGCGCGGGCGTGCTGATCGGCGGTCCGCTGGGGCTGTGCTTTCTGCCCGCGTTCCTGTGCTTGGGCATCGTGCCCGTGGTGATCGGTCTGGCGGGCCGTGTTCTCGAAGGCGGTCTCCTGTGAACGAGGACCTCCTCGCGAGTCGCGCTCGACGGCAACAGGCTTGCCCGCGCGGATCGGCCGCGCGGGCCGAAGGGAAAGGGGAAGCAGGTGCGAATCGAAGAACCGGCGGATCGTCCGCGGCGACGAGCCGACGGCCCGCTGCTGTCCGAACGGTTGGCTCGCGCCCACGCGGCCGTGTGGGATGCGACGACCGAAGTGGTTCGTGCGCTGCGTGGTTCCGCGGAGGAGGCAGCGGGCCCACGGAGGCGCTCGATCCCACGGGTCGCCCGGGTGGTCGGTATCCGAGTGGCCCGGATGCATGTGAAGTTGCGCAGGAAGGCGGCGCGGCGCGGGATGGCTACCGCAGGCGCGAGCGGATTATCGGCGGCGATGGCGTTTCGGAGCGGGAAGGTGAGGTGACACGGAGTGGTGACAGCGGGCGGAAACACAGCGTTGGCGGCGATGACGCTGCTGGGTCGGACAGTGCGGCGGCGCGAGATGGGGGCGCTACACGGGAAGGTAAATGCAGGCGGGAACCGGGTACACGCTGTGAAGCCGACACCCGGTGGGATCGCGAGTCCTGTCGGCGGGCTGGCGTGCACGACCGGGCAAGACCCGGAACACAACCCAGCCGGCCCGGCGAGAAACACAGCGGCCGAGGCAGATTCGTGGTTTCGGTACCGCACCCTCGGTGGCCGAGCACGGACGGCCATTGCTCAACTCCAGCTCCGCACGGTGCGGGCAGCCGTCGACGACGACGGCATGAGCACAGCGGAATATGCCATCGGGACTATTGCGGCAGCGGCATTTGGTGCGGTGCTGTACGGGGTGGTGACCGGCGATTCGATCGTGGACGCGTTGACGAAGATCATCGATCGCGCCTTGAACACCACGGTGTAGCGGCGGGGGTGGCCCGACGACGTGCCGGTGCTCGTCCGCTCGCGGATGATCGCGGGGTCGTCGCGGCGAGGACCGGACAGTGTGTTTGTGCCCATTCCCTTGCGGACGACGGCGGTGCCACCACGGTGGGGAACGGGCGGTGTGTGGGTGCCTGTTCGCTTGTGGGCGATGGCAGGGCGATCGCGGTGGGGAGCGGGCGGTGTGTTGGCGCCCGTTCGCTCGCGACCGATGGCGGTGCCATGACGGCGCGGAGGGGTCGGTGTGTGAGTGCCTGTTCGCTCGTTGGCTATGGCGGGGCGATGGTGGCCGAGACCGGACGACGTCTTGACGGCCGTCTGATCGCGGCCGATGGCGGGACCGTCGCGGTGGGTACTGGGCGATGTGTCGTTGCCTGTGCGGTCGCGGCGGAGAGTGGGGCCGTCGCGGCCAAGGGAGGACGACGTGTCGGTGCTCGTCCGCTCGGGGCCGATGGTGGGTCCGTCGCGGCGAGGACCGGACAGTGTGTTTGTGCTCGTTCCCTCGTGGCCGATGGCGGGGCCACCACGGTGGGGAATGGACGATGTGTCGATGGCCGTCCGCTCGCGATGAATGGCAGGACCGTCACGGTGGGGGCTGGGCGATGTGTCGTTGCGCGTGCGGTTGCAGCGGAGAGTGGGACCGTCGCGGCCAGAGGCGGACGAGGTGTAGGTGCTCGTCCGCTCGCGGATGATCGCGGGGCCGTCACGGTCGAGGCGGCGATCGCGCTCGGTTCCCTCGTCGTTGCGGTGATGGTCTGCCTCGGAGCCCTGCTCGCGGCGTCGACGCAGGTCCGCTGCGTCGACGCCGCCCGTGAGGCGGCACGCCTTGCGGCGCGCGGCGACGAAGCCAACGCGGTCGCCACGGCTCGTCGCGTCGCCCCGCCGAACGCCGCCGTCTCGCTCCGCACGGAGGGCGAGCACGTGGTCGTGGTGGTCTCGGCGCGGACAGCGCTCTTACCCCTCGAGTTACGGGCCGAGGCCGTGGCGGCGCTGGAGCTGGGGGTGGCGCGGTGAGCGGGAGACCCGCCCGCAGCGCTACGGCGAGCAGCCCGACGTGGCTCTTGTCGCTTCGCAGGACAGGGAGAGCATCGGCGAGCTCAGCGAAAGTGTCGCGGCTTTCCTGTGTGCACCGTCCCTCACCGCTCGGCGTGCGTCGACCGCCATCCGACGCGCCTTTGTGCTGTCGGGTGGCGGTGGGCGTGCGTCGGCCCGGGACGGTATTGGTCTGCCGGTCAGCGGTTGGTGAGCGTCGACCTGGGGCGGTGTTGGTCTCTCGGTCAGCGGTGAGTGTATGTCGGCCTAGCGCGGTGTTGGGCTGCTGGTCATCGGTCGGTGTGTGTTGGCCGGGGGCGGTGTTGGGCTGTAGGCCAACGGTCGGAGTGCGTCGACCGCGACCCGACATGCCGCTGTGCTGCCGGTCAGCGGTGGGCGTGTGTCGGCCTGATGCGATGTTGGGCTGTTGGTCGTCTGTTGGTGTGCGTGGGCCTGGGGCGGTGTTGGTCTGTCGGTCAGCGTCTGGCGTGTGTCGGCCTGATGCGATGTTGGGCTGTTGGTCGTCTGTTGGTGTGCGTGGGCCTGGTGCGGTGTTGGTCTGGCGGTCAGCGTCTGGCGT
>NZ_JBYIRW010000043.1:0-11425 GCF_057708325.1 Nocardia sp. bgisy134
GACACCCCCTTTTTGGGGGGTGCCCCCCTCCCCCCCCCCCGGCACCCTCGGCACACGCGCCACGAATGACCAGGGAGACGAAAAGCCATGACCGACAACCACACCGCCCCCGCGAACGCCGCTGACACCGTCGGCGGCCACTGGAGATTCCGCGCGTACGGCCAGCTGCGATTCCCCATGGGCGGCCAGTTGCGGATATCTGGCACACCGTCAGCACCCTGGCCCAGCGCACGCTGAGGAGCCGAATCGAGGACTATCCGAACCATGGCGTAGGAGCGAGCCGGTTCAGCGCGCGGTGGGCGCGCCCAGCCACCGGTCGAGGGCGGCGGTCAGCGCTTCGCGGGCGATGGGGGTAGTGGCAGGGTTGACCCAGGCGACATAGCCGTCCGGCCTGACAAATACCGCACCACACGCAGGGACCTCACCGAAAACGGGCAGGTTCCATTTACTGGCCGAGAGTGCGCGGTCGCGCCGCGCCTCGATGTATGCCACACGGTCCGCCCACCCTGCCGGGGTGCCCGTCAATCCATCGGTATCGAAGTTGATCAGCAGCGGTCGTGCCTGGCGCAGCAGATCGAACACCTCGGTGGTGCCCTGATCGGTGGACAGAGTCAGGTTGGGCATGCGTCGCCCGACGAGCGGGTGAGTGTCGCCGAGCGGGTAGCGCAGGCTCAGTCCGCTGAGGATCCCGCTGAGCCGCAGGCAGGTCTCGGGCACCGCGAGCATGTCGGCCACCACCGCGCGCAATGCGTCATTCTGCGCGCCGGGTTTGATCAGCGCCGTTTGCGCCTTGGTCAGTTGCAGCACGGTGGCCGCGACCGGGTGCCGCTCTTGGTTGTAGGTGTCCAGCAGTGTGTCGGGTGCGGGGCCGTCGAGCACGGCGGCCAGTTTCCAGCCCAGGTTCACCGCGTCCTGGATTCCGAGGTTCAGGCCCTGTCCACCGATCGGCGAATGGATGTGTCCGGCATCTCCGGCCAGGAAGACGCGCCTATGGCGGTAGTCGGTGATCTGGCGGAATCCGTCAGAGAATCGTGATAACCACCGCGCCTGGCTCAGGCCGTAATCGGTGCCCAGGCCGTCGCGCATGACCTCGCGCAGTTCGTCGAGGGTGACCGGCGCGGTGCGGTCGGCCGGAGGGGTGGCCCGCATCAGGCTCAGGCGGAACCATCCCGGTTCGGCTCGCGAGATCTGGTAAGTGCCGATCCGTTCGTTGCGCCCGAAGACTCCGTTGCCGTCGGGCGGGGAGTCCAGCCGCACATCGCCGACCACCCACCAGGACACGGGCTCGTCGCCGGGGAACGGGATGTCGCAGATCCGCCGGACCGCACTATGGCCGCCGTCACAGCCGACGAGATAGTCGGCGCAGATCGTGGCCGGACCGGACGGCCCTTCGACGAACACCTCGACCCCGTCATCGTCTTGACGCAGATCCACGACAGCGGTGGCCCATGCGAATCGGGCCCCGAGCTCGACGGCACGGGCAGCGAGGATCCGCTCGGTGTGGTGTTGCGGCAGGATCAGGGCCGATGGCCAGCCGGGATCGAGATCCCGTGGGGCCATGGGGATTCCGGAGAACAGCACGCCCGGCAAGACCTTGCCGCGGCTGACGAATTCCTCGCCGAGCCCGCGCTGGGTGAGTATCTCGAGGCTGCGGGCGTTGATGCCCGGTGCGCGTGACTCACCGACGGTACCGGCCGCGCGCCGCTCCACCACGACGACATCGACGCCGGCGAGGCGCAGTTCGGCGGCCAGCATGAGGCCGGTCGGACCGGCACCGGCGATGACCACTTGGACCTCGGATACCGAAGAGTTAGAGTTCATAGGATCCTATGTACCATTGGATAGGTTCCTATGTAAAGGATGTTATGACCTCGCGAACCACACCCAGCCTGGCTCAGCTGATCAATCGAGCATCCCGCGCATTCGCTCGCGACGGCGACATCGCACTCAAACCACTCGGCCTGCGCTACGCCCAGGTGCCGGTGATCGCGCTACTGCACGACGGCGAGGAACTCACCCAGAAGGAGCTCGCGGAGGCCACCGGTATGGAGCAACCGTCCATGGCACAGTTGCTCGCCCGTATGGACCGCGACGGGCTCGTTCGTCGCACACCCAACCCCCGTGACGCGCGCAGCCAGACGATCGCGTTGACCTCCGCAACCGACACGCGATTGACCGATGCACACGACCGCCTGGCCGCTCTCGACCGCCGGGCCGTAGCGGGCTTCACCGCCGCGGAGATCGACACGTTGAAGCACCTACTGACCCGCGTTGGTGACAACCTCGACCGAAAAAGAGATGCCGCCACGGACCCGGCTCAGTAGCCGGGGGTAGGCCAACGTCCGCTCATGTAGCCGCATACCGCCATCTGTCGGCGGCCCATTTCTGTTGCAGTGGGGTTGCCATGGCGGCCGACACGGTTATCGACAGATGCCCGGCTCGGCCGACCTCGGACCTGTGAGTGTCCGAGTATGCCGCGCGTTGCTCGGTGCGCGTTTCCCCGTGCACGCCATGGCTTTCCATCCCAGCCTTCCTGTTCTTGCCGTCGGCTCGGGTCGCTACAACGGCGGCTATTTCTTCGAAGGCGAGTTACTCCTGCTGGACCTGGAGACAGGCGCGATCAAGTCGCTCATCGAGGACTACTACGGCGGCCGCCAGGTCCTGGGTCTGGAATAGCTCGACGAACATGAGCTGCGCGTGCAGATGGCACCGCCGGACGATTACAAGCGGATGTTGCGTCGCGGCTCGGGCCCGAGGGATCACCGCCATCACCGCGTGGATGATCATGTCGGCGTGGAGGTTTGGGTGCGGGATTACGGGATGTCCGCTGCTCGTCAGGACGAGGTGTGGCGCCGGTGGCGGGCTGGTGAGTCGTTCAGTGCGATCGCCCGGTCGCTCGGGCTGCCGTTGCCGCATGTGCGGAGGTTTCTCGCTCACACCGGAGGAGTTCATTTGATCGCGTCGGTCAGCCCGTGCTCCGGGCGGTCGAAGGGCGAGCGCTCCCGCTGACCATCGAGGTCGTGGACGCGCACGGACAACCGCTCGCGCGCTTCCAGGTTCGCGGCGAGAAATTCGCGCCGCTGAGGTTCGTGCCGGTCAAGTCCGCGCCGGTCAAGTCGGCGCCGTTGAGGTCCGCGCCAGGGAGGTTCGCGCGGCCTGAGGGTCGTGTTGGCGAAGATCGCCTGGCTGAGGTTCGCGCCGCTGAGGTACGCGCCGTCCAGCGCACCCGGCGGTCGGTGTCAGATGCCGTGGACCAGGGCGGCGATCGAGGCCTCGGTGGTACAGTCCGCGCGCAGCACGGCGCTGGAACAGGGTCGGTTCGACGAAGAGAACGGGCCCTCCCGACGGAAGTTTCGTGAACGACACCTCATCCGCCGCGGCGAAAATTCCGGGTGATCCGCCGAAGTTGCTGGAAGTCCTGAGGTTCCGGGTTCAGCACTTCCCCTCGATAGGCGACGTAGCAGTTGCTCCACCAGCACGGCTGCGCTGCATTTCAGGCTGGAGCAGAAGCTCGGTCATCGGCACATCATGAAAATCTCACGGAGGGCTTGGTTTTCTGTCCCCAGCGCGGAGATGCCGCGCGGGAAAGGAATCCATCCCATGAAGATCAAGTCCGCGATCGCCGCCGCCACACTCACCCTCGGCGCCGTGGCCGCCGGCGCCGGTGTCGCCGCCGCCGCGCCCGCCCCGCTGCACACCCCGTTCATCGGTAACTACGCCACCTACGAGGCCTGTGCCGCGGACGGCAATTCGCCGAAGACCGGTGGCACCCAATGGGAGTGCGTCGAGGTCGCCAACGGCTGGGACCTGTACACCTACTGAGCCGACCAGTTCGGTGAGCGGGTGGCCCGGAGGGGTCGGGCCACCCGAACTCCGGCGGCGAACGATTTGTGAAGTGCCCTATTGTCTGATCTCGTGCGGGTTTTGGTCGTAGAGGACGATGAGAGGCTCGGCGTCGAAGTGGCGGCGGGCCTGCGCTACGCAGGCTTCGCGGTCGACCTCGCCGGTCATCTCGCCGACGCCGATTTCAAGATCTCCGTCAACACCTATGACTGTCTGGTGATCGACCGCGGCCTGCCCGACGGCGACGGCCTACACCTGGTCGCCGCGCACCGCGCCGCGGGCCACCGGGTCCCGGTGCTGATGCTCACCGCGCGCGACGGTCTGGCCGACCGCATCGCAGGCTTCGAGAATGGCGCCGACGACTATCTGGTCAAGCCGTTCGCGCTGCCCGAACTGACGGCCAGGGTGCGTGCCCTGTGCCGACGCCGCGAGCATCCGGCTCCGGCGCGCCTGCGACTCGGCGATATCGATATCGATCTACCCCGCCGCCGTGTACAGCGGGCGGGCATTCTGCGATCGCTGACCCCCAAGGAGTTCGCGGTCCTCGAACTGCTCGCCACCCGCGCGGGCAGCGTGGTGACCCGCTCGGAGCTGATCGAATGCTGCTGGGACGAGATGGCCGAACCCGCGTCGAACGTGGTCGACGCGGTGATCGCGCAATTGCGCCGCAAGCTCGGCGCACCGCCGGTGATCGAGACGGTGCGCGGCGCGGGCTTCATGATCGGAGGTGAACCATTCGTACCGTGATCGCCACCTCCGACGCGCGCCCCGCCGTCCGGCGGCTGCGCCGCACCCGATGGCAGCTGACCACGCTGATCACCGCCGTCACCGCGACCTGCCTGATCATCCTCGGGTTGGTGGCCACCACCATCGATGCCCGCTCGCGGGACAAGGCCATGGACGACGCGATCGACCGGGTGGCCACCGGCGTCAACCGCAGTATCGGCCTGCTCGAGGACGACACCTTCGATATCAGCCAGGTCGAGAACTACGACCTCGCCAATGGCGAGACCGCGGTGCTGGTGCTGTCCAACGACGGCGCGGGCCAGTGGCAGGAACGCTATTCGCACCTGCGCTCCTGGCTGCCGAAGGAGGAGATCGTCCAAGGCGTGGTCGACGACGCCACCGTGGCCACAGACACCATCTTCCGCGACGGCATCGACAGCCAGGGCAGGCCGGTGCGATTGGTCGCCCAGCACATGATCTGGGACGACTCCCCGATCGAGGCGGTCGTCATCGCGGGCGCCAATCCGGGTGTCTTCGACCGGGAACGCGCGCTGCTACTGTGGGGACTGGTGGTGGGCGGGCTCACCCTTGTCATCCTGTCGGGCATGGCCGCGCACTGGCTCTCCGGGCGCAGCATGCGCCAGGTCACCGTCATGCTCGAGGAACAGGAACGCTTCCTCGGCGACGCCGCCCACGAACTACGCACCCCACTGACCACGCTCGGATTGGTCACCGCGCCGCGCAGGCGCAACCCGCACGAGGTGGAGCGCGCGCTGGACGACGCGCGGGCCCTCGGTTCCCGGATGGAGCGGATCGTGGCGGGACTGCTCGCGCGGGCACGGATGCAGGCGGGCGTCACCAAGATGGAGCGGGTGCAGTTGCTGCTCGACCAGCTCACCGAGGCGGTGATCGAGGAGTTCCCGAATGCGGGCATCGTCGCGCGGACCCAGCCCTCGGTAGTCGTGGGGGATCCCGGCCTGCTGAGCCTCGCGGTGCGCAATCTGCTCGAGAACGCCGTCACACACGGCGCGATGAACCGCGGCGCACCCGTCGAGGTGTATGTGACCGAGGGGCGGGTCAGCGTGCGCGACCACGGCCCCGGGCTGAACCCGCAGGTGGCGAGCAATCCGTTCCAGCGCGGGGTGACCGGCGGTCGCGGCAGCGGCATCGGGCTGGCTCTGGTGGCGTGGATCGCCGAATTGCACGGCGGCACTGTGACAATGGAGCCCGCGGCGGGCGGTGGCGCGCTGGCCACGATCGCGCTACCGCCGCCCGTACTCGGACAGTCCTGATTCAGCTGTCCAGCGGGACCGGCTCCAGGATTTCGGGCCGTGGTTCGGGGGCGGCGATGCGCAGGGCATCGGCGGAGGCGTCATCGGGCTGTGTCTGCGAGCGGATCTCCGCGTCGACCCTGGCCCGGTATGTCGTGATCTCCCGGTCGATTTCGGCGTCGTCCCAGCCGAGCACCGGCGCGATCAGATGGGCCACCTGCTCGGCGCAGTTGACGCCGCGGTGCGAGTATTCGATGGAGATCCGGGTCCGGCGGGCCAGGATATCGTCGAGATGCAGCGCAGCTTCGACGAACGGCTCGAAGTGCCGGACCCGAGATCGCGGGCCTCGACCAGCGCGACCCGTAGGCCCCGGGTGGCCGCGTCCAACGCAATCCCGGCGCCCACCACGCCGCCCCCGACCACCACCACGTCGAAATGGTCCTTGCCGAACCGCTCCCACGCGGTGCGGCGCTGCTCGGGGGCGAAGAACTGCGAATCCTGTTTCATGGTCATGCTCGACTCCTCCAGCCGACGGCGGCCTCGGGTGTCGGCGATCCGACCCGCAGGCTGGTGCGCTAGGTGTAGCCAGGCCGGTTGAACGCGACCTTCGACTCGGGCCCGGTCACCGGACTCGGGTCCCCTGTCCGGCCGACCCGGCGCTGGTGGCCGCGCCGGTGGCCAGGTTCCACAGGTTGCCCTGGCCGACATCGATGATCGCGCCCGTCGGTAGCGCGGGATACCCGTAACGGCCGGGGTCGCAGTCGAATCCGACGACACTACCGGGCGAGTTCGACGACGGCGTGCGGCCAGTCGATCACGTCCGGTTCGACCACCCCCTTTGACGCAGCCGACGATCGGCACGCCCTCGTCGACGATCCGGTCCGCGTCCTCGTCGGATCTCCCAGGCCGCGGTGATGCCGCGGGCCCGCTGGAGCGGACTCAGCTTGGCGGTGTTGCGCCGACCGTAGCCCATGTGGGTGCGGAACAGGCGATGGCGCGCGATCACGGCGACGCGAGCAACGTGACCAACATACGGTTCGTCTTCGGCTTCAGGATGCAGAACCAGACGACAGCGCAGACGAGGATCGCCAACGGCGAGATATATCGAGGGCCTTCGCCACCCACACACGGTGGACGGCGTACTTAGTCAGCGGGGGCGAACGAGGCCCGCCTGCGCTTGGATGGCGCGGGTGACGTTATCCAGGTGGTGTGGTTCGGCGATCGTGGTGTTGCCCTCGTAGATAACGCCCGCCGGCACGTCGTCGCTGCCTTGTGGATCGGCGTCCCAAAAGTTGTCCCGGTAGACGACGTTCTCCAGCGGCGGCGCGACTTGCAGGACGGCGGTGTTGTCGGCGCGCATGACCACGTTGTTCTCGATGGTCACCCAGGAGGCGCCGTAGTCGGTGTAGAGGCCGAAGTTGTATGGAGTGCGGGTGTCTGTGATGACATTGCCGCGGACGAGCGCGCCGTTGCCGGGGCCGTCGCCCTGGGGGCCGGACAGGTAGATGCCGCCGCCGTCGGCCAAGGTCGTGAGGGTGTCCGTGACGAGGTTGCGCAACAGGCGGGTGCCGCGCGCGGGCCCGGCCACGATGCCGCAGTGCGGCACGTCGGTGACCTGGTTGCGGGTGACGGTGCAGTCGAGGGTATCGCTGATCGCAATGCCAGGAGAACCGGAGTAATCCAGACCGATCTGGTGGACGCGGTTGTCCTCGATCAGTACGTCCCGGCTGCCGGTGGCCGTGATACCGGAAGCCGCGAGGGTGTCGAAGTCGCAACCGCGCACGATGAGGTTCGTGCCGTTGGTGAGCCCGAGCCCGGTGGCGCCCAACCTGGTGAACCGGCAGTCCTCGATACGGACGTCGGTGCTGTCGTCGACACGAACGCAGGCAGGAATCATGGCGGATTCCTGCGGGACCGTCACCCACATCTGTCCCTCCACGATGGTGACCGTGTCGACCGGGCCGCCTTCGTAGTAGCCGCCGCCGTGATAGTGCAGGAAGCCTTCGGCGCGAGGGCGCAGCCAGGTGGCCTCGGCGAAAACCAGCCCCTGGAAAGCGACTCCGGTCGCGTCCGTGACGTGCAGCAACACCTCGAGAACGGGGGCGATCACCTGGGTGCGTTCAGGCTCTTCGTCGGGGCGTGGCAGGTAGTGCAGGACGTGCTGGCCAGGCCGCGAGCGGTCCAGGACGAATGTGCCGGGTTCGGTGAGGAAGACGGGGTCGTTCTCCACCCTGGTGGGCAAGCCGGGGCCGTGCGAGGTCTGTCCTTCCCAGGCGAAGTTGTACAGGTCGTGGGCGCGGGCGAAAGCAGGCTGTGCCATGGCGATCGTCGTCGAGCCTTCGCTGACGACGGCGTCGGCCACCGCGCAGCGGGCCTCGGTCCATGGGTAAATGCCCCGGTAGACGAACTCGATGTCGGCCGGGCTCTGCCAATTGAGCGTGACGTCCGTGACGTAACCCGTTTCGGTGCTGGTCACAGCGCCGGGGAGGGTGTCGATGGCGGCACGTTCGGCTCTGCGCCCGTCGACATAGAGCTGGCGAGTGTCCAGCTCGCCCACATCGGCCAGCCAGACCCCGTCACGTACACGCCAGCCGGTGATGTGTCGGCCGCCGCTGACGACGGCTTCCTCCTGCGCGGCGGTCCCGTAGCCGTAAGCCTGAAAGACTATGTCCCCCTTGGTGACCTCGAGGGGTTCGCGCAGGATGTGCCGACCCGCCCTGAGGTGGGCGACGACTGTGCCGGTGGCGTCTCCTGCGGCCTGCGCGACCCGGCCGAGCGTGGCGAACGGCCGGCTCTCGGTGCCCGGCCCGGAGTCGTCGCCATTCGGATCGACATAGAACTCCAACATGCAGCAACCCTTCTCTGCGTTTACGGTGTACACAAGATATAACACCATAGACGACAGGAGCGCCAATGATCGACGACAAAGCGGAGGACCCCGACCACGGGGTCGAGTTGCTGTGGCAGGAGCGCGAACAGGAGCCGCGCCGGGGGCTGAGCCTGGGAAGGATAGTGCGCGCCGCCATCGAACTGGCCGACGCCGAGGGCCTGGAGGGCCTGTCGATGCGCAAGGTCGCCGAACGGCTCGGCTTCACCACGATGTCGCTCTACCGCCATGTGCCCGGACGCGACCAGCTCGTCGACCTCATGCTCGATGCCGTCCGCGAGGAAGCCCACCCCTCGGTCGGCACCGAAGACGGCTGGCGGGCGCGACTGGAGTCGTGCGCCCGCAGCGAATGGGAGCTGCGCACGCGTCACCCCTGGATGGCCGAGGTGCGCGGCAGCCGTCACCTGCCCGGCCCCAACGGCGTCGCCTCCTACGAACGCATGCTGAGCGCGGTCACCGGCTCCGGCCTGCCTCCTGCGCAAGTGATCGCCGCAGTGAATCTGGTCGGCCGGTTCGTCGACGCCGAGGCCCAGACGTTGGTGGAGACCGCACGACAGGAACGACAGAGCGGGGTGAGCGAACAGGAATGGTGGGGCGCTCGCGACACGCTCTACCAGCGGCTCGACCGCTACCCGACGCTCACGGCCCTGTGGGAGGCGGGCGGCTACGACGAGCCGGAGACCCCGTTCGAGTTCGGGCTCGCGCGCGTGCTCGACGGTATCGCGATGCTCATCGCCCGCAATCGTGACGAAACTCGTGATGAAACATGCCTGATGTGCGGGAAGCCGGTCAAGCGACCCATCTCCGGCAGACCGCGCCTCTACTGCTCACGCGCGTGCCAACAGCGCGCCTACCGAAAGCGACTCGACAGGTGACTGCCCTGCCTCGCCCTCCGGCGGCCGGAAGAAGTCAGGTACTCGGCATGAACCGAGGCCGGTCCTGGCTGCGAAGATCCGTGCCGCAACCGACGATGGCAGCAAGTCGATCACCACACGCACCACTGAATTCATCTCCAACACAGGCGTTCTCGTTGCACGAGTCACCCAGCACTTGTATGTGCGTCGCGCCGAGTAGCGGTCTTGAAACGATCTCTGTGACCGTCGCAGAGAAGTCCTCTCGGCATTGTCGTGCCTGCTTATTGGGTGGATGCAAGCTTTTCGGAACCCTGTCACTGTTCGGGAGCTATTGTGCAGGTGTCGGTTTGGGTGATTGTCGGCATGCCGCGGCTGATGATGACGGTTCGCCGGGCTGCTTCCTCGTCGAGTTGGGCCAGTACGTCTTCCGCGCACTACGGCACCATGCTCGATGCCGGTGTCGGGTTGCGTGATGTCCAGATCGCAGCCCGCCATGCCGACCCTCGCACCACGATGCGCTACAACCGGGCGCGTAAGAACCTCGACCGGCATCCGAACTACATCCTCGCCGCCTACATGGCCTCGGGCACATGACAACTCGGCCCGCGCACGCCGATGTGCGTGCGTTCCCGTTGTGGTCGATGACCTGTGTGGGCCTGACAGGGTGTGGACTGGGGTGGTTCCGCTTCGAGTGGGTGGAGGTGCGAGACGATCCGGACTTCCGTCCGGTACGAGTCGGAATGCCCGGTCAGCGCGCGGTGGTGACCTGGTCCCGTGCTCGTCAGCAAGTGAAGTATTCCTTGAAACGGACGGGGACGCCGTCCGCGCTGGCCGGGCCCCAGCAGATGTCGTGGGGGAAGAAGACGTAGTTGGTCCAGCCGCCGGCGGTGCGGCGGATGATGCGCGCGCTGTCGCCGGGTGAGTCCCAGACGATGTGTGCCCACTTACCGTCACATTGACTGACCGTGGCCTTCGCGCTGCGGAGATGGTCGAATCGTATGTCGAGTTCGCGCAGGACCGTTTGGACTGCACACGGCTCGGACGGTTCAGAATCCTGGAAGCGGAGCTTGCCGGTGACGGTTTGTCCGGCGTGGACCAGGAACAGGGTGTGCAGTCCTTCCGGGACCGGCGTCGCGCCGGGCGGCGGGGTGCCCATGCCGAAGCGGTAGCAGCCGGCCGGCACGGTGAAGGTGGCCGTTCCGTTCGCGTCGGTGACCGCGTCGCGGCGCAGCGCCTCGGTGGAGGGGGTCGGAATGTCTTTGATCGCAGGGTCGCACGGCTGCCGCAGGCTCAGTTCGACCGGCACGTTCGGCACTGGGGCGCCGTTGAGGGTGTGGGTGCGTATCACCACGGTGCCGGTGCCCTGCGGCGGATTCGCGGGCGGCGGGGCCGGTTGGGAGCTGTTCCCTCCATCGTGTGGTGTCGTGATCTCGGCCGTCGGTGTGCCTGCGGGCATCACCGGCGTCGATGGCACGCTGGTCGACTGTGTCGAGGACTGGCCGGGCGCCGACGCGGCCGTGGTCGCCGACGCCGGCTTGTCAGCCTGGGTCGTCCCGGGCGCTTTGTCACTGTGACCACAGCCGGCGACAAGGCCGACGGCCAACGCCACGGCAGCCGCCATCGGAACCACTCCCATAGCATGTCTCTTTCCCTTGCCGATCCACATGAGCTAGATCCTTTCCTGACCGGATAGTCGTCAACGACGGCCTGCTCGTTATCCTGTTGTCTGCCATATCTTTTCAGTGGTCGACGCGGAAGGCCGATTCGCTGGGTGGCCCGGCCACCGGCTTCCTCGACCGGCTCACCTGGTCCGGGTGGACCGAGCCCTACGGGATGGGCGCGAA
>NZ_JBYIRW010000044.1:0-7458 GCF_057708325.1 Nocardia sp. bgisy134
ATCGCCCAGACTCTCGACGGCGGGCAGGCGAGCGCGGGGGCTGCGGTGGCGGCTCCTGCGGTGGTGGCGTTGGCGCGTCGAGACCATGCCGATCCGGCCACGGTGTTGGGCGGGGTGGCTGGACTGTTCGTGTCCGGCGCCGAGGTGGACTGGGCCGGTCTGTATGCCGGTACCGGTGCCGCGCGAATCGACCTGCCCACCTACGCCTTCCAGCATCGACGTTATTGGATGACCGAAGGGCCCGCCGCCGGTGGCAATGCCCGGGCGATGGGGCTCGTCGCCACCGGGCACCCTTTGGTCTCGGTGGTCGTCTCGCAACCGGACTCCGACGCGGTAACTCTCACCGGCCGCCTGTCGGTGCAGACGCACCCATGGCTGGCCGACCACACGGTTGTGGACACCGTGCTGTTCCCCGGTACCGGTTTGGTCGAACTCGCCTTGTACGCCGCAGAACAGGTCGGCTGCTCGACCCTCGAGGAACTGGTCCTACAAGCCCCACTGGCACTGCCGGAGTCCGCCGGACTCGCGGTGCGCGTTGTGGTCGGCGCCGAGGACGAGACCGGCCGTCGCGCGGTGCGTATCTTCTCCCGGCCCGATGATGGTGTCGATTCGGTGGCGTCGTGGACGTTGAACGCCGAGGGTGTGCTCGCGTCCGGAATCGACAGCGCGGCTGCCGATCTGGTGCAGTGGCCGCCCGCCGGTGCGGTCGCGGTCGATATCGATGGGGTGTACGACTCCCTCGACGCACAGGGCTATCACTACGGTCCGGTGTTCCAGGCACTGAGGTCGGTGTGGCGCGGATCCGACGGTCTGCTCTATGCCGAGGTCGAATTGCCCGAGCAGGCCCGAACCGAGGCGGAGCGTTTCGGTGTGCATCCGGCGTTGCTGGATGCGGCGTTGCATGCCTTGCGTTTCGCCGATGGCATGTCGGCGGACGGAACCGGTGTGGCGTTGCCGTTCGAGTGGTCCGGTGTCACGGTGCGTGCGGCGGGTGCTGATGCGTTGCGCGTTCGGCTCACCCGGGTCGGCGAGCACGGTGTTGCTCTGGATCTGGCGGACTCGACCGGTGCTGCGGTGGCGACGGTGCGGCATCTGGCTTCCCGGCCGATCGATCCCGCGCAGCTCATGGCCGGCGCATCCGTCGTCGGTAATGCGTTGTTCCAGATCGGCTGGACACCGATCGCGGTGCGTGAAGCCGAAGTCACCGCGGTGGCGTGGGCGGAGCTCGGTGAGCAGGTTCCGCAGGCGGTGGTGTTGGAGTGCCCGACGGGTAATGATCCCGCCGCTGTCCATGCTGCGACTCATGAGGTCCTCGAGGTATTGCAGTCCTGGATTGCGGGCAATCGATTCGCCGAATCGGTGCTGGTAGTCCGGACCGGTGGTGCGGTATCCGTTGCCGGGGAAGACGTTACGAACTTGGCCGGTGCGGCTGTGTGTGGTCTGGTTCGTTCCGCCCAGGCGGAGAATCCTGGCCGGATCGTGTTGATCGACACCGATTCCGAACTCGACGGGCTGCTGGGCGGGATTGTCGCCGTGGCCGAACCGCAGGTGGCGGTGCGTGATGGGCGAGTACACCTTGCGCGCGTCGGCCGAATCTCCGCTCCGACGACCACTTCAGCTGGGGGTTCCTCCGCGGCAGCTTCGGCTGTGAGTTCGTCCTTCGGCCCGGACGATACTGTTCTGGTCACCGGTGCCAGCGGCTACCTGGGTGGGTTGTTCGCCCGGCACCTGGTCGACGCACATGGTGTGCGCCGGCTTCTGCTGTTGAGCCGCCGCGGTGAATCCGCTTCCGGCGCTGCCGAGTTGCGGGCGGAGTTGCAGCGTCTCGGTGCCGAGGTCGGGTTCGTGGCTTGTGATGTCGCCGATCGCGGCGCGCTTGCGCAGGTGTTGGCCGAGGTGCCTTCCGGTCACCCGCTGACCGGTGTGTTCCACATGGCCGGCGTTCTCGACGACGGTGCGGTCGGTTCGTTGACCCCGGCCCGGATGGATGCCGTGTTGGGGCCCAAGGTCGATGCTGCCCTGCACCTGCATGAACTGACCGCCGATCTGCCGTTGAAGGCGTTCGTGCTGTTCAGTTCGGTGGCCGGTGCGTTCGGCAACCCTGGTCAAGGCAACTATGCCGCGGCCAACGCGTGCCTGGATGCTCTCGCGGCGCACCGCAGGGCATCCGGGCTCTGCGGCAAGTCTTACGCCTGGGGTGTATGGAGCATGGACGGGGGTATGGCCGCAGAACTCAGCGACCGGGACCGTCACCGCATGTCTCGCTCGGGTTTGCTGCCGCTCTCGGAGGAACAAGGCCTCGCGCTGTTCGATGCCGCGACCGGGTTGGACACAGCTGCCCCTCTCCTTGCCCGTTTCGACCTGGACGCGATGCGCAGTACGGGATTCGCGGTGCCCGCACTGTTTTCCGCGCTGATCCCGCATCGCCGCAAAGCGGCCTCAGGTGCTTTCACGGCGCTACGCGCTCGTTTGGCGAACACTCCCGACGGTGAACGTTTCGGTGTGCTCGTGGAGATCGTGCGTGGTCAGGTCGCGGCGATTCTGGGTCATCAGGACGCGAATGCGATTGCGGCGGACAAGGCCTTCGGTGAGTTGGGTTTCGACTCGCTCACTGCTATCGAGTTCCGCAATGCTCTCAAAAACGTGACAGGCCTGCGGCTGCCTGCGACGCTGGTGTTCGACTACCCGACACCGCAGGCTTTGGCGAAGTATCTGGCCGACGAGTTCGCCGGCACCAGCCGCGATGTCGAGGTTACTGCCAGCAAGGCTGTTGACGACGAGCCGATCGCTCTGGTCGGAATGGCCTGCCGTTACCCGGGTGGTGTCGCCTCGCCCGAAGACCTGTGGAGTCTCGTCATGTCGGGCGTCGATAGCATCGGTGAGTTGCCGATGGATCGTGGCTGGGACGTCGATGGTATCTACGATCCCGAACGTGGCAAGGCGGGCAAGACCTACACGCGCCGGGGTGGATTCCTGTACTCCGCAGCCGATTTCGATGCCGAATTCTTCGGGATCAGTCCCAATGAGGCCACGATGATGGATCCGCAACAGCGGCAGCTACTGGAAACGACGTGGGAGGCGTTGGAGCGGGCCGGTGTGGATCCGGCTGTGCTGCGTGGCAGTTCGACCGGTGTCTTCACCGGCGTGATGTACCACGACTACGCCCAGGGGAGCGGCAGCAACGCTACCGGCAGTTTGGTGTCGGGTCGGATCGCCTACACGCTGGGGTTGGAAGGCCCGGCGGTGTCGGTGGATACGGCGTGTTCGTCATCGTTGGTGGCGATGCACCTGGCTGCGCAGTCGTTGCGGTCGGGTGAGTGTGATCTGGCGTTGGCCGGTGGTGTGGCGGTGATGGCGACACCGGAGACTTTCGTGGAGTTCAGCCGTCAGCGAGGGTTGTCGCCGGACGGGCGGTGTAAGTCCTTCTCCGATAACGCCGATGGGGTGGGCTGGTCCGAGGGTGCCGGTGTGTTGGTGTTGGAGCGGTTGTCCGACGCTCAGCGCAACGGCCATCGGATTCTTGCGGTGATGGCCGGTTCGGCGGTGAATCAGGATGGTGCGTCGAATGGTTTGACCGCGCCGAACGGTCCTTCGCAGCGGCGGGTGATCCGCCAAGCATTGGCCAACGCCGGAGTCTCGCCGGTCGAGGTGGATGTGGTGGAGGCCCACGGCACCGGGACCACCCTGGGCGATCCGATCGAGGCGCAAGCGTTGCTGGCCACTTACGGTCAGGACCGGAACCCGGATCGTCCGTTGTGGTTGGGGTCGTTGAAGTCCAACATCGGCCATGCTCAGGCCGCCGCGGGTGTGGGTGGTGTGATCAAGATGGTGATGGCGATGCACCATGGCGTGCTGCCCCGAACGCTGCATGCGGATCAGCCCTCCACCAAGGTCGATTGGTCCGAGGGGCATGTGCGGTTGTTGACCGAGGCGGTCGAGTGGCCGACGGCGGATCGGCCGCGTCGGGCTGGTGTGTCCTCGTTCGGTATCAGCGGCACCAACGCCCACGTCATCCTGGAACAGGCCCCGGTGGTGGAGCCTGCCGCGGTACCGGTTGTGCGGACCGTCCCGGCTGTGCTGCCGTGGGTGGTTTCGGCACGCAGTAGGGATGCTCTTGCCGCTCAGGCTGATCGTTTGACATCGCGCGCGGGCGAGCACGATCCGATTGATACCGGTTTCTCGCTGGCGTCGGCGCGCAGTGTGTTCGAGCATCGCGGAGTTGTCGTGGCCGAGGGCCGTGACGATCTGCTGGCGGGTGTGCGGGCATTGGCTGCGGGGGTGCAGGCACCGGGTGTGGTGTCCGGTCGTGTGGTGTCGGGTTCGACTGGTGTGGTGTTTTCTGGTCAGGGTGCCCAGTGGGCGGGTATGGCTGCCGAGCTGCGCGGAGCGTATCCGGTGTTCGCCGAGGCTTTCGATGCGATCGTCGCTCAGCTGGATCCGCTGTTGGGGCAGTCGGTTTCGCTGGGTGAGGCGCTGTCGAGCGATGAACTGATCGATCGGACGGTGTTCGCTCAGGCGGGTTTGTTCGCGTTCGAGGTGGCGTTGTTCCGGCTGCTCGAGTCGTGGGGCGTGCGTGCGGATGTGGTGGCCGGTCATTCGATCGGCGAGATCGCGGCTGCGCACATCGCCGGGGTGATGTCGCTCGCGGATGCGTGCATCCTGGTCGCCGCGCGTGGCCGCTTGATGCAGGCGCTGCCCGCGGGTGGGGCGATGGTCGCTGTCGGTGCGTCGGAGGCCGACGTGCTGCCGATGCTGGCCGGCGAGGTGTCGATCGCGGCGATCAATGGTCCGTCGTCGGTGGTGTTGTCCGGTGTCGAAGACGATGTCGTGGCTGTCGCTGATCGGTGTGCCGAACGTGGTTGGCGCACACACAGGTTGCGGGTCTCGCATGCTTTCCATTCGGTGTCGATGGAGCCGATGCTGGCCGAATTCGCCACGGCGATCGATGGTTTGGCGTTCAGTCGCCCGAGTATCCCGTTGGTGTCCACGGTGACCGGTGTCCGGATCAACGACGAGATGTCCGATCCGTCGTATTGGGTCGGCCAGGTCCGTGACACGGTGCGCTTCGCCGATGCGGTCGCGACAATGGCAGGCACGGGTGTCGCCAGGTTCGCCGAGGTCGGGCCTGATGCGGTGTTGACTCCGATGATCGCGCAGATCGTGGATGACGAGCAGGTAGGCGCTTCTGCCGTTGTGGCGCTGGCTCGTCGAAACCATGCCGATCGGTCCACGGTGTTGGGCGGCGTGGCAGCGCTGTTCGTCTCTGGTGCCGAGGTGGATTGGGCTGGTTTCTACGCTGATTCCGGGGCCCAGCGAATCGACTTGCCCACCTATGCCTTCCAGCACGAGCGTTTCTGGATCGATACCAGGCAGATGTTGGCGCAGTCCTGGCTGGCGGCCGAGCTGGGTGGGGTCAGCTCGGCCGGGCTGGATGTGGTGGATCATCCGTTGCTGGGTGCGGTTGTGCCGCACCCGGATTCGGGTGGGGTGAGCTTCACCGGCCGGTGGTCGCTCGACTCCGTCGAATGGCTGGCCGACCACAGCGTGCTCGGCACCGTGCTGCTGCCCGGAACCGGACTTGTGGAGCTGGCCAGCTACGTCGGCGGCCTGTTGGGCTGCGGTGTGGTGGATGAGCTCGTCCTGCACACTCCGTTGACGATGTCGGCCGAGGGCAGTGTCTCGGTGCAGGTCGTGGTGGCCGCTGCTGACGAGGCTGGTCGTCGGCGGCTGGGTATCCATTCTCGGCAGGCGGGCGAGGGTCCGTGGGTGCTGCACGCCGAAGGTGTGCTTGCGCCGGGCGATGTGGTGGCTGATTTCGACCTGATCTCGTGGCCTCCTGCGGGCGCGCAGCCGGTGCCTGTCGACGGTGTGTATGACGAGCTGCTCGAACTCGGGTACGGGTACGGCCCGTTCTTCCAGGGTTTGCGGGCGGCGTGGCAGCGCGGCGATGAGTTGTTCGCCGAGGTCGCTCTGTCGGATCCGCGGGACGCGGAGGGTTTCGGGATTCATCCTGCGCTCTTCGATTCTGCGTTGCATGCCGGGATAATTCATGGTCTTCGTGGCGGTGGTAGTGGCGTCCCTGCGCTGCCTTTCGCTTGGAACCGGGTGGTGTTGTACTCGGCCGGTGCTGCCGTAGCGCGGGTGCGCATTGTGCTTCAGGGCGATCGGTTCACTGTGCAGATCGCCGACGAGCAGGGTCAACCTGTTCTGTCGGTGGGCGCCTTGGCTTCTCGGCCTGTGTCGCCTGAACGCCTGGGCGCGGGCCGGGTGTCGGAGGCCCTCTTCGGCGTGGATTGGGTCGCTGTTCCGCTGTCGTCGGCGGCGAGTGTCGAGCCGGGTCGTGTTGCGGTACTCGGTTCTGGCCGGGGTTCCGGTGACCAGAGTTCCGGTGAGGTGCGGCGTTATGGTGATCTCGCGGCGTTGATCGCCGATCTGGATGCGACTCCCGACCTGGTTGTTCCTGAGATCGTGTTGCTCGAGTGCCCGCACCATGATGGTGCGCCGCCGGAGGCCGTGCGGCAGGTTGTGGCCGGTGTTCTCGGCACCGTTCAGCGGTGGCTGGCCGATTCTCGTTTCGCCGGTTCCCGTTTGGTTGTGCTCACCAGAAAAGCCATGTCCACTGCCGATTCGGACCAGGTCGATCTGGGGCAGGCGCCGGTGTGGGGTCTGTTGCGTGCCGCGCAGGCCGAACACCCGAGTCGATTCCAGCTCCTCGATCTGGATCAGGACCGTGACCCGGTCTCTGTCGCGACCGCAGCGGCAGCTGGAGAACCGGAGGCCGCGCTACGCGGGACGACCCTGCTCGCGCCGCGCTTGACCCGTCACGCACCCGGCACGATTGCGCGGCTGTCCGAGCCTGGCACGGTGCTGATTACCGGTGGCACCGGTGGTCTGGGTGCGGTGATCGCTCGACATCTGGTGACCGAACACGGTGTGGGACATCTGCTTCTGACATCTCGGCGTGGACCGGATGCTGACGGCGCGGCTGAATTGTGTGCGGAGCTGGTCGAGCTCGGTGCGCAGGTGACCATCGCCGCGTGCGATGTGTCCGATCGGTCTGCGCTGGCGGCGCTGCTCGATACCATTTCTGACCAGCATCCGCTGGTTGGCGTGGTGCACGCGGCCGGAACCGCCGACAACGGGCTGATCGAGTCGATCACGGCGGACCGGATCGACCATGTCTTCGGACCCAAGCTCGATGCCGCGTGGCACCTTCACGAACTCACCCACGACCGCTCGTTGTCGCTGTTCGTCCTGTTGTCATCGGCGGGTGGATTGGTGCTGGCTGCCGGTCAAGCGAACTACGCTGCCGCGAACGTCTTCCTCGATGCCCTCGCCGCACATCGTCACAGCCTGGGACTACCCGCGACCTCCCTCGATTACGGGATGTGGGCGCGATCGACCGCGCTCGGCGCCGAGCTCTCCGAGGACGCCTTCAACTGGATGCGCAGGCAGGGC
>NZ_JBYIRW010000045.1:0-5340 GCF_057708325.1 Nocardia sp. bgisy134
AGGCGGTCGGGGAAGCGCACACGGGAGTCCGGCACCGAGGACGTGCCAGGAGACCGCTCGAAGGGACGTCCATGTACTACATCGACGCGGCCAAGGATCAACTGACCGACCTGGTCGGGAAACTGCGCGATGCGGCGAGCCGGACAGCGGGCGGGCAGACCGTGACGGTCGCCCGGCCACGCGCCGAGGTCGAGCGGTTCTGGCGCGATCCCGAGAACTTGTCTCGGGTGCTCGGCGATATCGGCGACGTCAGCGCGACCAGCCCGGCGGACTACGAGTGGACGCTACTGTACGGCGACGAGGGCGTGCTGACCTGGCAGACGATGTTGGTGACAGAGGAGGACGGCCTGCGGTTCGTCGACGTCGCCGAGGACGGCGCGGCGCGCGAGGACGGCCCCGAGATCGGGGTCTATTTCGCCGACGCGCCACGCGGCCTCGGCACCGAGGTGACGATCCGCGCCGCGGCGCCGCTGCCCGGTTTCCTGGCCGGGGCGGCGGCCTTCAAGGCGCTCTACCGGGCGCGCGCACTGATGCAGACCGGTGAGCTGCCCACTCTCGAACACGATCCCAGCACATGGGCGGCCGCCCGCTGACCGAGGAGGCGACATGCGCGCACTCTGCTGGAACGGTGTCGACGATCTGACGGTCGAAACGGTCGACGAGCCGACCCTGGTCAATCCACACGACGCCATCGTGCGGGTCCGGCTGACCACGACCTGCGGTTCGGACCTGCACGTCATCGACGGATACCTGCCGGGCATGCGCGAAGGCAGCGTGTTCGGTCACGAGTTCATGGGCGAGGTGGTGGAGATCGGCAGGGAGGTCCGCGCGCACGCGGTCGGCGAGCGCGTCGTCGTGCCGTCCTTCATCGGCTGCGGCGCGTGCTGGTACTGCGACAACGACCTGTACTCGCTGTGCGACACGACGAATCCGAATGCCGAAATGCAACAGCCGATGCTCGGCTACCCGACCGCGGGCAGGTACGGGTCCACCCACCCGTTCGGCGGCTATCAGGGCTCGCACGCGCAGTACGTCCGGGTGCCGTTCACGGACGTGAATTGCTTCGCCGTCCCCGAGGGCGTGAGCGACGAGCAGGCGCTGTTCCTGTCGGACGCGGTGCCGACCGGGTTCATGGGCGCCGACTTCTGCGACATCTCGCCGGGCGACACGGTCGCGGTGTGGGGGAGCGGCGGCGTGGGTCTGATGGCTGGGCACAGCGCGCGTCTGCTCGGTGCGGAACGGGTGGTCGTCATCGATCGGCTGCCCGAACGGCTCGCGTTGGCGCGCAAGGCATTCGATGCGGAGACGATCGACTGCACGGCCGTGGACAGCGTGCTGGAGGCGCTGCGCGAAGAGACCGGCGGACGCGGACCCGACGCATGCATCGACGCCGTCGGCATGGCGGGGCACGGCACGGGTCTGCACCGGATCTACGACCGTGCCAAACAGTTGCTGCGCCTGGAGACCGATCGCGCGACCCCGCTGCGCGAGGCGATTCTCGCCTGCCGCAAGGGCGGGATCGTCGCCGTGCTCGGCGTCCACGACATGATCGACAAGTTCCCGATGGGTGCGGTGACCACCAAGAATGTGACCATCCGCAGCGCGCAGCAGCACGGCCAGCGGTATGTGCCCCTGTTGTTCGACTACGTCCGGCGCGGTGAGCTCGACCCGACGTATCTGATCACCCACGACATGTCGCTCGAGGACTCCGTCCGCGGCTACGACCTGTTCAAGAACAGGCGCGAAGGCTGCGTACGAGCCGTCTTCCGCCCGTGAGCGTGCGGCACGCACGGGAGTTGCCGGAGCAGGATCCGACGATCGCGTGCAATTAGCCACGAGATAGCGCATTCTGTGTTATGGGTCGGGTGCTCGTAGTCATGACGTACTTCGGAACGGGAACTACGCATCATGTCCACGCCACACGGACAAAAGGCGCTGCGTAACGGGTCGTACTCAGCAGCGGACGCGCGTGCGCGGCCACAGCCGGACGGTTGTGCCACTCTGTCCCACCGGGACCGCCACGGGGGCCGGCGCGAGATTTCCCTCGATCACGGCGCGACCCGCATGACGATCGGGCGGTCGGACGCCGCCGACATCATCGTGACGGCCGACGCGACCGTTTCGCGTCTGCACGCCATCATCGAGCGAGTCGGCGGTTGCTGGGTCGTCATCGACAATGGGCTGTCGACGAACGGGACTTTCGTCAACGGCGAGCGCATCGGCGGATTTCGGAAGCTCGCGTCCGGCGATTCGATTCGCCTCGGGAAATCGGTATTCGTCTTCAACGACGGCCACCCGTCCGAAGACGAGAAAACGGTCGTCCAGGTCAGGCTGCCGACCCGGAATTCGCTGACCGACGCCCAGTATCTGATTCTCGAGGCGCTGTGTCGCCCTTACGACTCGGAGACCACGTTCACCTACCCCGCGTCGAACTGGCAGGTTGCCCATGATCTGTGCCTGAGCGTCGCCACGGTCAAAACCCACATGCGAGCCTTGTTCAAGATTTTCGACGTCGAAGCCCTGCCGCCGAATCAGAAGCGGGTATTCCTGGTCGAACGCGCCATCGAGAGCGGCGTGCTCGATCATCACGATCGGTAGGAGCAGGCAATTTCGGTGAGGTCCGTTCGCGGCCTCGGCGCCGCCGTCGGAGCGGCGACTCCTTTCGGTGCGGTGGCAGGTCAGATCGGGCGGAAGCCCGCGCCGACGCCACCGCGTCGGTCGATGTCCTCGATGATGGCGGCCATGTTCCCGCCCAGCTGCGGCCCGAGGCACGGCACGTACAGGTAGCCGTTGACCATGCCGACCAACGTCGTTCCGACCACCACCGGCCCGCCGGAGTCTCCGGGTAGGACACAGATCTGGGTCCAGGCCCAGTTGTTGGTCTGGAACACGTCGCCGTAGGCGAGTCCGCAGGTCTGGCCCGTGGTGTAGCCCTGCTTACAGGCGATGTCCGGGAACTGCGCAGGCCCGCCCACTGCGGTGATCGTCGTGTTGCCCACGCGATTCACAGGGACGACGCTGTCCGGGTCGAACACGATGACGGCGTAGTCCATCTCCGGGTTCGTGTAGGCGAAGGTGCCGACCACGCCCGCGTCCCGGTTGGCCTCGGCGGTGACCGAGGTGCCCGCCTCGCTGCAGTGACCCGCGGTGAGACCGACCAGCCGACCCGCGGCATCGTGCCCGATAGTGGTGAGCGTGCAGATGCCCTGGTCGCCGACGACGATGCCGGAGCCGCCGCCGAGCACCGCCGGGGCCGCGGCATGCGCGATGCCCAGTTGCGCCCCGGCCGGCATCAGGACTGCCGCCACCGCGAGGACGGCCACTTCGAGTTTCCTGAACATGTCCATCCCATCGCTGGAGCCGCAACGCTCCCGTGCGGCGCGAATGACGTCGGCACATTTCTCGCACAAGACCTCGCGGCGCGACGGCGTCAGGCCTTGTCGTTGTTCTTTCCCTGGTATCGAGTCCGGTCGGAGGTGCTGTATCGAATAGCACTTTTACTACAGGTCACCACGCCAACTGGTGTGTGACGCGCGGCGTTGTCGGCGCATTGTCGTGTTGCTGCTAGGTCATGCGAAGCAGATGCCCGTACCGAACGGGAAGATCGGCGGGACGAAGCAGACCCACCAGAGGAATGGGTTCCACCACAGAAGGGCCGGCTCGACCTGCGCGGGAACTTGGTCGGAGGCGGGCGCCACCTGAACGGGCACAGGAGGTTCGACGGCCGGGGCCGAGGTAGCAACGCCTGAGCCGAGGGCGATCATAGGTGCGAGCGCTACCGCTGCGACGGCTGCGCGCATTGTGGTTGATTTCATGATCTTTCCTTCAACTGAGCGCTTTCGGGACACCCTGGAAAGGCGTCCCGGAATGACACCATCAACTCTCCTCGTAGAGCGCGCGGAAGATCATCCACCCGCGGGTTGGAAATGCTCAGACCTCGGGTGGGCTCGCCCACCGGCCGCGCCCCGTTCGCCGCGCGACGGATCGCCCGCGACCCGACCGGCACAGGCCGCCCGGCCCCGTCGGCAACCCCGCACCGAGGCCCGAGGTCGCATGGGCGGGTGGAGTCGCGTCGCCACCGATGGGCATCGCGAGTGGCTGCCCGAACAGCGCTGTGTGCCATCCCGGTTCGGCGAAACCGCTGCCCGGCCTCGCGCCTGCGCAGCCTCGTGATGCGAGGAAAGTTCCTCTGGCCAAAGCGATCGTTAGACGATATGGTCTAGAACGTTGATAGCAAACTTATTGACTATGGAGGTCGAGTCGCATGTCCGCTGTGGACACCTTCCGCGCGGCCGTCGAAGCGCGTGATCTTCCGGCGTTGGAGCCGCTCTTCGCCGCCGACGCCCGCTTCTACAGCCCGATGAAGTTCACGCCTTTCGCTGGCCGCGCCGTCATACGAACTGTGTTCGGTGTGCTGCTCACGCAAGTTTTCGAGGACTTCCGGTACACCGGCGAACTCATCGGATCGGCCGAGACGGCAGCGGGAGTCGATGCCGAATCGCATCTGCTGGTCTTCCGGGCGGCCGTCGGCGACTTGCAGATCCAAGGGATCGATCTGATCCAGCTGGACGAGCAGGGTCTTATTCAAGAATTCACCGTGATGATCCGGCCGGGCAGCGCATTGGGCACCGTCTCGGACAAGGTCGTCGCCGGTCTCGTCGCGGAAGGGGTGCTGCCCGCTTCGGCGGGGGCGCGCTGACACGCGAATCTCGTAAGCCTCGGGTGAACCGAGGCGATCCTCGCCCGAGTTGCCATCCCCCGTCGCTGCTTCGGGCGGACCACATCCCAACCTTGGAGGTACTTTCATGCCCAATATCGACGCTTACATCCCCGCCGGCGCGCTGTCCCCTGACGCGGAGCGGGCGCTCATCGCGACCGTCACCGATATCGTCCTTCGTCACGAGGGCGCCGACCCGGCCAACCCGCTCGTGCGGTCCATCGCATGGCTGGCCCTGCACCGGCCTGAAATGTATGTCGCAGGCGAACCGGCCACGGACGCACCGCGTTACCGGTTCTATACGGCCGCGCCCGAAGGTCAATTCGACGACGAACGACGCCGCGCGATGGTCGCCGAGATCACCGAAGCGGTGCTGGACGCCGAAGCGGGCGCTTATCCCCATGATCCGCAACGCGTCTGGGTGTTCACGCCCGACATCCCGGAGGGCACATGGGGGGCGGGCGGCCAGGTGGTGCGCCTCGCCGACATCCTGTCGTTCGCCGTCGGGGATGCCGACCTCGGCCGCAAGCTGGCGGAGAAGGCGCTGGCCAGGAGCCGGAACGCGAACGTCTGAGTCGCTCGGCCCGACCATGACAGTAGGGGCGTCTGATTCCGGTACGCCC
>NZ_JBYIRW010000046.1:0-4843 GCF_057708325.1 Nocardia sp. bgisy134
TACGCCATCAACCAGCATCGGCAGCACGTCGGCCTCCGACGCACCCACGGCCACCATCGCCCCACCCGCGGGCAACGCCTGCATCAACCGGCCACGCGCCGCCACCAACACACACGCATCCCCGAGCGACATCACCCCCGCCACATGCGCAGCCGCGACCTCGCCGATCGAATGACCGGCCACCACATCCGCGCGGACTCCCCACGATTCGAGCAGCCGGAACAACGCCACCTCGAACGCGAACAAACCCGCCTGAGCGAACACCGTCCGATCGACCACGTCCTCGGACGACAGCGCCTCACCCAGCGAAACCGACTGCCCCAACAACGGATCCAACTCAGCCACGATCGCATCGAAAGCCTCGGCGAACACCGGATACGCACCACGCAGCTCAGTAGCCATACCCGCCCACTGCGCACCCTGACCAGAGAACACCACACCAGTCGAACCCGACACCACACGACCGGACACAACACCCGGAATCGATTCGCCGCGACCCAACGCTTGTATGCCCGCCCAGAGACCGTCGCGCTCGGGTGACAGCACCACGGCCCGATGCTCGAAAACACCGCGCGTGGACGCGAGCGAGAAGCCCACATCCACCGGATTCAGGTCGTGATCGTCCGCGTACGACGCCAGACGCCCGGCCTGACCGGCAAGGGCCGCACCGCTGCGCGCCGAAACCACCCACGGCAATACGGCCGGAACGGACTCCACCACCGGCGCCGACTCCACCGGCGCCGGTTCCACGACCGGAGCCTGCTCCAGGATGAGGTGAGCATTGGTGCCGCCGATACCGAACGAGGACACCCCGGCACGACGCGGCCTATCCACCTCCGGCCACGCCACCTCCTCGGTCAGCAACCGGATATGGCCTCGGGTCCAATCGACTTTGGTGCTGGGTTGATCGACATGCAGCGTTCGGGGCAGCACCCCGTGCCGCATCGCCATCACCATCTTGATCACACCACCCACACCCGCGGCGGCCTGCGCATGACCGATGTTGGACTTCAACGACCCCAACCACAGCGGGCGATCCCCATCACGGTCCTGCCCATACGTCGCCAGCAGCGCCTGCGCCTCGATCGGATCACCCAACGTGGTACCCGTACCGTGGGCTTCCACCACATCGACGTCGACCGGCGACACCTTGGCATTCGCCAAAGCCTGCCGGATCACACGCCGTTGCGACGGGCCATTGGGCGCGGTCAAGCCATTCGACGCACCATCCTGATTCACCGCTGAACCGGCGATCACCGCGAGAACTTCATGACCATTGCGGCGGGCGTCGGACAACCGCTCCAACACCAGCACACCGGCGCCTTCGGACCAGCCGACACCATCGGCGGCATCGGCGAACGACTTGCACCGCCCATCCGGGGACAACCCCCGCTGTCGACTGAACTCCACAAAGATCTCCGGTGTCGCCATCACGGCGACACCACCGGCCAACGCCAGATCACATTCGCCCGACCGCAGCGACTGCGCGGCCAGATGCATTGCCACCAGCGATGACGAGCACGCCGTGTCCACGGTGACCGACGGCCCTTCCAGACCGAACACATACGACACTCGCCCGGACACCAAACTCCCGGCAGCGCTGTTACCGGTTCCCTGGGCGTAGTCGTGATACATCATGCCGGTGAAGACACCGGTCGAACTGCCTCGCAGCACAGCAGGATCGACACCGGCGCGCTCCAGCGCCTCCCATGAGGTCTCCAGCAGCAACCGCTGCTGGGGATCCATGATCACGGCCTCGTTGGGGCTGATCCCGAAGAACTCCGCATCGAAATCGCCTGCCGAATAGAGGAATCCACCCTGACGGGTGTAGGTCTTACCGGCCTGACCGGGTTCGGGATCGTAGATGCCCTCGATATCCCAGCCACGATCCACCGGCAACGCACCGGTGGTATCAACGCCCGAAACGACCAGCCGCCACAGGTCCTCCGGCGAGGCCACACCACCGGGATAGCGGCAAGCCATCGCCACCACCGCAATCGGGTCGTCGCCAACAGTTCTGCTGGCAGCGACCTCGACGTCCTGCCCCGTGCCGGTGAGCTCGTCGGCCAGATATTCGGCCAAAGCCTGTGGTGTCGGGTAGTCGAACACCAGAGTCGCGGGGAGGTGTAGGCCTGTCGCGGTCTTGAGGGCGTTGCGGAACTCGATAGCGGTGATCGAATCGAAGCCCAGCTCGCCGAAGGCCTTGTCCGCTGCAATCGCGTTCGCGTTCTGGTGTCCCAGAGTCGCCGCGACCTGTCCACGGACGATCTCGACGAACACACCGAAACGTTCACCGTCGGGAGTGTTCGCCAAACGAGCGCGAAGCGCCGTGGATGCGCCCGAAGCCGCCTTCCGGCGATGCGGGATCAGCGCGGAAAGCAGCGCGGGCGCGGCGAATCCCGCGCTGCGCAAGGCATCCAGGTCCAAACGGGCAAGGACGAGGGCGGCTGTATCCGCTCCTGTCGCGGCATCGAACAGCGCGAGGCCCTGTTCCTTCGACAATGGCAGCATGCCCGAACGAGACATGCGGTGCCGGTCGACGTCGCTGAGCTCTGCCGCCATGCCTCCGTCCGCGCCCCAGGGACCCCAGGCGAAAGACTTGCCGCGTCGCCCGGATGCCCTGCGGTGTGCCGCCAGGGCGTCCAGGCACGCGTTGGCCGCGGCATAGTTGCCTTGACCGGCGTTTCCGAATGAGCCGGCCACCGAGCTGAACAGCACGAACGCCTTCAACGGCAGATCGGCGGTCAGCTCGTGCAAGTGCAGGGCGGCATCGACCTTGGGCCCCAACACCGCATCCAACCGATCCGAGGTCAGCGAAGCGATGGCACCATCATCGAGCACCCCAGCCATGTGGAACACGCCGGTGAGTGGATGACCGGCGGGCACGCCCGCCAGCACCTCGGCGAGCGCGCCGCGGTCGGCGATATCGCAGGCGACGAACTCGGCCTCGGCTCCGAGACGCTGCAACTCCGCGCGTAGCTCGGTGGTGCCGGGAGCAGACTCACCGCGCCGACTCAACAGCAACAGACGGCGCGCGCCATATGCGTCGACCAGGTGCCGGGCGAACAACCCACCGAGGTAGCCGCTGGCGCCGGTGATCAGAACTGTGTCGTCGGGGTCGAAGGCGTCGGTCGCCGGAGCGGTCGCGGCGGTGGAGACGACTCGGGCGAGTCGCGCTCTGTGTACCTGCCCGCCACGCACGGCCACCTGTGGTTCCTCCGCAGCCAGAATCCCACCCAGCAGCGCATCGAGTTCGGAACCGGCATCGTGGGAATCGGTGTCGATCAACACGATCCGGCCAGGGCTCTCCGCCTGGGCGGAACGCACCAGACCACCCACGGCGGCACCCGCCAGGTTCGTAATGTCCTCCCCGGCAACCGATACCGCACCACTGGTCCGGACCACGAGCACCGACTCGCCGAACCGATGATCGGCAATCCAGGACTGAAGCACCCGCAGCACATCATGGGTCGCGGCATGAACGGCGGCGGGATCATTACCCGCAGGGCAGTCCAGTACCACCGCGGCGGGGACCACGTCACCGAGATCCGCCCATGCAACCGCGGCGACTTCACCCTCGGACACCGAGATCGGCGTCCAGCTGACATCGAACACGGCAGTGCGAGCAATGGATGTACCGGTGGTGAGCTGCCCGGGATCGATCGGCCGGGAAGCCAGACGCCGCACCGTCGCCACCGCAGCACCGGTCGAGTCCGCCAGATCCAGAGCAACACCGTGCTCGCCGACGCGAGTGAGTCGAACCCGCAGCGCATCGGCACCCGCCGCATGCACCGTGACACCGGACCACTCGAACGGCAACGCCACACCGGTTCCGTCCGCAGGGGTGTCATCGGCGAAACGCAAGGCGTGCAACGCCGCATCCAGCAACGCCGGATGCACACCGAAACGCTCTGCCTCGGTTCGGGCCTGCTCAGGCAATTCGATCTCGGCGTAGAGCCCATCGGATGCCCGCCAGACCGACCGCAGCGCCTGGAACACCGGACCGTAGTGATAGCCCTGCGCATCGAGGGAGTCGTACACCCCATCGATGTCCACGGCGACCGCGTCGGCGGGCGGCCACTGCACCAGATCCACAGCCGCGCTGTCGATTCCGGGCGCGAGCACACCCTCCGCGTTCAACGTCCACGACGGCACCGAATCGACACCATCATCGGGGCGAGAGAAGATCCGCACCCCGCGACGCCCCTCGTGGTCCTCGCCACCGACGACGACACGCACCGCAACGCCCGCCGACTCCGGCAACACCAGCGGAGCCCGCAGAATCAGCTCATCCAAGCTCGAACAGCCCACACGCTCGCCGGCGTGCATGGCGAGTTCGACCAAACCGGTGCCGGGGAACAGCACGGTGTCCATGACCCTGTGATCGGCCAGCCACGGATGCGTCCGCAGCGACAACCTGCCGCTGACGGCGACCACGTCGGAATCCGGTTGCGACACCACCGCGGAGACCAAGGGATGTCCGGTAGCCACCAGACCCATCGATCGAGCGTCACCACCACCGGCAGACCCTTCGGGCATCCAATAACGCCGACGCTGGAAAGCGTAGGTGGGCAAATCGATTCGCTGGGCCCCGCTACCGGTGTAGAAACCGGCCCAGTCCACCTCGGCGCCGGAGACGAACAACCCGGCCACCCCGCCCAGCACCGTGGACGGATCGGCATGGTTTCGACGCGCCAAAGCCACCACGGTAGAAGCCGAAGCAGCCGCGCCCGCCTGGCGCCCGTCGAGCGTCTGGGTGATCATCGGGGTAAGCACCGCGTCGGGCCCGACCTCGGCGAACCTGGCGACACCCAGGCCCGCCATCGCGGCGACCGCATCGGCG
>NZ_JBYIRW010000047.1:0-4742 GCF_057708325.1 Nocardia sp. bgisy134
CGCAGTCACCGGCAACCCGTCGAGCACCACCACCACCGCCGGAACCATGTACGACGGCAACCGGGCACGCAGGTGGTCGCCGACCACGAGCGGGTCCACCTCCACCCCCGACTCCGGCACGACATACCCGACCAACCGGTCCCCGACGTGGGAATCGTGGTGCAACACCACCACCGCCCGCGCGACCGACTCGTGCGCCAGCAACACCGACTCGATCTCCCCCAACTCGACCCGGAACCCCCGCAGTTTCACCTGGAAATCACTGCGCCCCACATACTCCAACTGCCCATCCGCACGCCACCGCACCAGATCCCCCGTCCGGTACATCCGCTCCCCCGCCACCCCGAACGGATCCGCCACGAACCCACCCGCCGTCAAACCCGGCCGACCGTGATACCCCCGCGCCAACTGCACACTCGCCAGATACAACTCACCCACCACCCCCACGGGCACTGCCCGGAGCCGGCCGTCGAGGACATACACGCGAGTGTTCCACTCCGGTGATCCGATCGGCACACCCACGGCATCCGCATCCGCCACCTCGTGTGACGTCACCGATATCGCAGCCTCCGTCGGACCATACAAGTTCAATAGCGCCGTACTCGTGTTCGCCAAGCGGAACGCCTGTGCCGTGGCGGCCGGCAACGCCTCACCGATCGCGAGGACCCGCCGCAACGACTCCGACACGCCACCACCACCGCCGCCAGTTGTCGTCATCAGCATCGACAACGTCGACGGCACCACGTGCAACGTCGTCACTCCCTGTGCCCGAATCAACTCGAGCAGATAATCCGGCTCCTGGTGAGCGTCGGCCCTTGCGATCACCAACCGGCCGCCTGAGACCAACGCCGACCAGAATTCCCACACTGACAAATCGAACGTCGCCGCCGTCTCGAGCAACGCCACATCAGACGCGTCGAACCCGAATTCGTGCTTGATCCACTCCAACTGATTCACCACGGCACGGTGGCTGACGGATACACCCTTCGGAATGCCGGTCGAGCCGGACGTGAAGATCACATACGCTGTGTTCCGCGGCCGTAACGGCGCGAGCCGATCCGCATCCGACACCGCGGACGCATCGAACTCTGTGAGATTTACAGTGTCGACCTGCAAGACCGCGATACCACCCGGGACCTCGAAACGGTCGCGCGCGGTCGTGAGCACGCATACCGGCGCGCCCGTCTCCAAGATCAACCGTGTCCGCTCCGCCGGCTGATCCGGATCGATCGGCACATACCCGCCACCTGCCTTGGCGACCGCGTACATTCCCACCAACAGATCCACCGACCGGCGGATCGCCAACGCCACCAATGACTCCGGCCCCACGCCGTCACTGATGAGCTTGCGCGCAAGTCGATTGACCCGAGCATCGAACTCACCGTACGACAGTTTCCCGCCCTCGAACACCAGCGCCGTCGCAGCCGGATCGGCCGTAACTTGCGCGTCGAACAACGACACCAACGTCGCCCCCGCCTGTACCGCACGACCGGTGTCGTTCCACGACTCGAGCACCAACTCCCGCTCGGCGGCGGCGAGGATCTCGATATCGCCCACCGGCACCGACGGATCCGCAATCACGGCCTCGAGAACCCGCACGAACCGATCCGCGAACGAACGCACCGTCGAGGCATCGAACAGCGCCGTCGTATAAGTGATGGTGGCGCCGATACCGGCCGCGGTCCCATGCTCGTCGTAGGTGTCCGCCGCGATCAGGTGCAGGTCGTACTGCGATATGTTCGAGTAGAAATCGACCGCGTCGACGGACAAACCTTTGAGTTCGAGTGCGCTCGACGCGAGGTTCTGGAAAGAGAAACCGACCTGCGCCAGCGGCTGTCGCGCCGTCGATCGGTCCGGATTGAGCGCCGCCACCAAACTCTCGAATGGTATCTCTGCGTGTTCGAACGCTCCGAGGTCCGACGCCCGCACCCGCGCAAGCAGATCGGCGAAGCTCTGGGCGGGGTCCACCTCCGTCCGCAACACCAAAGTGTTGACGAACATGCCGACCAGATCCTCGAGCGCCGCGTCACCACGACCGGCGATCGGCGTGCCGATCACGATGTCATCGGTCCGCGACATCCTGGCGAGTAATGTCGCGAACGCTGTGTGCATCACCATGAACAGCGTCGCATTGTGTTCCCGCGCAAGCACGTTCAGCATTCGATGCAGGCGCGTGTCGATGGTGAAATCGATCCGTGCACCCTCGAACGACTGCACCGCGGGCCGCGGACGGTCCGCCGGCAGATCCAATTGATCCGGAATTCCAGCCAACACGGACTTCCAGTAGTCGAGTTGCTGGGAAATCCGTGACTTCGGATCGTTTTCGCTGCCCAGAACCTCTCGCTGCCACAGCGAGTAGTCCGCGTATTGCACTTCGAGCGGCGCCCACGCCGGCACCTCGCCCCGCGACCGTGCCGCATAGGCCACCATCAGATCCCGCGCCAGCGGCCGCATCGACCACCCGTCCGCGGCGATGTGATGGACCACGAAGACCAACACAAACCGGTTATCTGCTTCGGCTTCTCGAATCAACATTCCACGCAACGGGATCTGCTCGGTCACATCGAACCCGGCCGACACGAACTCAGCGATTTCCTCGAGGAGATCGGATTCGGGGACAACCCGCGATGTGAGATCCGGAATACATTGGCCTACAGGAAGGATCACCTGGTGGGCGGTGCCGTCGACCTCAGGGTAGACCGTGCGCAGTGTTTCGTGTCGGCCGATGAGGTCGTCGACCGCCGCTCGTAGGGCGTCCACATCGAGCGACCCGGACAAACGGAGTGCGACCGGAATGTTGTAGGCAGCCGAGTCGGGGTCGAACCGGTTGAGGAACCACATCCGCTGCTGCGCCAGCGACAGCGGAATACGATCCGGACGCGGCTGCGACCGCAGGGCTCTAGGCCCGCCCTCGCCGACATGCGCACCCACCCGCGCCGCCAACGTCCCCACCGTCGACGCCTCGAACACCTCCCGCACCGGCACCCGCGCATCGATCGCCGCGCCCAGTCGCGACACCAACCTCGTCGCCATCAATGAGTTGCCACCCAACGCGAAGAAATCGTCGTCGAGCCCCACCCGCTCGACCCCCAACACCTCGGCGAACACCTCCGCCACCACCTGCTCCACCGGAGTGACCGGCGCCCGGAACACCACCGGCTCGAATATCGGCGCCGGCAATGCCTTCCGGTCCAACTTCCCCGAAGTATTCAATGGGAACTCGTCGAGTACCACCACGGCCGTGGGCACCATGTACGACGGCACCACCGACCGCACGAACGTCAACACCTCGGCCGTGTCGATCTCCACCCCCGACTCCGGGACGACGTATCCGATCAGGCGGTCTACCCCAGCCTCGCCGCGGACCACCACCACCGCCCGCGCCACCGCGTCGTGCCGGGCAAGCGCCGCCTCGATCTCCCCCAACTCGATCCGGAACCCCCGTAGCTTGACCTGGAAATCGCTGCGGCCCACATACTCCAACTGCCCGTCGGCATTCCAGCGCACCACGTCCCCGGTGCGGTACATGCGGTGGCCAGGCTGACCGAATGGGTCGGCGACGAACCGTCGCGCCGTCAACCCTGTACGCCCAACATAGCCGCGCGCCAACTGCACGCCCGCCAGATACAACTCCCCTGAAACGCCCACAGGAACCGGTCGCAGATACGAATCCAGCACGTATGTTGAGGTGTTCCAGACCGGTGCCCCGATGGGCACCGTCGCCGCGGTGTCACCGGGTCTGCATTCCCACGCGGTGACTACTTCGACCTCCGCCGGGCCGTACCAGTTGTACAGGTCCGCATCGCAGTACCTGGTGAAACGGTCGGCGGTGTCCCTGGACAGCGCTTCCCCGGCGGCGAAGACCCGGCGCACACTGGAACCCAGCGGGGCGGGCACCGTGGCCATGTACGCCGCCAGCATCGACGGCACGAAATGCACCGTCGTCACCGCCTCGCTGTCCATGGTTCGCACCAGATACGCCGGATCGCGGTGGCCGTCGGGTGCGGCGATCACCACTCGTGCCCCAACCTGTAAGGGCCAGAACAACTCCCATACCGATATGTCGAATGTGATCGGCGTCTTGTGCAACACCACATCGCTGCCGTCGAGCGGGTACCGCGACTGGGCCCACGACAGCTGACTCACCGTGGCACGGTGAGTCAGGGCCACTCCCTTGGGCACCCCGGTGGATCCTGACGTGAAGATCACATACGCAATGTTCTGTGGTCGCAGCGGTGATATCCGGTCGGTGTCGGTGATCGGGGAAGGATCCGGCCCCGACATCGCGCGTGTGTCGATCTGCAGCACCGGGCTGGTGGTCGTCACCGGCAGGTTCCGGTCACCGCAGGTAGTCAGCACGCACAACGGATGCACCGTGTTCAGGACATGCCCGATGCGTTCGGCGGGGTGATCAGGGTCGAGCGGCACGTACGCGCCACCGGCCTTGACGATCGCATACATCCCGACCAGTAGGTCGATCGACCGACGCATCGCCACCGCCACGTGTGTCTCCGGACCTACACCTCGGGCGATCAACAACCGCGCGAGCCGGTTGATCCGCGCATCGAGTTCCGCATAGGTCAATCGCACGTCCCCGCACACCACCGCGACCGCATCCGGGGTGCGAGCCACCTGGGCGTCGAACAAATCACTCAATGTGGCATCCGGCACCTCGACCACCGTGGATGCCCTACCCGTGGCGAGCTGCCGGTGTTCTGTCTCCGAAAGCAGGTCCACCCGCG
>NZ_JBYIRW010000048.1:0-4155 GCF_057708325.1 Nocardia sp. bgisy134
TTTGCGAAGCATCGCCGATGGAGGGATGTCCGCCAACACCTGACCGACCACACCGGTCGATGGCGCAGGCCGTCCGCGGACGGGATCGAGTTTTTCAACCTTGCTAAGGTGCCGATCACTCAGATACTGGTACCGCGTCGAAACGATCGCCGATCCCTGGACCTGGGCCAACCTGACGCCAGATCCCGCGGAGCCCAGCGCGTGGAGACACGCACGTCTTCACTCGGCGAGCGGCCCCCCAAAGGACCAGCGGCAACGTCTGCACCGCGCTGTCTCGACCAACACGGTCTCTCAGCGAACCGAGAGTCTCACGTGTTGAAGTCGGGCACCGTCAGTTCGGGAGCGCTGCACATGACAGACACGTCTGTCGCTCGCGAGCGACGGCGGCCCGGCTGCACCCTTGCACGAACCGCGAAGTCGCAGCGAAAGTTCGGTCGCCTTGCCCACGCAAACCACGCCTCGGCCTAGGTGGCCGAAGTGGCCTTACTCATGCCTACACACCTGGTCGCCTTCGCATTCGCGTGCAGCTACTCTCGTCCTATGACAACAACGTTGAAACGGGGGTAAACGATGAGCCACCGACTGCGGGCGGCGGACAACCTCGTGGTGCCATCGAACTTCATTCGGGCGGCGCGAGAGTCGGGCTACGTCAGCCTGTCCACCGCGCTTGCGGAACTAGTCGACAACTCTCTCCAGGCAGGCGCCTCTGATGTCGCCATCAGCATCAACCGTCCGATTAAGGGTGTATGGCCACAGATCCAGGTCGAGGACAACGGCGAAGGCATGGATCGGGCCAAGCTTGCCTCCTGCCTGCGGTTCGGCGGTTCATCCCGGTTCGACGAGCGGACCTCGTTCGGCAGATTCGGTATGGGGTTGCCCGCCGCATCGGTCAGCCAGGCACGGAAGGTGGAAGTCGTCGCGTGGCAGGCGGGTCAGCCAGCACAGTCCGTCAGGCTCGACGTAGACGAGATTGCTGCTGGAATGCCAGTGGACCTTGCACCGCGACCCGCTGGCAGCGCGCCGACATCGTCAGGATGTCGCGTCGTTTGGTACCTGTGCGATCGGGTTGAATACCGACGTTTGGCATGGCTTGAGCGAGCACTGCACCGCGATCTGGGCAGAATTTACCGGCGTTTTCTGAGCGGTGATCTGCGGCTCACGATCAACGATATGCCTGTGCAGCCGGTGGATCCGACCTTGCTCACAACCGACGTCGAGGGTCGGACGGCACAGCCAGCGTTCGACACCCTGCGATACGAGGTCGCCACCGCGTCCGGTGACACCGCATTCGTGACTGTACGATTTACCATCCTGCCGGTGCACTCCTGGCATCACCTGGACAACGTCACCAAGCGCCAAGTCGGGATCGTAGGGCACGGCGGTGTAACGATACTTCGTGCTGGTCGTGAGATTGCCATCGGCTGGCACTTGATGGGCTCCAAGCGCAAAGAGAACTACGACGACTGGTGGCGCTGCGAGATCGAGTTCGACCCTGTGCTCGATGAGCACTTCGGCATAACCATTAACAAGCAAGGTATCCGGCCCTCCGCTGCTCTTCGCGACGCAATCGAGCCCGAACTCGAGTCAATCGCGCGAATGCTGAATGCCCGCGTCCGCCAAGCGTTCGAGGAGGTGAAGTTCAAGGCCGCTGCCGCGGCATCCTGCCGAATCGCCACGGCTGCCGACGCCGACCTCCCCGCCCTCAAAGGCCGGGGTCGGGCCCGAGGTCCTCTGAACTACAGCATCGGCTCGGCACCGCTGCCTGTGGAAACGATGTTCCGCTCGCGTCTCAAGCACCGTACGCTCGACGTCACCTTGAACATCGACCACCCCGCGTTCGCGGCGCTCTACCACCCGTTGATCACCATGGAAGATACCGCCGCCACGAAACTTCGCACAGCGATCGAACTGTTCCTACTGTCCTTCGCGCGGACCACCCTTCTCATGGGTCGAGAAACGGATGAGATGCTTCGGATATGGAGCGCGACATACGGACGGATGGTCCAGCGATCATGAGCCCAGATTTGAAGTACGTCCCGCTTAGTCTCCCGACCATGGCCACACGCCAAGAGCGGCGTGCGTTCGTAAAACTGTGCGCGCTCCTATCCGAAGTCGATATACACGCAGTCGGTTCCGGTCTAGACCACACTGAATGGGCACGCGCCGCCAACCTTGGCAACCTCTATGAACAACCCATCCTTGCGGCGGCAGCACACACCTTGATCGACCTGGTAGACCAAGGCTGGACGATCACAATCGACAAGATCGGACCACTTCTGCGCCCTCCCTCGGCGTACGACGACCGCCGAGCAGAGAAGGCGCGCATCAGAAGGCAGGAGCACGTCCGTCGAGATGAGCAACTGCGCAAGCCGAGCGTGCGTCGTTTCGTCGAGTCGATGGAGCGCGGCCAGCGACATGGCGATGACATCGTCTCGGTGTTCAACCTCATGCGGGACGGTGGTGAACTCGCAGATACCCTCGCATCAGCCGACGACCCGACCACAGCGATCAAGCCGTACGTCCAAATCGTCGACCAATCAACCTGCGAACTAACAGGTTTCAGACTGCACGATATTTGGCGGTACTTCCGCCACACGTGGTCGAACGCATATGCCACCGTGCCTGGTCGTTCGATGCCCATCCTCATCCGCGATGCTGCCACGAAGCACCACGCTGTGGTTGGCCTGGCTGCAATCTCCAGTCCCGTCGTCCAGATCGCCGAGCGCGACACCTGGATGGGGTGGGAGACAGATCAGTTCCTGAAGGCGGTCGAGGCGAATCCGACGACCGAAATCGCACAGTGGCTAGCGAATCGTATCCAGACGCAGATCGACGAGATCTATGTGACTGACCTGGTCCGGAACGGGGTACTCGAACCAACTGGCGCTGGCACGGACACCACCAACACGGTCGCCCGTCTCAAAGCCGACGCCGAGCGCTACCGCCAGAAGCACCATCGGGGCAGCGCCATCAGGATTGTTCGGAACATCGAGTCGGACGCCTGGGTTGAACGCGCCGAGACGTATTTGTTCCGGAGCAAGCGTTCCGCTGCCCTCGCAGAAGCGTTGGAGATCGCAGAATGCCTCGGGCAGCACTTCGAGCAGGAAGCCACCCCACTGGCTGGACTTAAGAAAGCTCTCGATGATCGGAAGGCCCGTGGGCAGATCCGGCGTGTGATTCGCAAGGCCCGCGGCGAGCGCGTGGGCACGGTTATCGCTGACCTCACAGTGTGCGGTGCCGTTGCACCGTACAACGCGCTCGCGGCTGGGAAACTCGTCGGTGCGCTCGCGGTGTCTCCCAAGGTGCTTGCCGCATACCGTGCGAAGTACGCTCGCCCTAGCGAAATCGCGTCGGCCATGGCGGGCCGCCCGATCGAACGAGAAGCACGGTTGTCCTTCGTAGGGACGACGTCGCTTTATGGCACCGGCTCCAGCCAGTACAATCGACTTTTCTGGCCAGCGAACGTCATGGGAGGCGCGGCCGATGTTTTGATGGGCTTCCACGAACTCGGCCGCTCCCGCTCGTTTGGCACGTCGCATTTCTCGGACGAAACTGTCGCTGCACTTGTGCGTCTGTCGCAATTGAACGGCTCTCTCATACGAGTGAATAGCATCTTCGGTGAAGGCGTAAGTCCACGGCTCCGCAAGATCCGGCTTGGCTTGGCAGCGCTAGGGTGGCCCACCAACGAACTACTCAAGCACGGCCGGGAACGGATCCTCTACGGCGTGCCTTTGGTCAAAAACCTGCGGGAGTTCTCGCTCGGTATCGCGCCGGAACCGGACTATCTGATCGACCCGGGTATGGAAGACGCAGATCATACGGTCGCCACCTGGTGGCTTGGGCGCTGGGCACTTCGGAGAGCCGCGCAGCCAGCGGTGCAGGACGCCATGCGCTCGCATCGCCTCGTTCGCCCGATCCAACACGGTGCGCGGGTGCCACTGCCCGTCGACGACGAGTTGTTGCTCTTCTCCGCCGAGTCCGTTCTCCCGGGCTCGTGAGGGCACGGCCTGGTTGCTGACTAACGAAGGCCTCCTGTTGTGGAGCGGATATCGAGAAACCGCTTCACTTCCAGGAGGCCTTCGTGGGGGCGCCGATCTGTCCGCCCGCGCCCGCAAGAACCCTCGCTCCTTCCGACGCCGGGAAGCCAAACCCCGT
>NZ_JBYIRW010000049.1:0-2767 GCF_057708325.1 Nocardia sp. bgisy134
CCACCGGGATTGTGGTGTCGGTGGTGATGGTGTCGAGGACGTGGGTGATTCGGTGGAGCAGGGTGGTGGCGGTGGTGGTGTCGTAGAGGTCGGGAAGGTATTTCATGGTCAGGTGCAGGCGGGTGTCGGCGGAGGCGATCAACGTGACCGGGTAATGGGTGGCGTCGTGGGCGCTGGCACCGACCACCCGCATCCCGGCCAGATCGGTGTCTTCGGACAATCCGGCCCGATCCACCGGGTAGGACTCGAACACCGTCAACGTGTCGAAAACCGCCCCCGCCCCGGCCGCGGCCTGGATCTGGGTCAACCCGAGATGGTGGTAGTCGAGCAGACCGGCCTGCTCGGCCTGGACCCGTGCAAGCAACCCGCCGACGGATTCGCGGTAGTCCAGCCGCACCCGCACCGGCACGGTGTTGATGAACAACCCGATCATCGACTCGACCCCGGGGATCTGCCCCGGCCGACCCGAGACGGTGGCACCGAAGACCACATCCTCGCGCGAGGTCATGGTGGCCAGCACCAGGCCCCACGCCACCTGGATCACGGTGTTGAGCGTGACTCCCCGCCCGCGGGCCACCGCGGTCAGTGTCTGGGTCTGTTCCTCGGTCAGATCCAGCCGGCACTGGTCGGGAATCGTGGACAGCTCCCGGCCCCGGTGCGCGGGGGCAAGCAGGGTCGGCTCCTCGACTCCCGCCAGAGCCCGCTGCCACACCGCGCGTGCGGCCTGCGCATCCTGGCGGCCCAGCCACGCCAGATACTCCCGGTACGGCTGCACCCGAGGCAACCCCGACCCGTCGCCTGCGGTGACATAGAGGGTCAGCAGTTCCCGCAGCAGCAACGGCAACGACCAACCGTCGAGCAGGATGTGATGATTGGTCAGCACCAACCGGTACTCACCGGGCGCGAGGGTGATCAACACCAACCGCAGCAGCGGCGCGGTGCTCATGTCGAACCGGGTGGCCCGGTCGGCGGTCAGGATCCGGTCGAGTTCGGCCCCACGCACGCTCTCCTGCACTGCGGTCAGGTCGATCTCACCCACCGGCACCTCGACACCGTCGGCGAGGACCTGCCAGAACCGCCCATCGGGAGCCGAGACGAACGCGGCCCGCAGGTTCACGTGCCGATCCAGCAGTGTGCGTGCCGCGGCCCGCAACCGTGCCGGATCCACATCGCCACGCAACTCCAACACCAACTGCAGCAGATACGCGTCCACCGAGTGCTCGGCCAGCAACGCATGAAACAGCAACCCCTCCTGCAGCGGCGCCAACGGCCAGATATCCGCCAGCGTCGGATACCGCTGTTCCAGCGCCTCGATCGTGTGCTGGTCCAGGCGCACCAGATCCAGATCCGACGGGGTGAACCCGCCCGCACCCGGCTGCCCCGCACACTCGGCCAGCACGGTCACCGCCTGCCGCCACCGCCGCGCCAGATCGGTCACCTCGCCGGCGCAGAGCACCCCGGTCGGGAACGAGAACACCGCCCGCAACACCGAACCGGCGGCGGTGGTGGTCACCGCGGCATCGACGGCGAGCACCACCGCCGCCGGCAGGTCCCGATCACCACCACCCAGATCGCCGGTCTCCTCGACCGGAACCCACCCCACCTCCACACCGTCGGCGAGCGCGCCGGTGGTGGTGAACCGGCCCAGATAGTTGAACCCGATCTGCGGTTGCGGGAACGACGCCAGTACCTCACCGGTCTCGTCATTGAGATACCGCAACAACCCGTACCCGATCCCGCGGTCCGCGGTCGTGCGCAGTTGTTCCTTCACGGTCTTGACCGCCGCCCCCGCCGCCGCACCACCGGCCAGGACCTCGTCGAGGTCCACCCCGGCCAAATCCAGACGCACCGGGAACATGGTGGTGAACCAGCCCACCGTCCGCGACAGGTCCGCCCCCGCCACCACCTGCTCCTCCCGGCCGTGTCCCTCCAACCCGATCAAGGCCTGCGCGGTGTCGATGCCCCGATCACGCCGCCAGCTACTCAACGCCACCGCCAGGGCGGTCAGCAAACCATCGTTCACCCCGCCGTGAAACACCTCCGGCAACGTGGTGAGCACGGTGTCGGTGACCGCGGCCGGCAACGCCACGCCGACCGTGTCCACCGTGGCCCCCACATCCACCGCCGGATCCAACGCACGCGACCCCAACACCGGATCCGACCCGGTCAGCATCTCCCGCCACAGGCCGAGTTCCCCGACCCGGGCCTCGGCGTGAGCGGCGGCAACCAGCCCGTGCGCCCACCGTCGCATCGACGTTCCCACCGGCGCCAGCTCCGCTTGCGCGCCCGCCGCGAGCCGGGCCCACGCCACCGCCAGATCGGGCACCAGAATCCGCCACGACACCCCATCGATCACCACATGATGCGCCACCAGCAACAACCGGCCCCCCGTGGTGGTGCCGGGATCGAACCACACTCCCTGCACCATCACCCCCGACGCCGGATCGAGCCGGCCCACGGCCGCCTCCCACGCACCGGCCACCACCGCCGAGAACCCCTGCCCGCTCACCTCCTCCACCGGCACCCGCACCAGCAGCGACTCCGCGGGAACCGACCCAACCGGCAACACCTCGAGAACCCACCCCACCCCGGACCCGGACCCGGACCCGGAAACAGAGCCGGAGTCGGTGCTGCGGCGCAACCGGGCTCGGAGCATGTCGTGGCGGTCCAACACCGCCTGCACCGTCCGGGCGAGCGTGTCCCGGTCGATCCCCACCGGCAACGTCAACAGCACCGACTGCGAAACCCGATCCAAACCACCCACCCG
>NZ_JBYIRW010000050.1:0-2541 GCF_057708325.1 Nocardia sp. bgisy134
GTGTCTGTGTGTTGTTTCAGATACCGCACAGTGGACGCGTAGCTTCTTCGTTGGTAAGTCCTCGGCCGATTAGTACCAGTCACCTCCACACGTTACCGTGCTTCCAGTTCTGGCCTATCAACCCCATGGTCTGTGGGGGGCCTTACCCCCTCGAGGGGGTGAGAAACCTCATCTTGGAACAGGCTTCCCGCTTAGATGCTTTCAGCGGTTATCCCTTCCGAACGTAGCTAACCAGCAGTGCCCTTGGCAGGACAACTGGCACACCAGAGGTTCGTCCGTCCCGGTCCTCTCGTACTAGGGACAGCCTTCCTCAAGTTTCTGACGCGCGCGGCGGATAGAGACCGAACTGTCTCACGACGTTCTAAACCCAGCTCGCGTGCCGCTTTAATGGGCGAACAGCCCAACCCTTGGGACCTACTCCAGCCCCAGGATGCGACGAGCCGACATCGAGGTGCCAAACCATCCCGTCGATATGGACTCTTGGGGAAGATCAGCCTGTTATCCCCGGGGTACCTTTTATCCGTTGAGCGACACCGCTTCCACTTGCCGGTGCCGGATCACTAGTCCCGACTTTCGTCCCTGCTCGAGCTGTCGCTCTCACAGTCAAGCTCCCTTGTGCACTTGCACTCGACACCTGATTGCCAACCAGGCTGAGGGAACCTTTGGGCGCCTCCGTTACATTTTGGGAGGCAACCGCCCCAGTTAAACTACCCACCAGGCACTGTCCCTGAACCAGATCATGGTCCGAGGTTAGAGGTCCAATACGATCAGAGTGGTATTTCAACGACGACTCCACACACACTGGCGTGCATGTTTCACAGTCTCCCACCTATCCTACACAAACCGTACCGAACACCAATACCAAGCTATAGTGAAGGTCCCGGGGTCTTTTCGTCCTGCCGCGCGTAACGAGCATCTTTACTCGTAATGCAATTTCGCCGAGTCTGTGGTTGAGACAGCAGAGAAGTCGTTACGCCATTCGTGCAGGTCGGAACTTACCCGACAAGGAATTTCGCTACCTTAGGATGGTTATAGTTACCACCGCCGTTTACCGGGGCTTAAATTCTCAGCTTCGCGCCGAAGCGCTAACCGGTCCTCTTAACCTTCCGGCACCGGGCAGGCGTCAGTCCGTATACATCGTCTTACGACTTCGCACGGACCTGTGTTTTTAGTAAACAGTCGCTTCTCTCTGGTCTCTGCGACCACCACCAGCTCCCGGAGCAAAGTCCGTTCACCAGCGTTGGTCCCCCTTCTCCCGAAGTTACGGGGGCATTTTGCCGAGTTCCTTAACCACAGTTCTCTCGATCGCCTCAGTATTCTCTACCTGACCACCTGTGTCGGTTTGGGGTACGGGCCGTGTACCAACTCACTAGAGGCTTTTCTCGGCAGCATAGGATCACTGAATTCGCCTCAATCGGCTACGCATCACCTCTCAGGCACATGTTGTGCGGATTTGCCTACACAACGCCCTACAGGCTTACACCAGTACAACCACTGACTGGCCCAGCTACCTTCCTGCGTCACCCCATCGCTTGACTACTACAGCCAGGGTCCCATGCAGCCCCCTCCAGCCACCCGAAGGTGGTCCATTGGGATTTGGATGGTTAGCACAACTGCCTCGCCATTGGGCGCGGATACACGGGTACGGGAATATCAACCCGTTGTCCATCGACTACGCCTGTCGGCCTCGCCTTAGGTCCCGACTCACCCTGGGCGGATTAACCTGGCCCAGGAACCCTTGGTCATTCGGCGGACGAGTTTCTCACTCGTCTTTCGCTACTCATGCCTGCATTCTCACTCCCATAGCCTCCACAACTAGTTCACACTGCTGCTTCCCTGGCTACAGGACGCTCCCCTACCCAGCCACACCACTGCACACCGAACCGTAGTTCGATGCGGATGTATTGTGCGACTGCCGCGGCTTCGGCGGTGTACTTGAGCCCCGCTACATTGTCGGCGCAGGATCACTTGACCAGTGAGCTATTACGCACTCTTTCAAGGGTGGCTGCTTCTAAGCCAACCTCCTGGTTGTCTTCGCGACCCCACATCCTTTTCCACTTAGTACACGCTTAGGGGCCTTAGCCGGCGATCTGGGCTGTTTCCCTCTCGACTACGAAGCTTATCCCCCGCAGTCTCACTGCCACGCTCTCACACACCGGCATTCGGAGTTTGGCTGACTTCGGTAAGCTTGTGGGCCCCCTAGGCCATCCAGTAGCTCTACCTCCGGCGTGAAACACGTGACGCTGCACCTAAATGCATTTCGGGGAGAACCAGCTATCACGGAGTTTGATTGGCCTTTCACCCCTACCCACAGCTCATCCCCTCAGTTTTCAACCTAAGTGGGTTCGGGCCTCCACGACGTCTTACCGTCGCTTCACCCTGGCCATGGGTAGATCACTCCGCTTCGGGTCTAGAACATGCGACTGGAAACGCCCTATTCGGACTCGCTTTCGCTACGGCTACCCCACACGGGTTAACCTCGCCACATGCCACTAACTCGCAGGCTCATTCTTCAAAAGGCACGCCATCACCCACAGTGCA
>NZ_JBYIRW010000051.1:0-2301 GCF_057708325.1 Nocardia sp. bgisy134
ACCCTGCCTGCGCATCCGATCGAAGTCGTCGTCGGACAGCTCGACGCCGAGCCCGCTCGATCTCGCCCACAACCCGTAATCGAGGGAGGTCGCGGGTAGTCCCAGGCTGCGGCGATGCGCCGCGAGGGCATCGAGGAAGACGTTCGCGGCAGCGTAGTTCGCTTGACCGGCAGCCAGCACCAGCCCACCCGCGGAAGACACCAGCACGAACAAGGACAGCGAGTGCTGACGAGTGAGTTCGTGAAGGTGCCACGCGGCATCGAGCTTGGGTCCGAAGACATGGTCGATCCGGTCCGGCGTGATCGACTCGATCACGCCGTTGTCGGCGGTTCCGGCCGCGTGCACGACACCCACCAGCGGATGCTGGGCCGGGATGGTTTCCAGCAGTGCCGCCAGTGCGTCCCGATCGGACACGTCACATGCGGTGATGGTCGCCTGCGCGCCGAGCTCGAGCAGATCGTCACGCAGTTCAGCCGCGCCAGGGGCATCCGGGCCACGCCGAGATGTCAAAAGCAGATGGCGCACACCGTGTTCGGTCACAAGGTGTCGAGCGATCACCGCACCGAGGCCACCGGTGCCACCGGTAATCAGCACAGTGCCGGGCTCGGACAGCCGGGCGATCGTGCCGGGTGCGTGACGGGTCAACCGCGGCACGAGCAGGGTCGTGCCACGGAGCGCGGCCTCCGGTTCCGTCGCAGCAGCCGTTGCCACGGTCGCGATAGAGACCGGGTCACGGTCTCGGGCCAGGTCGGGGTGGTCCAGGTCGAGAAGCTGGAATCGCCCTGGGTGTTCGGCCTGCGCGGCACGCAACAGCCCCCACACCGGAGCCTGACCCAGATCCACCTGCTCCGAATCGGCAACAGCCACTGCTTGTTCGGTGAGTACGACCAAACGAGAACCAGCGAAACGACTATCGGCCAGCCAGCCCTGAACAGTGTCCAGAACACCGGTGACAACCTGGCGCGCAGCCTCCGGCACCGCACCACTGTGGGAGGGGCACTCGAGCAACACGATGTCGGGAACAACCGAGTCGGAAGTCGCGTCCAGATCGGCGATCAACGACGGAAGATCATCGTAACCCCGCACCCCGCCAGAACTCTGGCCCCCGAGTACCGCTACGCGAGCCGGTTCGACTTCCCCCGCCGACAGCGGGGCAGTCAGCCATTCCAAGCCGAAGAGGGCCTCCGACACCCGATCCGCGCTGAGGCGCTCAGCCGATACCGGCCGAGAAACCAAGGCCCCCACCGACAACACCGGGTGGCCCTGCTCATCGGCCATCTGCACGGCGAACCGATCGCTTTGAAGCACGATCCGGACCCGCACCGCGGCAGCGCCGACCGAGTGCATCACCACTCGGTTCCAGGTGAACGGCAGCGCCGGGAAACCCTCGACACCACCGCGCAGACCATGAACTATCCCGGCATGCAACGCCGAGTCGAACAATGCCGGATGAATCCCGAAACCGTTGGCGTCCTGCGGATCCGGCAGCGCGACCTCGGCGAACAACTCATCGCCGCGCTGCCATGCCGCCCGCAAACCCTGGAAGAACGGGCCATATCCATAGCCGACATCGAGCAACTCGTCATAGACACCGTCAATGGGCATCGGCTGCGCACCGGCGGGAGGCCACGAGGCGAGGTCGAAATCGGCCACCACATCACCCGGCGCAAGCACACCTTCGGCGTGCAGCACCCACGGACCCTCGCCCGCCTGCCGAGAATGGACACTCAGCCGTCGACGACCGGCCTCGTCAGCAGCGGCCACCACGACCTGCACCGAGACACTGCCCTCGGCTGGGAGCGTCAACGGGGTATGCAGGACGAGCTCGTCCACCACGGCACAGCCCAGGATATCGCCGATGTAACTGGCCAGCTCGACAAAACCGGTTCCCGGCAGCAACACGGTGCCGAGCACGCTGTGGTCGGCCAGCCACTCGACAGAGCCCACCGACCACCGGCCGGTGAAACTCACCCCACCCGAATCCGGGTGCGGCACAACCGCACCCAGCAACGGATGATCCACCACATCCAACCCGGCCGAGCTGACCCCACCCAGCTCGGCTCCCAGCCACGACTGCGCCAGCACCTGCTTGGCATCGAGCCAGAAGCGCTCGTGCTGGAAGGCATAGGTGGGCAGGTCGATTCGTTGAGCCCCGGTACCGGCGTAGAAACCAGCCCAATCCACCACAGCGCCGGAGACGAACAACCCGGCCACCCCGCCCAGCACCGTGGACGGATCGGCATGGTCTCGACGCGCCAGCGCCACCACCGCGGCAGCCCCGTCGTCGAGAGTCTGGGCGAC
>NZ_JBYIRW010000052.1:0-1994 GCF_057708325.1 Nocardia sp. bgisy134
CGCCTCTGCCGAGTTGAGGATGTTCAAAGGGCTAGGGGCATGGGTGGCGAGCGCTACGACCCGAACAACCTGCATTCGCTGTGCCGCCCAAGACATGAGGCGAACACCATTGTCGGTGCCCTCGGCCCGCGCTGGGCATACCTGAATTGCCGCCGATCCTGCTGCACTCGCGACGCCCTCTGAATGGGTTCGGGCTCCGCGACTTCGGAGTCTCCTACCGGACCCACACGATTTCTCCACATTTGGTAACCGGATCGGACGCAACTGGTCGATACAGTGACCGCGTGTTTGCTCGTGATCCATCGTGGAATCGCTTGAACCGTCTCGCGTACCTATTGCATGTTGTTGCCGTCGGCGTGCTGGCTGTGGCGTGGGTGGCGATCGGGCTCGGACTGTACTCGGAGCCGGGATCGGATCCACGGTTCGAGTTCGAAGCGGGCGGCCGCTTCGCGGCCAACCTCATGGTCTATTGGCCGTTCCTGCTTGTGATTAGCCCGGTGCTGGTCGTCACTGGCATTTTCGGGCTGATGCCATACCGGTTCGCGCCTGGCGGCACCATCGCGGGTGGGGTAGTTGCCAGTTTGTTCGCTCAGTGGGTGGGGACCGAGCTGTACTTGTCCGATTACAAGCCGGAGTTATCCGGACACCTCGACACGAGCATCGTCGCGGCGTGCTTCGCACTTGCCGCAGCGTTCGCGGCAGCCTTCTTGCACTTGTATGGCAACCGATCCGGTCGGACGCGCGCCGCCTCGATGCGAGGCGGAGCAGTGCTGGTAGTTGCCATTCTCGTCAGTGTGGTGGTCACGATTCCGCCGCTGATCGCGGGCAGCGGCACCCCGTCCGGTGTCCTGGCTCGGCTCGTCACCGACGCCCATTGCGGCAGGAACTTGTCGGACTGGACCGACGAGGGACAGACGACCGTCTACACAGGCGGCGCGACACAGTCGTATCCGCCGAAGGATGTGCCTGACAACGTGTTCGGGGTCGTGGTCACACTGCGTAACGGCACAGGCAGCGTCGAAACTACCCCGCCGACCGCGATCTCGTTCCGAGACGAGCTGCCATTACGGTCGGGTCCGCCGGGAACCGAAGTGATGCTGTATCAGCCTGGTACAGGCAACGAGTTCGCGTTTACTCACCTGCGCGTTCCGAATTGTGAGGCTGGCAGTAGCCGGGTGGTTTCGGCGACCTACAAATATGCGGATTACGGCGGAACGAGCACGTCTCAGATTCAGGGCACGGTATCTCGTAGCGACTAACGCGCTGGCAGGGTGTTTGATAGCCGTCGCTGATCTGGATGTCCGCACATCTGGGTCGGCCAAACGCACCATATTGCCGCTGACAGTCAGAATTCCTTACTGGGTTCGGAACGCTTGGACCGTTCTTCGAAAGGCGATGCCGGGCCTGCCCGAGGTTGGCGGGCTCCCGCCCCGGCCGTCGAGCCGCACGCGCGCATCAACCACCGTGACATCCGGCCAGGACATCGGCCCACCTTTGACGCTCAACGAACCGGCAACCGCGAACGGCGTTCCGCCGAGAGCCGGACCTGGCCGCAACGGCCGACCGAACGCGTCCCGGAGCGTGCCGTCCTGCCTCAGTCGGTGCCCTCCTGCACCGGATAGTGGATGATGACCGCACCGCCGGTGGCGTAGTTGACGACATCGGCGGCCGCCCGCTGGCCTTGCGGCGACGCCGACGCCGCGGCCATGGCGGCGGCGTCAGCGTAGTCGGCTTCGAAGACCGCGAAATACGGCGCTTCTCCGTTGGTCGCCGCCACGTCGAAGCTGTAGCGCCACGCAAGTAGGCCGGGCATCTCTATGACCAGTGGAAGGTGTTTGGTCACGTAGTAGTCGCGGAAGTGGTCGGGGTCGGCGGGCTTGGGATATAGGACCAGCAGCTTATGCATGACTGCCTCCTGCATCTACCGCGGTCGGTTGAATCGTCATATGTGCAGGTTAGGGCTTGATGTGTGGTCGAGGGAAAGACCGGGACGC
>NZ_JBYIRW010000053.1:0-1919 GCF_057708325.1 Nocardia sp. bgisy134
GCACCACACGACCGGACACCACACCGGGAATCGTTTCGCCGCGACCCAACGCTTGTGTACCGGCCCGCAGGCCATCGCCTTCGGGTGACAGCACCACGGCCCGGTGGTCGAACAACACTCTCGAAGTCACGAGCGAGAAGCCGATGTCGATCGAGTCGTGGTCGTCGTCGATATGCGATACCAGGCGCCTGGTCTGCTCGGCAAGCGCCTCGCCACTGCGCGCCGAGACCACCCACGGCAGCACGCCACCGGCCGGGACGGTCTTGGCCACCGGCACGGCAGCCGGGTCAGCTGTCGGGGCCTGTTCGACGATGAGGTGAGCGTTGGTGCCGCTGAGGCCGAACGAGGACACACCGGCACGACGCGGCCGATCCACCTCCGGCCACGCCACCGCCTCGGTCAGCAATCGGATGTGGCCTTCGGACCAATCGACCTTTGTGGAGGGCTGATCGACGTGCAGGGTCTGCGGCAGCAGCCCGTGCCGCATCGCCATCACCATCTTGATCACACCACCCACACCCGCCGCGGCTTGGGAATGACCGATGTTGGACTTCAACGACCCCAACCACAACGGACGATCCGCATCACGATCCTGCCCATACGTCGCCAGCAGCGCCTGCGCCTCGATCGGATCACCCAACGTGGTACCCGTACCGTGGGCCTCCACCACATCCACCTCGACCGGCGACACCCCCGCATTCGCCAGCGCTTGACGGATCACTCGCCGCTGCGAAGGACCATTGGGCGCGGTGAAACCATTCGAAGCGCCATCCTGGTTCACCGCCGAACCCGCAACCACCGCGAGAACTTCATGACCATTGCGGCGGGCGTCGGACAACCGCTCCAACACCAACATTCCAGCGCCCTCGGACCAGCCCACACCGTCGGCGGCGTCAGCGAAGGACTTGCACCGCCCATCCGGGGCCAGCCCCCGCTGACGGCTGAATTCGAGGAACATATCCGGGGTGGCCATCACGGCGACACCACCGGCCAACGCCAGATCACACTCGCCCGACCGCAACGACTGCGCGGCCAAATGCAGAGCCACCAATGACGACGAGCACGCCGTATCCACCGACACCGCCGGGCCTTCCAGCCCGAGCGTGTAGGCGATGCGACCGGAGACCAGACTTCCGGCAGTGCTGCTACCGGTGCCGGTTCCCTGGGCGTAGTCGTGGTACATCACACCGGTGAAGACACCGGTCGAACTGCCACGCAGCACAGCCGGATCCACACCGGCCCGCTCCAACGCCTCCCACGACACCTCCAACAGCAACCGCTGCTGGGGATCCATCATCGTGGCTTCGTTAGGGCTGATCCCGAAGAAGTCCGCATCGAAATCGGCGGCCGAATAGAGGAATCCACCCTGGCGGGTGTAGGTCCGCCCCGCCTTGCCGGGCTCCGGATCGTAGATGCCTTCGATATCCCAGCCACGATCCACCGGCAACTCACCGGTGGTATCGATGCCCGAGACGACCAGTCGCCACAGGTCCTCCGGCGAGGCGACACCACCGGGGTAGCGGCAGCTCATCGCCACCACCGCAATCGGGTCGTCGCCAACAGTTCTGCTGGCAGTGACCTCGATGTCCTGATTTGTGCCTGTCAGCTGGGAATCGATGAAGTCAGCAACGATCTGCGGGTTGGGCTGATCGAAGACGAGGGTGGCCGGTAGTTGCAGGCCGGTCGCAGTGTTGAGCCTGTTACGGAACTCGATTGCCCTCAAAGAGTCGAACCCCAGCTGCTGGAACGCTTGCTGGGGTTCGACAGCATCGAGAGAAGCGTGCCCGAGGACCTCGGCAGCGACCGATCGGACCAGGTCGAGCAGAGCGCTCTTGCGAGCGGTGTCAGAGAGACCCGCCAGCTTCTGCGCGAATGCCTGACCTGCCGGGGTTCGACCGTGGCGGCGCACCGGGACAGGG
>NZ_JBYIRW010000054.1:0-1919 GCF_057708325.1 Nocardia sp. bgisy134
ACACCACACGACCGGACACCACACCCGGTGCCTGCACGCCGGCGGCCAACGCCCGCGCACCCTCGAGCAGACCATCGCGGTCATCGGCGACGATAACCGCGCGATGCTCGAACACAGCACGCGTGGACGCCATCGAGAAACCGGCGTCCACCGGATCCAGGTCGTGATCGACGACATGCGATGCCAGCCGGGCAGCCTGTCCGGCAAGAGCCGCACCGCTACGCGCCGAGACCACCCACGGCAGCACGCCACCGGCCGGGACGGTCTTGGCCACCGGCTCCGGAGCCCCCACCGGCGTCGGAGCCTGCTCGAGGACGACGTGAGCATTCGTGCCGCTGATCCCGAACGAGGACACACCAGCCCGACGCGGCCGATCCACCTCCGGCCACGCCACCTGCTCGGTCAGCAACCGGATATGCCCCTCGGTCCAATCGACCTTGGTGCTGGGCTGATCGACATGCAGCGTCCGCGGCAACACACCATGGCGCATCGCCATCACCATCTTGATCACACCACCCACACCCGCCGCGGCCTGAGCATGACCGATATTGGACTTCAACGACCCCAACCACAACGGACGATCCGGGTCCCGGTCCTGACCGTAAGTAGCAAGCAGCGCTTGGGCTTCGATCGGGTCCCCGAGGGTGGTGCCGGTGCCGTGAGCCTCGACCACATCGACCTCGACCGGCGACACCCTCGCATTCGCCAGCGCTTGACGGATCACCCGCCGCTGCGAAGGACCATTCGGCGCGGTCAAACCATTCGAAGCGCCATCCTGATTCACCGCCGAACCCGCAACCACCGCGAGAACTTCATGACCATTACGGCGGGCATCGGACAACCGCTCCAACACCAACATTCCAGCGCCCTCGGACCAGCCCACACCGTCGGCGGCATCGGCGAACGACTTGCACCGCCCATCCGGAGCCAAACCCCGCTGACGGCTGAACTCGAGGAACATCTCCGGGGTGGCCATCACCGCGACACCACCGGCCAACGCCAGATCACACTCACCCGACCGCAACGACTGTGCAGCCAGGTGCATCGCCACCAACGATGACGAACACGCCGTATCCACCGACACCGCCGGGCCTTCCAGCCCGAGCGTGTAGGCGATCCGACCCGACACCAAACTACCGCCGGCGCTGCTACCAGTGCCCTGCGCGTAGTCGTGGTACATCACACCGGTGAACACCCCGGTCGAACTGCCACGTAGCACGACAGGATCGACACCGGCCCGTTCCAACGCCTCCCACGACACCTCCAACAGCAACCGCTGCTGCGGATCCATCCCCGTGGCCTCGTTCGGACCGATCCCGAAGAAATCCGCATCGAACTCCGCTGCCGAATACAAGAACCCACCCTGACGGGTATAGGTCTTGCCTGCCTTGCCAGGTTCGGGGTCATAGATACCGTCGATGTCCCAGCCACGATCCACGGGCATCTCGCCGGTGGTGTCGATACCCGAGGTGACCAGATTCCACAGGTCTTCGGGCGAGACGACACCACCTGGATAGCGGCAGCTCATCGCCACCACCGCGATCGGCTCGTCGTCGGCTCGTACCCGACTGATCGCGAGTTCATCGACAGCCCCGGTACCGGTGAGTTGGGAATCGATGAACTCGGCGACGATCTGCGCGTTGGGGTAATCGAAAATGAGAGTGGCCGGCAATTGCAGACCCGTCGCGGCGTTGAGCCTGTTACGGAACTCGACAGCGCCCAGAGAATCGAACCCGAGCTGCTGGAACGCTTGCTGGGGTTCGACAGCATCGAGAGAAGCGTGCCCGAGGATGTCGGCGGCGACCGATCGGACCAGGTCGAGCAGGGCGCTCTTGCGAGCGGTATCAGAGAGACCGGCCAGCTTCTGCGCGAATGCCTGACCTGCCGGGGTTCGGCTGTGGCGGCGCACCGGGACAGGT
>NZ_JBYIRW010000056.1:0-1704 GCF_057708325.1 Nocardia sp. bgisy134
AGCCGCGGTGACCGATGTGCTCGACCGGCACGAGGTGCTGCGCACGATGTATCCCAGTGACCGAGCGGGTCCGGCGCAGGTGGTGCTGCCGGTGGAGGCGGTCGGGGTGGATCTGTCACCGGTACCGGTGACCGAGGCGGAATTGATACAACGGGTGGGGCAGGTGTTGGGGACGGGCTTCGATGTGGCGGCGGCGGTGCCGGTGCGAGCGAGGCTGTTCCGAGTCGGGGACGAAGAGCATGTGCTGGCGGTAGCGGTGCATCACATCGCCGGGGACGGATCATCGATACGGCCGTTCGCGCGAGATGTCATGGTGGCCTATGCAGCACGGTCACGGGGGCAGATGCCGGGATGGGCGCCACTGCCGGTGCAATACGCCGATTACGCGTTGTGGCAGCGGGAAATGCTCGGGGAGGCCGACGATCCGGAATCGATGGCCGGGCGGCAACTCGCATTCTGGAAACGGGAGTTGGCCGGGCTCGCGGAGATGCTGGCGTTGCCGACCGACCGGCCCCGACCCGCGGTGGCCTCGATGCGGGGTGGGCGGATCGAGTTCACCGTCGAGGCGGGCCTGCATCGGCGGGTGAATGTGTTTGCCCGCGAGCATGATGCGACCTCGTTCATGGTGGTCCATGCGGTGTTGACGGTGTTGCTGGCACGGCTGTCGGGCAGTGACGACATCGCCGTGGGCACCCCGATCGCCGGTCGCGGTGAGCACGAGCTCGACGATCTGGTCGGGATGTTCGTCAACACCCTGGTGCTGCGCACCCGGGTGGAACCGGGGTCGTCGTTCCTTTACCTGCTCGAACACACCCGGGAAGTGGATCTGGCGGCGCTCGCGCACGCGGAGGTGCCCTTCGAGTGGCTGGTCGAGGAACTGGCACCGGCACGCTCGACAGCGCACGCACCGCTGTTCCAGGTGCTGCTGGTATTCCAGAACTTCGCACCAGCGGGATTCGAGCTGCCGGGGCTGACCGTCGAGGCCATGCAGGCCGACCTGCCGGTGGCGAAGTTCGACCTGCAATCGACCTTCGTAGAGCGACTCGGGCCCGACAATGCTCCGGCCGGGATGGATGTCGAATTCACCTTCGCGACAGACCTGTTCGACGAGACGACAGTCCACGGATTCGCCGACCGATTCGTGCGGATTCTCGAAGCGGTGACCGCGGACCCGGCGATGCCGGTCGGGGATCTGCCTCTGCTCGAGGCACACGAGTTGCAGCGTATGGCGGTGTGGAACGAGACCGCGCATCCGGTACCCGAACGGCAGTTGCTCGACGGATTCGCGGCGCAGGTGGCGGCGACCCCGGACGCGGTCGCGGTGGTGTTCGAGGACGTTCGGTTGGCCTATGCCGAACTCGGTGCCCGCGTCCACCGGCTGGCCCGGCATCTGATCTCGCTCGGAGTGGGTCCGGAAACGCTGGTAGCGGTGGCCATGCCGCGGTCGATCGAGTTGTTGGTGGGCATCTACGCGATCGTCGAGGCTGGCGGGGGGTACGTGCCGGTCGATCCCGACCTGCCTGCCGAACGCATCGGGCAGATCTTCAGCGTGGCCGAGCCGGTGTGTGTGCTGACCACCGGCGAGGGGACAGCTCTTCCGGAGACATCCACCGTGCCGGTGCTGCGCATCGACGCGCTCGATCTCACGGAAACGAGTGCCCTCCCGGTCGCCGATGCGGAGCGGATCGTGCCGTTGCGGCCGCA
>NZ_JBYIRW010000057.1:0-1674 GCF_057708325.1 Nocardia sp. bgisy134
GCATAGAAAGACGTTCTATGCGCCGGGTGTCTGGACGAGGGAACGTCCTCCTGATGCGCTTGTCGGGCTTGGTGTCCCATCGCAGTAGGAGGACGTTCGTGGGTAACGGTAGTGGCTTGTCGCGGGGTGATCGCAACCGAAACGCCCGTTTGGCGCGGCTTCGGGCGCTGGTCCTGGCCGACAACGCCATCGTCGGGATTGATCTGGCCGACCGGAAACAGATGGTGGTAGTGACCGATCACGACTCGAAAGTGTTGGCCCGCAAAACATTCCGATGCCGGGCATGGGATCTGGGGGCCGCGTTGGACTGGGCGGCCCAGCGGGCAGCGGGCGCGGGTTTCGCCGGGGTGACGGTGGCGTGTGAGCCGACCGGACACCGGTGGCGGGTGCTGGGCCAGTTGGCCGCTGACCGGGGTATGGCGTTCGTGTGTGTCCAGCCGTCGATGACCTCCTGGTCACGTCGCGCCGAGGACCTGACCTGCGACAAAACCGATGAGAAGGACGCGGTGCTGATCGCCCGGTTGACCGCGCAGTTGCGTTGCTATATCCCTGAGCCGGTCGATGAGACCTGGGGCCGGTTGCGGCATCTGGGTGCTCGTCGCGAGCAGGTGATCGTGGAGATGGTCAGCCAAATCCAACAACTGCGGGCATTGCTGGAGTGCGTATGGCCGGCCGCGCTGCACACCGCGCGACAGCCGTTTCGTTCCCGCACTTGGGTCGCGGCGATGAGCGTGATCTGCGACCGCGATGGCGGTGACCTGGCCCGGACCCGCCGTCTCGGCCTGGCCCGTCTCGAGCAGGCGGTCCGCCGCGAGATTACCCGTCGAGGCGGTCAGAAACCGTCGCTGCGGATCGTGGGCAACCTGTTCACCGCCCTCGATGATCCGGCCGGGGTGAGCGCGCACCGGCGCGGCGCGCTGGAACGAGTGCAGCTGCTGCTGGGCGACTGGGCCGAAAACCAGCGACGCCTCACCGACACCGAAGCTCGAATGATCAACGTGCTCAACGAACTTGGACTCACTGACCTGGTCACCTCGATCACTGGGATCTCCGCGGTCGGGGCCGCGGCGATCCTGGCCGAAACCGGCGACCCCGCCCGGTTCACCACCGCCCGCGCTGTGGTCAAACACGCTGGTCTGGCACCACGAGAGAAACTATCCGGCACCTTCACCGGCCGCACCAAACTCACCGGCCAAGGCCGACCCGGCCTGCGCCTGGCCGCGTGGCGAGCCGTGTGGGGCGCCCAACGCGCCAACCCTGTTTATGCCGCCCGCTACCGGCACCTGACCGGCCGCGAAACCAATAAACTCACCCCCACCCAAGCCCAAGCCGCCATCGCCGCGACGATCCTGCGGCACCTGCATGCGGTCGTCACCACCGGCAAGCGCTGGGATCCACAAACCGCCACGCACGGCACACGACCAGCCAGCACCCTGATCCCGGTGGCCGCCTGAATATTTCGGCGACCATCGAGCGGGCGGTCGGGGCGAGCCCCACGCGGCATCGAGACACACCGTTGATCTCGCCGGAAATCATGGGCAGCCCCGCCCGTCGTCACCTCAACCCGATTACACGCTGCAGGGACCAACCCCATCACCGCTATGCCGGGACGACGACGGACGAGGCACCGACCGAACCACTTGACACAAAACGACTTACGCTGATTTCCGGACG
>NZ_JBYIRW010000058.1:0-1619 GCF_057708325.1 Nocardia sp. bgisy134
TGTCAACGGAACGCCAATGGTGATCACTTTCCGGAATCTGAATTTTGACCCCCTGGTTGGTGGGTTGGTGGTTCATCCTTTAGTGGTGCCGGCGGTGGGGACGCGGCCGAGGTCGCGGTCTTTGAGCCGGTAGCTGTCGCCTTTGAGGGCGATGACTTCGGCGTGGTGGACGAGGCGGTCGATCATGGCTGCGGCGACGACGTCGTCGCCGAAGACTTCGCCCCAGCGGCCGAAGACCTTGTTGCTGGTCACGATCAGCGACGCTCGTTCGTAGCGGGATGAGACGAGTTGGAAGAAGAGGTTGGCGGCTTCGTTCTCGAAGGGGATGTAGCCGACTTCGTCGACCACGAGTAGTGGGTAGCGGCTGAGCTTGGTCAGCTCGGCCTGTAACCGGCCGACGTGATGGGCCTCGGCGAGGCGGGCGACCCATTCGGCGGCGGTGGCGAACGCGACCCGGTGCCCGGCCTGGCAGGCGCGGATCGCCAACCCGATCGCCAGATGTGTTTTGCCGGTTCCGGGCGGGCCGAGGAAAACGACGTTCTCTCGGGCGGTGACGAAGTCCAGTGTCCCGAGGTGGGCGATGACGTCGCGTTTGAGTCCACGGGCGTGACCGAAGTCGAATTCTTCCAGCGATTTGCGGGCCGGAAACCGCGCGGAGCGGATGCGGCCCTCGCCGCCGTGGCTTTCGCGGGCGGAGACTTCCCGTTGCAGGCAGGCGACGAGGAACTCCTCATGGCTCCAGTTCTCGGCGCGGGCTCGTTCGGCCAGTCGATGCACCGATTCCCGCAGGGTCGGTGCCTTCAACGCCCGGGTCAGGAAAGAGATCTCGGCGGTCAGATCCCGTGCGGTGGTCGATGTCTTGGCGGCTGTTCTGGTGGCGGTCATCAGGCCACCCCGCCTTCGATGTCGACACCGAGCGCGGTGTCGTAGTCGGTCAGGCGCCGCTGCTCGACCTCGGGTTCGGGCGCTGGCCGCAGGTTGCCGACCCTTCTGCGGCGCAGCACTTTCGCTGCTTCGATGTGTTCGGGGTCGGAGATCGATTGATGCCAGGCCCAGATCCGTTCGTGATCGGCGACAACGCGCCCACCCGAGTGCACCCGAACCCGTTCGAGGTCGGCGACGATCTCGACGCAGCGGCCGATCACGGCAGGGTGCACCGAGTAGTCGTTGGAGTCCAAGCGAATGTAGTGATCACGCGCCAGGCGCGCCGATCCCCGCCATCCGGTCTCGGGCGCCACCGGCGGCAGCGTGAGCATCGCCTGGCGGTCGGCGGTGATCCGATCACACGGCGCGCAGCCCAACGCCCGCCGTGTCCGGGTGTTCACCAATGCCAGCCATTGACTCAACTGAGTGTTGAAATCGTTGGGCCCGGTGAACGTCCGGCCGGGCAGGAAGGATCGCTCCAGATAGTCGTGCGCCCGCTCGATCACACCCTTGGCTTCCGGGTCGGCGGGACGGCAGATGACAACCTTGGCGCCCAAAGTTCCTCGAAACGCCTGACACTCGGCAGTGAGCTCGTTGCGGCCACCACGCCACCGGCCGATCGCGCCTTCACCGTCCCACACCAGTACCCGCGGCACCGCACCCAACCGGTCGATCAGCATCCACCAGCCGGCGAA
>NZ_JBYIRW010000059.1:0-1580 GCF_057708325.1 Nocardia sp. bgisy134
GGTAGTCACGGGCAACCCGTCGAGCACCACCACCGAGGCCGGAACCATGTACGACGGCAACCCATCACCGACGAACCGCCTCAACTCCTCGACATCTACCCCCACCCCCACCTCGGGCACGACATACCCCACCAACCGGTCCACCCCACCCTCGCCGCGAACCACCACCACCGCCCGCGCCACCGCGTCGTGCCGGGCAAGCGCCGCCTCGATCTCCCCCAACTCGATCCGGAACCCCCGCAGTTTCACCTGGAAATCACTGCGCCCCACATACTCCAACTGCCCATCCGCACGCCACCGCACCAGATCCCCCGTCCGGTACATCCGCTCCCCCGGCGCCCCGAACGGATCCGCCACGAACCGACCCGCCGTCAGACCCGGCCGTTCGTGATAGCCCCGCGCCAACTGCACACCCGCCAGATACAACTCACCCACCACCCCCACCGGCACCATGCGCAGGCGACCGTCGAGGACCGACGTGCGCAGACCGGCAATGCCCTGACCGATAACGCTCGCCGACGTCGAGGCGGCGAGTTGGGAATCCAGCGGCAACCACGTCGCGTGGACACAGGTTTCCGTAATTCCGTACATGTTGACCAGCTGCGGTCCGCTGTCCTCGCGGCGCGCATACCACCGCACCAGCCGACCCAGATCGAGCGACTCTCCACCGAAAATCACATACCGCAACGAGAGCCCGTCCGGCCTCTCGGCCGCGGCCTGCTCGACATCTGCCAATTGGTAGAAGGCAGAGGGAGTTTGGTTGAGCACGGTCACGTGCTCACGCCGCAGGAGCTCGAGAAACAGCTCGGGCGAGCGTGCCGTGGAGTAGTCGACCACCACGAGCCTGCCGCCGTGCAGCAGCGGACCCCACAGCTCCCACACCGAGAAATCGAATGCATACGAATGGAACATCGTCCACACGTCCGCCTCGTCGAACCCGAACCGGTCTCGGGTGTTCGCGAACAGGGTGAGAACGCTGCGGTGGGAGACAGTCACTCCCTTCGGGGTGCCGGTCGAGCCCGAGGTGTAGATCACGTAGGCCACGGAGTCGGGATTGACCGGTGCCACACGATCCGTGTCCGTAACCGCAAGTGAGGGAATGCCCTTCAGTCGCGCCACAGTCTCGGGTGCATCGAGCACCACGACCGGCAGATCCCCCACCGGCAACCCGTCGATCTCGGCGGCGGTCGAGAGCACACAGATCGGGGCAGCGTCGGCAAACAGGAATGCGAGCCGATCGGCCGGGTAGGTCACATCGATCGGGAGATACCCGCCACCGGCCTTGATCACCGCCAACAGGGTCACGATCAGATCCGGCGACCGCGGCATGGCCACCGCCACCAACGATTCCGGACCCACCCCGAGCGAGATCAGGTGCCGTGCCAACCGATTAGCCCGCGCGTCCAACTCTGCGTAGGACAGCGCCGAGTCGTCGGCCACCACAGCCGTTGCATCGGGGAACCGCTCGACCGTCCGCGTGAACTCGTCCGCCAACGTCACCGAGCCGACCACGAGCCCGGGACGAATCCAGCTCTCGAGCATCGAGGTGCGCTCGGCTGGATCGAGGAACTCGATGTCGC
>NZ_JBYIRW010000060.1:0-1458 GCF_057708325.1 Nocardia sp. bgisy134
TAACTACTCGAAGACTAGAATCGGATTCATGAAATACCGACCTGTCCTGATCGTGGCCATGATCGGGGCTTGATCGGCACAATACTGTCGAGTCCGTTCGCCGTGTACTTCGGCTTCGGCACTCCTGTGCTCGCTGCCGCCATTGTTGGCGTGGGAATCTTGCTGGCGGGAGGCATAGTATTCGGCGGCCTGTGCGTTGCCCTGGCGTCGGCCGTCAGGGCTGACCGGCGCAGCGGTGGCTACCGCTGTCGCGGTAAGAGCCGGGCATGACTTTCCGAAGCTCCGGCCTGGCGGCGGTACGGCCGGCAGCCGTGTAGGACACGGTAATCGGCAATATGGTGCGTTCGGCCGACCCAGAGGAGTAGGGCCAGTTGATCTTCCATAGCCCAGCGCTGGCCGCTTCGGACCGCGCGGAATCGCCCAGCGGCTGACGCGAGTTCGGGGATTCGTGGCCGAAACCGCTGGCCTGCAACGAGCACGCCAGCGTGGCAGCTGGCGGGCTCGGTGAGGGGCAACGGGCCGTCTCCGTCGTGGACGCGGCGAACAATGTTGTCTACCGACCGGCTCGGCGGGATCCGGCGCGCCGCGACCACGCCACCTGCGTGAGACTTTCCGCTCACGCCCACCTGCCACTGCCACCGCTCACCGGCCCAGGCGGGCATTTAGGGAGTGCGTAACCAACATGTCACCCCGGCGAGCAGGGCCGACTCTGCACTCCTAAGGCCCGGAGCAGCCCGCGCGATCAGCGGCATGTGCGTACGTTTCTCGAACGCAGGAGTGCTGCTCAGCGGGTGATCAGGATGAGCTTTCCTGAGGCTCGCCGTTGTTCGAGGTCACCTAGCGCAGTTGCAGTGTCATCGAGTCGAGCCGGTAGGTGCCGCCCGGAGTGGCGGACATGGCTCCGGCCGGACATCGGCCCCACCTTCGACGCTCAATGAACCAGCAACCGCGAACGGTGTCCCGCCGATAGCCGGACCTGGCCCGCAACGGCCGACCGAACGCGTCCCGGGGCGTACCGTCCTGGCTCAGTCGGTGCCGTCCTGCACCGGATAGTCGATGACAACCACACTGCCGGTGGCGTAGTTGGCGACATCGGCGGCCACTCGCTGGCCTTGCGCCGACGCCCGAGCCGCGGCCAGGGCGGCGGCGTCAGCGAAGTCGCCTTCGAAGACTACGAAATACGGCGCTTCTCCCTTGGTCGCCGCCACGTCGAAGCTGTAGCGCCACGCGAGCAGGCCGGGCATCTCCATTACCAGCGGAAGGTGTTTGGTCACGTAGTAGTCGCGGAAGTGGTCAGGGTCGGCGGGCTTGGGATACAGGACCAACAACTTATGCATGACGACCTCCGTCCAGATCAGGGTCGGTGTGTGTGAGTGCGATATCCAGTACCGCGGTCGGTTGAATCGTCATATGCGCAGGTTAGGGCTTGATGTGTGGTCGAGGGAAAGATCAATACGG
>NZ_JBYIRW010000061.1:0-1231 GCF_057708325.1 Nocardia sp. bgisy134
TGACGGGACCCCGTTGATCGGTCCACCGTGAGTGTGAGTCGGTTATCGGTGGATGCAGGCAGCAGCGTATCCCGAGGGGGTTTGATAGCCCAGGGCTGAGTGCCTGCGGTAGTGGTTGTAGTCGTCCTTCCAGTCGCTGATCACGACGCGGGCTTGGGTCAGCGACCAGAAGTTGTTGATGTTGAGGCATTCGTCGCGCAGTCGGCCGTTGAACGATTCGACGTAGCCGTTGCGCCAGGGCTGTCCGGGTGGGATGAACGCCAGGCCGACGCGTTCACCGGCCCAGTCCCGCATCGCCTGGCATGCCAGTTCCGGGCCGTTGTCGCTGCGCAACGCGGCCGGGTATCCGCGGCCGGTGGCGATGCGGTCGAGTTCTTCGATGAGCCGGTCGGCGGTGATGGAGCGTTCGACCAGCCCGCCTAGGCATTCGCGGGTGTGCTCATCGACGATGGACACGATCTTGACCGGACGGCCGTCGTCGGTGGCGTCGAACTGGAAATCGACTGCCCACACTCGATTCGGTGCGTCCGCGGTCACCGCCGTGACCGTCGAGTCACCGATTCGTTTACGGCGCCGTCGCTGCGGCACCCGTAACCCTTCCTGCCGCCACAGACGTTGAATCTTCTTGTGATTCACCGTCCAGCCCTCGCCGCGGGCGTCGTGGTAGGCGCGACGGAACCCTTGACGGGGGTGGTTGCGTGCCCAGTCACGCAACCATGCCCGCAACGGGGCATCCCGATCCGTGGGCTGCTGCGCGCCCGCAGGACGGCGTTGGGTACTGCGATGCTGCCCGGTCACCCGGCAGGCGAACCGTTCGCTGACGCCCATAAGCCGCATCAGATGCGCTACAGCCGCCCGCCGGCGTTCCGGGTCTAGAAGTTTCCCTTGGCGATCTCCTTCAATGCCGCCTTCTCCAACTCCGCTTCGGCCAAAAGCCTTTTGAGTGTGGTGTTCTCGCGTTCGAGGTCTTTCAACCGTTTGGCGTCGTCGGCCTTCAGTCCGCCGAATTGGTTACGCCACCGGTAGTAGGTGGCTTCGGTGATCTGCAACGCCCGGCACACATCCGCGACGTCCTTGCCCTCGCCGAGCAGCCGATCGGCCTCGGTCAACTTGCGCACGACCTGCTCAGGGGTGTGCCTCTTCCTCGTGGTCATCGCCATCGAGCCTTCCCGCCCACAACATGGGCCGCAAGACCCACACAGCCCATGGACCGACCTCACGGGGTCAGGTC
>NZ_JBYIRW010000062.1:0-1121 GCF_057708325.1 Nocardia sp. bgisy134
TCGAGGATCTCGATATCCCCGACCGGCGTCGCCGGGTCCGCGGTGACCGTCTCGAGGACTCGCATGTACCGGTCGGCGAACCCGCGGACGGTCGCTTCGTCGAACAGGTCCGTCGCGTAGGTGAATTCCACATCCATCCCCGCCGGAACGTTGTCGGGTCCGGACCGCTCCACGAAGGTCGCCTGCAGGTCGAACTTCGCCACCGGCAGATCCGCTTGCACCGCCTCGACGGTCAGCCCCGGCAGCTCGAATCCCGTCGGCGCGAAGTTCTGGAACACCAGCAGCACCTGGAACAACGGTGCATGCGCGGTCGAGCGGACCGGCGCCAGTTCCTCGACCAGCCACTCGAAGGGCACCTCGGCATGCGCGTACGCCGCCAGATCCACGTCCCGGGTGCGTTCGAGCAGGTCGAGGAACGACCACCCCGGCTCCACCCGGGTGCGCAACACCAGGGTGTTGACGAACATCCCGACCAGATCGTCGAGCTCGTGTTCACCGCGACCGGCGATCGGCGTCCCCACGACGATGTCGTCACTGCCCGACAACCGCGCCAGCAACACCGCCAGCACCGCATGCACCACCATGAACGAGGTCGCATCATGCTCGCGGGCAAACACATTCACCCGCCGATGCAGACCCGCCTCGACGGTGAACTCGATCCGCCCACCCCGCATCGAGGCCACCGCGGGCCGCGGCCGGTCGGTCGGCAACCCCAGCACCTCCGCGACCCCCGCCAACTCCCGCTTCCAGAATGCGAGCTGGTGCCCGGCCATCGATTCCGGATCGTCGGCTTCCCCGAGCATCTCCCGTTGCCACAACGCGTAATCCGCGTACTGCACCGGCAGCGGCGCCCACCCCGGCACCTGCCCTCGCGAGCGTGCCGCATAGGCCACCATCACATCCCGCGCCAACGGCCGCATCGACGACCCGTCCCCGGCGATGTGATGCACCGCCACCGCCAGCACGTGCTCTGCGTCCCCGACCCGGAACAGCCTCGCCCGCACCGGCACCGCCGCCGCCACATCGAAGCCCGCCCCCAACACTTCTCCCACTCGCGACACCAGCTCCGCCTCGGCCACCGGGACCGGTGACAGGTCCACCCCCACCGCCTCCACCGGCCC
>NZ_JBYIRW010000063.1:0-1009 GCF_057708325.1 Nocardia sp. bgisy134
TCGGTGGTGAGGTGTGTCCGCCGGAGTTGGTGACCCGGTGGGCGCCGGGGCGGCGGTTGTTCCACGCGTACGGGCCGACCGAGGCGACGGTGATGTCGAATATCGGGGATCCGATGGTGGTGGGGGAGCCGATCACGATCGGTGGCCCGGTCCGGGGGGTGTGTGAGGTGGTGTTGGATGGGTGGTTGTGTCCGGTGCCGGTGGGGGTGTCGGGTGAGTTGTATCTGGCTGGTGTCGGTCTGGCTCGCGGCTATCACCGGCGTCCGGGGTTGACGGCGGAGCGGTTCGTGGCGTGTCCGTATGGTGCCCCGGGGGAGCGGATGTACCGGACCGGGGATGTGGTGCGGTGGCGTGGCGATTACACGCTGGAGTATGTGGGGCGCAGCGATTTCCAGGTCAAGCTCCGCGGGTTCCGGATCGAGCTGGGGGAGATCGAGTCGGTGTTGGCGCGGTGTGCGGGCATCGCGCAGGCGGTCGTGGTGGTCCGCGACGACGGTCGTGGGGACCGGCTGGTCGGTTATGTGGTGCCGGTGGATGGGCAGAACGTCGATGTCGAGGCGGTGCGTGCGGCGGTGGCGGCGCGGTTGCCTGCGTATATGGTGCCGGCGGTGGTGGTGGTCGAGGTGTTGCCGTTGACGCCGGTGGGGAAGTTGGATCGTGCCGCGTTGCCGGTGCCGGAGGTCACCGGTGGGGTGTATCGGGCGCCGTCGGGGCCGGTGGAGGTGGTGTTGGCGGGGGTGTTCGCCGAGGTGCTGGGGGTGGAGTCGGTGGGGGTGGATGATTCGTTCTTCGCCCTCGGTGGGGACAGCATCATGTCGATTCAGTTGGTGGCGCGGGCGAAGGCGGCGGGGGTGGTGATCTCGCCGCGGGAGGTGTTCGAACACAAGACCGTTGCGGGGTTGGCGCAGGTCGCTGTCTCGGCCGGGGTGGGCGCGCCGGTGCTCGAGGAACTTCCCGGCGGCGGGGTCGGGGAGGTTCCGGTGACCCCGATCGTGGCGTGGTTGCTCGA
>NZ_JBYIRW010000064.1:0-972 GCF_057708325.1 Nocardia sp. bgisy134
CTAGGGCCTGTCCTCAAAGCCATATGAGCAGGGTGGCCAGGTCGAGCATGCCGCGGTAGGAGGTTGCGGTTTTGTCGTATCGGGTGGCGACGGCCCGATACTGCTTGAGCCGGTTGAAACAACGCTCGACGACGTTGCGGCGGCGGTAAGTTGCCGGGTCGAACGTCGGTGGGCGCCCACCGATCTTGCCGCGGCGACGCCGGTGGGCCTGTTGATCAGAGCGTTCGGGAATCGTCGCGGCGATCCCACGCCGACGCAGGTACTCCCGGATCGCGCGTGAGGAGTAGCCCTTGTCGGCCAGCACCCGCCGCGGCCGAGTCCAGGGCCGGCCGCGACCGGGTCGTGGCATGCGGATACCGGCCAGCACCCGGGTGAACACGGTGCAGTCGTTGACGTTGCCGCCGGTCAGCACGATCGACAACGGACGCCCGAGCCCGTCGCAGGCCAGGTGGATCTTCGTCGTCGGCCCGCCACGAGAACGACCGATTGCATGGTCAGCGGGCTCGCCGCACGTCCCGGGGTAGAACCCGCTCCCCGCCGGTATGGATCACCCGGCCGCGGCGCCCACCGGCCGCGTGCTGGTGGGCCCGCACGATCGAGGAATCCACCGACACCTCCCGATCCAGCTCGGCGACCGCGTCAGCGATCACCCGCACCCGCGCCACCAACAACGACAGGGTGCCATTGCGCGACCAGCGCCAGAACCGGTTGTAGACGGTCTTCCACGGCCCGTACCGTTCGGGCAGATCCCGCCACGCGATCCCGGTCTTGGCCTTGTACAACATGCCGTTGACCACCCGCCGGTCGTCCACCCTGGGGCGGCCCTTGACCCCCGACGCCGGCAGCAAGACTGCCACGACCTGCCACTGCTCATCGGTCAACTCATGCCTGCGCACCACAACGCGACATCAAAACAGATCAACACCGGTCGCAAAGCAGATCAGCCACAACCACTTTGAGGACGCGCCCTAG
>NZ_JBYIRW010000065.1:0-854 GCF_057708325.1 Nocardia sp. bgisy134
GGAGACAGAGCGTGCGGCGCTGACGCCGGTGCGGGGGCTGCCGGGTGGGTCGGTACGGACGTTGCCGGAGATCTTCAGCGCTGCGGCGGCGATCGATCCCGATGCGGTCGCCGTGGCCTGTGGTGACGTCCGGGTGTCGTATCGGGAACTCGAGGAACGATCGACCCGGCTGGCGCGATTGTTGATCGACCGGGGTGCCGGTCCGGAAACGTATGTCGCGGTGGGGATGTCGCGGTCGGTGGAGTCGGTGCTGGCGGTGTGGGCGGTCACCTCGACCGGGGCCGCGTTCGTGCCGGTGGATCCGACGTATCCGGCCGAGCGGATCTCGCACATGCTCACCGATTCCGGGGTCCTCCTCGGGTTGACGGTGTCTGGGCAGCGGGACAAACTTCCGGGAACGGTCGAGTGGCTGGTACTCGACGATCCCGAGCTGCAACGGGCCTGCGCGGCACACTCGGCCACCCCGATCACCGATGCGGATCGGACCGCGCGTCTGTCCCTGGACCACACGGCCTACCTCGTCTATACCTCCGGCTCCACCGGGGTCCCGAAGGGGGTGGTGGTCACTCACCGTGGATTGGACAACTTCGCGGCCGAACAGAGCGCTCGGCTGGGAGCTACCTCGTCGTCGCGGACCTTACATTTCGCGACTCCGAGTTTCGACGGGTCGGTGTTCGAGTATCTGCAGGCGTTCGGACCGGCGGCAACGATGGTGATCGCGCCGCCGACCGTGTACGGCGGCAAGGAACTGGCAGAGCTTCTCGCCGCCGAGCATGTCACGCATGGTTTCGTTACCACGGCGGCGTTGGCGACGGTCGATCCTGCCGGTCTCGACGAGTTCGGTGATGTGGTCT
>NZ_JBYIRW010000066.1:0-765 GCF_057708325.1 Nocardia sp. bgisy134
ACCTGGAAATCGGTGCGCCCCACATACTCCAACTGCCCATCCGCACGCCACCGCACCAGATCCCCCGTCCGGTACATCCGCTCCCCCGCCACCCCGAACGGATCCGCCACGAACCCACCCGCCGTCACACCCGGCCGACCGTGATACCCCCGCGCCAACTGCACACCCGCCAGATACAACTCACCCACCACCCCCACCGGCACCGGATGCAACCGGGAATCGAGCACGAGGGTCTGCGTGTTCCACACCGGTGACCCGATCGGCACACCCACGGCATCCGCGTCGCACTCCCACGCGGTGACCACCTCGGCCTCGGCCGGGCCGTACCAGTTGTGCAACTCCGCGTCGCCGTACTCGGCGAACCGGGTGATGGCCGCGGCCGGCAAGGCCTCCCCGGCGGCGAAGACCCGCCGCACACTCACCGCCAGCGGCGCCGGCACCGCCGCCAGGTACGCCGCCAGCATCGACGGCACGAAATGCACCGTCGTCACCGCCTCGGCCTGGATCAGCGCCGCCAGATAATGCGGGTCCCGATGCCCGTCCGCGGCAGCGATCACCACCCGCGCCCCGACCTGCAAGGGCCAGAACAACTCCCACACCGAAATGTCGAACGTGATCGGCGTCTTGTGCAACACCACATCACTGCCGTCGAGCCGATACCGTGCCTGTGCCCAGGCCAGCTGGTGCACCGTCGCCCGGTGGGTCAACGCCACCCCCTTCGGCACCCCGGTCGAACCCGACGTGAAGATCACATACGCCGTGTTC
>NZ_JBYIRW010000067.1:0-714 GCF_057708325.1 Nocardia sp. bgisy134
CCGCCGGTCCGAGGACCCGGAACAGGCGCGGACGGATGTCCCCAGATCGGTCTTCGACCACATCGCTACCACCAAGTCGGCAAGCATCCTCGAATGTCGATGATCAGGCGCCGTCCTTTCGAGTGATGGTTGTACTTCTACTCCGCAACAAGTAGCGGCGGGCGCCCGGCGATTGGGACCACGCGGCGAGTGGAAATCGGTTCTCCGATCCAGGCGGCTCGGGTGTACTGACGATATGACGATCACATCTGCCACCGTGCGTGCCGCCGGTCCCGTCGATCTGTCGCCTGTGTTGGCGTTGGCCGTCGCGTTCTACTCCGAGGACGGTTTCGCCACCGGCGAACCCGAGTTGCGTGGCAACCTCGCGACGTTGCTCGCCTCGCCTGCGGCGCGAGTCGCGGTGGCGCATTCTGCGGATCGGCTGCTCGGGTTCGCCGTCACCACTACCAGCTTCGGTCTGGAGAGTGGACTGGTTGCCGAACTCGAGGATCTGTTCGTGGTGCCTGCTGAGCGGCGCCGCGGGCTGGCCGGACAGCTCATCGAGGACAGTGTCGGGTGGGCGCGCGAGCGAGGTTGCCGGTGTCTGGAGTTGGTCATCGCGCCGAACGGCCGCGATGTCGGGCATTTGTTCGCCTACTATCTCGCACGCGGTTTCCACAACGATGGTCGTCGCCTGATCAGCAGGCGGCTCTGATTCGACCTGCCGTCAGCTGA
>NZ_JBYIRW010000068.1:0-603 GCF_057708325.1 Nocardia sp. bgisy134
TGTCGGCGGAACGTGAAAACTGATCACTGCGTGGCATCCGAATTTTGACCCCTTGTCCGATTGATCCTGGTTCGAACCGAGCCAGGAGGACGAAGGGATGCTTTCCGTGGAGGATTGGGCTGAGATTCGTCGTTTGCGCAGGTCCGAGGGGCTGCCGATCAAGGCGATCGCCCGGGTGATGGGCGTGTCCCGCAATACGGTCAAAGCGGCGGTGGCGTCGGATCGGCCGCCGAAGTATGAGCGGGCGCCGAAGGGGTCGGTCGTGGATGCGGTCGAGCCGCAGATCCGGGAGTTGTTGCGGGCTTATCCGACGATGCCGGCGACGGTAATCGCTGAGCGGATCGGCTGGACTCGGTCGGTGCGCGTGCTGTCGGGGCGGGTGGCGCAGTTGCGGCCGGTGTATCTGCCGCCGGATCCGGCGTCGCGGACAGCGTATGTGGCTGGGGAGATCGCGCAGTGTGATCTGTGGTTCCCGCCGATCACGCTGCCGGTGGGCTTCGGTCAGGTCCGTGTTCCGAAGCGGTTGCCGGTGCTGACCATGGTGACCGGGTATTCGCGTTGGTTGTCGGCGGTGCTGATCCCCAGCCGCCGTGCTGAGGATCT
>NZ_JBYIRW010000069.1:0-539 GCF_057708325.1 Nocardia sp. bgisy134
GATGCAAGTTTCCTTTTCTTGCGCCGCCCATGGTCCTTGCTCGATGTCATCGAGGGGCCGTGCGCGGCAAGGTTCGTACTCGTGTCGGGCATCCTGAGCCTCTTCCCGCGGAGCTGCACCGAGGCGCGAGCGATGCCGTCCGGACGCAGCAGTCAGTTCAGCGAGAACAATGGACCGGTCAGTGTCATCCCGAGCTCGGGTGTGTGCGCGAAGAACGCGAAAAGCATGAGTGAAGCACCTGCGAGCTCGACGTTCTTGTTGAAGTGGATTCGATCGTTCTGCCTTGCCGACGGTTGTGACTGCGTCCAGAAGTTGTGCATACCCACCGCGGCAGCCAGGAGAAAGGCCCCGAGCAATAGGCTTCCGAGGTCGGCCCATACGCCGAGCAGCACACTGAATCCGCAAACTAGAAGCCACACACCAGAGCCGGAGACGGCTAGCGCCGGCAGCGGCAGGCCCTTGGTCTTGACGAATTCCACCATGTCTCGACCTCTGGCCAGGTGAGCAAATCCTGCCGGTAAGAGCAACGTGGCGAACAG